>CACENO010000049.1 GCA_902560875.1 uncultured Prochlorococcus sp. | reverse complement strand
TCAAAGAGAGGTCTTTTGGGAACTAATGATATTGACAATGCAGTTCCCGAATTTAGATCCGATTTGATAGATGGAAGCGCCAAATCGAATCTTCTAGAAATAACTAATGATTCTTCTAACCAATTAAATACAGACCCATTAGAAGGAGAAGGGAGTTCTAAAGAAAATTTTTTAACAAACAAAGATTGCGAAGAAGTTTTAATTGATTCTGACGGGCAATTGTCGAGCGAAACACCATTGATTTCTCCCGTTGATGAGACTGTGTCTTTAGATATCTTTCAGGAATTAGTACCGCTTCCTGCAGCATTTGAGGCTAAGGAGCCTGAAAAAATATCCTGTGAGAAGTTAGGACCAGGAGTATTGCCAGGAGTTGTTTATATGTTGGTTGATAGATCTGTAGAGTTAGAATCACGATCTTTAAAGGAATTTCCAGAATTAGGAGTTTTATCTGAATTAGATCAGGAACGTCAAGCGCTTTGTCTGTTTTTGAACCAACGAACAGCTAAGCGTCATTGTGGACGTAGTCAAAGAGTTATCAAAGTGCCAGATACAGATGTATTTGAAATCTCTACACCTTTTTTATTAGCGCGTGGGATTACAAGATTATTTTTAGAAGGATCATTGATAGCATTAGATTAGAATCATCTTTGTTTTAGTTGAATCATTCAGATTGTGGTGGAGATAGTATTAATGCTGCTGTGCTTCCTCCGCTAACAACTCCTAAAACTATTGAAACTCCAATTAAGAATCCTGTAGGTAATGGAACTGTTTTGGTGGTGCCTAGTCTCAATTCTTGGCGGTCATTTAAGTTTTGCGCTCCTAGACAAAGCATAAGAAGAAGTATTGCTCCACTAGCTACGCTGATTATTAGTAATTTGACTCTTAGAATCATTTTTCAGGAGTAAATATTATCTCCAATATCATGACATTCTTTGAGCTTAATTCCCACCATCAAAATCTATTTTATGAACGAGAGCATACAAAAGTCTTCTAGACTCTCCATGTCTCAAAGCTAATTTCTTGGCTGCTTCACTTCGACTGCTTCCATTCCTTACCAAATCTTTCATCTCTGCAATTAGTTCTTCCTTATTTTTTTGAGGATTGATTTCTTCTAATGCACCTCCCAGTACAAGTGTAAATTCTCCTATAGGTTTATTGATCAGGAAATATTCAAGGGCTTCTCCAATTGTGGCCCCTATATGTTGTTCATGGCGTTTTGTTAGCTCCCTTGAAATGTGTAGAGGCCTATCTTCACCACAAAATACGCTTAATTCCTCAAGTAATTGAATCAATCTATGAGGTGCTTCATAAAGAATAGTTGTTCGAGTTTCTTTTGCGACTAAAGACAGAAACTTTTTCCTTTCATTGCTTTTTGCAGGAAGAAATCCTTCAAAGCAAAATCTATGGGATGGAATTCCACTTGCTACTAATGCAGTTATTGCTGCACAAGGTCCTGGGATGCAAATTACTTCATGCCCTTCATTTCTGGCTGCTGAAACAAGCTTTTCTCCTGGATCACTTATTCCAGGAAGTCCTGCATCACTTATTAGGGCTAAACTTTTACCTTGGCTTAAAAAATCAATTAATTGAGGAAGTCGAGTGTTGGTGTTGTGCTCGTAGAAACTTAAAAGTGGTGCGGTAGCTCCAACATGTCTCAGCATTTGGCCGCTATGACGCGTATCCTCACAAGCGATGATAGAAACGTTTTTGAGCAGGGATTGGGCACGAGGAGATAAATCTCCCAGATTTCCAATTGGGGTCCCCACTACATAGAGCACTCCTGGTGCTGGCTCAATTCGTTTACTCACAATGCCCTTTTTGAAATACATGATGTCAATTACACCCGTTCTCCCCGAAGGTGTGACTCAGGATGAGCTTTTACTTCGACTTAGGGAACTTAGCTGGGGAGCTGCAGATATTTTGATGGCTTATGCAAGAGGAGTCCAACCCCCATATGGTTTTTCAAGAGAATTGAAGATAGAAACTAATAAAGATGGACCTGTGTCTGCTGCTGACCTTGCTGTTAATAGTTGGTTACTGGATGGGTTGAATTCTTTTTATCCAGGTGTGCCATGGATACTTCTTAGTGAAGAAACCGCAAAGGGCCAATTGTTTGATCGGTCAATCGTTGATTCTGAGTGGTTGTGGATTCTTGACCCTTTGGATGGAACTAAAGATTTTTTGAATGGAACCGGTGAATATGCTGTTCATTTGGCG
>CACENO010000048.1 GCA_902560875.1 uncultured Prochlorococcus sp. | reverse complement strand
ACCCAAGATTCTTCTTGGAATTTCCCGTCTCCATCAAGAAGTTCTAAGCCTGAACAAATTTCATCTTGTAATCCAAGAACCATTTCTCTAGCTTTGTCTCTTGAATTTTGAGGGGGAAATGAAATATTTGCATTCACTGTGGATTTTTCTGTCTTTACGAGATCTTTTTGGGAAGATTTTGCGAAAACTTTGTTAAGAAAGCCCAAAACTGCCACCTGGATTGGCCTTCCTCTTTTAGGTAAGCCCTAAAGGGAAGAATTTTTATCTTTTTTAGAGTAGTTCATAAGCTTTCACTCGTAGGATTAATCGTATTAGACGAAAACGAATGACAACAGCCGAGCAGGCGCGTAAAGCTCTAATTTCTATAAAAGATTCAGGTAGCGGCCGTTCCGCTATTGAGCTTGGTTGGTTAGATCAAATTCGCGTAAATTCTGCAAAGGCGATTGTTCGATTAAATCTTCCTGGTTTTGCTCAAAGTCAAAGGGACCGCCTTGTGCAAGAAATTAGAACCTCTCTTTTAAGCGTGGAAGATATTAGTGAAGTTCAGATTGAGATTGGCAATCCACCTAGCCAAGCCCCGATTGGACAAGCTGGCCATGGACAAGCTGCCCATGGACAAGTTCCTCAACTTCAACCCATTCCAGGAGTTAAGAAAGTCATTGCAGTAAGTAGTGGGAAGGGAGGTGTTGGCAAGAGTACGGTCTCAGTCAACCTGGCTTGTGCACTGGCTCAGCAGAATTTGAAGGTTGGACTCCTTGATGCGGATATTTATGGTCCAAATATTCCAATAATGCTTGGGGTGGCTGATTGCACACCCGAAGTGCGCGGCAGTGGTGCAGAACAACAAATTATTCCTATAGAAAGTTGTGGTTTAGGTATGGTGTCGATGGGCTTGCTAATTGAGGAAAATCAACCAGTCATCTGGCGAGGTCCGATGCTTAATGGAATTATTAGACAGTTCCTTTATCAGGCTTGTTGGGGGGAACTAGATTTCTTGATAGTTGATTTACCTCCTGGTACAGGAGATGCGCAGCTTTCTCTTGCTCAGGCTGTACCAATTGAAGGAGTTGTCATAGTTACTACTCCTCAAAAGGTTTCTTTGCAGGATGCTCGTCGAGGATTACAAATGTTTAGACAATTGGATGTTCCTGTTATTGGTGTAGTTGAAAACATGAGTTTTTTCGTGCCACCTGATCAGCCTGATAAAAGTTACCCTTTGTTTGGAGTGGGGGGAGGAGAACAGTTGGCTGGGGAAAATTCGGTACCGCTTTTAGCAAAGGTCCCTATGGAGATTACTGTGCAAGAAGGAGGGAATGATGGTAAGCCCATTGTTCATGATTTTCCAGATTCTTTAACTGCAGGTATTTTTAAGGATATTGCTAATAAGATTGTTAAAAATGTAGCTTAGATTAATTATTTAATGGCCTTCAATTTTCAAACAAAAAGTAAAAATTTTTTTTTACTCAGAGTTGACCGCATTAAAAATGGTTTCAAGAAAATAGATTTAATACTTTGGGGTATTCCTTTTTTACTTGTTCTCTTGGCGGGTATTTTAATCGCCAGTACACAGCGTCAGGTTAACTATGCTGATTGGTATCACCATTGGATAACTGCTATTTTTGGAATGGTAATTGCAAGAGGTTTGGCGGAAATTTCTATAGAAAGAATAAGACCATTTTTGCTGCCCATATATATTTTTACTGTTAGCAGTTTGTTGGCTGTCAGATTTGTTGGTACGTCAGCTTTGGGTGCACAGCGCTGGCTAAGTATTGGGGGGTTCAATATTCAACCTTCTGAGTTCGCAAAGTTAACTGCAATTATAATTTTAGCGGCTTTACTGGACAAGCATCGTGTTAAAGAGCCTAGAAATCTATTGAAACCCTTGAGTATTATTTTGGTTCCTTGGCTATTGGTTTTTATTCAGCCAGACCTAGGGACATCTTTAGTTTTTGCTGCAATCTTAATGACAATGTTGTATTGGTCAGGGATGCCTTTGGAGTGGATATTATTGGTCCTTTCAACTTTATTTACCGCAATAATTTCAGGTTTAATTCCTTGGTTACTTATTTTTTGGATTCCTTTTGTAGGGTTGTTGGCATATAGATCTTTACCTAAAAGAAATGTCATGTCTTTAATAACTATATTCTTTCAGTCTGTGATTGCTTGGACTACTCCTTGGTTATGGATGAATGCTTTAAAGGATTATCAAAGAGATCGTTTGGTGTTATTTCTTGATCCATCTAAAGATCCTTTAGGAG
>CACENO010000047.1 GCA_902560875.1 uncultured Prochlorococcus sp. | reverse complement strand
TTCAAAACTTCGATAGGTAGGATTTGACCAAATGCAACAACTATATATATATCTGCTTGTAATGAAGCTATTTCTTTTTGAATTTCACTTTGGCGATTAATATTATTTGGTGTAAAAGATTTAATACCAAGTCCTGTCGCTCTACTCTTAATTACAGATGGAATAAGTGATTTGCCCCTTCCTCTTCTTCTATCAGGTTGAGAGACAACAGCTATGACATCATGAGAGGATTCTAGTAAGGCATCAAGGCTTGGCAAAGCAAATTGTGGTGTACCCCAAAATATAATTTTCACTCTTCACCAGTTATTGTTAGTCCATCGACCCATACATGAGGACTTAATCCTTGGTGAGTTGCTATTTGATTCTCTTCTATATTTACAATTTTTTTAAGAAGATCTCTAATGTCCCCAGCAATGGTTGCTGCTTCTATAGATATTTTTTTGTCATTATTAACTAGCCATCCGTCAAATGGAAGTGAAAAAGATCCTTGACTAGCTTTAACACCAGCATGTAATGCACTTAGACCTTCAATAAGTATAAATCTATCTGAATACTTATTGTGCAATAGATTTGCATTATTTGTATTTTCCCCTTTTGTTTTTGAGATATCAAGCCAATCTAATCCTACAGAAACCTTTGCCCCTAAACCTGCGTGACCAGTTGGAGAAACTCCAAACTTTCTTGCTGTTGCCTCAGAATGAATATAATTTTTTAAAATGCCTGCGTCTATTAAACATAATTTTTGAGTGGGAGTACCTTCTCCATCAAAAGGACTTGCTCCAAAATTTGATGGGTGAATTGAATTATCATATATTGATAGGGATGGTGTTGCTATCATTTCTCCTATAGAATCTTCTTTTGATAGACTTACACCATCTATAACTGCTCTTGCATTGAACATACTACTAAATGAATTTATTAATTCAAGAAATGCTTCTGGCTTAAAACAAACAAGATACTTTCCAGTTTCTATAGGTTCATAATTTAGATGATTTATAGTTCGGTTGGCTGCTTCTTCTATACACCCAGCCACGTCTAATTGATCAATTCCATGTGCAATCCTTACAGCACCAGAGCTCCTAGGCTTTCTATTTTGTTGTTCGGCTCTAGCATACAAATAGATACTTGCCTGACTTGCTCTTATTTGTCTACTCGCTCCATCGCTATTTAAATATATCCGCTCGAAATCTGTTTCTCCAATACCATTATAAGGTATTGAATTTATAGATTCATGCATTTCAAGAAGAGAATGTTCGGAATCCTTCAATAAGTCAAATAAATACTTTATACCTTTTGATTTGGTTCTAATTATTTCTAACTCTGGCAATTTTGATTTCGCTAATGGGGAGAATTGTGGAATGTCACTGGGGTTTCCAAAGCTGCTAGCTAAATATGCTGCTTCAAAGGCTTGATTTAGTCCATTATCAGTTAAGTCTGAAGTACTTGTTACTCCAACAAGTCCATGACTGTTCCATACTCTTATAGTAATTGAGTTTCTTTGTGATCCTTTTAATTGCTTTGCTATTCCTTTATCGACCTGAACAGAAATATCCTTACTACATGATGCTCCTAAGTCCCATTGCTTAATTGACTCTTTACTTGAAAAGCTTTCAAGTAACTCTGTTAGCCGATTGCAATCTAATGACTTATCTTCTAGATAGATTTTATCTTTCATTACTATCTACCTCCAATTGTAATTGAGTCAACTTTTATATGTGGTTGACCTACGGTAACATAAATACTTCCACTTACTGAACCACAATAACCTGCTGCTAGATCAAGATCATTTGCACACATTGATATTCTAGGTAAAACTTCTTTTGCTTCTCCAATCAGTGTTGCTCCCTTCACAGGCTTGGTCAATTTACCATTTTTGATAAGGTATCCTTCTTCTACAGAGAAATTAAATTGACCTGTGGGACCGACACTTCCTCCCCCCATGGACTTGCAATATAGTCCATCTTCCACACTTTCTATAAGTTGATTAGTAGTGTATTCCCCTGGTGCAATATAAGTATTTCTCATTCTGCTAGCTGCGGCAAAGCAATGGTTTTGACGTCTTCCACTACCAGTCCTTTTATGCCCTGTTCTTAATTCACCAGCCCTATCACTAATAAATGTTTTGAGAATTCCTTTTTCTATTAGAACTGTATGCTTAGGCTCCATACCTTCGTCATCTATGCAAAGAGAACCAAATGCACCATCTGAATTTCCTTCATCAATTGCTGTAACGGACTTATTAGCTATTTTTTGATTTAGCTTCTCTGAGAATGGGGAAGTGCCTCGTTCTAATTGAGTTGT
>CACENO010000046.1 GCA_902560875.1 uncultured Prochlorococcus sp. | reverse complement strand
AATCAGAAATAGAGCTATGAAATAAATATTATTAAGTAAGTTTTACCAAGGTGAGTAAATAAATACACACCCTGGTAAAATTATAAATTAGTCCTTCTAAATTACAAGCTCAAACTTATCAAATAGCCTCGTCTAATGCAGCTACACCCGGGAGCACCTTGCCTTCTAAAAGCTCAAGACTAGCTCCTCCTCCGGTAGAGATATGTGACATCTGATCAGCAAGTCCTGCCTTCTCGACTGCAGCAACAGAATCTCCTCCACCAATAATGGTACAACAGCCATTTTGACTTAATGTAGCCAAAGAAGTTGCTATTGAATTTGTACCATTCGCAAATTGATCAAATTCAAATACCCCCATTGGACCATTCCAGATAACAGTTTTACAATCAGATAACGCTTCTTGAAAAACATTCACTGAATCAGGTCCTATATCTAAACCCATCCACCCTTCTGGAATCGAATTAATAGATGTTACTTGACTATTTGCATCAGGTGAAAAGTTATCAGCAAGGATTACATCAGTTGGCAATAACAATTGAACGCCCTTTGATGCAGCTTTCTGTTCTAAAGCCTTAGCTAGTTCTAATTTATCTTCTTCGACCAGACTTTTACCTACCGAAAGACCTCTAGCCTTATAAAAAGTAAAGATCATTCCTCCACCAATTAAAACCTTGTCACACTTATCAATTAAAGATTCAAGTACCCCAATTTTACTACTTACTTTAGATCCTCCAACTATTGCAGCCAAAGGGCGATTTGGTTTATCAATTGCACCTTGAAGATATTGCAATTCCTTCTCCATCAAATATCCAGCAACACTTGGACTCAAAAATTTAGTGACTCCTTCAGTAGAAGCATGGGCACGATGAGCAGCACCAAATGCATCATTGACATATATCTCAGCAATAGAAGCTAATTGCTTAGCAAAATCCGAATCATTCTTTTCTTCTTCGCCAAAGAAGCGAACATTTTCAAGAAGCAATACATCCCCATCTTCCATCGTAAGAGCTTTTGATTCAGCATCTGGCCCAATGCAGCTATCTGTTTTTGGAACAGACTTTCCAAGAAGCTCACTCAATCGTTTTGCTACTGAGGAAAGCCTCATCCCATCATTAATTTGACCTTTAGGTCTGCCAAAATGGGCAGCCAAAATCACACGAGATCCCTTTGCTATCAAATCTTGAATTGTTGGCAAAGCAGCACGAATCCGAGTGTCATCAGTAATCGATCCTGCTTCATTTATCGGTACATTGAAGTCAACACGTACCAAAACACGCTTACCTGAAAGATCCTCTGCAGTGAGACTCGACAGGGAACGCTTAGCCATGATGGTATACCGTGAAATTGTAAGAGGGGTGAGAATAACCCTTCATTTGCATTCTTGGCTTATTTAGAGGGCAGACAAAATGACCGGTCGGGACTAGGCCAGAATTAACCAAAGGTATGTTTAAAAAAATCAAATGTTTCAAACCATCCTTTTCCCAATTGATCAAAGCAGAGAAGCATTTGAAACCGCAAGCAAAGCTATTGAACTGGCCAAGAGTCATCAAGGTCGCATCATCATGCTTTCAGTCATCCAACCTGAAAGACCAGAAATGCATGATGCAGCAGTGATAAGTACCCTCCTAAAAACAGCTCAATCAAAAGTAGAAGCCGCTGGAATCGCTTGTGATGTATTAGAAAAACAAGGAAAGTCTGCTTTCGTAATTTGTGATGTTGCCGACGATTTAAATGTTGATGTAATTGTGATGGGGACGAGAGGAGTCAATCTAGAAGAAGAAAATGAAAGCACCGCAAGTCGCGTCATTCAACTAGCACCTTGTCCTGTATTGATTGTGCCGTGAAAACAGGAACAATTCAGTGGTATCCAGGCCACATTGCCAAAGCAGAAAAGCAACTAAACAAAAACCTAGAAAAAGTAGATCTAATAATTGAAGTGCGAGATGCACGCATTCCACAATCAACGTCTCATCCTCATTTGGACCGCTGGATCAATGGGAAAAAGCATCTATTAGTTATTAATCGCAAAGATATGATTAGTAAGCAAGCTCAGGAATCCTGGGAGCGATGGTTCCGCAAAGAAGGTCAATCTCCTCTGTGGTGCAATGCAAAAGATGGAACTGGAGTCAAGCAATTACTAGGTGCAGCAATAAAAACTGGAGAAAAAATAAACCAACGGAGACGGAGTCGAGGAATGAAAAATAGACCTATCAGAGCGCTCACCTTAGGCTTCCCAAACGTAGGCAAATCTGCCCTAATCAATAGGTTGGTAAGAAAAAAGGTAGTAATAAGTTCACGCAAGGCCGGAGTCACTCGTACTCTTCAATGGGTTCGTCTAGGGCAAGATCTTGATCTTCTTGATGCCCCTGGAGTTTTACCTCCGCGCCTA
>CACENO010000045.1 GCA_902560875.1 uncultured Prochlorococcus sp. | reverse complement strand
GGAATTATTACAAATAAGTGACTTATATGATCCGTCTGATCCTTGGGCTCATTACATAACAAATGCTTTAAAAGCCAAGGAATTATTTGTAAAAGATGTGAATTACATAGTTAGAGAAGGAGATGCTGTGATTGTAGATGAGTTCACCGGTCGTGTAATGCCAGGTCGTCGTTGGAGTGATGGACAGCATCAAGCTATTGAAGCGAAGGAACAATTGAAAATTCAACCAGAAACTCAAACACTGGCTTCTATTACTTATCAGAATTTTTTCCTTTTATATCCTCTACTGGCTGGGATGACCGGTACCGCTAAAACAGAAGAAGTTGAGTTCGAAAAGACATATAAGCTTGAAACAACAGTAATTCCTACTAATCGACCAAGATCTAGGCAGGATTGGGTTGATCAGGTATTTAAAACTGAAGCTGCAAAGTGGCGAGCTGTTGCAAAAGAGACAGCAGAGATTCATACTCAAGGTCGTCCAGTATTAGTGGGAACAACCAGTGTTGAGAAAAGCGAGCTTTTAAGTGCTTTACTTTCTGAAAAGGAAATTCCACATAATTTATTAAATGCTAAACCTGAAAATGTAGAAAGAGAAGCAGAAATTGTTGCACAAGCTGGACGAGCGGGTGCCGTTACTATTGCTACAAATATGGCTGGTAGAGGCACTGACATTATCCTTGGAGGTAATAGTGATTATATGGCTAGATTAAAGTTAAGAGAGATTCTTTTGTCGAAATTAGTTAAACCTGAGGATAACCATAAAGCACCTATTCCTTTACAAAGAAGTCGTCAATCAGCAGGTGGCTTTAGTGCTAAGAATGAATCTTCTAATGAAAATATTTCCATGGCTCCATCAGAGTCTCGTGCACTTGGAAATTTATACCCATGTGCCTTAACAGATGAAACTAATAGTTTTTTAGTTGACTTATCAAAAGATCTTGTAAAGGGTTGGGGGGATAGAGCTTTATCTATGATTGAGCTTGAAGATCGAATTTCTACAGCAGCTGAGAAAGCTCCTACTAATGATCTACAAATTATTTCTCTAAGGGAGGCAATATCAAAGGTTAAATCTGAGTATGATGTTGTTGTTCAACAAGAAGAAGTTGGAGTAAGAGAAGCCGGTGGCCTTCATGTAATTGGAACTGAGAGACATGAATCTCGTAGAGTAGATAATCAATTACGTGGTAGATCTGGCCGACAAGGAGATCTAGGAAGTACGCGTTTCTTCTTGTCTTTAGGCGATAATCTGTTGCGAATTTTTGGCGGTGAAAGAGTTGCTTCTTTAATGAATGCTTTTCGTGTTGATGAAGATATGCCTATTGAGTCAGGCATGCTTACACGTTCGTTGGAAACTGCTCAGAAGAAAGTAGAAACTTATTATTATGATATTCGGAAACAAGTCTTTGAATATGATGAAGTCATGAATAATCAGCGTAGAGCCGTTTATTCTGAGAGAAGAAGAGTTTTAGAAGGAGAAGCTCTTAAAAAACAAGTTATTAGTTATGGAGAACGTACAATGAATGATATTGTCGATGCCTATGTCAATCCTGATTTGCCACCTGAAGAATGGAATTTAGTTGAATTGGTTGATAAGGTTAAGCAATTTGTTTACTTACTTGATGAGTTAAAACCAAAAGATATTCAGGGGTTAAGTATGGATGAACTGAAGGCATTTCTTCAGGAACAATTACGTAATGCATATGATATTAAAGAAAGTCAGATAGAAGCAGATCGACCAGGTTTAATGAGAGAAGCAGAAAGATTTTTTATTTTGCAACAGATTGACAGTCTTTGGCGTGAACATCTTCAATCAATGGATGCTTTGAGAGAATCAGTTGGTTTGCGAGGGTATGGGCAAAAAGACCCACTTATTGAATATAAAAATGAAGGCTACGATATGTTCCTCGAGATGATGACAAATATGCGACGTAATGTTATCTATTCGATGTTTATGTTTCAGCCAGCTCCTTTAGCCTCAGGAGAATAATCGTTTATTTTGAATTATCGCCAATAAATTCTATTATTTCTCTATCTTTTAAGTTCTGAGATTTACCGGACAAGATTTTTTGAGGCATACGCCCTTCAGTAACATCTTTCAAGGAAATCTGTAAGGATCTAACTTGATTTTCTAATTGGTCAATTCTCTCCATCAAATTTCGAATGACGTTGGCTTCTGCATCTGGTAAGGCTGAATGTGCTAGTGGATTAATCTTTACACCACTTTGATGAACTACACGTCCAGGTATCCCAACTACTGTGCTGTCAGCTTCTACATCACGAACAACGACTGAACCTGCACCGATTCTTGTGTTAGCTCCAACGGTTATAGCTCCAAGAACTTTTGCACCTGCGCCGATGACAACATTTTCAGCCAATGTCGGATGTCTTTTGCCACTTTCTTTCCCAGTGCCTCCAAGGGTGACGCCTTGGTATAAAAGACAACGATTTC
>CACENO010000044.1 GCA_902560875.1 uncultured Prochlorococcus sp. | reverse complement strand
AGCCCATATAAATCAGCAATTCTTGTCATCGCAAGACCTTCTGCACCTGTCCAAGCATCTGATAAAGCCAACCAAGTTTTTTGACTAAATTCCACGCTCAAGTTTTCGTTGTTCTCCCTTTTCTCATCAATCTCCATGACTTTTTTCAGGCCCTTTGCATTGAGATGACTTTTAATTCTCAGAAAAACAACTTCTAACATTGAGTAATAGAACTTCTCCTTTGTCTTGTTATAGGCCCATTCAGCTTCAGCCTGAGCCTCCTTGGCATATTCAGCTGTGATTTCCTGGCTCATTTGTTCTTGTACTTGACAGATTTGGAAATTTGATAAAAGTTCACCTGAACTCCCATAAAGTCTTTGATAATTAGAGCACAAAAAACTTTTACGAGTCAATTGGAAGAGAAGCTAAAGTAAAAAATTCTATTCAACCTATTCAGAACGAAAGGTTTATTTTGTTAACTAAGCAAACCCTTTCCTACCTCGCTTCCCTGATAATAATCATGTGATCAAAATATATTAAACGAAAACAAAAAAAGCATGAGCGCTCCAGGAAATAAAGATTAATAGTAATCTGAATAATTCATTTCTTATTTTCCCAATAGCTCTTCGCCGAATCAATCATTTTGACAATCTCACTATTTGGGCAGCCGGTACGCTCTTGCAAAATTTGGCACTGCAAGTTTATATCTCTCCAAATTTCTCGGACCTCTACAAACTCATCATCAGAGAATTGAAATTCACTCATTTTTCCCAGGATGTTTACTACTTTTGAACAATGAGATCTCTCATCAGCAAATATGTTAGAAAAACTTGCGTTATTAACTATTAGATCTTCACCAATAAACGTCAACCACTATAACTATCTAGATGTGATCTATAGAGATATGTGCCTCTTAGATGCCGATCATGAAGAACGTCCTTACTATGCAATCATTGAAGAAAAGTATTAATGCAGCTACAAGCAAGCTTCCTCCAGCTATTTGCCTTAGGTCTTTTAGTCGCATCAACCGTTGCTGTAGCACAGAAAGTTTTCGAGCTGTACAACGAATCACAAAAAACAAACGCTGGAGATAAAGACCAAAATGGAGACGCCTAGCTGGAAACCAACAAAAGAAGAACGAGAAATCATGGAATCTGTCTGGATGCAAGTCAAAGGCGCTTGCGAGAAGTTAAAAGAAACAACCAACGCCACTGATACTCACATTCAAAAAATGCTTATTGAGATGGCTAATCGGTATTACTCATCTGAAGAATGAACATATAGATTTTTTATCTTTAATTGGAATGAACTTAACTATCAATTCTCGTTTAGTTATTCCAGCAAAAGAACTAAAATGGCGATTTTCCAGAGGCTCAGGTCCTGGAGGGCAAAGCGTCAATAAAACTAGCTGCAGAGTTGAGCTTGTCTTTGATATAAAACATTCATCTGCTATGGGCCCTTTTCATAAACAGAGATTGCTTGAAAAACTAAAAAGTCGATGTGTCAATGGTTGCCTAAATATCGTTGTAGCGGAAGAGCGTTCACAATATCAAAACCGACAATTGGCATTGGCTCGTTTAGCAGACCTTTTACAAGAGGGCTTGAAACCACCTCCTAAGCCAAGAAAAACAACCAAGCCAACTCGTGCGTCACAAAAGCGTCGCACTACTGCTAAGAAACATCGAAGTGCCTTAAAGCAAAAACGTCAAAGCAAACCTTCTACTGAAGATTAAAAAATCTTTCCAACCTAGATCAATAACCTACTCAGGGGGAAGACTTAATTATTGTTTGAAAAAATCTTCTCAAGTCTCTGTTTAACCTCTTCAATCTGCTTCTGATCTACTAAGAAACGTTGATTTCTGGCATTTCGAAAAGTCATGCCTATCCACCAAAACTGAAGGCCAAAAAAAACAACTCCCACTACTGCAAGGGCAACATACCCACCGTTCATACTTTCCATAATGAATAAAACCAATGAGCTATCTCAATACCAGTAATCCTTTACCAACAAACAAAGTGTAGCTGCTCATGAGGAAAGAAAAATCATGGAAAAAGCAACAAACCTAAAAGGGAAGCTCGATAAAAAACTCAGCGAACTAATCTGACAAAAAAGAGCTCTAACTCATTCATTAGCAATCCAAAGTAAATCTCTCTGCGCTAAAACGAAAATCATCAACCTAGGGATCAAACAATCGCCTTTTGTTTGGCATAGCAAAGTCACACCTTAATGGTGGAATATCGTTGAAATATCTCGCGCTGATCAGTACCTTATGTTCCCATGGTGAAATAGAGGTCGTTCAGAGGGAGATTTGAAAACTTACCAAAGCTCCAGGTCAATCTAAATGACTAAAAAATAATCTGATTAGCTTCTCCTTATGAGTTCTCCAAAAAATAGATGACTAGACTTCTCCCTGAATTTATATCTATGCTCAAGGAGTTAGTTGCTGATTCCCTAGTTTCGTTGCAGTCTTAAACTCATAATTCTGTATATACTTAAATAATGAAAAAAGAAAATCTAAAGAGAATTATTAAGGATCTTGATGCCTTACTAACTGAATTAAAGAGTGAGGTGTACTCTGACCCGGAGTCGTTTGTTCATCCATGGTATGAACAAACAGGTAGCGCTCCTAAGAGCGTTCCCATTGATGACGATGATGGATATGCTGACTAATGAACAGTAAAAGTTAATCCCTCTAGGCCCTTTTAGTAAAAGCTCATTAATTTGAGAGTTTGTAAGCAGGCGTCCAATCCAAAGATCTCTTTCCTTAAATTGTTGCTACTAGGGTGAAGCCATAAAGGTTGAGGGCTTTTGCTATGAGGATCTGTTTCTAAATGATGTTTATATTTGATTTAAATGTTTTAGTTTTTATTATCAGAATGAGTCAAGAGGCATTCAGCATGCTGACAGCAACAATTAGTGTTCATAGCAGTTCATCTTTCTCTTGCCATCCCATTACTGAAGTCATCCAGAGCTTCCTAGATACATCCCAACAACTAGAAGGGGTGGTTTGCGCTTCGAGCAAGCACACAACGACTGCGTTAATCGTAAATGAGATGGAAGAGAGGTTAATTATGGACTTAGAAAAATGGTTAAAAGAATTGGCTCCACCACT
>CACENO010000043.1 GCA_902560875.1 uncultured Prochlorococcus sp. | reverse complement strand
TTCTACCTTCAGGTGACTATAATCAGCTTGGATGCCATCTAATTTCGGGACACAATTATTAAACCATTTTCTTGACATATTAACAGTTCTATTAAGCATATTCCCAATGGTGTTAGCCAAGTCATTATTGATCAACTCAACAAATCTTCGCTGTTGAAAATCTCCATCACTTCCAAATTGAATATCCTTAAGTAAATACCATCGAATAGAATCATCACCATACTGGTTGAGTAAATCTATTGGATCCAATACATTTCCTAGAGATTTACCCATTTTTTGTCCTTCTCTTGTAAGAAATCCATGCCCAAAAAGATTTTCTGGAATATCAATACCTGCTGACAAGAGCATTGCTGGCCAATAAATGGCATGAAACCTCAAAATATCCTTACCTATGATATGTGTAGTAGAAGGCCACCCACATTCCTTAAGGCGACTAAGCCTTACTTCTCCTCCATCATCTAACAAGGCCGTCAAATAACCTAATAAAGCATCAAACCATACATAAAAAGTATGACCAGGGTATCCAGGCACTGGGATTCCCCAATCAATATTCACTCTTGAAATAGAAAAATCTTTAAGTCCTTTCTTGACAAAATTTATAACTTCTTTTTGTCTATTATGTGGCTTTATAAAATTTTGATTTGTTATTATTGATTCTATTTTTTCTTGATACTTTGAAAGCCTAAAAAAGAGATTTTCTTCGTCTCTCCATTCTAATTCCTTTTTATGAATATCACAAAATGGCTGTTTATTATTGTCTTCAACGTCTTTAAATTCTTCACAGGCAACACAGTACCAACCTTCTTGTCTGCCAAGATAAATATCATCTGATTGAGATACACGACTAAAAAATTCTTTTACTAATGATGTGTGAATTGGTTGAGTTGTCCTTACAAACCGATCATTACTAATGTTCCACTTCTTCCATAAATCAAGATATTCAGCAGATATTAGATCGCAATGCTCCGTTGGGGTTATACCATTAGTAATTGCTGTTCTTTGAATCTTTAGCCCATGCTCATCTACTCCAGTAATAAAAACAACTTTCTCTCCTTCTAAACGATAAAACCTAGCAAGAGAATCTGTTGCTAAAGTCGTATATGTGCTTCCCAAATGAGGCTTGCCATTTACATAATATAGTGGTGTAGTCAGTATAATGCTCATATTCTGACTTAATTCGCCCGATTAAAACATAATATATCATACCTATACACAAAAATGCTTCTAAAAGCCAATATTGATGATATTTTTAATTACATTTAAAAAGCATCAATTTATATATTCTACTGGTTATTGGTCTCTTTAAAATATAACTTGCTACTCTTATTATCAAATAATGATATTTTTACCTTAAAACATTGTCCAATATTAATATTATTAGAGTCAGATAAAAAACAGACTATATCTCTTTCGATCAATTTAAAACGAAGAACAACTAAATCAATATTTGGGCTTACAAACTTTATTAAAAAAACTTCAAATATAACATCTTTATTTTGAACGAACCATTCAAATGAGATCCTGGCATACTCTTCATTAACTATTTCACTTATATCTCTGGACTTTGAGTTTATTGATTGATAGAGATAATCTAGCTCAAACTTTGAGTAATAAGAATGTCCTGAAATAAACTTCAAGATTTGTCTCTGAATAACAATATCGCAATATCTTCTAATAGGTGATGTTGCTTGAACATATGAATCCAAACCAAGCCCAAAATGTTTAAAGGAACTCGTAGAGTAATAGGCTTTCTTTAACTTGTATTTTAAGATTAAAGAAGGGATAGATTTGTCTTTATTAATATCTTCAGTATCTTTGACTGTATGGCTTGATTTGTTTTGACATCTAAAAATTAGTGGTAGTTGATTCTTCTTCGCAAACTTAGCAACAATAGTTCCCATTAGAATCATTGCTTCTCCAACTAAACGTCTAGATTCTGATGGGTCGATAATCTTAATCGATATAATTTCATCAAATTTTTCAAATTTTCCTTGCGGCGATTCAAGGAAAATTGCACCTTTGGTTAATCTATAATTTCGCCTCTTAGTTAACAGCTCACTTAGATGAAATAAATCAGGTTCCTGAACAGGAGCATAATCTATTAATTCGTCTGCTTCTTCATATGTCAAGTTATAATCTGGTTGTATTAATGTTCGTTTGATACCCATATGAAGGATAGATCCTTGATCATCTAAATCTGCATATGCACTAATAGTTATCGATTTCTTTTTTGACTTTAGACTCAATATGTCTGCTAATTTCTTTGGGAACATAGGAAGAGTGCCAAAGGGCAAATAGACACTTGATATTCTTTTAAAGGATGCATTGTCAAAGAAAGAATTTTCTCTTATTAGAGAAGAAACATCACTTATATGTATCCAAATTCTTTGATTTCCATTTATTTGTTGTATGGAAATCGCATCATCATTTTCAAATGTAGAATTGTCATCTATGACGTAAGTAGTCAAATGACAAAGATCTAGTAGACTTTTATCAGTTAATAGAGCCTCATATTCTATTTTTATTGTATTAATTTCATTCTTTAACTGCTCTGAATTTATATTTGCATAATTAAATCTTGTATATTTCTTTTTCAATTGTAGTCTTTAATGAATGTTTCTAATATATAAATTTATTAATTGTAGTTGTGTTAGCCTTCTGGGTTTACAAAGGGAAGGAGCGCAACGATTCTTGCTCTTTTCACAGCAGTGGTTAAGTCACGCTGCTGCTTAGCAGTTAACCCTGATAATCTTCTAGGCAAAATCTTGCCACGGTCAGTTATAAACTTCTTTAGGAGATCAACATCTTTGTAATCGATAGGGTCACCAGGCTTAATAGGTGACAGTTTTTGCTTGAAAAAGGAGTTTGACATCTTTTGAGGGTTTTGTTGATTGATCTTGTGGCCCGAAGGTCACTTGATCTCCCGATTAATCGTGGAATTGTTGCAATGGGGGCAAAACTTTTTGATTTCTACCCTTTCAGTGGAATTCTGCGATTCTTCTCGGTTGTGTAGCGTGACACACCAGGAGAACGCTTGGCGGGATTAGACCGGCATTCAGTGCACTCAAGAGTGATAACCAATCCGGACGCCCTTGTTTTTTGCCATGCAGTACGTAACGCCGCTTTAGCGAAGCGTTAATACAAACCAAGATCTTACAAGCACGAAGGTACCTACCAAAAGTTCCCTGTGGATTCGTAGGATCTATCCACAGTCAAAAGGTCCATGAGGGTTTCGTTGTCCTGGCTCCAGGATATGGTCAAAATCAAGCTCCCTACTGAGGAGTTAGCAGAAAAGCTATCAATGGCTGGTTTTGAAGTTGAGTCACTTGTTGATTTGTCTTTAAATGCAGCGGGTGTAGTAGTAGGTTTTGTAGAAACGACAAGTCCTCATCCAAATGCAAATAAACTAACGGTTTGTTCAGTAAATATTGGACTAAGTGAACCTGTACAAATAGTCTGCGGAGCTTCAAACGTACGGCATGGAATTCATGTTCCAGTAGCAACAATAGGAGCATATCTTCCTGCAAAGAGACTAACAATAAAGGAAACCAACCTTAGAGGAATTCAAAGCAAAGGAATGATTTGTTCTAAA
>CACENO010000042.1 GCA_902560875.1 uncultured Prochlorococcus sp. | reverse complement strand
GATAGTGAGCCAGTTGCAGTTGTTCCAATGGATGAAAATCATCAAAACTGCGTTTGGATTGGGGCGGAGCATCCGCATGCTGCACTTATTGATTGTGCTGTCGTTAAAGCTTCATACAAAAGCTCCAGTGAAGGAGTTGGTCAAGTTGCTTTAGTGGGGCCTATGCGCATGGCATATGCCACAGCTATGGCTTCAGTCCAAAGCGTTGCAAATCATTTAAATCGAGTTTTGCTGTAGTTGATATGTTCACAATTCATCTCCAATCGTTTCAGCAACTGTGTTGACATCTTTGTCACCGCGACCCGAGCAGTTTAAAACGACTTCTGAGCCTGGTTTAAGTGTTGGGCAGAGTTTCTCCAGCCAGGCAAAAGCATGGGCAGTTTCAAGTGCAGGAATAATTCCTTCAAGTTGACTAACTAATTTGAGTGCCTTCAATGCCTCTTTATCAGTTATTGCTACATATTCCGCTCGACCAATTTCACATAGATAACTGTGCTCAGGACCTACTCCTGGATAATCAAGTCCAGCACTAATGGAATGTGCTTCTTGAACCTGTCCATATTGATCTTGCAATAGAAGGCTCATTGCCCCATGTAAGACGCCTACTCGTCCCTCTGTAATAGTTGCCGCATGGCGATCTGTATCTATACCATCGCCAGCCGCCTCCACACCAATCATTCTTACTGATGTTTCTTGTATAAAAGGGTGAAATATGCCCATTGCATTGGAACCGCCCCCTACACAGGCGACTAACACATCCGGCAGGCCTCCAAAGGCATCCATACATTGCTGACGAGTTTCTTGGCCAATTACTGCGTGAAAATCTCTTACAAGCTTTGGATATGGGTGAGGACCTGCAACTGAACCAAGAATGTAATGAGTTGTTTCTACGTTTGTAACCCAATCACGAATTGCTTCACTGGTGGCATCTTTCAAGGTTGCTGTTCCAGCACTGACTGGTTGGACGGTTGCGCCAAGAAGTTTCATGCGAAATACATTTAATGCCTGTCTTCTCATGTCTTCTTTCCCCATATAGATCACGCATTCAAGGCCGAATCGAGCACAGACTGTTGCTGTTGCGACTCCATGTTGCCCAGCTCCTGTTTCCGCAATAATTCTTTTTTTGCCCATCCTTAGAGCAAGAAGGGCTTGTCCAAGTGCATTATTGATTTTGTGAGCACCAGTGTGGTTTAGATCTTCTCGTTTGAGCCATATGCGGGGACCACCCTCTTTGCGCTGATAATGTTTACTAAGTCGAGTCGCCTCATAAAGAGGAGTCTTACGTCCTACATAAGTGCGTAATAAATGGTTAAGTTCATTTGTAAATTCTTTGTCTTGCCAAGCTTCAATAGCAGCATTTTCTAATTCTGAAAGTGCTGGCATTAAAGTTTCAGGTACATATTGACCGCCATAGCGACCAAAACGACCAGCACTAGTTGGGCGCACACTTTCAGCTAAATCAACATCTTTTGGCTGAGAGGGAAGGGTGCTTGTCAATGTAAAAAGCCAAGATAGATACCAGCCTAAGAATTAGAGCAATGCCTAAAGGAAGCTGGCGTGAATTTAATGATCCTTCAACATCTAAACCAAATTTTCCTCCTCTGAATACTGATAGAGCGGAACTTAATGTGCGAGTTCAGAAGACGAGAGGTGGTAAAAGCGGTAAAACTGTCACTGTAATTACTGGGCTACAGCTTGAACCAGATCAAGCCAGAACACTTTTGAAAAAATTGAAGGCTAATTGTGGAACTGGTGGAACCATAAAATTAGATTCCTTAGAACTACAAGGAGATCAAGTATCTGCAGTAATTGAGCTTTTAAAAAGTGAGGGTTATTGTCCGAAAAAGTCTGGTGGATGACTTTAAATAAATTTCGCTGAGCTGGCATGGAGAATAGGGATGAATTAGCAATCATTGGAAAATGCTTGAAGACTCCCAGGGAGGAATGACCCAAGACGCCAAAAACATTGTTTGGCATCAGGCCTCAGTGAATAGACAAGATTTATCTGATAAGAGAGGACATAGAAGTGTCATTCTCTGGTTTACCGGTCTATCTGGATCGGGGAAAAGTACTTTGGCAAATGCTGTGAATGCGGCGCTCTTTGAGCGAGGAGTTGAAACTTATGTGCTGGATGGAGACAATATTCGTCATGGTTTGTGTCAGGATTTAGGTTTTTCAGATGCAGATCGTGAGGAAAATATTCGTCGCATTGGAGAAGTCGCCAAGCTTTTCCTTGATGCAGGAATAGTAGTTTTAACAGCATTTGTATCTCCATTTCGTGTTGATAGAGATAAAGCTAGAGCTTTGGTAGATGAAGGTGATTTTTTAGAAATCCATTGCTCCGCAGACTTAAGTACCTGCGAAAAACGAGATACAAAAGGCCTTTATTTAAAAGCAAGAAAGGGAGAAATACCTGACTTTACTGGAATTTCTAGCCCTTATGAAGAGCCAGATAAGCCAGATTTGAAGGTTAATACTGGAAGTGAAAGTATAGAAAATTGTGTAAAAATAGTAATTAGCAAATTAATTTCATTGAAAATCATCTCTACCAATGTTCGATAATATTTATTTTACTTTTTTTATTTATTTTCACATTTGAGATAAATATTTATTAGGGCCTATCTCTATCAATTTTTTGTCTTTAGTAACAACTTGTTCATGCAGAGAGTTTCTATAATTAATAATATTTGATTTAATTAGTTTGTCATTGATGCCTAGGATTTGTGCTGCTAATAGACCTGCATTTAGGCCACCTCCTATAGCAACTGTTGCCACTGGTATCCCGCCAGGCATTTGCAAGATGGAATGCATTGAGTCAACACCAGCTAAAAATTTACTTTTAATGGGTACTCCAATAACAGGAAGTGCTGTTAAAGATGCAATCATTCCAGGTAGGTGGGCGGCCCCGCCTGCCCCTGCAATTATGACTTTTAGCCCTTTCCCTTCAGCTTCTTTTGCAAATTGGATCATTTCTAAAGGCGTACGGTGCGCTGAGAGAATCCGTAGTTCAAAATTGATCTCAAATTTTTGCAAAATGTCTATGGCAGGCTTCAGTGTTTCTAAATCAGAATCACTACCCATCACCACTGCCACTAAAGGGCTTAGGTCTCCTTTTGCTGAAGGCAAGTTTTCAGGAGCAAAGTTCATTCCTAATAATGATTAGAAATACATTTTTTTGCATTATTCATCGCTAACTGCTAATGCGTCTTATTACTCATGTTTGCTTGCCTAAACCCCTAAACGTCAGTGGAAAGACCAAGTTTTGGTGTCTTCTTGTCGATGAAACAGATACTGTTTGTTCTGTTTCTCCAATGGAGGATGGGACTGATTTGACTGGCGAAAATTGGCAAGGTGATTGGATTAGCCCTATGGGAGTAGACCTGCAAATTAACGGTGGTCTTGGTTTGTCGTTTACAGAATTGAATATGGAAGAACTACCAAAACTTTTTCGCTTATTAGATTTGCTTTGGATTGATGGTATTGAAGCTATTTGCCCAACATTTGTAAGTTGTGACGCTTCTGCATTGCGCCTTGGTTTAGAAGTACTTCGAGAGGCTCGTAAGAGCACTAATGCTAGTCGCTGTAATTTGTTAGGTGCGCATCTGGAAGGTCCTTTCTTATCAAAAGCTCGTA
>CACENO010000041.1 GCA_902560875.1 uncultured Prochlorococcus sp. | reverse complement strand
ATGACCTGATTGAATCAGCCACCAGAGAACTTTTTGGCATTCATGCCTCCCTTAATCCAAGATTCAATGCGTCTGGCAAAACCATCATGAGAAGCATATTCTTCAACCCACCTTCTGCATTCCTTCCTGTCTATTTTGCTTATTTGGGAAGTTGCTGCCTTCATCCCCTCAACATCGTCTGGCGGAACCAACCAACCTGTTACCCCTGAAGTTATCAATTCACCTGGGCCGCCGCGGTCATAGGCCACTACAGGAACGCCACAAGCTAATGCTTCAACAACAACATTGCCATAAGCCTCATTCCACTTAGGAGTATTCAAAAGAGCTCTGCAGACTCTTAGCTCTCTCTGAAGTTCACTAGTTGCTAAGAAACCTCTCCAATCAATTGTTCCTGGCGGAAAAGTCGCTTCAACTTCAGATGCGTATTTGGGATCTTCAATAAAACCCCATACCAATAACTGATTATTAAGAGCGGCAGCTACTGAGACTGCATCCTCCAAACCCTTTTCAGGCGCTACCCTTCCTGCCCAGCCAAGTGGTCCATCTCCTTTGGGATGAAAATCATATTGATCAAGATCAAAACCATTTCCAACAACAGTTGGTGGTTCTGCCAAGTCATAATCAGAAGCTTGACGATAAGTATGAAAAGCCAATCTTGAGGGTGCAGAGAAAGACAAATCTCCAATAAGTGTTTTCATCACCTGTGAAACAGCACCCATACTGATCAAATGAAACAAGTTTGCCTCAACTCTGGGAGTTAACCAGATAGGTAGCCAGTCATAGCTAAAATTAATTACGGCATCTGATGATTTGCCAATTTCAAGCGCTTGTTCCCAAAGACCTAGAAGGACGCCATCTGGAGGGATAACTACAGGAGCCGTTACTTCCTGATGCTGCCAACTTGGTTGATCTATCCCAGAGACATGTTTTATTTCAGCGCCTGCACAATCTGCTGGAAGCTGCGAACCATCAGGCGCTAGCAAAATAATATTATGTCCTAAAGATAAAAGTCCTTTAATTAAAGAACGCATAGTCAATTCAACGCCACCACCTCTCCCACTACCTAAGTAACCAATTGGTGTACTAACTAAAACAAGATTCAGAGCGGCAGAATTCATCCTTGTATTCCTCCATCTTGTAAAACTCCTGATTGAGCTTCTTTAGGTTCCCAAAAACGTCGGCGCTGACTCACTAAAACGACAGAGATAAGAACCAATAAGGCACCAATCCATTGCAAAAGATATAGCCTCTCCCCCAGCCAGATTCCACCGCTGGCCAAAGCAAATACAGGAGTTAAGAAGGCTAGGGTACTGAAACTTGTCAACTCTTCTCTATTTGCAAACCAAAAAAACAATCCATAAGCCAACGCACTTCCAAAAATACTCGCATAGGCCATCAATCCCCATTCAAAAGTTGACCAATCAGGGGAGAGAGGCCATTCCTTTTCGAATGCATGCCAAATAATTAAAGGCAAACTTCCTAAAAACATATGCCAACCAGTTACAGCAACAGGGTCACTTTCCCTACAAGCAAAGCGAATCAAGACGGTGCCAAATGCCATTGCAATAGCAGCAGATAACATCCAAATTTCACCATTATTCCAAAGACTTCCTAATGAGGCAGGCTCTCCCATTAACCACCAATTACTTAATAACTCTGGCGGAGCCCCAAGACAAATTATGCCTAAGAGACCAATTACCAAGCCAACCCAACCAATTGGATTAATTGCATCTCCAAAAATCGTCCTGGCCAACAAAGCAACCATTAAAGGCTGGGAATCAATTAAGACCGAACCAAGTCCTGCGCCCGTTTCAGCTAAGCCCTTTGCTAGACAAAACTGAAAAACGCATGCATCTACAAAAGTAAAAATCAAAAACCACCAGATATCGTTTAATGAAATTCTCCAGCTTCTTCCTAAAAAAGGCACAGCTATTAACAATGCAACTCCCGCTGGCAAAAGCCTTAACGAGGCAACCAAAAGTGGTCCTGCAGAGCTGACCAATGGCGCCATAGCTGCCATTGCAGTGCCCCACAAAGCAAATGGAAGGACCATCAGCAACCAGTGCCGAATTGAAAACATAAGGTCAGTAAGTAAGCTCCTTTTTAAGATCCAAGAAACCACCCAAAACTGAAATGATCTGGCCCTGGAACCGTAAATCTCGAAAGAAGATGGCCCGCATCAAAATTGAAGGCCCTATAAATGGCACTACACGCAAGGTTGTGCTTAAAGCACTTAAGCAAGTAGAGGAGAGGGAGTTTCCAGCCCTATTACTTCGCATTGATACGCCAGGCGGCACGGTTGGAGACAGCCAAGAAATTCATGGAGCTCTTCTAAGACTTAGGGAAAAAGGATGTCATGTAATTGCGAGCTTTGGGAACATTTCTGCGTCAGGGGGCGTTTACGTAGGAGTGGCTGCCGAGAAAATCGTTGCCAATCCAGGCACTATTACTGGCTCAATCGGTGTAATCCTTCGAGGAAACAATCTCTCAAAACTGTTAGAGCGAATAGGGATTCGATTTGAGACAGTAAAAAGTGGAGCTTTCAAAGATATTCTCTCACCAGATCGGGCTCTTTCCAATGAAGAGCGTGAGCTTCTCCAATCTCTGATAGATAGCAGTTATGAACAATTCGTTAATGCGGTTTCTGAGGGAAGAAACCTACCCAAGGAAGAAGTTTGCAAATTTGCCGATGGTCGAGTTTTTACTGGGGCACAAGCCCAAGGTCTTGGATTAGTAGATGAACTAGGAGATGAAGAGCATGCAAGGCGTTTAGCAGCAAGAATTGCGGGGTTAAACGAGGAAGAGACTCGCTTAATCAAACTTGGACGTCAGCAAAAGAAATTGATGGGACTTATTCCTGGAGGCAGGTTTCTATCCAAACTCTTTGATTTAATTAATTTAGAACTATCTAATAATGGGCAAACTCTTTGGCTATATAAGCCCTGAATCATGGCTTTATCAGAAGGAAACCTTTCCTTAAAAGGTTTAAGGGGAGCCATTACCTGTAAGAGTAATTCCATTGAAGCAATAGAAGCTTCCGTTACAGAACTAGTAAA
Organism: uncultured Prochlorococcus sp.; assembly: GCA_902560875.1. GTDB lineage: Bacteria > Cyanobacteriota > Cyanobacteriia > PCC-6307 > Cyanobiaceae > AG-363-K07. Next base: position 638 of record CACENO010000041.1, on the reverse strand, counting down.
GGAATTGATTGGCAGAAATAATTTAAAACCCGAACAAATAGTGTCAATGACTTTTTCAGTAACAAATGATTTAAATTCCTGTTTCCCTGCTTCGATAGCAAGACGTCAACCTGGTTGGGAAAATGTGGCATTGTTGGATTGCCAGCAGATGTATGTAAAAGGGGATCTCAAATATTGCATTCGAATTCTTGCTCTCGCATGGCTTCCCGTTAATAAAAAGCCTCAACATCCCTACCTAAGAGAAGCGAGTTTATTGAGACCAGACAGATGAACCTGCCACTGACACCTATTTGTCCGGCCTAACACTCTCACTTGATTTAAAAGAGCGAAGGAGAATCCATATATGTTTAGGAATCAAAGCTTCCAACGAAACACTCGATTAATCAGATGTCCTCTAATCAATCACCTTTTCATCTAAAACCTATTACTGCAACTGGGTTAGCCATTGCAACTTTTGGAGTAGGTACAAGTTTCATAAATTTCATCAATCACAAAGCCATGAGCGCTCCATCCATGATGGAGTTCCGCTGGGATCAAGATTCTAATTATAAAAAACTTTATTTCTTTCAAAGCTCTACAGGTAAAAGGGATAGGGCAACTTATTACTTGGTTATGAGGCCTAAAGATCGAAAGACTGG
>CACENO010000040.1 GCA_902560875.1 uncultured Prochlorococcus sp. | reverse complement strand
CTAATTCGGTAACAATCTCTTGACGAGAATAAATTGCATTAACACTCATCAGTGGTTTATCTATCCAGCGACGCAAACATCGACCTCCCATTGAAGTAAGAGTTCTATCTATTGCCCATAACAAAGATCCATGAAATTGGTTATCTTTTTGGGTTGATGTAATTTCTAAATTGCGTCTTGTTTGTGAATCAATTATGAGAAAATCTTCTTGAAATATTATTCGTGGTAAATCTAATGCTATTCTCGCTGATTGTGCGAACGAAGTATTAATTTTATGGATAGGGTTAGTGTTATTTAAATAAGCTAATAGTCCACCAGATGCTCTTATTGCTAATGACCATTGTGTCAGCCCTAAACCGTTAATTGTTGTTAAGTCAAAATAATTCTTTAGTGATAATTCAGCTTCAGGCAGAGAGAAAGGTGTTTTGGAAACTATATTTATTTTAATATGTTCTGGGCACCAATCTTTCGGAAAATCAGAGTTGGGTTGACCCCAAATAATTTCCGCAGCTTCTAGTTTATTCAACTCTTGATAAAGAGCTTCTTTTCCTATGCGCTCCATAACAATAAATTCCCCTGTACTTATATCTGCATTAGCCATACTCCAACTAAATTCTTGATTCTTATTGTTAGGCTCAATGACTACCGATACTAACCAATTATTACGGCGTGCTTGCAGCATTCCTTCTTCAATAATTGTGCCAGGCGTAAGCACTCTTGTGATTTCTCTTTTTATTAGAGACCCTTTAGTTGGGATACTCTCTAATTGATCACAGATAGATACACTGAAACCTTGGCGGACAAGTTCAGAGCAATATCTTTCAGCAGCATGATGAGGGATTCCAGCCATAGGAACGCGACCTATGTCTTTGCCACTTTCTTTTCCTGTAAGTGTTAGTTCTAAAATTTGTGAAATTTTAATTGCATCTTCAAAAAAACATTCGAAAAAATCACCAAGCCTATATAACAATATTCTTTCTGGACTTGCTTTTTTGAGCTCTACATAATGACGCATTACAGGCGTCAGTTTTTCTGTGTTAACTAAACTGTGGTGTGACCAAGCTGGTAAATCAGAATCCTTATCCGTTGGAGATTCTTTATCTGCAGTTGCAACAAAACCGTACTTGTTTAATTTGAGTTTTGCTTGTTTGATTTTTCTGGGACGGATTTGGGCATCTTTTGTTAGCTCTTCATCTGAAATATCTTTTTCTACTTGAAACGTTTTTGCTTCAGGCGATTGAGAAGCATCATTGCTTGCCTCTGCATCGCCAAACAGGTTGCCCTGCATTGGTTCAGCGTTGGCTTCCATATGAGCTCCTGGGCCATGAACTAACGCATAGTAAAGGTGTTTTTATTGTTGGATGTGAAGCCTCGCGACAACTAATGAGCCGATTGGCATAAAAAAGATGGTCACGTGTGAGAATTAGAAACTGCTGAGAGCACTTGCTCAATCGCTCAAAATCAAATGCTGGCACTTAACGGAATTACGACGAACGCTGTTCTATTTGCTTCATTGCTTTTGGTAATTGGTGTACCAGTTCTTTATATGACCCAGTCAGATCCATCGGATCGGAGAAATGGTCAAATTAAAAGGATTGAGATCATTGGTGGGGTTTGGTTTCACCTAGTCCTCCTTCAAGCAATTGTGGGCGAATACGTTACCCATCAAACATTTGGTCTTTGAACCGATAAGGTTTCAAAAAGAGTATTTCAAGTAGCCTGCTTACCTTTAGCAAGGCTGTAGAGATCCTTTGCCTTGATTTTGTTAGAAGTACCTTAGATCTCCTATTTTAATAGGAGCAATTTTTTCGATGCCACTGCAAAATGGCCACACTTGAAGGACGTTTTACAGAGGCGTCACATTTAAAAATCGCAATCGTTGTTGCCCGATTCAACGATTTAGTTACTAGTAAGCTTTTGAGTGGTTGCTTGGATTGCTTAAAAAGGCATGGGATAGACACTTGCCAAACCAGTGGACAATTAGATATTGCTTGGGTCCCAGGCTCTTTTGAGCTACCTATTGTTGCTCAATCGTTAGCAAAAAGTGGTAGATATCAAGTCGTGATCACATTAGGTGCTGTTATTAGAGGAGATACTCCTCATTTTGATGTAGTTGTAGCAGAGGCTAGTAAGGGCATTGCAGTTGTTTCGCGAGAAACAGGAATTCCAATAATTTTTGGAGTTTTAACAACTGACACAATGCAACAAGCCTTGGAAAGGGCAGGCATTAAGAGCAATCTTGGATGGAGTTACGCCTTGCAAGCTTTGGAAATGGGCTCATTGATGGATGAGCTTCAGTCAATAAAACCTTCTAGTTGAAAGATTTGATTGACCAGGTTGCCGTTGTTAAGGCATGCTGCTCTGATCTTGGAGAATTATTTTTTTCAAGAAGCTTGCGGATGTAGCTCAGTGGTAGAGCATCTCCTTGCCAAGGAGAGGGTCGAGAGTTCGAATCTCTTCATCCGCTTTCTTATAAGTCAGTCAATGACTTATTTTTTGAATATGAAAAAATCCTATTGATACTGAAAATTGTTTAAGCAGAATTTTTTTGATCGTAGTTTGGACCTGAAAAACCTTATTTAGCTTGTTTTTCCTTGCTCATTTCCTCTAGCAGAAGATGAGAGATTTCTTTAACTGTTATTTGCCTTTTAATTAAGTTAACCACGCAATTTCTTTCCAATAGAGAGCAGGAATGATCATTTGCCTTCCAAGGATGATTCATCATTATCAGAACTCTTTATCTCGCTGCTAAACTAGCAATATATATGGTGTTGGCTGCATGTAGATATACCTATATATAGTGTTGATTTTTTTAGGTTTCCTCAAATCCTTTGAAGATAAAGGACTTTTTGACTTTTCTGTATTAAAGCCTTCACTTAAGAAGAGGTTGTGAGGAATAAAGCAGGAAGGTTAAGCTTTTTAGAGATTTTTCCTCATGGTGAAAATTCAGTCATATCAATGCACAGTAAATTTTGCTTCTCGCATTTATTGAATCCAAGCTGCAAATAAAACTCAGATTCATTTGTAGTCATTAGGTACGTTTTTTCAACATTTTTGAGTAATGGTGAAGCTCTTAAGGTATCAACTATTTTTCTTCCCAGTCCTAATCTTTGGCAATCCCCTGCAACAACAATGTCCCAGAGAACTGCTCTATAGATTCCATCACTAGTTGCGCGCCCAAATGCTACTAGTGTCTTTCCTCTCCATAGGCTTACTACTACTGTACTTCCTGCTAACAAACGACGTAGTTGTTTTTCACTGCGCCCTTTTGCCCAGAAAGTATGTTTTTCAAGTAGGAGTTTTAATTGTTTAAGACCCTGTGATGGGAGTAAGTATGGTCCGAGACCGCAGAGGCGAAGGCCTGGAGCGCCATTGGCATGTTTTATAAGCAGTATTTCAGTCATGTCTTTGGCTGGTTGTATGTATTTTCAAGGCATTTAAGGGATCAAGCTTGATAAGGCTGTGCTCTTTAAAAGTGAGCCCATAAATAGGGTGCTTCTGAATGTATTGCAAGCAGTTGCGACTTGTTTTTGAGAAAACTGGACATTGGTTTGCTTTCCCTACTTTTTTATTGATGAAGTAAATCACCAGCCTGGTTAGGCTTAATAGATATTTTTGGTAGATGCGCGACTCATGCTTAAGGTTTTGCTGGGGGACCCAAATGCACGCAAGCTAAAGCGTTACCAGCCCCTTGTGACTGAAATAAATGTCCTTGAGGAGGACATCTCTCCACTAACTGACGATCAGCTGCGTCAGAAAACAGCTGAAATGAGAGAAAAGCTCGAATCTATCAACAGTCTGGACAAACAGCGTGAAATGTTGGATGAGCTTCTGCCAGAAGCCTTTGCTGTTGTTCGTGAGGCAAGTAAAAGAGTGCTAGGGATGCGTCATTTTGATGTGCAATTGATTGGAGGAATGGTTTTACATGAAGGGCAAATTGCTGAAATGAAAACCGGAGAAGGCAAAACATTGGTTGCGACTTTGCCAAGTTTTTTAAATGCCTTGACAGGAAGAGGCGTGCATGTAGTGACTGTTAATGATTATTTGGCTCGGCGTGATGCAGAGTGGATGGGCCAGGTTCATAGATTTCTTGGATTGACTGTTGGACTAATTCAACAGGAAATGAATCCTATAGAAAGAAGAAAAAATTATGCTTGTGATATAACCTATGCAACTAATTCTGAATTGGGTTTTGATTACTTACGAGATAATATGGCCACTGATATAAGTGAAGTGGTTCAGAGAGAATTCCAATATTGCGTTATTGACGAAGTGGATTCAATTCTTATA
>CACENO010000039.1 GCA_902560875.1 uncultured Prochlorococcus sp. | reverse complement strand
GATTCGGTCGTGAGTTTTCAGACTGAGCTGCCAAGTCAGTTGCAATTAGCGATGACTAGTTTTATTGAACGATACCCAAATTGGGATCAATATAGGTTGATTCAAGCTGCCTTGGCTGGCTTCTTGGTTCAGAATGGTATGGAATCCAGACCAATAACTCGTTTGTATTTGGGAAATATGTTTCGTTCCGAGTCATTAATTAAAGGTGATTGATTTTGGATTTGTTTGCTCCTCTTTATTAAATTATTTTTCCTAGCCTTTTAAGTAAGTCATTCGCTGTGTTTTTGGGCACAGGCATTATTGACAGTCTGTTTCCTTTACGAACAACCTGCAGATCATCAGGTGAATAGATTTCTTTTAATTGATGAAGATTGATATACCTGTTGAATTCCCCGATGTATTTCATCTGTACGCAATCCCATCGAGGGGATTCTTTTCGTGACTTTGGATCATAATATTTTGAGTTGGTATCAAATTGTGTTGGATCAATTATTCGAACTTTAATAACTTCCATAATTCCGACAATACTTGGCTCTTTGCAATTTGAGTGATAAAAAAATGCTTGATCTCCAATATTCATGCTGCGCATAAAGTTACGCGCTTGGTAGTTTCTAATTCCATCCCATAAAGTAATACTTTCCTGCTGAAGGTTATCTATCCCATATACATCTGGTTCGCTTTTCATTAGCCAGTAGTTAGGTTCCTGTTGTGCCATGGGATCTCAGCGAAAAGTGGTGGTTTGGATAGAGTTTGGATAAACCCTCGATTTCAGGGGCTTAGTTGTTTTCATTGTGGCCTGTTTCTCCTTAAATCATCCCTAGGCTTTCCAGCAACCCTTTCACCACCTTTGAGAAGAACTCCAAATTAAGAGTGTCAACAGTGTCAGTTGGCTGGTGGTAATGAGGATTTCGTAGGAATGAAGTGTCAGTGACCATCATTGCGTTGTAGCCCTGATCCCAAAAAGGACTGTGATCACTAAGGCGTACATCAGGCAAAACATCACCATTCAAAGGAACAGGCAGGACTTTGGTTGGAACGTATTTACCCATGCTGGCTGCTAGTCCTGGAAGCATTAATGACGAGCCTGTGTTTGCGACTAGAGCAATGAAATCTCCTTTCTCTCCATAGAGTTTTTTCATAGCAGGTAAGGGGTAATCCTGCCTCTCACTGGTGTAAGCAAGCATTTCTAAGCTCACCATCAGCTTGAGCTTTTGACCTTTCTCTTTCAGTTCTCTTGATAAAGCCTTACTACCAAGTAGTCCCCATTCCTCTTGATCGAAAGCCACCATCCACACAGGTCTCTTAGGAGGCTTCTCCTTCCATTGCCGAACCAACTCAAGTAGTGCGGCTACTGCACTTGCATTGTCATCCGCACCTGGCGATTGGATCGGTCCGTCGTAATGAGCACCAATCAGCATTGGTTCTAGTTTTGGATTTTGACCTGGCAGTTTGAGGATGTAGTTCACACCATCCTCTGAGCCTTCTTTGAAGTAATGCTCTTCTACCTTGCCGAAGGTTGATAGACGTTCTTTGACATAACTACGCACAGTCATTAAACCCAGCGCATCCCATTTGGAATGGCGGGGTATCGCAAGTTGGTTGAGGTCTTTTAGAAGTTGGTGTTTATCCATCATCCCAACAAGATTCAGTTTCAATTATTTCTATTTATTGGAATGCCAATCACCTTACGGGTTATTGATCCATCAACAAATTCATAGAGAACTAATTGCTTCTCTTCAATCTCGGCACGAAATTTTTTACCTCGGTCGTCTGTAAACTCTTTCCCGATAGGCCAACTATCTTGGCGGTCATTGCATAGTATTCCTGTCAACTTTTGGATTTCAGGTGGACTATCTGCAAAGAAGATAAAACTATAAGAACGATTCTTTATTATTATTCTATCTTTGGGGCTGTTTGTACTTACTAACTGTGCAGTATTGAATTTTCTAATGCAATTTACGTGTTGGTCGAATTGAGTATCGATTTTAGACCGGCAACTAATTAACATCATTAAAGTAATAGAGGGAAAAATTATCCTGCGCATTACTCTTAGTAAGCTTTTCATTGGATTTCTTCTTTGTCTCCTAGCCATAAATAGAAATCTCTTGAAGCTTTCTGAATATCATAATTGCCATAGATGTCCTGAATAATTGTTGCAACAACCCCTCCTAGAATTTGGTCTTCATTTAGATTTAATTCTTCTCCTGTTTCTCTACAAATTGCTAAACCTCTAAAATCAACTGTATAAAACAAAGATAATTGTCCATCCTTAGCTCCGCCTGACATTAATTGATAACTAAAGTTAACTGAACCATCATCATTTTCGCTGATTTGACATCTTGGAATAGGCTCATTTGCAAAAGGTGTGAAACGCCAAAAGTCACAGAGAACATTATGTAAAAGGAGTACTAGTTCCCTAGGTGGTTTTCCACTTTCAGCTTGATTGATTGGGGTTCTGAACTCTTCATCTGTATGTATTAAAAGCTGCCCAATCCAAAGTGTACTTTCTGGTGGATCATAGCCCTCTTCAAAACATGCTTCTATTGGTGCCTCTGGAAAATTAATAACCGATCCTATATAGTCATGATAGTTATCTAAATCTTCATCAGAAGCCCCTGAAGCCTTAACCGGAAAAACCCCAATTGTTTCATTCTGGACAATATATTTATTTTCAAGATCATCATTAAAAATTCCATTCCCAGAGTATGTTTTAAAGATTGCGAAAGGAGTGCCGTCGTTCAATAAAAAGACTCCGCCTGTATTCCCATCTTTAATTGGTTGAATAACTTTTCCCCATACTTTCTTTTCAAGAATTGGCTTTAAGTCTCCAATAATGTATTCACCAGAGGCCATGAAGGCACTTTCCTCAATCTCAATTTCCGAATCAGGTTGCTCAATTTTTATGGAGACGATAAAACTTTCGGCATCTTGTCTACTTTTAAACAGATGAGTTGCATTGTCAGTTTCTCCATCGACAAATACACGACACCAAAGTGGAGCTGGCTTTGATATTTCCTTTTTTTCTTCTTCCATTTTTGCCATTCCTCTAGTTTATATAAACTTAGGGCAGACTACAAGTTAAGGAGAGAACGATTGCTAATAAAGGCTTTTAGAGGTGCCAAATATGAGGCAGATACCATTAATAATGCCGTTCAAACCACTATAAAGATAGTAGATCCATTGGTATGACTTGAGTTATGACGCCATATACATTTGAGTCGCTTTTCATTAGCCAGTAGTTAATTTCCTGTTGTGCCATGGGATCTCAGTGATATTGCGATGTGTGGATGGTGTGTGGATGGCTTAACATTCTCACCCTCTTATTTCTATTCTATTTCAATCAAGTTTCTATTGCTAATACAAACAGACCTGAACCAACACAAAACTCCTCGCTGCGAGAGGTATTCAGCAGCTTCTAAGTTTTCACCGATAATGATTGAAGCATTTTCTTCTCATGAAACAAGCTCTATTACCTTTTGCGTTGTCTTTGGTGTCGTTATTGCCTTTTGGGGGAAAGGCAGAAGCTGGTATTTCTTTGCCTATTTGTGGATGGAGAGAATATTCAGTTGAGAAGTTAAGTAATTTGTTTATGCCAGGAGTAGTTATTGTTAAAACCAGTAGAGGTACAGGTAGCGGTTTTGTAGTAAGTAGCAATAGAGATGAAACCTTGATAATGACTAATAGTCATGTTCTGAACCATGGAGAAGTGAATTTTTCAATTGTTTGGGCTGATGGTACAAAGCATCGAGCTTCAAATGTATTTAATGGAGAGGCCTATGGAGATCCTACCCTCGATTTGGCTTTACTTAAGATTAAAGAGAAGAAAGGAATTCCGTTGCCACTTCAGAAAAAAAATACATCAATTGGTTCAGAAGTTATTGCTATTGGTTCTCCTAAAGGGCTTAGATTTACAGTTACTAAAGGAATTGTAAGTGGTCTCAGAGATCAAGGCCAAATTGTTCAAACTGATGTTGCAATTAACCCAGGAAATTCAGGAGGTCCACTATTAGATAAATCAGGATGTGTAGTTGGAATAAATACAGCAGGATTTAGAGATAGTGTTGGTTTGAATTTTGCAATATCGGCTAAAAATATACGAGAGTTTATAGATCGATATATAAAACAAGAGTCGAAGATAAAACAATTAAAGAGTCATCAATTGATAGGTAGGCAACAATTTCCGGCATCCTGGAATTTTGTCAAGAGGCCTCCTTCAAAAGAGGTTCAGCCTTATACAATCGTTAACTTTAAAGGCTCTTTAAGGCAAAGTTGCAGAGATTGGAAGCAAACTTTTTATCAACAAAGACAAGCGAAAGAGCAGCATGAGGATGTATCTAAACCAGCAATGAGGGATTATAGAAATGGTTTGATTACTTTTGACCAGGTTAAAGATTATGAAAGGAATACATGGAACAGACTTT
>CACENO010000038.1 GCA_902560875.1 uncultured Prochlorococcus sp. | reverse complement strand
ATCCTCGTAGCTGACGATGAAGCAAGCATTCGGCGGATCCTTGAAACTCGATTGTCAATGATCGGGTATCAAGTGGTCACAGCATGCGATGGAAATGAGGCCCTTGCATTATTTAGGAATTGTGACCCTGATTTAGTTGTTCTTGACGTGATGATGCCCAAACTTGATGGGTATGGGGTCTGTCAAGAATTAAGGAAGGAATCAGATGTCCCAATTGTCATGCTTACTGCATTAGGCGATGTTGCAGACAGAATTACGGGCTTAGAGCTCGGTGCAGATGATTACGTTGTAAAGCCTTTTAGTCCTAAGGAGTTGGAAGCTCGCATTAGATGTGTTCTGCGTCGTGTTGAAAAAGAGCACATAGCAGGTATTCCAAATTCAGGAGTTATTCAGGTCACTGATTTGCGGATTGATACAAATAAACGCAAGGTTTTTCGTGGGGACGAACGAATTCGTTTGACTGGAATGGAGTTCAGTTTGTTGGAGTTATTAGTGAGTCGATCAGGAGAACCATTTAGCAGAGGGGAAATTCTTAAAGAGGTTTGGGGGTATACGCCGGAGCGACATGTTGATACGCGAGTTGTAGATGTACATATCTCCAGACTTCGTTCCAAACTGGAAGATGATCCTGCTAACCCTGAGTTAATCCTGACTGCCAGGGGGACGGGTTATTTGTTCCAGCGCATTGTTGATGCCATTAATTCCGAAGGACACTGAAAAAACCGCGGCTTTTGAACCGCGTGGTAAGACCAGTCGCCCTAGAGCGATAAGGCGTTTGGTTATTTGGTATCGCCGAAATGCGGCGGTAACAACAATTGTTGATACTGCAGCTAATTCGGCATCAGTAGCTGGCAATGTTGCTGGAAATATGGTTTCAAGCGCTGGATCAGTTGTTACAAGTGCTAGTTCAATGGCAGGAAGCATGCTTCAGCCTTTGGTCTTCGATCCTCTAAGGCGCTTGCAGGGTGGAGATGGTGATTTGGAGTCTAGATCTTTTGAGGATGCTGAAAGGCTTTGGATAGCAGTTGATGGCATGGGTGGGGACAACGCTCCAGGAGAAATTCTTGATGGCTGTTTGCAAGCATTACAAAGATTGCCAATTCGTATTAAATTTGTGGGCGAAATAGAAAAGGTTTTTTATTCAGCTAAAGAACTTGAACTAGAGGAATCTTTGAACGATGCAATCACGAAGGGTTATATAGAACTTGTGAGAAGTGGTACTTCCGTTGAAATGAATGAAGAGGCTACGTCTGTCAGAAAAAAAAGGGATGCAAGTATTAATGTTGCTATGGATTTGGTTAAAAAAGGAGAGGCTACTTCTGTCTATTCTGCCGGTAACTCTGGAGCAATGATGGCTTCAGCAATTTTTCGACTAGGGCGTTTAAAAGGTATAGATCGGCCTGCTATAGGTGCATTATTCCCAACCAAAGATCCTGGACAACCTGTTCTAGTGCTTGATGTTGGAGCAAATATGGATTGCAAGCCAAATTATTTGCATCAATTTGCATTACTTGGAAATATCTATTCTCGCGATGTTTTGCAGGTTAAGAAGCCGCGAATAGGTTTATTAAATATTGGTGAAGAATCCTGTAAAGGTAATGACTTATCATTGCAAACTTATGATTTATTGAGTGGGGAAGAGCGTTTTAATTTTGCAGGTAATTGTGAGGGAAGAGACGTTTTATCCGGTGAATTTGATGTCGTAGTTTGTGATGGGTTTACAGGAAATGTATTACTTAAATTTTTGGAATCAGTTGGTAGTGTCTTGCTTGATGTTTTGCGAGCTGAATTGCCAAGAGGAAGGCGTGGAAAAGTCGGTTCTGCCTTCCTGATAAGTAACCTCAAAAGAATTAAGAAACGTCTTGATCATGCCGAGCATGGCGGCGCACTTTTGCTAGGTGTGAATGGAATTTGTGTCATTGGGCATGGCAGCAGTAAAGCCTTGTCAGTTGTAAGTGCTCTTCGTCTTGCTCATTCAGCTTCTAAACATGGAGTGATGGATGATTTAGCTCAGCTTCAAAATCCGCAAGTTCTGACCGTTTGATGAAGGGGTAGATATGGGTTGTGGTTGACTGACTCAAATTGAAATTTGATGGTCTTTGGCAGAAATGCCCGAAATTAAGGGAGGAATAGCTTTGGTAGGGAGTGGTAGTGCTACTCCATCCCAAAGACTTACAAACGATCAACTCGGTTTACGAGTTGAAACCAGTGATGAATGGATTCGCACTCGTACAGGAATCTCTGAACGATGCGTTTGCGGAGCTGGAGAAAATTTAGTTGGCCTTGGTAGTTCTGCGGCCAGATCAGCTTTGGAAATGGCTGGTTGGGACTCTTGCACTCTTGATTTAGTGATACTTGCTACTTCCACTCCTGATGACTTGTTTGGATCTGCGCCACAGATTCAAGCGCAAATTGGGGCTTCCAAGGCAGTAGCTTTCGATCTAACTGCTGCTTGTAGTGGTTTCTTGTTTGCAATGGTTACAGCAGCTCAATACTTGAGAACTGGATCTGTAAGAAGAGCTTTGGTTATTGGAGCTGATCAGCTAACTCGGTGGGTTGATTGGGATGATCGAACAAGTTGCGTTCTTTTTGGCGATGGAGCAGGTGCTATTGCGATGGAGGCGCAGGAAGAAGGGGGTGACGGGCTAATTGGTTTCAAATTGAAATCAGATGGCAGTCGTGGTGAGTGTTTGAATTTGCCACAATTTCAGAATTCTCTTCCTTTGGTTGATGAAAAGACCCATCAAAAAGGGGGTTTTTCAACGATTCAAATGAATGGACCAGAGGTTTATAAATTTGCAGTTAGAGAAGTTCCTGCCATTCTTGAGGAACTTTTAAATTCAACTAATATTGCTTCTGAAACTTTGGATTGGCTCTTGCTTCATCAGGCTAACCAAAGGATTTTGGACGCCGTTGCCGATCGTTTTGATATTCCACATAACAAGGTTTTAAGCAATCTTTCTAAATATGGGAATACTTCTGCTGCAACTATTCCTTTAATGTTTGATGAAGCTGTAAGAGATGGTCGTATTCAACAAGGTCATTTGATTGCAAGTAGTGGTTTTGGGGCTGGTCTGAGTTGGGGAGCAGCATTATTCCGTTGGCAAGGTCCCTTATAGGCTTTAAGTAATCAATAAAGCTTTTTATGTCTATAGCTTGGGTTTTCCCAGGTCAGGGTTCACAGAAGTTGGGCCTGGCAGATGAGGTTCTTTCCTTGCCTGGAGCAGAAGCACGTTTCGATTTTGCATCACAATTGCTTGGTCGAGACCTTCTATCAATCTGTAGAGGGGAAAGCAAATCTAAGGATCTTTCTGATTTAAATGACACACGAAACACTCAACCTGCACTATTTGTCGTTGAGTCATTGCTAGTTGACGATTTATTTAGACAAGGTCGTAAACCTTCGATGCTTGCTGGTCATAGCTTGGGTGAAATTGTTGCTTTATATGCCGGAAAGGTATTTGATGAGAAAACTGCTTTGAGCTTGCTTAAAAAAAGATCTGAATTAATGGCTGGAGCTGGTGGTGGTGCAATGACAGCAGTAATTGGCTTTAATCGAACTAATCTTGAGGACCTTGTAGACGCGACTGAGGACGTTGTTATCGCGAATGACAACAATTCCTCGCAGGTAGTTCTTTCCGGCTCCCCTGAGGCCGTGCAGGAGGTCGTTGGAGCTCTTAATTGTAAGAGGGCAATACCATTGCAGGTTTCAGGAGCTTTTCACTCACCATTTATGGAAGATGCTGCAAAAGCTTTTGCTTTTGAGCTTGATGGGGTGCAATTTCAAAATGCAATTATTCCTGTGATAAGCAATTCAGAACCTTCTCCTAGTTGCGATGCAGATCTTTTAAAAGCAAGATTAAAAAATCAAATGACTTCTGGGGTTCGATGGAGGGAAACTATGGATGTGATTCTTTCAAAAGGTATAGATACTTTAGTGGAAATTGGACCTGGAAATGTTTTAAGTGGCTTGGCTAAGCGTTCTATGAAGGGGGTTGTAACTAGTCAAGTATCTAATGCAATTGATTTAGGCTATTAGTTTGATGAACTTAGATTTGAATAAAAGAGAAGACATCCAATTTCTAACGCCACCAAAGCCAAGTTTTATTTATTGCTTAGTTAGTTATTTGTTTGTTTTCCCTTTGTTTAGGCTTTTTTTGCGAGGCAGAACGTTTGGAAATGAAAATGTACCTAAATATGGATCTTTAGTGATAGTTGCAAACCATGGTTCCCATTTAGATCCTCCTATTTTGGGACATGCGTTAGGACGGCCAGTAGCTTTTATGGCTAAAGCTGAACTGTTCAAAATTCCTTTGTTAGGTCAAATTATTCGAGGTTGTGGAGCATACCCAGTAAGACGAGGGGCCAGTGACAGAGAGGCTATTAGAACTGCTACGGCATGCCTTCAGGAAGGCTGGGCTACCGGGGTTTTTTTGGATGGGACTCGACAAAAAAATGGCAGAGTTAATAAGCCATTGGCTGGAGCTGCCTTGTTAGCTGCTCGCACTGGCTCGACTTTGCTTCCAGTGGCAATAGTCAATAGTCATAGAGCTTTTGGGGTTGGCGCTTTTTTACCTCGTTTTGTTCCGGTTCATCTTCGTATTGGTAAGCCAATAAATCCACCTAAGACCAGGAAGAAATTTGATTTAGAAGCTACTACTGAACAGCTTCAAAGTAGTATTAACCTATTGCTGGAATTAGGCCTTTTAAAGTAGCTCAAAACTTTTCCTATTCGTTTATTGATAGAATTATCTGTCGAATCAATAAAAAATAAAAAAATATTAGATAATTAGCTGTTTTCAACTGGGGAAGTAGGGTATATAGGTAGAATTTGCTCCCAACAACTTTTCTTGTGATTGTTGTGTGCAAGTAAAGATACTTTGATTAATAGAACTATATCAAGTGCGACATTGTCGCATGCATTTAGCGTTGGATAACCTATGTCTTTATTGGATAAAAGATGAGGGGTTTCTAGTTCCAATACTTTTTTTGATTCTAGGAAATTTGAGTTGTCTTCTAAAAGGTATTTTCCTGCAATTGTTCCTCTTCTTGGGAGGTCCTTGATTATCCAAAAAGGATTGTATTTTTCTGGAGGCTTTAGCTCATTAGCAAGTCTAGGTGCCAT
>CACENO010000037.1 GCA_902560875.1 uncultured Prochlorococcus sp. | reverse complement strand
CCTGCTGGAAGTGAAACAGGACAAAAAAGAGCTATTCCTAGCACCCAACTCCATCTAAGTGCACAAGTAACTCCCATCATCAGATATCGAGTGCAGCCATGTCTAAATCGACACTATGTGTCTCTATAAACTCTCTACGAGGAGCCACCTTATCTCCCATTAGTATTGTAAAAATTCTATCTGCTTCAAGTGCATCCTCAATCTCTACTCTCTTCATCATTCGAGTTGAAGGGTCCATTGTTGTCTGCCACAATTGTTTAGGCATCATTTCACCTAAACCCTTAAATCTTTGAATCGTATAATTTGCTTTCTCACCAAACGACGCAATAGCTTTTTTTAAATCTCCATCGTTATAGCAATATTTATGGCTCTTACCACGCTCAACCTTATAAAGAGGAGGGCAAGCAATATAGATATAACCGCCTTCAACTAATTGTTTTTGATAGCGATAAAAGAATGTAAGCAAAAGTGTCCTAATATGTGCACCATCTACATCCGCATCGGTCATGATCACGACTCGATGATATCTAAGATTCTTTAAATTAAATTCTTCTCCCTTAATACCAAGCCCAAGAGCAGTAATTAAAGATTGAATCTCAGTATTTTTATATATCTTTGCATCATCCGTTTTCTCAATATTAAGAATTTTTCCTCGCAAAGGAAGGATAGCTTGGAACCTTCTATCTCTTCCTTGCTTAGCAGAGCCACCAGCAGAATCTCCCTCAACTATATAAATTTCCGATTCAGAAGGGTCCCTAGAACTACAATCTGCCAACTTTCCTGGCAAAGTTGAACTCTCGAGGACACTCTTCCTTCGTACAAGCTCTCGCGCTCTCCTAGCAGCTTCAGCAGCATTAAAAGCCTGTATTGCTTTTTCTAAAATTAAATCAATAACACTAGGGTTAAATTCTAAATATTGACTTAAAGAATCACCGACTAAGCTATCTACTATTCCCCTCACTTCTGTATTCCCTAATTTAGTTTTTGTTTGACCTTCAAACTCAGGCTCTGGAACTTTTACGGAAAGAACAACTGTTAAACCTTCTCGAATATTTTCACCTGCTAAGTTTGCATCTCCTTCTTTACGTTTACCCCTTTTTTTAGCAAATGAATTGAGGGTACGAGTTAAAACCGTTTTCAAACCCTCTATGTGAGTCCCTCCATCTACAGTTCGAATATTATTAGCAAAGCCAAGAATGCTATCGGAATAAGCATCTACACACCATTGCATTGCTGCTTCTACTTGAACGCCATCCTTTTCGGAATTGACATAAATTATTTCTGGATGCAATGCATCTTTTTCTTTATTCATATATGCAACATATTCTTTGATTCCTCCCTCGTAAAAATAAACCTCTTCATATGGTTTTCCTTCTATTTGAGAAGTATTTCTTTCATCACGAAATATAATTCGAACGCCACCATTTAGATAAGCAAGTTCTCTCAACCGTGATGACAAAATTGAATAGTCAAAGTCAATACCACCAGTAAAAATTTCAAGGTCTGGCTTAAAACAAACCATTGTTCCTGTTATTCCTTTCTCAGAAACAGGTTGCTTCTGAGAACTCAAAGTCCCAATCGGAGCTCCTCTTTCAAAGCGCTGCTGATGGACATGTCCCTGTCGACGAACTGTTACCTCTACCCATTCGCTTAGAGCATTGACTACAGAAACACCAACGCCATGAAGTCCACCAGAAACTTTATAACCCCCACTCCCAAATTTTCCGCCTGCATGAAGGACAGTTAGAACTGTTTCTAAAGCACTTTTACCTGTACGAGGATGAATATCCGTTGGAATCCCTCTCCCATTATCGGAAATAGACGCAGAACAATCCTCACCTAAAACAACAACAATCTCATCACAATGACCTGCCAACGCCTCATCAACTGAATTATCAACAACCTCATAAACCAAATGATGCAATCCTCTCGGTCCTGTAGAACCGATGTACATTCCAGGCCTTTTACGAACAGGTTCAAGGCCTTCAAGGACCTGAATCTGTTCAGCGCCATAGGCAGCCTGGACCTTATGAACCTTGGAGTCTTCGCTCATTCGGAAAAGCAGCAACCAGGAAGGCTTGTGCTAAAAGGCCCCATTGAACAGAAACCTCTACCCGGCGAGCTCAATTTACCACTGGCTTCAAAGAAAGTCTCCTAAAATCTTTTTTTCAAACTGCTTTAACCCAAACTGACTGAAAAACGGAAAAAAATAATGCCTTCAGCTAAGCCACTAGTGATTGTTCTATTAGGACCAACAGCAAGTGGCAAAACTGAATTATCCCTAGAACTTGCAGAAACCTTAAAACTCAACATTCATAACATCGATTCTCGGCAGCTTTATGTAGGAATGGATATTGGCACCGCAAAACCAACGAAAGAACAAAGGCTCAGAGTTACCCATTATCTCTTAGATATACGAAACCCTGACCAGCCAATCACCCTCCAAGAATTTCAAAAAGCCGCTGAAGCCAGCCTAGAAAAAACTATGAAGGGGAATGCAAGCGCCTTTTTAGTTGGCGGTAGCGGCTTATATCTAAAAGCCATTACTTGTGGTTTAAGACCCTCTCCAGTGCCTCCAGTGCCCTATCTCCGGCAACAATTTTCGGAGTTAGGACAAAGCACCTGTTACCAGTTACTTCAATCATCCGACAAAAAAGCAGCTCAACGGATTGGTCCTGCTGATGCGGTTCGAACACAAAGAGCATTAGAAGTTCTCTATGCAACGGGTGAATCAATAACTACTCAGGAAGGGAAAGAACCCCCTCAATGGCAAATTCTTGAACTGGGATTAGCACCAAAAAATCTTCGAAAAAGAATTTCAACTCGAACAAACAACCTTTATTCAAAAGGACTTATTGAAGAAACAGAACAATTAATAAAACAATTCGATTCAAATTTGCCTTTATTAAAAACAATTGGCTATGGAGAAGCCTTAGCAGTAATACAATCAAAGCTAACCAGATCTGAAGCGATCGAAATAACCAATCTACGAACTAATCAATTTGCTAAAAGACAACGGACATGGTTTCGAAGACAACACAATCCCAGATGGTTGAACGATGAAGATCCTCTTAGGGAAGCATTATCCTTAATACAAGCCAGACTATGGTGATAGAAGCAGACATGAGCTTTTTTTCCTTTGTCTGCATTTTTCCCTAAACCCACTGAATGCCCCCACGTCCTCGTTTTGATCGTCGCGCCCCAGTACGGGAGCTTCCAAACATTAATGATCGCATCAACTATCCAAAACTGCGAGTAGTAGACGCAGATGGAGCGCAATTAGGAGTCATCAATAGAGAAGAAGCCCTAGAGGTAGCAAAAGACAGAGAACTTGATCTAGTTCTAGTAAGCGAAAAGGCCGATCCACCTGTTTGCCGAATCATGGATTACGGCAAATTTAAATTTGAACAAGAAAAAAAGGCCAAAGAAGCAAAAAAGAAATCACATCAAACCGAAGTAAAAGAAGTCAAGATGCGATACAAAATTGACCAGCACGATTACGATGTTCGTATTGGGCACGCTGTTCGTTTCCTCAAAGCTGGAGACAAAGTGAAATGCACGGTTATCTTCAGAGGCAGAGAGATCCAACACACTGCCCTTGCGGAAACCCTCTTAAAAAGAATGGCAAATGATTTAGAAGAACAAGCAGAGGTTCAGCAGGCACCAAAACGGGAAGGTAGAAATATGATCATGTTCCTTACTCCTCGTAAAACCCCATTAGTCAAAAAAGATAAAACAGAATCAAATCCTATTCGGACTATCAGAACAATTAGCACTCCACCAAAAGCTAATGCCTCCAAAATCCCAACCCGAACCAAAATCAAAGAGTCGTAAAGCAATCGATTTTTAATCAAAAAAACAAACCAAAACAAAGAAATAATTCATCAAATTATGAATTATTTCAACTGGTTTGATAAAGCGTTATTTAAGGCTGTGACAATGATTTCAGAACTGTCACAAGATCTTGGGACACAGGGGCGATTGTCACGGGGGCAATAGGTCCTTATGGTAGCCACATTTAAACCTGGCCCTAAGGCGTGCGATTTCATATTCAGCAGGACAGTGACATCCCTGCATCTAGCCAGCTCTATAACCAGATTTGTTTCGCGATAGCAGCGCGACACTATCCACCTGGCCACAGATTGCCTAGTACACGCCAACTTGCAATGCAAACAGGCCTTCATAGGAACACCATTAGCAAGGTATATAGACAATTAGAAACTGATGGAGTTGTTGAAGCTATTGCTGGATCTGGAATATATGTTCGAGATCAACAAAAGCAGCGTGAGGTCCGAATACCTCCTCATGTGCGCAATAGAGCTGTAAAAGATTTAGATGAAGAAGTTCGTAAATGCGTGGACGGATTACTTAATGAAGGATGCACCTTGCAACAAACCAGAGAACTCTTAACTCGCGAAATCGATTGGCGCTTACGATGTGGTGCAAGAGTATTAGTGAGTACCCCAAGGGAAGACATCGGGGCCTCAATGCTTATTGCAGAAGAGCTTGCACCAAGTCTTGATGTGCCTGTAGAAGTAGTTCCCATGGAAGAGCTGGAAAGTGTTCTTGAAAGCTCAAGGAACGGCACAGTAGTTACGAGCCGATATTTTCTAAAGCCTTTGGAAGAATTAGCTAAACGCCATAGTGTTAGAGCCGTAGCAGTCGATCTCAGTGATTTTCGACAAGAATTAAATATGCTGAAAGAACTACGACCTGGAAGCTGTGTTGGGCTGGTCAGTATTAGTCCAGGAATCCTTAGAGCCGCTGAAATAATCCTTCACAGCATGAGAGGTAATGAACTATTGCTAATGACAGCTACACCTGATGTTGGAAGCCGATTGTTAGCGTTACTAAGGGCAGCAAGTCATGTCCTATGCGATAGCCCTAGCCTCCCTTTGGTTGAACATAGCCTTCGTCAAAATCGTTCACAACTCATGAGAATGCCTCAAGTACATTGTGCGGAAAATTATCTAAGTGACTCTACGATTCAACAATTACGTAAAGAGATAGGCCTTCTGGCTTAAGTATTCTCAATCCATAAGCAGATGATGATAAAAAACATCAAAGCTGACTTCGCAATCATTCGAGAAAGAGATCCAGCTGCTAGGGGACTCTTGGAAACATTACTCTG
>CACENO010000036.1 GCA_902560875.1 uncultured Prochlorococcus sp. | reverse complement strand
GCAGTTGTCTCAATAATTGAAGGAACAACAGGCGAAGAAACTGCAGCAGAAGGATTTGGCAGGTTTCGTCTGACTTCTAATCGAAAATCTTCTCCTTCCAAGCGAAATTCTTGGATGTCACTGTCAGCCAAAGCGGCCAACAAGCGATGAAGTTCATTGTGGTCAAGTTGGATAGACATTAGTTCTCGCGCCCGAGATAGCTGTCATTACGTGTATCAACTTTGATTTTCTCACCAATAGAAATAAATAGGGGCACCATAACTTGTGCACCAGTTTCGAGAATGGCAGGCTTGGTTCCTCCAGTAGCAGTATCTCCTTTTACACCAGGATCTGTTTCCTTAACTGCTAAAACAACTGAATTTGGCAATTCCACCTCAAGAGGCTTGTCATTCCAGGAAACCACATTAACCTCCATTCCCTCTTTGAGATATTTACGACTTGCACCAATTTGATCGGCTGAAAGCCTAGTTTCCTCATAGGTCGACATATCCATAAAAACGTAATCCCCTGATTCCATATAGGTGTGCTGAAGAGTTGACTTCTCAAGTAAAGCCTGAGGAAGCATCTCTCCTGCTCGGAAAGTTTTCTCCACCACACTCCCGCTTTGAACGGCTTTTAATTTCGTTCGTACAAATGCAGAGCCCTTACCAGGCTTAACATGTAGAAACTCAACAACACGCCATACAGCTCCATCAAGCTCAATGGTGGTGCCAGTACGGAAGTCGTTACTGGAGATCATTTCCGAGGCACATACTTGATGATCATAAGACTGTGCGAAAGTCATGCATAAGCAAGAAAGCACACATGGTTAATAAGCGTCTTCTAATCGGTCTATTAGTCCTGTTTACGGCCATAGAGCTGACATGGGTCAAACCCTTAATAGCTGCACTACCTCCAGGTAATGCAGTTAAAGATCCATATGCGATTTTGCGAAATGCTTTACCTATAGAACAAAAAGAGTTACGAGATATACAACACAATCTTGAAAACACTAGTGACTTAGTACGAGGTAGTAGATGGCCAGCAGTTAGTAAAGCAGTATCGTCTAGCCAATTTCGATTAAGCAATGGTAAACAAAATATTCTTGAATCGATCCCAATAAATCAAAAAGACAAGGCAGAAGCAATTATAAATGAATTAAAAATAAGCTTCGCTAAACTCAGTGAATTATCTAGTGGAAAAAATAAATTAAGTTTTATCGAAGAACGTAGATTTAGTTTGCAAAGAATTGGGGACTTAGAAGCGCTAGTTGTTGGAGATCAATTCCCATATGAAATTCCAAAAGAATTTGATAATCTTCCACGATTGCTTGGAAGAGCGACTATTTCAATTGCAACAAATAAAGGAAATATGAAAGCAATCATTGATGGTTATAATGCACCTTTGACTGCAGGTTCGTTTATAGATCTTGCCTTAAAGGGTTTCTATGATGGTCTACCAATTAATAGAGCAGAAGAATTTTTTGTACTTCAAACTGGTGATCCAAAAGGAGCTGAAACAGGTTATGTTGACCCTGAAACCAATGAAGAACGACATGTACCTTTAGAAATAAGAACACCAACTAAAGCTCAAACAATTTATAACCATACATTTGAAGAACTTGGTCTTTATACAGAAATACCCGTTCTTCCTTTCTCATCACCAGGTGCATTGGGTTGGTCCCATTCAGCTTCTTCCCTTGATGATGGCTCCTCACAATTCTTCTTTTTCCTCTATGATGCAGAACTAAATCCTGCAGGAAGAAACCTTATAGATGGGAACAATGCAGCTTTTGGTTATGTAATTGAAGGAAACGAAATTCTGAATAAATTAGATGTTAATGATCAAATCCTTTCTATCAAAGTCGAATATGGGAAAGATCGACTGAAACAGCATGCTTGAGGAATAAAGGTTGCCTGAAAGACTTAATCAAATTGGTGAAAGAGAAATTATCAATCGCCTTAAACGGTTTATGCCTAAAGGTCAAATTGAAGATGACACTGCCGAAATAAATCCTTTCAACAAAAACATACTTATCAACTCTGACGTACTAGTTGAAAATGTACATTTTAGTGAGGAAACAACATCTGCAGAAGATGTTGGCTGGAGAGCAGTAGCAACTAACCTGTCTGATCTTGCCGCTAGTGGTGTCGAACAAATCCTTGGGATCACTGTTGGCCTGATTAGTCCTTCATCAACAACATGGGACTGGGTAGAAGATGTTTATACCGGAATGGAAAAAGCTTTAGATAAGTTTGGGGGGAACATCCTTGGAGGAGATTGCTCAAGTGGCCAACAAAAAGTTATAGCAATCACTGCAATAGGAACAGTTGGTCCTCTTCGACTCCATCGATCAAATGCTCGTGAAGGTGATTATCTAGTCACAAGTGGACCCCATGGACTCAGTCGCCTAGGTCTTGAATTATTACTTTCAAAAGATACATCTAGAGACTCTTTCATACCCGATCAACTAAAACAAAAAGCAATCCAAGCTCATCAAAGACCAGAACCACCTATCAAAGCTTTACGAATTTTAAAAAATTGCAAGCCAAAAAATATTTCTTGGAGAGCTGCTGGTACGGATAGTAGTGACGGATTAATAGATGCAATTCAAAATATTTGTGATAGCAGTAACTGCCAAGCTGTACTAGATGCAAACAACCTTCCCAAAGATCACGAATGGCCGAATGGTTCCACTTGGGACAACTGGTGCATGAATGGGGGAGAAGACTTTGAATTAGTCCTTAGCCTTCCTCCATCGTGGGCCAAGGCGCTATTACTTGCCCTGCCCTCCAGTCGTTTAATAGGTGTCATCAAATCTGGTCAACCGAAGGTCAGTTGGAACCACTCTAAAGATCTGATTAACGTAAACGATATAGAAAACAAACACTTCTAAAAGCCCTTTGCAAAAATTACAGAGGGCTTAATTATTACAGTTGAAAGTATTACTACTTCCAATTCTTAGAAACAATCTCTGCCAAATCAACAACCCTTTGACTATAACCCCATTCATTGTCATACCAAGCTAAGACTTTAATCATGTTGCCGCCTATAGACATTGTTAATGCTTCATCAACAATTGTTGACTCATTAGTTCCCGCATAATCAGTAGACACTAAAGGAAGGTCCCCATATTTAATAATTCCCTTCATTGCACCTTCAGATGAAGCCTTTAAAGCAGCATTAACTTCTTCAGAAGTTGTTTCTCGACTAGCTTCAAAAACTAAATCCACTGCTGAAACATTTGGAGTGGGAACACGCATTGCAATTCCAGTTAATTTGCCCTTCATCTGAGGGTAAACTAAGGCAACGGCCTTTGCTGCACCTGTAGAAGTAGGAACAATATTCATTGCAGCTGCACGTGCTCTTCTTAGATCTCTATGACTATTATCTAAAATTCTCTGATCACCTGTATAACTATGAATTGTAGTCATCAAGCCTTTATTAATACCAAATGTTTGGTCGAGAACTTTAACAATTGGAGCTAAGCAATTAGTCGTGCAACTTGCGTTGCTAAGAATGTCAAAATCTTCATGACGATATTGATCAGCGTTTACACCAACAACATAAGTCCCTACTCCATCTCCTTTGCCAGGAGCAGTAAGGATAACTTTTTTAGCACCAGCTTCAATATGCTTGCTCGCTCCAACATCAGTATTAAATACACCTGTAGATTCAATTACTAAATCTATTCCCCATTCTTTCCATGGAAGATTCAAAGGATTTCTATCAGAAAAACATTTGATTGATTTGCCATTAATAACAAAAGAATCATCTGTATAACTGATTTCAGCATCTTTGATCTGCCCAAGAATCGAGTCATATTTCAACAAATGAGCACATGTCTTCGGATCAGAGGTGACATTGATGCCTACTACCTCAATGCCAGTATTTGCACCTCTGCTCAACCAACAACGCATAAAATTTCGGCCAATACGGCCGAATCCATTTATCGCAACACGCAAAGTCATATCAAAAGCGGGCAAACCGCAGAGTCATTGGGCGCCGATCATACAGAAATGGGGCACATCTCTTAAGTTTTGAAAAGATCTTGCAGAAAAGCTCAAGGGTAAATTCCCCATTAACACTAGGGTTTTCTGTTCAAAAGTTTAGAAAACGAGCCATAACAATCAGACTGCCTTATCTTTCAGGACAATAGAAAAATGCATTGACTAATCTGCTTGCCAAGCACAGACACATCCACTTCATTGGAGTTGGTGGTATTGGCATGTCTGCTTTAGCAGCCATACTGGCTAACCGCAGTTATTCCATTTCAGGCTCGGATCTCAAAAGTAATAACGCATTAAACGATTTAAAAAAACAAGGCATAAAAATCTTTCACACGCAATCAGAACACAACATTGATGTATTAAATAAAAATTTCAACCCTTTAATCGTCATAAGTTCAGCAGTTCCGAAAAACAACCCAGAACTAGTAGCAGCTAAAAAAGAGAATTTTACTATTTGCCACCGATCTGACATTCTTGCTGAGCTGATTAACAAACAGCAATCCATCGCAATAGCTGGGACACATGGCAAAACAACTACCAGCACATTAATTACAACATTGCTAACTAAATCCAATCAAGACCCCACAGCTTTAATTGGTGGTGTCATGCCCTACTTCAACTCGAATAGTCATTCAGGCTTGGGTAAATTATTAATAGCAGAAGCAGATGAATCAGATGGAACTCTTGTCAAATTCAAAGCTCAATTAGGTGTCATTACAAATTTAGAACTAGATCACACTGACCATTATCAAAATATCGATGAATTAATTAATACCATGAAAGTTTTTACTAGAAACTGCAAGCAGGTACTTGCTAATCACGATTGCAAAATACTTCGCAAAAACATACAAGCATTTGCGTGGTGGTCAATTAAAACAAACAAAAAAGTAAAATTTGCTGGCTTACCAGTAAAAATTAATGGCTCTGAAACAATTGCAAATTTTTATGAGAATGGCAAATTGATTGGCCAAATAACGATTCCATTACCAGGGCTACATAATCTAAGCAACGCTGTTGCCGCTATAGCAGCATGCCGAATGGAAGGTATTGCCTTCAATCTCCTAAAAGAAAATATTGCTTATCTAAAAGCACCTAAGAGACGTTTTGATTTTCGTGGTATTTGGCAAGGTCGTCAATTTGTTGATGATTATGCACATCATCCAAGTGAAATTAAAGCCACATTAGACATGGCTCGTTTAATGATTAATAGTGATAAAAACCTATTAGCGAAGTCTCCCAAAAGACTTGTAGTCATTTTTCAACCACATCGATATAGCCGTATCAAACAATTTCTAAATGATTTCGCAATTGCCCTTCAAAACTCAGATTTAATTATGCTTGCGCCAATTTATTCTGCCGGTGAAAAGCCTATTGAAGCCATAAATAATGAATCTCTTAAATCTTGTATTCAAAAACATTCTCCTACTCTTCCTGTGATAATTGCAAAACAATTTAATCACCTTCCAGTTTTAATTTCCAAATACACACATGAAGATGATCTGATCCTTTCTATGGGAGCAGGAGACATCAATCAACTCTGGGAACAACTACAAAACAATAAAAAATCTAATAGATGGACGAACCTAAGAATCGCAGCTTAAACCCTTTAAACGGGCTCCATTTAGAAACAAATATGGCTCTATCCAAATTCACCACTTGGCGAGTCGGTGGAGATGCGCAATGGCTGGCCGAACCAAAAAATATTGATGAGATTAAATCGTTAATTACTTGGACTCATAAAAATCAAATTTCATGCCAAATAATTGGAGCAGGTTCAAATCTTTTAATAAATGACACAGGTCTTAGAGGCCTAACTATTTGCACGAAAAGATTCCAAGGCAGCAAGCTGAATCCACACAACGG
>CACENO010000035.1 GCA_902560875.1 uncultured Prochlorococcus sp. | reverse complement strand
AATAATTGATACCGATCAAAAAATTGAAACAGAAAAATTTATGGATAAAGACAATAATTAATAAACATACATAGCTACCTACTTATAATATTTACACCATGTGTGTCAGTCCCACAAGTAGATAGTAAATTAAGACTATTTAATTTCTTATTAATTGAATCACAAACAAAGTAAGTTGGGGACCAATTCTTATTGTAATCATAATCATACCAAGCTTCTGCTCCATCAATTCCTAAATTAGCTGCAGCTTCAATTAATTCCGCGAAGCCCAAGCGGTATCGGGCTGGGTGAGCCAAAATTGCTAAACCACCCGAATCATGAATAGCATTAATAACTGACCTAGCGAGTAAGTTTGAACCTGTAGTTGAATGACTATGAATATAGGGATCTATTCGCAAGTCTTTCAAATCAAATCCATAACCTAAAATATGAACAAGACAGTTTTTAAGAAGGCAACTAATCTCAATACCAGACCAAAGTATGGGCAAATCAATTACATTACTATCGGCTAGATAGTTTCTCTCTATCCATTGTTGAATACACTCATAGGCATCAATATTATGGTGATCTGTGATAGCTATATGTTTTAATTTATATTTTATAGCTTGTTTAAATAGATCTATTGGCTCCAAACTGCCATCACTAAATGTAGTATGACAATGTAGGTTTATCTCATAGGGGCAACTATTTGATTTGATATCATATAAAACTTTCTTTAATTCAGGAAGGCCTAACATACTATTTATGGAGAAATAGATTGCTCTTTAAGCCGTCTATATCTTGCATAGTACTGAATAGAGGCTGCCATAAATAAAACAAGGCCAACAATAAGCCAAGTAGCTGAGCTGGTTGGAAATTGATTTTTAAAAACAACTAACATTACTACTATAACGAGAAAGAGAGTAGGCAATTCATTTAATGCTCTTAATTGCTGCCCTGAAAGTTTACAAGAACCTATTTCCAATTGATTCATCAACCTATAACAATAGAAATGATATAAAAGCAAGGCTAAAACAAAGCAAAGCTTTACTTGCATCCAAGTTTGAGAGAGCCAGGAGGGATCTAATATAATTAATCCTGTAGCCATTGAGACTGTTAATATCATCCCTGGGGTAGTGATAATATTGGCCAATCTTTTTTCCATTAAGCCATATTGTTTCTTAAATGCTTCTCTCAAATCTTCACTGAGATTTTCAGCTTCTACGTGATAAATAAATAATCTAACCAAATAGAATAATCCTGCAAACCAAACAACAACTCCGATTATATGAAGTGTCTTAAACCAAAGATAAGCTTCTGGTGGTAGAGTCATTATCAGAATAGAAGAAACTAATTTAGTAGTTCAATTTAGTAGTTCGCCTTGGTACACCAACTAAACTACTATAAGGATAAACTTTATACTATAAATATTCCATAGACTATAAATTTACATGTTTGTTATCATATAGTTTACTATGATGGATGAAAATAATTCCAAACCTGCTTAGCCATTGCATTTCCAAGCCCAGGAGTCTTAGTTAATTCGTCTAAAGAGGCCATTTGGATTGCCTCTACTGAACGAAAATGATTTAAAAGTTCTTTTATTCTGCTTGGGCCAATCCCTGCAATATCACTTAATTGGGATCTTGTCATCCTATTAGTTCTCTGTTTTCTATGAAAACTTAGGGCAAATCTATGTGCTTCATCTCTAAGACGCCTCAATAAAATCACTCCTATTTGATCATGTTCACAGTCGATTGGGTTTGTAGTGTTTGGTAGGTATATATCTTCATTCTTCTTTGCTAAGGAACAAACCACTAAATCATTAGCTAAATCCATCTTTTCTAATACTGCCATTACAGCAGATAACTGACCTTTCCCTCCATCAATCATAACCAAATCAGGCCAATCATTGAATACGTTTCTCTCTAATGTGCTTGCTTTACTAGATTTTAATTTATCTATATTACTAGTTTCTTTTTTAATCCTCTCCCATTTACTAAACCTTCTCTGTATAACCTCTACTAAGGAAATGAAATCGTCACTATGGCCAGTCTTAATGTCCTTATTCTTTATTTTATATTTTCTGTAGTGTTGCTTTGCAGGAATACCATTAATAAAAACTACTTGAGAAGCTACTGCATCACTACCCTGAATATGGCTTATGTCATATCCCTCAATTCGATGAGGAATAGAATCTAACTCGAGGAGAGAAGCTAAATCTTCTAAAGCTAATTCTTGCTTTTGTTGACCATCCTTAATTCTTTGCAATTCATATTCTGCGTTTTTTTGTACCATTTCTATGAAATTAAATTTCATATTTCGTTTAGGACAGAGTATCGCGACCTTCTTACCCTTTAGTTCAGATAACCATTCGGAAATAATAGGTTGTTTGGGTAGCTGAAATTGAACATGAATCTCATTTGGAATTTCTACATTTTCTACCTGTCCATAATGTAATTCAATTGTATGTTGCAATAACTCACCTTCATTCAATTCATCAGTTGAAGTATTATAACCAAGTCTTCCGACTAACTTACCGGAACGCATTTGAAATATTTGAATAGCTGCAACACGTTTATCGCATGATAGAGCTATTACATCCCTTGAAATACTTGAATCTGGAAGTATCATTTTTTGATCCTCTTGAACTTGCTCTATACCATTAATTTGATCCCTGATTAAAGCTGCTTTCTCATATTCTAATTTCCGAGAATATCTTTCCATTTGTTTCTTCAATAATATAGTTAATTCGTCACTTCTTCCCTGAAATATCATTGAAACCTTTTTTAGTGTTGTTTGATATTCCTTTGATGATATTTTTTCCTGACAAACTCCTGGACATCTTCCAATAGAGAAGTTTAAGCAAGTTCTATCCTTATATAATGGAATTGGACGTTGCCTCAAGGGGAATAATCGCTTTGTTAGAAAAAGGATATTTCTTAACCTTCCAACATCAACAAAAGGTCCATAATATCTATCTAGCTTATTTCTATTACGTCTTCTACGAGTAATAAATACTCGAGGATACTTCTCGCTCCATGTAATACATAAATATGGGTATTTTTTATCATCTTTTAATAAAATATTAAAATATGGCTGATGATTTTTAATAAGATTAGACTCTAATGTAAGAGCTTCTGACTCTGTATCAGTAACAATAAATTCAATATTAATTATCTGTTTAACCATTAATCTAATTCGTGGAGTTACTTCTTCAGATAAGCGAAAGTAACTTCTAACCCTATTTCTCAATAGTTTGGATTTTCCCACATATAAAATATTATCATTATTATCGATCATAATGTAACAACCAGGTTCTTGTGGAATCCTCCCTAAAGTATCTTTTAACCGCTCTGGATCATTTATCAGTGTTTTTGTCTTCAATGTATTAATGAGTCAAAACTAGCCGCCGTAAGACCAACCAGTAGAGGACAGGTCTAATGCTTCTACATCCTTATGTAGCTTTGCAGATTTAACTTCTCCAACAAATATTGTGTGATCACCATGAGAAATCTGACCAATTACCTCACATTCAAAACCTCCAATAGAATCTTCCAGAATTGGTAAGCCAAGTTCTCCATTTTGAAATGGAGCTGTTTCAAATCGCCCTCCTAAAGCTTGCTGAGGTTTAAAAAATACTGCCGCAAGATCCTTCTGATCTTTTCTCAGTACATTTAAAGAAAAAAGCTTAGTCCGCTCAATAATTCCATGACTGCTACCCTCAGACCTTACGGCCATAACTACTAAGGGAGGCTCAAAAGAGCCTTGGGTCACCCAACTTGCTGTAAAGCCATTCACTTCTTCTCCTTCTCGAACCCCACAAATGAAAAGCCCATGAGGTATCTTGCGAAGCAAAACCTTTTTTGCATTAAGGTCGAGTGTCATAACATCAAATCTGATTTAGCAACTCTATACAAATCCAACTTAAATTTAAAGTGTATGTACAAGTAGTAGAAATGAAAGCTCTATACCCAGGCAGCTTTGATCCAATTACCTTTGGCCATTTAGAGCTCATAAAGCGAGGCTGTGACTTGTTTGGAGAAGTTATCGTTGCAGTTTTGAAAAACCCACACAAGAATGCTGACTTTGACTTAAAGACAAGACTAAATCAGATTTCAGAGGCAACAAAAGGCATTAATGGAGTAACAGTCATAAGCTTTGAAGGCCTAACTGTA
Source organism: uncultured Prochlorococcus sp. (assembly GCA_902560875.1). Lineage (GTDB taxonomy): Bacteria > Cyanobacteriota > Cyanobacteriia > PCC-6307 > Cyanobiaceae > AG-363-K07. The sequence continues at coordinate 2,074 of CACENO010000035.1, read as the reverse complement.
AATTGTGCGAAAAAAGAAAAAGCTGACTTAATTCTTCGAGGATTGAGAGCAATGAGTGACTTTGAATATGAATTACAAATTTCTCACACAAACCGGTCACTAAATTCATCCTATGAAACAGTTTTTCTTGCAACGGAAGCTCATCACAGCTTCCTTAGTAGTTCAATGGTTAAAGAAGTAGCAAGGTTCGGAGGGAAAACTGAACATATGGTTCCCGAAGGAGTGGCCAAAGACCTTAAAAGGTTATTTAATTGAAGAAATCAGATTTGTTCATGGAAGGAAGCCAATTAACAATCATTGATCAACTAGATCAGCTTGAAGAAATATTGTTAGATTCTGGGCGACTCCCATTCACTGGCAACAGACTTGTCAACGAACAAGAAGCTGTTGACCTTCTAGACACAATTAGAGAATCAATGCCTAGCGAAATTCTGAAAGCATCAGAAATCGCAAAAAAAGGCAATGTATTCATAAAAGAAGCTCAAAACATATCAGAACAGATCATTAAAAAAGCAAGAAAAGAACGAGAACAAATGATAAATGCAGCAGGTGTTAGAAAGGAGTCAGAAAGGCAAATTACAGAACTTAAAAATTTTGCTTGCCATCAGTCAGAGAAGCTCTTACAGGATGCAAAACAGAAAGCACTACTAATAGAACATGAAATGCAAGTAAAAATATCTAATTTAGAGACTGCATATTCAAGTAGAAAACACGAACTAGAACAAGAGTACGCAAAAAGACACCAAAAATTGGAACAAGAAAATTTTATATTACAACAAAATTACAAGAAGCAAATTGAAATTAAGAACAAAAAGGCAATGACAGAATTAGAAAATTATCATCAAGAAGCAATAAACCTTCAGAAAGAAAGCCAGGAGGAAGCAAAAAGAATTCATAAAGAAGCTTTAATACATCGCCAAACAACGCAACAAACTTGTGAATCTATGATTGTCAAGGCAAGGCAAGAGGCATTCCAACTTCAAGAAGGTGCAATTCAATATGCTGAAAGAACACTTGGTGAGCTTGAAGATAAATTATATAAGATTACACAAATTGTAATTGCAGGAAGGAATGAATTAGGAAAAACAGATTCAATCAGTTCTAACAAAAGTAATATCACACACATAAATTCCCAAAAAACAAATATAACATTCCGAAAACTACGGGATCATGCATCTAAACTTAAAAATAATATTAAATACAGGGCGTAAATCTATTAATCATATCAAGGATATCAACAATTAATGGGTCAGAGTATATAATATCTCTATTAATAATGCTGATATATAAATCACCTTTCTTTCTATCCAATATTCCAGACAAGGCTCTTACACCATTTAATGTCCCTGTCTTACCGTAAAATTTTCCATAAATACTTGGCTTTGTACTAAAAGAAGCTAATGTACCTCTATGTCCTACAATTGCTAGTGAAGACTTATAAATATAAGAGTATTTATTCTGATTAATATGCCACAAAAGGCTTGCCAGTCCAAGCGTCGTAGACCTATTTCTTCGAGACAACCCACTACCATCAGCTATATTAAATCCCTTAGTAGGTAATCTTTTTGTCTTCAACCAATTACCAACCTTAATTGTGGCAACATTATGATTCCAAGTGCCAGCTGCATTTCGCATAAGAACTTCTGCTGTAAAATTATGACTCTCGGAATTGGCTAGACTTAAAAGTGCATTAATTGGAGCCGAAGATACTGAATAAACTACTTTCCTTCCAATTCTATTAGAAAAATTTTCAACATAATTCTTGTTAACAATCATAGGGTTTATACCATAATCATTTAAATATTGACTAAATATAAAATTAAATCTCTTCAAAGGTTCCTGAACCGAACCTTCTAGACTATTACTTGCTATAGCTAATCTTGTTATAGGTGATCCGTAACTTTCTTTACGATCAAACTGATTCCAAGTTTCTGGCCACCAGGTAGCCTTATCCTCCTCGTAAACAATTATAGACTGATTGGAATTTTTTATTTTGCTTTTTTTAAATATTTCAGATGCTTTTTTAGAAAATGAAGCTATATCATAAATACTAAAATCAGGATCACCTTGCCCA
>CACENO010000034.1 GCA_902560875.1 uncultured Prochlorococcus sp. | reverse complement strand
GTTCTAGGAAAAGTAATAATGGCCGCATAATTATTGACATTAAATGTAGGATTGGTGCACTCGCAAGAGAAACTTCTATAGCAAGTCTGCTGCCAATTGACTTGGGTAGTATTTCTCCTAGAATGATTACTAAGATAGTGAGTCCGATTGAAAATAATGGTAAGGCAATATCATTAATATTATTTTGTTTAAATACAAAAGTTGCGTAGCTACCAAGCATTAAACTGCCAAAGATATTGAATCCGTTATTTGTAATCACTAAAACAGTCAGTGTTCGACCCAGTCGATATCTTAGTTGCGCGAGGCGTTTTGCTGCTTTTACTGGTTTTGACCTGGCTGCCAACTCATGAACTCGCAGTGGGTTAACTGTAAGAAGAGCTGCCTCAATGCCTGAACATAGGGCTGAACCAAATAGGACAACTAATACAAGAAATGCTAGGCCTAGAAAATCCTTGCTCATGGTTTAAGCATTGATTGAATTAATAGGTGTGTTCATTTGATCAATTTAGTTTCACTTGTGTATTGGTTATGAGTGGACAAGGCATAAAAAAGAAGAAACTAGATTTTGTATTTATGTATGAATGCACCAATCCTCACTAGTAACTGTTGTGATGTCCAGCATCCTTTGCAATCTTGAGCAAATTTTGCATTGCTAAACGCCTTACTCTTTTGCGACACAAATATCTATGTCTTCTGTCATCCTGAAGTTCTTATGTTGATGGGTCTTCTGTGATCGATCCGCAATGTTTTAGTAAGCGTCGAAATCGCTTTCTGTCCGAATTATCAGGACATGCGGCAATTATTCCTGCCGCCACAATGGTGCAACATCATGCGGATTGTGAATACCCATTCCGCCAGAACAGTGATTTTTGGTATCTCACAGGTTTTGACGAGCCTGATGCAGTCGCACTCTTCTTGCCTTATCGACCTTCAGGTGAGCAATTTGTCCTATTTGTTTTACCTAAAGATCCAACATTAGAAATTTGGACTGGTTTTCGATTTGGGACTGAAGAGGCAGTTAATCAATTTGGTGCCGACATCTCCCATCCGATAGATGAGTTGCCAATTCGTTTAGCCGAGTATTTAAAAGGTGCCCAAGGGATTGCTTTTCGTGTAGGGAAGCACCCAAAGGTTGAACCCATTGTCCTAAAGGCTCTGAATGAAGAGCTCGACCAGGTTGAAAGAAGTGGCTCATTGTCACTCTCCTTGATTGCGCCTTGTTCATTGCTACATGGGTTAAGGCTTTGTAAGGAACCAGAAGAAATAGAACTTATGAGGGAGGCTGCCAAAATTTCTGCAAAAGCTCATGAAATGGTTCGGGAGATTGCTTGCCCTGGTATGAATGAGCGCCAATTGCAGGGTGTGATTGAACAATATTTTCTTGAACATGGAGCTCGAGGCCCTGCATATGGGTCGATTGTTGCGGGTGGTGATAACGCCTGCATCCTGCATTACACAGCTAATAATGCGCCTTTGAATGATGGTGAATTACTACTGATAGATGCAGGGTGCTCTTTAATGGATTACTACAATGGAGATATAACTCGAACTTTCCCAATTAATGGCCGTTTTACTGGAGAGCAAAAGGCTATTTATGAAGTTGTTTTAGCTGCTCAACAGATTGCACTGGAATCTGCTCTGCCAGGTCAAAATGCTGAGGGAATTCATGATATTGCGGTCAGAATACTTGTCGAAGGTTTGTTGGATCTAGGATTGCTCAAAGGGTCTATTGATTCGGTAATAGAACAAGGTGCTTATCGCCATTTATATATGCATCGCACAGGACATTGGCTCGGATTGGATGTTCATGATGTAGGAGCTTATCGATTAGGTGAATATCCAGTGAAACTTCAGAAAGGCATGATTTTGACTGTTGAACCTGGAATTTATATCAGTGAAAGATGCATGGTTCCCGATGGTCAACCAGCCATAGATACTAGGTGGAAAGGAATTGGTATTCGCATTGAAGATGATGTTTTAGTGACTGATGGAAAACCTGAAGTCCTTAGTAAAGAAGCGAAGAAGTCTGTTAAAGATATGGAACAATGAAAGTAATTATCTAGAATTTTTGATAGCCAAAAATTATAAATACTTTTAGCTTTTCCTGACTTCCCCGAAATCGTAAATACTCTTAATAATTAATTTTGATTAGATTTGCTAATGAGAATTTCTGCCTTTGCGGATTTTGTTGTTTAAAAATCTGGCCAGTCATTTTCAAGTGTTAAGACATCAGTTATGCATTTAAGAATTTTATCTGCCCCTTTTTCTTTTAATTGGTTTTCATATTTTATTCGTGCGATTTCATCTCCAGCTTTGTGAAGATGTGGTGGGGCAATAGCAAGACTGATAAATCTTTGCTCTGGAACTTGAGTACGAGCTTCTTGAATCGTTAATACGTCTGCCACGGTATCTCCTAGATAGGAAATTGCTGGGACATTTTTACCAAGAGGGCCCTCATTAAGCTGATTGGCCATTCGGAGAAGGCCAGTTGGGTCGGGTTTGTCAGGAGCTTCTCCCATCGCTATTACGGGAGGGTTGGACAGTCCCAAACGAGCTTCGAGAATGTATTTGATAGATGGAGCTTCAGCTCCACTGATGAAGCCCCATCTGAATCCCTGAAGAGTTAATTGTTGAAAAAAATCTTGATTAACGAGAAGTGTTTCGTTTTTTATAAGCCCATGCCAGTCCTTACTGGTTCCATTGGGATCTCCTCCGAAGTAGAAAGAATGAAAGATTTGAATGACGTTTTCAAAACTAGGGATATTTTTACCATTGTTTGTAATTAATGAATGTCGTCTGATTAGCTCAAGACTTGCCTCCCAGTCATTGTTCCATCTGCCTTCTGCTTTGAGTTCGTCAATCTCTGCAAGTGCAGGAATCCAGTTGCAGAAATGATTCACAGTTTTTTTGGATCGCTAGGCGATAGCTCTTTGCAACATCACGAATGACTCCATCGATGTCGAAAAGAATAAAACCTCTCAATTTCAAAGAATTGAATGTGATCTAGGACTGTTAGGTTAGTTGTTTGTTTACCTTTCTTGATAGCTGTCGACATGACTGGTCCCGAAGGCACTGCTTCTGATCAAGAGGCACCAAGTACTGCTGTGGAGATAGATGACAAAGTAGCCCAAGAGAAAGAGGCAACACCTGAAACAAAATCAGGTCGCCCTGGCATGCTTGGAGCTACTGCTGCTCTCGCAACCGCAACAATTGATGCAGATGGTGTGCCCTCAGGTCATACCCCAAAAGCAGATGAAGGTCGATTCTTATTGAAAATACTCTGGCTTCCTGACAATGTTGCGTTGGCAGTTGATCAGATAGTTGGTGGAGGGCCAAGCCCACTTACTGCTTACTTCTTTTGGCCAAGAGAAGATGCTTGGGAAACTCTTAAGGGGGAACTGGAAGGTAAAAGTTGGATAACAGATAATGAGAGAGTAGAAGTCTTAAATAAAGCGACAGAAGTTATTAATTACTGGCAAGAAGAAGGTAAAGGAAAGTCCCTTGAAGATGCGAAATCGAAGTTCCCAGATGTTACATTCTGTGGAACTGCATAGTGAAAAGTTTGACTTTGAATTCAAAGTTATCTAGCTTTTAATATATCTTTTTGGAATTGATTGGCTGCTTTGATGGTAGCTTGGGACTTGAACAAGTCTTCTGCAATTCTATTGTTAATTGTAAATGAGCTAACCCCATTTAATGCGAGCTCATTGATTTCACTAGTGTCTCGAATGCTGGCCACAAGTAATTTGCAAGTGCTTCCGAGCCTATCTAGTATTTTTTGCATTATAAGAACTTCTTTTACAGCATCTTTATTTAGATCTTTCATTCGTCCTAGGTATGGTGCTATATAACATGCTCCAAGAGCTGATGCTATAAGAACTTGCTTGACTTCATAGCAAGCAGTAAGAGTAACAGGGACTTTGTAATCTATGAGTATTTTAGCGGCTTCACTTCCTTCTCGTGTGATTGGTACTTTTACATATACTTTCATATTATTACTCGCAAACTTACTTAATTCAATTCCACAATTTGTTAACTCTTTTGCGCTTTCCCCCCAGGCTTGCAGGTGGAATTCTTTGCATCCTAGATGGTTTGCTTCTAAAACTAAATTTTTAAGGTTGGAGAAATCACATGGCTGTGAGGCCGCTTTGAGTAGCGAAGGATTCGTTGTTATTCCATGAAATATTCTAGGTTTAATGTGCCAAGTGTGTTTGATGGACGAAAATAACGCTTTTCATCAAATACATCATATGTGGGTAGTAATTGCTTTCTGTAAATAACTTTCCATTTAGATTCTTCGATAAGAACAATTGCATTAAATAGATTTGGTAGTAAAAGGTCATTTGCGGGTTCAGCTATTCCTATTAGTGCTTTAAGATTTGGAGACTCAAAATATATTTTTTTTGAAAGTTCATCAAGAATTTCCTCTTGTTTTTTAAGTAAATGTGAATTTAAAAGAAGATCTCTAGGTGGGTATCCCCATAAAGATAGTTCGGGCGTAAGTAAAAGGTTCACTCCTTTTTCTGTTGCTATTTTGCATATTGACAAAATAGTTTCAGCATTTCCTTTTAGGTCTCCTACTAAAGGATTAATTTGAGCAAGAGCTACTTTCATTGCTTATTGTTTAAGCCATAAAGATTTTGTTCTAAAACCAATGGCCGTATTGCTTCAGGTATTTGAAATGTTGATGAATTGTTCCTAATTTGTGAACTTGCAGAGGCAGGGATGTTAAGAGGCAACAGCTCAATCCGTCCTCCTAATGATTGGATTCTTGTGAGTTGATCTTTTTGAAGAGGCCATCCTGCACGAGGAGCTATGCCTATTCGCGCTTTCTTTAAAACTGCCTTCGGATTTTCCCAGTTTGGTATTTGGCCTGCAAGATCACTTCCTATAACAAAAATTAATTCCTTTTCGGGCCAGAGTTTGGAGGCTTTTTCTAGAGTTGTAATTGTTCTTGGGCTGCTTAAATCTTGTATGAGTTTAAGTTTTGGATTGCCTATATCTGTGACTAATTTTTTGAGAAGTGCATGACGTGCATCAAGAGAAGCTTGATGACTTTTTAGTGGATTGTCACTCGCCCATGTAACCACTGAGGGAAAGATTTTTAATAAACCTTTTAATAGGGCTTGATGCCCAAAAGTTGGTGGGTCTGCACTTGTTCCAAATAGGGCAATAGAACCTAATAAGTCAGTCACGGAAGAAGAGCTTGAATTGGACTGGTTGCTTCTCTTGAAGGTTTTTGGGACCAATGATTTATCCAAAATCTTACTGAGGGATCGTTGTTCACAAGTCTTTGGATCATTGCACTTGGTTGAGTTCCTCTGCGATGAATGCCTAGCAGGAGCATTTTTGCTGCTAAACGACCTGTTTTTTGAGTGGTATGTACTGCTAAAAGTGCTTGAGCTAAAGCTACTGGAGCGGCTGAAGCAAGACTGAGTCCACCTGTGATTGGTATTAGAGCAATCAGAATGTGTCGCAACAAACCAAGAGCAAATTGAATGCCAATTTGAGTGCCACCTAAAAAAGCATTGTGAATTGACAATCGCTTTAGTAATTGCCTTGCAGAATGCCCTTCTATTTGTAATCCATAGACTTTGCTGAGTTGAATCACTAAAGCGGTATCACATGCAAGCCCTCCAGCAAGGTCCAGTATTAATAAAGGATTTATTGCTACTCCAGATGCTTTTAGTGCTGCAAATTGCCCAATTACTGTTTGAGCAGCTTCTTTGCTTCTCTTTAGGCGATCTTGCTTAAGGTTTTGATAAAAGTGATCTGATTCACGAAGCGAATTTATTGCTAAAAGTATTTCTCCTTGTTTGGATAAAAGCTTCTTTAAATGGTTAATAAGAGATGCAACTCTTGGAGAAGTAGGTTTACTTCTTGCAAAGCCATTGGCTTTTAAGTGATATTTTCTTGGAGCTGCTGATACAGTGATAATTTCAAGTTTCTTAGCATAAGAAGGTAAACGATTTCGAATACTTATTAGTAAATTTGCAAGTTCTTCTGTCTTCCATTGGTCACAACGATTGAGAGTAAGAACAATAGGTTTGCCGCTCTGGACAAGTATTTTTAGAGCGTCTAATTCAACTCTAGTTATATCGCTATCTATAACAAGAAGTACTAAATCAACTTGCATTGCTACTCTTGAAGCAAGGCGAGCCCTTCCTGCTTCTGAAATTTCATCTATTCCTGGGGTGTCAACTAATTCAATTGAGTTTAGAGATTTAAAAGGCTGGTCCCAAATGCATGATTTAGTGCGACGTGTACACCCGTGTGCGACATCTGTGGCAAAAATTTGCTGGCCTATTAATGCATTTAGCAAGCTAGATTTGCCTACTCCAACACGACCAAATGCAGCTATCCGAATATTTCTTTCGTTTAGACGTTGTATTTGATTATCTAAGGTTTTAAGTGGACCAGCTAAAAAAGTTTCTTCACGTTTCGTCAGAGTTAAATGACTTCTCCATTCATTGAGAAGTAGCTTTGTTCTTTCTGATATTTTTGGAGGTTTATTCATGAGCTGGACTTCCGCCACCACCCTGCAAGTACATCAAATACGGCATCAGCTCCAATTAAGCCAGCGAAACCTCCGAATTCATCAACAACAACTCTGACTCCTCTCTTGTCATCATTAAAGTTGGCTAGCAGTATATCTACTCGAATCATTTCTGGAACAAATTCAACTGCTTCACTCAGATCAGAAGGCGTTAATTGCTCTTTTCCTTCTATTAATGCGGTAAGTAATCTTTCCCGATTGGCAACACCGAGAACTTTATCTACTTCTTCTCCAAGTACTACCCACCATTGTGAATGATTTGCTATTAATGTATCTTTTAATTTATTTAATGGGGTGGCTCCATTAAGAGTTGGTGCAGACACTCTTGGTGTCATTAAATCTTTTGCTTTT
>CACENO010000033.1 GCA_902560875.1 uncultured Prochlorococcus sp. | reverse complement strand
CATTTGAACTTGGCAAAAAAGAAATGAACTTCTCATATAGGCATAGTCTCCTACAAGAAAAAAATTGCATTGTTCTCTCCGCGCGATTCTTACTGGAGCCTGGTCATGATCAAAACGAACTCATCAACTTCACAAATGAAAATTTGAACCACCGAACCAATACACAGCCATATCACCTTCCCAGCTGTGGAAGTGTTTTTAGGAATCCTGAACCACTCAAAGCTGGAGAACTTATCGACAGTCTTGGCTTAAAAGGACACAAAATTGGAGGAGCAGAGATTTCTACAATTCATGCCAACTTCATAGTCAATAGAGGAGGCGCAACAGCTAAAGACATATATCAACTCATTACCTTTACTCAAAAACAAGTAATGGAAGCACATGGTTTATTACTCAAGCCAGAAATAAAACAACTTGGATTTACTTCTAACGATTAATCTTTGAACTAATTCAAAAAAACATGGCAGCATTCGGACTTCCCAACTTCGGACAATTAACCGAGGCCTTTCGCAAAGCTCAACAAATTCAGCAAGATGCTCAGAAGCTTCAAGAAGAGCTTGAGACATTAGAAATTGACGGAAGCAGCCAAAATGGAAAGGCAGTGGTTTGGCTAACTGGAAATCAAGAGCCTATCCGAATCAAGATTGAGCAATCACTTTTATCTGAAGGACAAAGTGCTGTCGAAGATGCAGTTTTAGAAGCTTTTAAAACAGCTTATGAAAACTCAACCTCAACCATGAAAGAAAAAATGGAAGAGCTTACAGGCGGCTTAAATCTGAACCTTCCTGGCATCAATGATGAGAATTAAGAATTTCATTTAAAAAATACTTATAATGAAAATACCTCTCCATAGAGCTATCAATACAACAACCAGGCTCATCTAAATGTAAACAATCACGGAACTTGCACGAATTATTAGCCAAGAGATTTCTCATTTCTGGAAAAAGAAATTGAAGATTTATAGGCTCAACATCAAATTCCGGCTTATTAAAACCTGGAGTATCTGCAAGAAGAACATTATTATCTAGGGAGTAAAGTTCAACATGCCTTGTAGTATGTCGTCCTCGTTTTAATTTCCCAGAAAGATTGCCAACATTGATTCTTGCATTAGGAAGAATATAATTTAATAAACTACTTTTACCAACTCCAGAAGGACCACACAAGACGGTTAAGTTACCTCCTAATTTAATTTCTTTTAAGAGAGAATCAATTCCTTCTCCACTTTTAATAGAAATCGCAAATGGAGAATACCCCCAACTTTCTAATCTATTAACCATAATTTTTAAATCATCATCTGAAATTAAATCGCTCTTAGTCAAAAGCAAATCCACATGTACACTAATTTGCTCAGCCGTCAAAAGAAAGCGGCTAGCCTGAAAAAAATCAAAAGCAGGGTCTATTACAGAACAGGCAATGATTATATTAGTAACATTTGCGACAGGAGGCCTTTTCAGTAGGTTTTTTCTTGGTTCTAAAGCAGTAATGACAGCCCTATTTAAATTCAAATCAATAGACTCAAGAGATACTTTATCTCCTACATGAATTCGAACACCTTTATGAATTAATCTCCGACGAGGTATACATAAAAATCTCAATGATTTTTCTCTAAGGCTTACCATTTCAGGTATAAGTTTAAAACTACTGGCTTGAGTTTCAACTATTAAATAGTTTGCTTTTTTAGCAATTACAATTCCATTCAATTTAAGAGCATCATTTCTTTCCACAAATAACAATACATTCTACCCATAAAGAGCTTTCATTAATAATATCTACTTTATGACCTTCATTAATAAGACCAGGAATAACCATTTCTTGAGGCTCACCTTTATCTAAAATTACCAGCAAAGAGTCAGAAATTTCTAAATCTTCTAATGCAAGTTTACATCGAACATAATTAAGTGGGCAAGGTGTACCTCGAAGATCTATAGATAAACTAAAAGAAGATTTGTTGGTCATTCATTTTGTCCAAATAATCTAGCAAAAAGGCCACTCTTATGATGATGATTTTGAGGCCCTTTTGATGAATAGTGAGTCGCTAAACGTTCTAGTAAAATACGTTCCTCTTCAGAAAATCTTTTAGGCAAATTAACATTCACTAAAATACATTGATTACCCCGAGCAACAGGATTACCTAACTTAGGGATACCTTTATTTTCTAATATCAAAACAGCATTTGGCTGGGTTCCAATAGGAATTTCCAAAGTAGACGGACCATCTACAGTCTCCACTTCTATAATATCGCCAAGTATTGCTTGCAAATAACTTACATTTATCTCTGTATGGATAGTTAGTCCATCACGTCGCAATTTCGGATGGTTTTTCACTTTTAAGAAAACATATAAATCCCCAGAAGGTCCGCCTCTTAAACCTGCATTACCTTCACTTGAAACCCTTAGACGAGTTCCAGTATCAACTCCTGCAGGAATATTAATTCTCAACTTCTTCCTAACTTGTTTAACACCTTGTCCCCCACAAGAGCCACAGGGATCAGCAATAACTTGTCCAGTACCACCACAAGTTGGACATTCAGCAACTTGTGTAAAACTGCCGAATGGTGTTCTTGTCGCGCGCCTCACCTGACCAGCTCCTCCACATGTAGAACAGGTAGTAGGACCACTCCCTGGCTTTGCACCAGTACCTCCACACGTATCACAAGTTTCTAAATGAGGGATTTTAATTTCTCGTTCCTGACCAAAAACTGCTTGTTTAAATTCAATAGTCAGGTCATAGCGAAGGTCATCACCTTGCTGAGGACCTCTTCTTTGTGAACGTCCACCAGTAGAAGATGGACCACCAAAACCACTGAAAAAAGTTTCAAAAAGATCAGCAAATCCACCCATATCTCCCATGTCAGGCATCCCAGCCCCGCCTAAACCAGCCTCTCCAAATTGGTCATAGCGAGCACGACTTTGAGAATCACCTAAAACTTCATATGCCCGTCCTATTTCTTTAAACCGATCTTCAGCCCCAGGATCTTTATTGATATCAGGGTGATACTGTCGAGCTAAACGGCGATAAGCGCGCTTAAGCTCGTCATTATCAGCATCTCTGCTGACGCCCAAGAGTTCGTAATAGTCAGCCATTAATAATCAACACGATTCACAGTGAAAAACAATTTCATGATCAAGTTTCTGTTGTAGATGATTCCGATTCCAAATCATTAGCAAGCACTCTAGATTTTTCATCAGAAATTTCTTGATCATCAGTTTTAGGACCTGGACCCATAGAAACTTTTACAAGAGCATGCCGCAAAACACGACCATTAAGGTGATAGCCACGCTGTAATTCTTCAACGACAATATCTTCAAGCTGCTCATCACTAGGTTCTCTAAGAACAGCCTCATGAAGAGAAGGGTCAAAAGATTGGCCAACAACTCTCATAGGAGCAACTCCCAGTTGTTTGAGAACATCTACAAGCTGCTTATAAAGACCTTGATAACTTCTATGCAGTGCTTGTGCTTCTTCACCCTGAGGGTCAAGTTGCTGCCGAGCCCTCTCAAAATTATCAACCACAGGAAGTATTGCACTGAGAGTGCTACAAGTCAGTTGCAAACGCAAATCATCTTGATCACGACTCTGACGCTTACGAAAGTTGTCAAAATCTGCAGCTATCCTCATATATTGACTTCGCAAAGTCTCGTGTTCCTTTTCTAATTGCTGTAAACGCGCCTCATTATCTGGATTATTAATACTTGCTATATCAGAAAGAACTTCTTCTGACTCATCAACACCGACATTTGACTCATTTGCATCCAATGTCTCAGTGGCCACTTCAAAATCAGGCTTTTGTTCAGGTTTCCCCTCAGAACTGAAATGAGCTTCTAACTCCTCTTTTGGTTTTGAGGCTTGAGATCCATCATTAGAAGAATCTTGAGAGGTAGCAGGAATTTCTTCACTCATGTAGGTCCTGTCAATCAAGCTAGGTAATACATATTGACGGTCAAAGCGTCAATCACACAAGCTGCGGAAGCCCGCACCTTTCTTTTTTATTTCATTCAAACCTAAATAGATCAAAGTAAAATATCTGAAATATAAATGTCCAAATAAACTGCTAAAAGGAAATTAATTAACATTGTTGAATCTCAAAAATATTAATTAGCATTTAAACTACTTGCAATTGCATTTCCTGCCAGCCAACCACTCGTCCAACAGTGTTGAAAATTAAATCCACCAGTTACTCCATCAATATCTAAAAGTTCACCTGCAAAATGCAAACCTGAACATAAGCGACTTTCCATAGTAGAAAGTTGAACCTCACGTAATTTGACACCTCCAGCTGTTACAAACTCCTCACCAAAAGGACCTCTCCCATGCAAAACAAAAGACGATGATAATAAGGAGCTAAGCAATTTCTTTTCTTGAGCAATAGTGAATTCAGCCCACCGAGTTGATGGATTAATATCAATGGATTTTAAAAGTGATCTCCAAAAGCGATTTTGTAATTTTCTAAATGGTTTTGCATTACCTATTTGATTAGAAGCAAATTTATAACGAAAATCATTAAATAAATTTTTTATAGCATTATGATTAAGGCCAACCCAATTAATTGATAATTCTCCTTTATATTTATCCTCAGATAACTCACGGGCTGCAAAAGCAGATAACCTCAAAATAGCAGGCCCACTAAGACCTTTATGCGTAATTAAAACACGTCCACACTCTTGAAAAGATTTTCCCCCAACTAAAAGATGAATTTGAATATTATCTAATGCAAGACCTGAACATGACTTTAACCAAGGAACATTTATTGCAAAACTAAAAAGAGAAGGCACCGGCTTGACAATTGAATGACCCATTGCAGTTGCTAATTTCCGACCGCTTGGATGTCCACCAGTTGCAAGTAGAACTTTTTTTGCTCTCAAAGAATTATTTGTTGGATAATGAAGTAAAAATTCTTTTTGATTCAAACAATCCAATCTTGTGACTGGACTGTTAATTAAACAGTCAACACCAGCCGTTTTTGCCGCGTTCCTTAAACATGAAACTACATCTTGAGATGAATTGGAAACTGGAAACATCCGCCCATCTTCTTCTTTAATTAAATGCAAACCCCTTTCAGCAAACCATGAAACTGCATCACTAGTGGCAAAACGACTAAAAGGTCCTAACAAAGGCAATTGACCACGTGGATAATTCCTAACCAATTCAGTTGGATCAAAGCATGCATTAGTCACATTGCATCTTCCACCACCACTAATACGAACCTTCTCTAATGTTTTAGATGTAGATTCAAGGATACAAACCGAAGACAAACCTCTTTCAACTGCTGTAATAGCAGCCATAAAACCAGAGGCACCTCCGCCAATTACAGCTAAATCAACTATTTGTTTGGAAATTAAGAGCAACTCCGTTATTGCAATAACGTTTTCCTGTAGGACGGGGACCATCATTAAAGACATGTCCATGATGGCCACCACAACGTCGACAGTGATACTCAGTACGAGGGACAATCAATTTGTAATCCACTTTGGTCTGAATTGAATCTTCTAGAGGTTCCCAGAAACTTGGCCAACCAGTCCCACTGTCAAACTTCTTAGAAGAACTAAATATTGGCAATTCACATCCAGCACACAAAAAAGTTCCTGCACGCTTCTCGTCATTAAGCTGACTAGAAAATGGGGCTTCTGTTCCTTCTTCTCTCAACACTTTGTATGCTTGAGGGGAAAGGCGCTCTCGCCACTGAGAATTGCTTAATGACCATTTTTTATCTCCTGCCTGCTGAGCAGCAAAAGCCTTGTTAGGAACTGATAAAAACCCAAAAATGGTTGTCAGAACACCCATGAGGAAATTGCGGCGACTAATTAATAACAAAAATTTTGACATAACGGGAAAAAAACTCCGTTGTCAGTATTTCTAATAAAGAAATAGTCAAAAAGGAGGCAAACGTTACGTAATGGTTGGTAAATCCTCACCAATAATTAAAGGTTCATACCGCTTTAGCATTGCACCAATGCTCGATTGCACTGATAAATACTTCAGAATTCTTATGCGACAAGTTACTAGAAGGGCATTGCTATATACAGAAATGATTGTCGCCAATGCTTTGCACCATAGTAAAA
Source organism: uncultured Prochlorococcus sp. (assembly GCA_902560875.1). Lineage (GTDB taxonomy): Bacteria > Cyanobacteriota > Cyanobacteriia > PCC-6307 > Cyanobiaceae > AG-363-K07. Next base: position 1,407 of record CACENO010000033.1, on the reverse strand, counting down.
AAAGAAATCAACTTCTAGATTTTTATGAAATTGAAAAGCCAATTTCTCTTCAAATTGGTGGAGACGATCCAAAACTATTATCTGAAGCTACAAAACTTGCAGAAGAATGGGGTTATGACGAAATCAATTTAAATCTTGGTTGTCCAAGTCCAAGGGTGCAATCAGGAAATTTTGGAGCATGTTTAATGGCTGACCCTTATAAGGTTGCTAAGTGTATTGAAGCAATGAAAAAAGCTAGTGATTTACCAATAACCGTAAAACATCGAATAGGAATTGATAATTTAGATAGTGATGAATTACTAATCAAATTTGTAGACTCACTAGCATCTGCTGGCGCAGAAAGATTTATAGTTCATGCAAGAAGAGCATGGTTAAAAGGATTAAATCCAAAAGAAAACCGAACAATTCCAGAACTTCAATATAATCGAGTATCAAAGCTTAAAAAAGAAAGGCCACAATTAAAAATCGAATTAAATGGTGGCTTAACTATGCCTAATGATTGTCTAAAAGCACTCGAGACATTTGATGGAGTAATGGTTGGGAGGGCAGCTTATTCTCATCCTTTGAGATGGACAAAAATAGATGAATTCATTTATGGCGAATCACCTCAAAAAATCAATGCTTCAAAAATAATTCGTGGTTTAATTCCATATGCTGAAAATCATATAAAAAATAATGGCAGGCTTTGGGATCTTTGCCGACACATTATTCAATTAGTTGAAGAAGTACCTGGTGCTCGTGCTTGGAGAAGAGATCTATGCTTAAAAGCACAAAGAAAAAACGCAAAAACAATTGTCCTCGAAGAAGCAGCCCGACAACTAGAAGATGCCGGGCTTTAAAGCGCTATTAACCTTCAGCTCCTGCGTAATCATCCTCTGAGTTATTGGAAAAATCACTTCCCTCAGGAGCAGTACCGCGTCGGCGTCGACTACGACCTTCATCACCACGATCAGATGAATCGGTAGAAGATCCACCATAACTACGATCTTCCCAGCCTTTTGCACCAGAAGTGCGCTCTCCGCCACCTTGGCCGCCACCGCCGTAACCACCTTGGCCGCCACCGCCGTAACCGCCTTGGCCGCCATAGCCGCCATAGCCGCCGCCTCTACGTGGTGCACTACCTCTTGGTTCTGCCTTATTAATCCTTAAAGGACGGCCCATCATTTCGGCACCTTGCAGCGCCTCGATGGCAGCTGATTCAGATGCCTCATCAGCCATTTCAACAAAAGCAAAACCCCTTTTGCGACCTGTGTCGCGTTCTAAGGGAAGGGAACAGTTTGCGACCTCACCAAAAGGAGCAAACAACTGAACGACATCTTCCTGCTCAGCGCGGAAGGGCAAATTGCCAACAAAAATACTCACTTGACTTTTGGACCTTAAATAAATTGGCTGTTTAGACCAGAAAAT
>CACENO010000032.1 GCA_902560875.1 uncultured Prochlorococcus sp. | reverse complement strand
GCAACTTGAGTCGTAACTGTGTCTCTACCTTGCGCAGTGAGGATGCCACCTGCAGTTGCTTCCTGAGAGGATGCGTTGGATGCGTCTTCTGAAACAAATAAGAATGACGCACTGATCTTGTCTTTGGAGTAAGTAACACCTGCACCTGCACCTACAGTCAAGTTATAAGCATCATTGGCACCTGCATAAGTCAATACATCCAGTACAGAGTCACTTGGATATGCACTAGGCCATACTCCCAACATTTGGTCCTGGCGAACCTTCGCACCAATGGTTCCGGTCCAGCTTTCACTCACAGGAAACTGGTAAAACGATCTGGCAAGAGTCAACGTATCACCATCATCACAAGCTGATTCAAGTGCAGCCGCTCCGGTGAAAGGGGTATCGCCAGAATTGCAAGCCTCGATCTCAGTGAGAAGCAAATCTCTACCATCAAAGCTAGTTTCAGCCTCAATAATATTGTGATAAGTAAAAGTGACAGCCTCGTTTTGATGTGGGTTGCCTGTAGTTGAAGTGCCTTGATTTGTAGCAATACCACCAAGGAGGAAGATGCTCTTTGCATGAATCTGAGTCGTTGGTGAGAAGCCAACTCCTCCATGAGCGTGCCCTGAGTGATCCATCATGCCTGCTTCAACCCCCTCAATACGATTACCCCTAATCGCAGCCAACTCAACAGCAAACTCGCTAAGTAGACGACGCTCCTCTTCATTTATTTCAACAATATTGCCAAGGCAGTTATTCAAAAGAGCAGCCGCCTCATAGCGAGTCATGTTGCCATTGGGAACCGAAGCAACACAACCATGACGTCTAGCAAAGTCGCTTAATGCTTGATAGGCCCAATCCGTAGGATAGACATCAGAGAGATTTGAGATGCTCTGCACTTCTCCAGGATTGGAGTAATTAGAGACGTCATTGAAATTGATTTCCGCAGAATTTGCGGCCATAGGAGCAATAAGCCCTAGCGCAGCAGGTGCCAACAGCAGTTGATTAAAAAGCCTCATTAGGCTCCTCACAAGAAAGGAAAAAAAATGATAAAGCAAACGATAACCGTTTTCATCTGCGGACTAAGCTTCTCTTGGAATCCAAATAAAATCCTTATACCAAACTTGCTTAAAGAAAGTCTTGTTAACTTTGTAACGTCAATAGGAGACTCAAAACTCAAAAAAAACCAAAAGGAAAGCACTCATTCTCTTTCTGTACACATTGCCGATTGTCACATAGATTTGTTGGCAGATTGGAGGGCTCTAAGAAGAGTCAGAAAAGAAGTAGTTTTTCTTATTTTTAGGAACAGTTACTGGCTCTCCTTCTACTACTGCATAGGCAACAAAAACAACTGCTGGCTCATTGCCAATACTTTCACAGTAATGAGGAGTCTCACCAGAGGTTGTTGCAAAGCTATCGCCAGCAGAAAAAACTTTTGTATTGATTTCAGTTACCACGCAGTCAAGCTTTCCTTTTACGACATAAGCAACACTAGGTTGTGGGTGTGTATGAACTGGTGTTCTGAATCCCACTGGAGCAGTAATCCTCAAAAGTGTCATCTGAGCCTGTCCTTTAGGGTATGAATAAGAATCTCCACTCCATGATTCCGTTGCACTAAGAAGTGTCTCAACAACAGGTTTGGCATTTGCAGACATATTCTTTTTAGAACTACAACCAATGATTGAGAAAACAAGTCCAACCGTTAGGGAAATCAATAGAAAGCGACGCATAAAAATACCTTGCAGACTTAGCAGTTATCAACTCTTTCTCTACATGGCTCCATATATCAGACGAGCCACAAAGCCAAATGCCTAATGGCCGAGTTTTATTCCCACTTCCACCTCTTTGGCCGTGTTCCACATAGTGCTTCCTTAGTGCTTTCAGGTGTCCCAAAAAACTCCCAATAGCACTCATACCAATCCACATACTCCTTCTTTTGCAAAGACATCATTGTTGGAGTAAAAATACTCCAGAGAGAAAAAAGAATTATTGGGCAGGAAAGTACGCCAAATGCACAGCCACAGCCTTGCATAAATCCTTTTTGAAAAGGTTTCTCTGACATCAACGTCCAGACATAAGAGTTCCGAATAATCCTGCGAAAGCAGACATCACAAATATTGCAACGACACTAACTGCAATGACTCTAGAAACTAAATACATAGATAAAACAAGCAAGTCAAGAGCGCAATTATTAGCGCTCTATTGACATTAACAAGCACCTTAAAAGTCAGGGGATCATTTAAAGGGTTATACCCGATTCATACCTGAGGGGATAGCAGACCTCTATAGGGAGGGCAACTTTTCTTATAGAGCGGTATGAAGGAGGTGTCGATCAGATTCTTAGATCTAGCTAAAAAGCTCAGAGTAAGTACTAATGACTTGATTGCCGTCTGTGCACTCCTCGAGATTCCTCCAATATCTCGCATTAGCTTTCTTACTAATGAACACATCAAATAACTGATTGATTATCACAAAATTAAAATGTTTTAAACGCCCAGTTCCAAGGGAAAGCTTTCTATTTTCTGAAGGCTCTCTATAAATCCCAAGAACTCACAATACTCCACCTATAAGGCCACTGCAATAACAGGCTGGGAGCAGGATTCGAACCTTAGGCCTGGTTTCCGCAAAGCAAAGAGGTTTAAATACTTTTTCTTTGATTGACCATATAGTTTCCGCAAATACTTCTGCAAGATGGTCAACTGTGATTAAATCTCACAAACCTAACTTGATCAATGCTTTACATTCAACACTGGAAATTTAAAACTGGCTACCACGAGCAAGCTGCAAAGAGATTTCTAGTCACCCAAGCTCCATATCCCAGAGCAAATATGCTAGGCCGCTATCACGGGCCAGGCTCTTTAGAAGGATGGATATTAGTAGAAACTGACGATCCAACAGCTTTATATGAGCACGCAGCGGATTGGGGCGAATTTATGGAATGGGAAACAACACCCGTGTTTACAGACGAACAAGCCGGGCCGCTTATAGCAAAAATATATGGGTAATTTCTAAATCTTTGCACAAAGATTTTGCGACTAAAAGCTTCAGCAGTTACTTGTTCTACTTGGCTAGGGCTTACGTCTTTCATTATGTCTATCAATAGATTGCCAAGACATTTGAGATGTTGATTGGCGGATGGCGTTTACAGTAAGTCAGCCATCTCAATATCTAGAAAATAACCCTTGATAGCTTGCTAAGCATTGAAGCTCTCAAGATTACGACGATCTTTATCATCACCACTATTCATTAGGAATCAACCAATCAGCAGTGGATTGACAGCCAGTCCCTTTTATCCAACTCCTTTTCTTTTTCTTGCAGAGGCATCATTATCCAAAGTGGTCTTAACGAGATCTTGGAAACCACCACCAGCGGAATCAATTACAAAAGTAATCAAAAAAGTAAGCCCAGAGAATATTGCCACGCCCAATTCCAATGGGGTGATCATCCCTGACACTCCAAAAGGAGTCATTTAAGAACCTTCGGATTTTTATCAACAAATGTTTTGTAAGCCCAATAGCCAATGCCTGCTGCAATTGCTAGAGGCAGAAATAAAGTTGCAAGCTGCAAGAGGACATAAAGCCCCAAAGCTGCAATCAGTATTCCTTTAACCAATGACTTGTTCTCCTCAGATAGGTTTTGCCAGAGTTTGACAGGTTCCATAGTTAGGCGGCAATACTCTCGTTGTTTTCTTCTGAGTCCCAGAGGTCTTGAATCTTTTTCAGACGCCAGTGATCAGGGATATGCTTTTCGATGTGAAGCGTACCTCTGTAGTCTCTGTCTTTGCTTCCCTTGAACCATTGAGATTCAGACTTGAACTTAGCTTCTGTCATTGAAAGGGAAAAGAAGGAGAGAATTGAATTAATCATTGTCGTCTTCTATGGCTTCAACATCGACAACGGTAGAGTTAGGTGGAAGAGGTACAAACAATCGTCTTATAGCGGAAACAATCAAAATAAGAAAGGCAGCCAAGATAATTAATCTGATCATTTTCTCTCGCAAAGACATGCTCTGAGACACCAAAGACTCGGGTGATGGTGTGACACCTTTGCTATCTCTATATTCAAAATAGTAAGGCTATGAAACAAGCAAGACAAGTCCATATCAATAGTACAATCATCTGAATATTGACTTTTTACAATCACAACGCAGCGCAACGATTCCATTAAGCAGGGCATCAGAGTGTGACACTTCTATAATGATTTGGAGAGGAGTAAAATCCTGCCAAGCGCATCGTCATCTATATGTCTATGACACTCAATCTGAACACCATTCACCTTTTCAGTGTCTCTTAGAGACAAACTGGTCATTGCACTGATAGCGGATCCTTTTTGCAAAGATTACAGGCAAGCGCGAGCAATCGCTAATTCAAGATGTGCTCGCCACGAAAGTGTTATGAGGCTTAAGAAGGTTGTTTGACACAATCACCTTCAATATCATTTATACCGTCTAAGCCGACGTGGATAGTGGAACCCCACCCTCAAGTATTGCCATCTCTTCATTGAGATAGCAATAGCTGTTATTCATTACTATCAATGTCTGACTAATCTCATCACAACAAGATCACACCAAACGACATGGCAGATTCATCAGGCAAAGACGCTGCCAATCGAGCCGTCAATCAACTTATAAGCGTGATCGTTGGCAGTAATCATGCAAGCAGTACTGACTCTTTAAAAAGCAATCCACCAGCACGGGTTAAACAATGCAATGAGCTTGCCATAACTGAATACTCCGAAGCTGCATCTCTGCTTTCAGACTGTGTACCAGATGCAAAACGCATGGTCTCTCAGGCCCAACGAAAACTCGACAGCCTCAGTTCTTTAGCGGTGCTGGCCAGCTTCATTAAGGAAGTGGATGCGGACTAACTACTTCAACGATTCAAATACGACTAACACCAAAGCTGGTATACCAAAGACAAGCAGCTGACTATATGAACATCAGCGCTAAGGACATTCAAAGCTGGCGGAAAACCCAAATACTTACGGCAGGCATTCTTTACCGAAGAAAGATCCAACCACTTGCTAACTCTCATTACCTCTATCGCAAGGAGAAATACAAAGAAAAGCTCAATGCAAAGAAAAAAGAGACGTCAGGAGCATGGAATTACCAATGGCTTAACAGCTACAAACACCAATCAGACAAGCCAATAAGCATCACAAACGATCGTTAAAAAGCGACGTGATCCTGGCTACTTTGAACTGACAGATATACAAGCAGCCATGATCTGAGACCCCAAGACAATTAGGTACAGATTTTAAACACACTTGCTCCCAAGGAGTCTGACTAACCTTCTAACAACTCTCTAACTTCACTAGGGTAAGGAACTTGCTCCTTTCTATTGAAGACTGGAACATATCTCTTGCGATGTCTATGGATTAGGTGCAAATCATACGTAGATAAGCCTTCTTCATTCTCAAAAGGAAGTGAAGGATACTTCTTATCAACTTGTCTATGACTGTCACTCATAGCATTAAAAATACTTCATTCATTAAACAACAATTAGTAGACGTAACAAGAAACATCTAGACACTTAAGTAATCGTTTCTACAGATGCCAAGGAGTCATGCTGGAAGATTCAGTCGGGAAGTTTGTCATCTATCAATCGTGGTTATAGACACCTGAGGTGTTTGCAAGTCAAAATTAAATAACAAACAAGACAACTAAACAAGTACAACAAGATCAGAACAAAAGAACTATGATCTTAACTGGGTTAGTGGAAGATCAAGAAGTTTGTAACTAATGCAAATTGAAAGCCTCAAGCTAAATCTCTGATGAAGAATAAAAGCATGGAATCACCAGATCCAAAATCAATAAAAGAAGAATCCGAACTCATGGAGCAATTCAGAGAGTTTCAACATTTCAAAGCGATGATGGGTAAATGACTGAGAAACCTCCATACGGATGGAAAGACCTGCTCACTGACGCAGCAATTGTTGCCGTTGTTGGTGGAGTGGTTCTTTTGATCGTTGGCTCATTCCCTGAATTTTTCGGGAAGTTTTTACCCTTTTTGAAATAGATGAGATGGCCACCTAATAAGGCTTGGACTTCTGCAAGCAAGCGAGAAGGCTATCGCCACTTTGAAGTCAAACAATTCGGAGGAAAAGGAGAAGAAAGATGGGTAGAGCTTTTCCCAGTCCTAAAGAAGGAGGTGTGCATCCGAGTTGCTTGGTCGGAATTAAAGACTCATGCAAAATGGACAAGTGGTTGGTTGCAACTACCGGAAGGCCAAGACTGCAGTAGCGAAAACTCAGCAGGACAAGGCTTCCTATAGGAAAGCACCAAAGGTTCTCGGTACTCATCTGGTCATCCTTGGTTATATGCAATCACTAAGACATCAGTCGGGGCGAAAGGATTCGAACCTGCGACCTAGTGCTCCCAAAGCAAAAAGATGCTAGGTCTTTCGCTTGATTAAATAAATAGCTATTCCCACCAGAATCAAAGTATCTACAACAGAAATTTCTATTAACAGAGATGGACTCATTTGGGTTCGTCCTGCTTTTTCATGCCTCGCCATACCAGCGGGTTATTTCCTTTCGTCATTACTGTTATCGCTTTGCCTAAAAACCAACTTCCCACTAGGAAGCCCACAGCGGCTAGGACATATAACAAATCCGCTTGTGCAGTTGTGGCCAGAAGATTTGGGAAGTTCATATCTCTATTTAAGCGCCGTGAAGTTCTATATGAATAGAGCCAAAGTTTATTTTTTACTTAGTGGGCTTGGAAGTGTCTTCTTTGCTCGAATCTTTTTCTATTAGGGTACAAGTGCATCAAGAACACAGCGGGCAACTTTCATTCGAGCGTTTTTTAAACCCTCCCAAATCAGCTTCAAAAGGTTGGTGATTTATTTCCCGTAAATCATTTCACTCTCATCTCTTAGCTGACCCATTAGTAGCCGCTATAAAGCTCTTTAAATGATGCCCTAACGAGGCCTAACTAAGCATTGATCCATTGAGTAATTGTTGTTTGGTCGTAAATATGGCCACTAGACTCGATCATTACTTTCGCCTCTGGATCATTCCACATGCCCATAGCAACTCCCTCTTCGGCTTGAAAAATAGCAATTGCTCTGGAGGAGTCTTCTTTATTTAAACCTCGATATAGAGAAGTGATTCCGCCAGCTTTCAACATTGCCTTGTTTTCTTCACTGTCATAGACAGCAGCCCACTCCTGAAAACTTTTACTGATCTTGAAATCAAAAACGGTTGTTTCTAGGGCCATGCAAAAAAGTGAATAAGGAATAAAAAGAGAACGAAAGGGCAAGGACTCTGTCCCACAAGCTGCGTAGACACAAGAAAACCCGCCGAAGGCGGGCTCTTGGAGATCATGAGCAAGTGTTTCCTTGTTTCCACTGCTCGGAGGATCTCATCTCCTCACTGGAGGTATTTTTACTTATTTCATTGATTTTGGCAAGTCCTATGAAAAAAGGCGCCCTCAGCGAGTAGCGCCCATCCCGAGAAACTTGTGTGAGGAGTCTCGTTATTCTGTTCTACTCCTTCAGCTGCCCCTAGTCAAAGACCAGTCTTTTTGTTAATTACTGGGGTATCTCGATAGAGATATTCCAATAAAAAAGACCCTCGCGAATTGCGCCGGGCCTGGGTGATGGGGAAGCTATTTTTAGGCGAGATTTGACTCAAAATCAACCCCCCGCATGTAGCGTCTTTGCATACCAAATGCATAAGCCGCACCATAAGTAGTGTGTATCTGCAGGTGACAAATCCCTTGACACTGTGTATGGTCCGCTCAATGGCCGGGTGATGGGGATCAAACGGTCTGAATAAGAGGGCCTCTTTTCTGCATAGGAGGCTTTTTTATTGCTGTTCAAATCTCTATGAGCAAAA
>CACENO010000031.1 GCA_902560875.1 uncultured Prochlorococcus sp. | reverse complement strand
CCCTAGCCACTTGACAACCATCTAAATATTAAGTAGTACAGGTGTACTTGCTTTGATCCTATGAGTAGCAACGCGGCCAGAGTCAGTCTGGATGGATGGTTGATTAGTCCAGAAGGGAAGTGGTGTTATCGCTTTCATCGCGATCCAAAGGGATGGCAGCGCTATCCCTACATTTTTGTGGACAAATGGGAGGCAATGCCCGATGGATCGCCATCATCAATGAAAAAACGCAGCAAACTTCCTTTGGATGAGGCATTGGAATTGTGCGGGAATATGCTTCTTGATGGATGGAAGAAGTTAGAGAACCAATTTTGCGATGGTAGTGACCCTTTATTAGATGAGATTGCAGCGTGATTTCTTGCTGGGGAGTTCCATGCCGTTTATCTCCCTAAAAAAGGTACTTTTCATATAAGCTTTTCAGGATTGGCGCTACTCAGTGAGAGCGCCTTTCTTATGTGTCTTCGAAATGAAGAATCATGGTGAAAATATAAATATGAGAAGTTCAGAATCTATGAGCACTTAAAAAAGGAACACTTGCTCTTTGACTTTTGATTTGTCTTGGGAGTTCTAATAAGGAGTAATTTCTTCTCTGTTCCCCCTTCAATTGCCTGCTCACGAAGGTCAAAAATATTTCTTAGAGTTCATTTGAATTTCTTAAACCAATGGGCAAAGCAGACAAAAAAGGCAATAAGAATTGCAGAAGCAACAAAGGCATTATGCTTGCTTTTGGACTTGGCACACTTGGAACAAGAGTTTTATCTGCACTTTCTCTTACTGCGATTGCGCTTAGTTTTTATTCGGTTAAGAAAGAAGCAAAAGTCTTCTCCGAATGCGTTGCAGAAGTTCGTGAAAGCGGCAAAAGTTCAGCTGATTCTGTTCGCTTCTGCAATGGAGGCTAATTATGCATTTTTGCCTAATGGCTTTTTGCTGAACCGTGATCAGAACAAAAATTGTCAGGGCACTACTCAGAAAAACAATTGCTCGTGATATTTAGAGGGCTATAAAGGCTTGTATTCATTAGAAGTCTTCCATTCTTTATGCCTAAGTAGGAGCATTTATCATCATCATTGCTTGTAGAGGATTAGAGCTTGCTCTGATATTGAAGGGGATTAATCAAAAATAAGTTCTTGAATTAAAAGTGCCAGGCATTTCATCCCCTTCTGAATGGCTACCTCAAGCCAAAGAAATCCATTAAAAAGGAAGTATAAAAAAGGCCCAACTCATGTCTTTGATCCCTCGGTGGAAATACATGACTGAGAATTCGAAAGCAATGATTAAGAGAGTTGTTCTTTCTGTACTTGCGCTGCTGCTTTCTATATGGGTGATTAGAGCTCTTCTCCCATGGGCGATCTTCGCTTTATTGGGATATTGGGCATTTACGTGGTTAACAAAAAGCAATTGGAACAAATGGAGTGATTAAATCGTACTGAAAATGTCTTAGGAGTAATTTTCTTCAGATGGCTTTGCTATAGCAATTCAATAATGTGTTGTTTCTCTTAGGGCACTCATGAAGGTTGACATTTTGTTGTCACAATAAGGCAGTCTCCTTACTTTTAGTCTGAGATAAAACTCCTTGCTAATGGTCCGGTGTAAGGAAAAGAGCTATGGGGCCAAATGGTTTCAGACTTGCTAGGAGCAGATTAACAGCGAAAGCAGGTTTTCTATATACCGTCATTTAGTGAGGAGAACTTGGAATTCTAATTGATATAGATGTAAACTATTAGCAGATAAAAATTAGAAATTTAATTGATGTGATGAATCAAAGTTTAATTAAAGGAAAGTATAGACCAGAGATAGATGGGCTTAGAGCATTTGCGGTAGTTGCTGTTATTATTAATCACTTCAATGAAGAGCTTCTACCTAGTGGATACCTAGGGGTTGATATTTTCTTTGTGATCTCTGGATATGTCATTACATCATCTTTATCTGGAAGGGAAAGTAAGAACTTTTGGGACTTTATTTCCAGTTTCTATGAACGTAGGATTAGGAGGCTTGTACCGGCACTTGTTTTCTGTGTATTGATAACAAGTTTTTTTGTATGCTTATTTAATTTAGATCCAAAAGTTACTCTTAGAACCGGAATTACTTCTCTCTTTGGACTGTCTAATCTATACTTGCTGAGACAATCCACTGATTATTTTGCTCAATCAACTGAATTAAATGCTTTTACTCATACATGGTCATTAGGTGTAGAAGAACAATTTTACTTTTTGTTCCCTTTTATAATCTGGTTTACAGGTTTTGGGAGACAAAAAGTCAAGTCTTCAAGAAATCTATTTATAGCAGTTTTATCATTAACCATTTTTTCTTTAATTGCCTTCATATCCCTTTATTCAACAAATCAGCCTGCAGCTTATTTCTTAATGCCAACTCGTTTTTGGGAGATGGCAACAGGATGTCTTGTGTTTATAGCATTGAATAAGAGAGTTCTCATTATTAAGAGATTAGAAAAGACTTCTCCCATTTTTGTTTTGATTGGGATGGTTGGAGTCTTATTTTTTCCTATATCTTTTGCTGTCCTCTCAACGATCTTAATAGTTGTTATGTCAGCAATATTGATTTCTTGTTTGAGAGAAGGAACATCAGTTTTCACATTTTTTACTAAAGAAAAGATTGTTTATTTAGGTTTAATTTCTTATTCTCTATATTTATGGCACTGGGGGGTTTTATCGATTAGTCGTTGGACTATTGGCATTTATTGGTGGTCTGTCCCTTTCCAGGTTGGATTGATTCTGCTTATGTCAGTTTTTTCTTATAAATTTATTGAGAGTCCTTTAAGGAGAAATAGTTTCAATTCTGCTAGATATCAAATTATTGGTTTTAATATTTTAGGTTTATTTTCTTCAGCCTTTACATTGTTTTTGTTTAACACAAATAGTCATGTGATGTTTTCTGGTGCAAACAAGAGTTTTCCAGCAGACAATTCATGGGGAAATAGGATGAGATCTGCTACTGATGAAATAAATGGAAAAAAATGTTTTGGAAAGATTCCTTACTCTGAAGAAAAAATAAATAATCTTTTGGCAAATTGTATAATAATTAATCCCAAAAATAAAGATAATAGAACCTTCGCTTTTGTAGGAGATAGTCATATGCTCGCAATTATGAATGCTCAAAAATTAATTTATGAAAAAGCTAATAATTTGATCCATTATTCTTTTGCGAGTTGTCCTTTCCCTTACCCAAGGTATGGCTTGCTTCCAAAAGGTTGTGATAAATTTCTTCAAAAGTCTGCAGCCTCAATCCTAAAGCGACTTAATGAGGGGGATTATGTAGTTATTCTTAATTATCATTTAAGTCATTTAGGTGACAATTCATTAGACGATGTTAGACATAAACTTTTTAATGAGAGTGGAGAATTGCCTTCTAATGGTTACATAAAAAGAGATATTTATATTCAGTCTTTATTTGAGTTTGTTGATAAAGCAGATTCAAAGGGAATAAAAATTATTTTTATTGGTGCTGGAATGAGAAACAATAATCCTATTTTCTCTATTAAAGAGTGGTTTAGACCTTTCCCTCTGAAATCTACTTATCAACAGGAAAAATCTCATGCTATGAAATTAAATAGCTATTTTGGAGAGCAATTTAAAGACAAAAAAAATATTATATTCTTTGACCCTATAAAAGAACTTAGCTCATGTTGTAATGAAGATAAGATATTTATGAAATATTTTAGAGATAGTAACCATTATTCAGATTATGGCGCTGAAGTTCTAATAAAAAAAATAATACCAATAGTTTCCAGCTTTGAGAACTCTTAGTGCTTTTATGTTTTTGATTCTTAAATTTATTAGGATGTCTAATATAATAAGATTGATATATCGAATTTGAGAAATTTTACAAGGAACTGATACTAATGTTTTCTAGCTAGATGTTAATCACTAGAACTTTGGAAGCTTTGGTGGTTGGTTCTTCTTCAGTCGTTTGTATTCAGCATGAAGTGCACCTAGTCGCCATGCCTCTTTCATTGTTTTTGCACCTTCCTCTAAAAGTTTGAGATCTTCAATGGGTACAGTGCCTTTGAGTTCCTTGTAGTCTTCTCTCCACTCTGCTCTATCTGACTCTTTCCAATCAATAGTCATAACCTTGTTACCTCTTTGAGAGATTGAAAGTTTCCGTCAATTTCCATAGCATCACCTTTGTAGTTAATAGGAAGAAATTTTATTCGAGTTGTAATTCCCGTATGGAATTAAAATCCGTCAGGCATATGGAAGAGTAATCTCCTCTTCTTCTCCATAACAAAGTTTGTTGGGATGCTTTTCCTTCTCATGCAGCTGTCACTAGTTTGCTAGATAGCTTAGTTTGGAAAGCTGAGTATATCGATGCTTTCTCAAGAAAAATGAATAAGCAGTTGCTTCTCTTCCAATTACATTAAGACTTGATTTTGATAATTTTTTCAGCAGATATAGGAAGTAAATATGCCAAATAATGGAATTGAAAAGGTAATCGGTTATCAAAACATTAAAGCAATTCACTTCCTAGGCAGATTCGCATATGGTCAAAACTTGTCGATTAGTTGGAGGTCAAATCAAATTGGATGCAGTAGCTTGGAAATCGAGCAATACTTAACCTTCTTTGCAATTATTTTAGAGGTCTATTTTTAGGAGTTTTTAGCATTAGTCTTAGTGAGTCCTTTAGATCTAAATTATAAGTACTTGACTAAAATAAAGCTCACTATTTTTTAGTATTTTGGTAAGCGTATGTTGAAGAAAAATCTTTGCTTTCAACTGGTTGTAGAATTTCTCCTTTTTTTGACTAGTCCAAATAGACTAATATAATAAAAGTGGTTGCAGATTCATTTTGAAAATTAGGTCACTGATAAAACCATTCATTATTAATTCAAGCTTTTTTGCAATCATTCTAATTATTGGAGAATTATTTTTTAGAGCCTTTTACCCTGAATTCAAAGGAGACTATTTCTCTGAAAATATTACTAGGTCAATTAATTATCGTAAAGGGAATTTTAAAGGTATTGAGTTGGCAAGGACTCCAAGAAATGGTTTTTTGATTGATACGGATTCAGATATGTTTTTGATTATAGGCGGTTCAATTACTCAGGGTTTTGGCTTGCCATATGAAGATATATATTGGGTTAAGATTAAAAGATTACACAATTTAATTAAAGAATCCAAATTAGAAGTTATAGCTATTAATGATAGTTCTATATATCGATCAAATATCATGGATCAAGTAAGGATAGCCTCTAATGAGTTTTCTCAAAAAAATAAATATATAATCTATCAATTTAATTTTAACGATGTAGTTACAAATAGAAGCCAAAAGAATAAGAATATGGATAAGCAAGAAAATAATATTCTTGCTTCTTTTGATCAATACCTAAGAATACTAGCAATACAGCATTTACATAAATCAGTTATGGTTAGAGTTTCTAGATATTATATTGGGCTGATAAAAAGAAATTCTATCATCAGCAAAAGCTGCAAGGAAAAAGGGATTTTAAGTTTGCAAGGGTATACTTATGCTTTTGGAAGTAAAGGCTTTGAAAAAGAAGCTCAGCTTTCATGGCAAATGTTTGAAGGCAATTTGTCTAAGCTCAAAGATCTAGCCTCAGAGCTTGAGGCAAAGCTTATTGTTTTTATTTCTCCTACTGTTTTTGATATCGATATAAATTCCATTCATCCATACATTAATCCTTATGGATTAGATTTTTCTTGTTCAACAATTGAACCAAGAGAAAAATTAAGGAGAATTTCAAAACAATATAATATTCGTTTGATTGACCCAACATCTTATCTGAAAAAGAGATTTGAATCTAATTTGAAAGATGGTAATTTTATAAGGTTTTACATGGCAGGTGATGTAAATCATATAACTCCGACAGCATCTTCGCATTTAAGTAATTATCTTTTCTCTAAGATCTTCTTCGACTAGATGGATTAATTGCGTTTGTAAAAGACAGATCAAGAAAAGCAAGTACATATCTAAGTTTGTTAAAAAAATTAATTCTCCTGATTAAAATTAACACTAGGAATATACATTCTTTGATAAGTTCTAATGCTCTCTAAAAACTTATCTTTGTTTGCAAGTGTTGAATAATCGTGAGATTCATCTAATAGATGATCTTCGGCAATTGATCGCATAATACGCCTAATTATTTTCCCACTTTTTGTTTTAGGAAGATTCTTAAAGAAATGAATTTCTTTTGGAATATGATATTTGGTCAATTTCTGTTTGATTATATCCTTGAGATTTGATTTGGTCTTATGTAGATGATTAGGTTGAAAGTTATGGGAAGAAAAATATAAGACTACTTTTGATCCATAAAATGAGTCACTTACACTAACAGCACAAGCCTCATCAATATCAATTAATTCAAGACATGTACTTTCTATTTCTGAACTAGATATCCTGTGGCCAGCTACATTAATTACATCATCCGATCTTCCAGTTATATATAAATAACCTTCTTTATCAATATATCCAATATCGTGTAAACGAAAGTATCCTGAATTTGTAAAATATTTTGATTCTTTATCAGAAATAATCTTTCTGAATATTCCCCCCCAGTAATTACATACTAGTATCTCATCAGGTGCAACTCCTTCGGCTTGTAGCTCATAAGAAGTCATGATATCTGAAGCAATTTTTATCTGCAACTCTTTTCTTGGTTTACCTACACAGGAATAATCTTTAGGTGGTATATCTTCATCTCGTGGAGCACAAAGAATTCCTCCTGTTTCAGTTTGGAAATATGTATTAACTATGGATCTACGCTTTGTCTCGAAAAAGTTAATTGCCCAACTACCAACTGAATTTGCTAAAGGTTCGCCACAAGAACCAATTCTTTCTATCTTTAAATTAACTTTGCAAAAATCTGAAATTGTTTGCTTAGGTTTGATTGCGCTCTTTAAAAGTCGAAGAACAGTAACACTAGTATAAAAGCAATTTGGTTGTACCTTTTCAAAAAGTTCTCCTAATTGTCTTGGTAAGGAGATTAAGATTGGATTTTCAATGATTATTGAAGTTGCTCCTAATAATAATGGCCCGTAGAACGCATAAGTATGCCCATTTATCCAACCGGCATCTGTTGCTGTAAAAATTATTGAACCTTTCTTCACACCAAAGAAATAACTAGTTGTGAATTGAGCATAATCAATATATTCCTTTGTCCCATGTGTGACAGCTTTAGGCGAGCCAGTTGAGCCTGAAGTAAAAAGAGTAAATAGATTAGAATCCTCATTATACTTTTTAAAGTTATTAGATAAAGAATTTAAATTGTATGCTTTATTTAAGTCAATACCTAAAATTGGTAAATCTAGTAACTTATATTTACCAAGAACTTTTTTAAGCCTCTCAAGTCTTTCAATCTTGCACAAAACAATATTAGGCATAAAAATTTTTATTCTAGAAATAATAGATTCATCAGATAAATCTTCAAAACATATTGAGTGATGTGCCCCTATTAGCAAACTAGAAAGCATTAATATAACTGATTCTTCTGAAGCACTCATAATACCTAAAATTTTTAGTTGCTTTATTTGGCCATGACCTTTTATAGTATTAGTTATTTGATTGGCAAGAAATTTCGAATAATTAATGCATATATTTTTTGTAAGATTCTTTATTTCACCATCATTCTTTATTACTTTAAATAGTATCTCATGCTCTTTATACCCTTGCATTATTTTATCATAAATATCACAGATTTTATTAGAATTGCATTTGCCATTCCATGAATTAGGGGGAGTTATATGATGCTCCATATGATTTGATGATAGAGATTTAATCTTTAAATGGAGTAATGTAAGAATTGATTTCTTTAGGTAATTGATATATTTCTAGTTTTAATAAACATATAATGGCATAAGTATAATTTTGGCATATATATTCTAGCATATTAACGTATTGCAAGGTATAATATTAATACTCTAGTGAACCTATTTTGCTGGCAAGGTTTTTGTTATTTGCAGT
>CACENO010000030.1 GCA_902560875.1 uncultured Prochlorococcus sp. | reverse complement strand
TGCTGCCATTGGAGTCATTAAGCCCAATGCAGCAGGAGCTACCAGCAAACGCTGGAAGAGTTTCATGGAATCCTCACACTAGGAAAGCTAGAAAAACTAGCAAGTATAAATACTTAACAGCGTTTTGTGCGATTAGTCAATCAGGATTGTGCCTTTTTAAACATCTCAAAGGAAGACAACGTTTAATAACGCAGAAGTTAACGAATTAAAAGCGATCTCATATCAGAAAACATATTGCCTTAAAACCAATATTTGAGCAGCAACTGACACAAGCACAAACAAGCAAGAATAGAAATCACTAAAACCCCCAATAGAGGGTTTATTCAAACTCTATTCAAACCACCCTTTTCGCTTAGATGTCATGGCAAAAGAGGAAATTAACTACTGGCTAATGAAAACTTCCTTTTGAGTGATATCAACTGATCTCAGAGAATCAGGAATTTCTATCCAAACTTTATCCAAACTAGAGAAATCGTAAAAATGGGAGAAGAAAAGCCTCTTACCAATAAAGAAGAGACAAAAGGAAAGAAGGAGAACTCTCTACTGAATTATGAATACGGCGAAGATGGTGATGGTGTCGACTGGAAGACCTAAGAGAGAGAAGGCATGACCTATCACATCACTAGAGACGATGAAGAAGAGGACGACATCACCTCTCAGAGTTTTGAGAAGTAAGACAATGCTTATGAATTACTAGAGGAGATCTACGGAGATATATGCTGTTCTGATGCTGACTACGAAGACCGTACTTGCTAATAAATTATTGAAATCAAAGATTGAATAGAAATCGCGAAACCTGATAGTCCGTAAGGAAGGGAGCGGAATCCGCGCAATTAAGAAACCGTCTATATCTATATTCCGCAGAGTTAAGCGATAAGGTATAAATGCTCTATCTTTAAAGCAAAGAGAAGGAGCTTAGTGTGTTTCACATAAGAAGCACATTTGCTTTTAAGTTTATAATAAAAGAAAAAAAGAATCAAGGAATTATAGATAGAACTAATGGAGTATTTCTTCTGAAATATTTGGTTGGATCTTGTTTTTTGCTGGCATTTTTTGCACCAAGCAAGGCGCTCGCAAGTCCATGCAATACAGAAGTCACAAGTCTTTCCAATGCTGTAGTCGGAAGCTCAGGTGATTGCAACGGAAAACTAATAGTTAATAGGCAAATATTAGTCGATACAATTGCTGCTGCTGCCAACAATTCTACTGATTATACTATCACCAAAGATGGCATTGATTATACTTTTGGTGATTCGTCAAGAAACATTTATACAGGCAACATAACAGACTTTTCAAATTTATTTAATAACAAAAAAAGGTTCAATGCAGATATAGGCTATTGGAATACTGGGGAAGCGACAAATATGCATTCCATGTTTAGAGCAGCCCATAGGTTTAACCAAGATATAGGAGATTGGAATGTGTCAAACGTAACGAATATGCAAAGAATGTTTGAAAGAGCCGTCAGATTTAATCAAGATATCAATGATTGGGATATCAGCAAGGTAACTACTACATCTAGAATGTTTCATAGAGCTAATAAATTCAACCAAAATCTAAATAGCTGGGATGTAGGAGAAGTTACAAATATGAATTCTATGTTTAAAGGCGCAAAGGCGTTTAATGGAAACATTTCTGGATGGTCTACTGCGAATACAAGAAGCTTTAATCAAACTTTTCGAGGCGCAAAGGCTTTTAATCAAGACATCAGTAGCTGGGATACATCTTCAGCAACTGGCTTTAAAAGAACATTCCAAAATGCACCTGCATTTGACCAAGATTTGACGAGCTGGAATGTGCAAAAAAGGAAGCAGCCTCCAAGATTATTTGCGCCAAATTTATCAGCCAATAAGCACCCTTGCTGGGGAAGCAATGGTTGCGCAGCAGGGCCAGTATTGTCATCTTCAACCCCATCAGATGGACAGTTTGGGGTTCTTACAACAGCCAAGTTAACTTTGAATTTTGATAGAGATGTAAAAGCAAATAGAGGTTATATTGCCTTAAGAGAAGTAAATAAGTGGTCAGATGTCAAAAGATACAAAATAAACTCTAATAAAGTTACATTTAGCGATGATCGAAGATCTGTAGAGGTTGACCTAAGCAATCACCTTCAAGCCAATAAGGATTACTGGATATACATAAAGAATAATGTGATTACATCAACCTCTGGAAACAGTTATAAAGGTATTACTGATCAAGCAACGTTGAATTTTTCAACAAGAACAGCTGATAGTACAGCACCAGAAGTAAAAGCATACTCTCCAGAAAATGGATCTGAGAAATTGGAAATTGCCAATCCAAAATTAATAATTCTGTTTACTGAAGAGATAGCATTTGGAACTGGTGAAATTAAACTAAAGAAATATTCTGACGACAGCTTAATTCAATCCTTTGATGTTTCTAACAATACAGATATCTCTGTCTCATATGACGAGCTAACAATCAATCTAGTCAATAGTGATGGAGAGGCGATTGTTGAAGCTGATACAAAATATTATTTAGAAATAGATTCTGGAGCGATTATTGATACAGCAACATCACCGAACTCATTTACTGGGATTAGTTCTAAAGATACATATTCCTTTACCACAGTCGAGGCATCAACTTGTGGAAGAATCTCTGGAAAAACAACAGTAAATCGTGGAGGCCTGGGTGTAGCAAGTGCAGAAGTAAAAGTATATTTAGGAAATACTTATATCGCCACTGTACAGACAGATGGAACTGGAAGATATCAATATTTTCCTACTGAGTCTGGCACCTACAAAGTCGAGTTTGTAAAACCTTCAGGTGATTCTAGAATTGCTAAAAGTGTTCTAACAAAGAGTAGTGGGTCTTACCAAACAGGGCGCTGGATAAGAAATATTGTTATTAGTACGGACTGCGAAGATTATCAGGAGATGGATGGTTTGCTGATTGACCCTGCAGGCGTAATTTATAATTCAAATACTCGTGCGCCCGTATCAGGTGCGACAGTAAAGCTTTTATATAATGGTGAACTTGTTAGCAATGATTGGCTTGATAGTAGTGGTGGTGAAAACACACAAAAAACTGGATCAGATGGTGCTTATAGCTTTATATTTAAAGCCGACTCTGCTTCTGATGGAATTTATACAATTGAGGTGGATCCACCCGCTGCCTATTCATTTCAAAGCACTGAAATAACTTCAGAAGGTACAACATATACATCTCAATTAGGAGGAGGCGTAGAAGAAATCCAAGATCAAGATGAGGCTCCTTCTTCAGGAGAAATTACAACCTATTATTTATCTTTTTCTTTTACATTTACAGATCAGTCATCATCGACTTCAAATGGTGTGATTAATAATCATATTCCCATTGATCCACATTCAGACCCAACGCTAAAAGCAGATGTTGTTGGGCTTGCAGAAGCCTGGACTAATGCAGCAATTCGTTTCAGCAACTCAAGCCTCAATTCAGTAAATAGCCGCTTTGATTGGATCAAAAGAAATCAGGCTTCAGAAAAAAAATCGCATCAAGGCATCAAGGTTTCCTTTTCGAATCCATTCATTGAAAAAGCTGTCAATGGAACTTCAAAGGGATTGAAAGATCTTAGCGTTGAAGACCTAACTAACTGGGCACAGGCAAATTGGTCAAATGAAAGGCTTGTTGATCAAACTGATGAGGTTGTTTACAACTTACAAGAAGACTCTTTAGATATTGCTATAGCAGAAGTTCGTAATAAAACTGGAGCAATCAATCTCAACCGAAAAGGAGGTAGCTTGATAGATAAATGGTCGATGTGGACTCATGGAAAATTGACTATTGGCAATTCGGATGGGACATCAGTTTCTTCTAATCAGGATTCAGAAAGCACAGCTTTCACCTTAGGTATCGATAAACCATACAAAAAGAATGGTTTGTTCGGAATCGCTTTTACGTTTGGCCATGATGCTGTTGATGTTGGGAGTGCAGGCAGTCGACTTGAATCAGACAACTACAGCCTTTCAATTTATTCAGCTAATCAACCTGAAAATTTCCTTCCCATAGAAGCTCAGATTGGTGTAGGAAAAATGAAAATGAATACAAGAAGAATAGATAACTCAAAAACACATAAAGGGAATCGGGACGCAAACATGATCTTCGGCTCTATTGCCCTGCTTGGAGAATCCTTATCTAAAGGTGATTTTCAAATCACACCATATGGAAGAGCAGAAGCCGCACATATTCAATTCGAAGAATTTTCTGAATCTGGAAGTAACCTTGCATTGACATTCAAAGAGCAAAGACTCAATCGAAAGATGATTTCGTTTGGTCTTGACTTAGGTTATGAGATCCCCTTTAAGAATTTAAGATTAAGGCCTTTCGGGAAAGTGGAATATGGCCATGATTTCACAGATGATTCAAATGTTGATATGAACTACGTTGGCGATTCTCAAAACTATCGATTAACAATTGAGCAAGCCGTTCGAGATTTTTGGACTACAGCACTTGGGATTGAGTTTTATAGCGACAATCGCTTCTCTGCCAATCTGACCTACGAACATAAAGAAGCAGATAATTCTTTTTATACGAATTCATATCAATTCCATATCGATTGGCATTTCTAGCTTCTTAGAATTCTCTCAAAACACATAATTCACCTAAAACCCTAAGATCGAGGGTCTATCCAAACTCTACTCAAACCGCCCTTTTCGCTGAGATCCCATGGAACAACAGGAACCTAGCTACTGGCTAATGAAAACTTCCCTTTGAGTAATAGCAACCGATCTCAGCGAATCAGGAATTTCTATCCAAACTTTATCCAAACTAGAGAAATGGTGAAAATGGAAGAAGTAGCGGCAGCATGAAAGACCTTCCACCTCACTTCCTTCGCAAAAAAGAGAAAGAAGTTGTCTTCCATATTCCTGGTGCATTCCCAACACCGATGGTTGATGAACTAATGCAGGAATATTTCCCTGAATACAAGACTGTTCTTATTCGCTGTGCTGAAACCTTTTATCGGATGCGTGAGGGTGCAAGGGTATGACTGTTGATTGGAAAGAATCAGATGGAGCAGAGTGGAGGGAAGAGTTCAAGCAACTCAAAGGGACTGTCTCTATTGATGACCTCAAATTGCTGAATGAAGGAGCAACAACCATGAAAGAGGCATGGCGACTAGGCGCTCTTCATGCTGAATACAAACGACTGAAGAGAAACCAACCACCAGACCTGCCAGATATAAAGCGATGAACTATTCCGATGCGTTGTTCATATTTGCTCCCACCATTGGATTGGTGATTTTCTTTGTGGTGATGAATATCGTGATTACAAGGGTCTTCACCAATGACCGAAACAGCAGATGATTGATGCCTACACCTTTGAGCAATGCAAGAAAGATAAGGAGATTAGACAACTCAAAATCAAGAACTTGGAGCATGCCATCTACCAGTCAGAAGCGATGATCGCTGAATCGCAAATGGATGGAGATGCCTTGACCTTTTTAAGGAGGAAGGTTGCCGACTCCAGGCAAGATCTAGAAGTGCTTTATTTAATGAATAATCAGGAGTAAATGAGACCCTGCTACAAAAGACAAGAGGACTCAATTGACACTGAGGTTTTAACTATGGATTGGGACGCAGCAAGAGCACACTGCAAAGAGAAAAACTGGAAGTGGACGCTGGATTTGATCGACACGTATCAGAAGGAGATGGAAGAACTAAAAGGCGAGAATGTGAAACTCAAGCGTCAGTTAGTCCTTCGTTCTCAACTGAACAAGTAATGCCAGTTTTAATAATTGGTTGGAGCGTGTACGACAAACTCCCAGAAGAAGAGCAAAAAGAGTTTGCGTTAGTAGAGCGGTATAGGACTGATTATTTCTATGAGTGCTATGAGTATGAAAATGCGAAGGGGAATAAAAATTATGAGTGGAGTGATCGCTGCTTTAACAGTCAGGAAGAGTTATTGGACTTCTTTGGTTATGAAATGATCGAAGACTTAAATGCAGATGCCGTGTATGCAAGAAGGGTAGAGACCCTTACTGATGAGGAAGAAAAGAAGTGGATGAAATTAAGCGACGGTGGAAATCAAATCAAAGTGATGGGATTTTCCTATGAGTGACAAGCAAGACATCAGAGGCCTTTCATCAACTTATCTTGATATATCAAATCCTCTTGATGCTTGCTAATGTTTAAATACTTATAAAATGAAAATCTCTACGCTTTGGCAATTTAATTCATGGGTTTAGTCGCAGCTAAACGGAAACCAGGGAAATGCTCAAAGCATTAGCGGAACCTCTTAGGTTGCAAATCATTGAATCCTTATCCACTGGTGAAAAGTGTGTCTGTGATCTCATTGAAGAAAGAGGCCTGGCTCAATCCAAGATTTCTTTTTACCTAAAAGCTTTGAAGAAGCTGGCCTAATTACAGACAGGCAAAGCGGGCGATGGGTGTATTACAAGCTCGAAATAAGAGCATTAATGGACTTGCAAAGGTGGCTGAATCAACTAACAGAGGGATGTAAATAAATATCTTCTTCTTGCAAATAAAAAGATCTTCCTGAGAACATTGCTTCTAACTACCCAAAACGACTATCAATAGAGAAGAAAAAGCAACCATGTCTCTGGTTCGAACGCCAGAAAAACGCTAATTTTAGTAAAATTTTTCCTCGAAATCGATTGCTATAAATCACATTTTCCACTGGCTAATGAAGAGTATTATCTCTACCTAAAAACTTGTAATTCAAAGATTAGATTGCATTACAAGTTTTATTGTAGTGACTTAAGATTTAATGCTTATATCTCCATTTTTAGGCATGGTTATGCATACCGAATTAAAAACCTCATCCCTATAGTTTTCCATGAAATTGCTTCTAGCCTCTTCACAACTAGCAATATCATCAAATGTTAGTGAAACGGTGGTAACTGGATCATTTTTCCATGAATGTCGAGGTGAAATCATGAGAAATCGAAATAGCCATGGTGTTTGTTTGCCACTCATATTTCCAATGCTTGCAATTAATACATATTTCTCATCACTTCCATCTCCATTAGCGGCTTCTACCCGATTCGCATAAAAACCACCAGCTCCGCCCAAAGCAGTTGCTCCAAGAAGAAGGCTCCCAACAATGACGTTCTTTAAAGTCTTTTTCATAAGAATAATCAGTTCATCTTCAGTTAAAACGCTAATGGGCTAGACAATCTAGATAGACATAGTTCCTTAAGAATTCAGAGTCTCTTTTGTTACACAATCACTACTAAAGAAATCCTTAATTGCTTGGATACTGGTTGCAATAGCTCTGAGCGGTGGAATGGTCTTGTATTACCTCCAATTTCCATCGCCAGATACAAGAAGAGAGTTATCAGTAGATGCAATGTTTGCTGATTAAGTTACGAAACCGTCCTTAATATGGAAACGGTAATGAATCCATCACTGGTCCTTAATTCAAAAATGCGGCGCTTTTTACTATTTGCATTAACTGCTGGAATTGCTTTACCACTAGTCGCCTGTAGTTCCAAGAAAGAAACATCTGCAAATGTTGAACCTGTAATTGTCGAAACTCTTATAAGTGCGACTGAGTCATGGAATGGAGATTCTTATGACTATCCAAAAGGCAAAGCGCAAATGACACTTCAGAGAATCACTGCTCAACCAGGTTTTAAAACACCTCTTCATTTCCACTCACAACCAGGAATTGCCTATGTGGTGAAAGGGAGCCTTTCCTGTGGAACCCTCAATAGCAAAGCACTAAAAGTAGGTCCTGGAGAAAGTTTCGCCACTCCTCAAAACAGTGTTCATTATTGCGAAAGTGTTGGTGATGAAGCTGCATTAGTTTTTGTTGCTTCTGCAGGAGTCAAAGGACAAAAAGTAACTGTTCCTTATAAGAAGTAAAAAGATATACTTTGAACAGGTTTGATTTCCAAACGCAAGTTTGACTAATATTTAACTAAATCATTTTGATACTTCAAATGATTATTTTCAAAATTTTCCTGAAGTTTAGTAAGCCTGAATTCAAGCTTGTCATACCTTCTTGAGCCAGAGCGAGTATCAATATTAA
>CACENO010000029.1 GCA_902560875.1 uncultured Prochlorococcus sp. | reverse complement strand
CGCAGATAAAATGTCAAGATCAATTTTTGAAAGATTTGACACAGATGCTTATCTTTTATATCGGTCAGTTAATGACATTTGTCGTGAAATTGGCTTAGGTGTTAGTTCTTTATAAAAAGATTATGTCTCCAATGGATATGGATGAAATGAAACGCTTACTACTTCCTCAATAAACTCAAATCATGCCTATCAATAAACCCATCCCTGATTCTGTTATTCGCTTTTGGAAAAAGCAGTTTCAAAAGATCAGAGAAATAATTGTTAGACCTCCTAATAAATAAAACAGATCGCAACTGACGGAAAATATATTTATTCCCAATAAGGATGCTCTGTTGAGAAATCTAGTGACGACAACAGATCTGAGTTATTCCAATCTTTTCTATACTCTAAGGCTTTAGATAATTGAATATTATCTGCATATGAATCTGCCAAGCTTAGGAGATCATCTACACTCATGCATTGCTTAACTCATTCATATAGCTTGACATAAGTTTAATTTCTGATTCGGAAAAATATGATTTAAAGTCGACATTCAAATTGAAGTCTACTTCAGAACCATGCATTCCTTCTTCCCATATCTGCAAGGTATTTGTGCAAGTAATTTTATGTCTCTTTAAGGAATTGATAATTAATTTTTCGAGCTTACTAAAACGGTCTTCTTCGTAAAAATCAGGATCATCAGCTTCAACCTCATAATGACTTTCAAAGCCTATTCCATAAGAAATGCTAGAAGAATTTTTTTCATATAATTCGATCATGTTATCGACAGTTATATATGCAAATCTACCACGTTCAAAAGTATCGTTATCATATTCTCCGATAAGTAGTCTTAGGTCTATATCTTTAGAATCAAGGTAATTAAATACCTTTCCAAGTGGTGTTCTAAGAACAATGTGCCAAAGAACTTTTTCCATACTACTCTCATCAAAACCTTCAATAAATTCTTTTAAATTACTAAAATAAGTAGAAGTCATTTAGATCACTCACTGATTAATCGCTGCATTCCATTGATGACCTCCGCAGGCATCTTGTGGTGCCCAGCTTCCATTAGATGAATCAGACTTTTCTATTCCCCTTTTCATATAAGCAGAAGAATTTTTTGAGTTATTCACTTATCTGTTGAAATTATTTTTTCAACAATGCCGATTATGTCATTATGGGGAATTAGCCCATGATGTCTGCTGTCAATACTATTGTCTTCATTCTCTCCTCTTAAATCAAAGCCATTAGGAGTGATTTCTTTTATTCTATTTATTATTAAGATTGAACGAAAAGTCTCATGTAGCTTTGCTATTACGATGTCACCTTGTTGGAAATTAAAACCCCTATTACTAATTGGTTTATAAATTACTATATCCCCATGATAAATAATTGGATTCATAGAGTCACCTTCCACCTTTACGTGCTTTTTAGTTCCTAATACTATTTGAAGGACATCGCAGGCATTTGCTCTTTTTGGAGTCAAGCTTTTGTGTTGATCTGATTGATCATTTTTGGATTCCATTCTTCTTAAGCCGCTAAATTCCTAAACCGTGTGAACTGCGGTTCAAAGAGGAGTTTCACAGTACCGACAGGACCATTCCTGTGCTTGCAAGTGATGAGTTCTGTAATTCCTCGTTCGTCTGATTCAGGGTTGTAGTACTCATCTCGATAAATCATCACCACCATGTCAGCATGACTTTCTAGTGATGCAGTTTCTCTTAGATCACTGAGCATGGGGCGTTTATTTTCTCGATATTCAAGATCTCGATTCAGTTGAGACATCACGATGACTGGAACCTGCAATGTCTTAGCCATTTGCTTGAGATCACTAATTATTTTCCCCAGTTCTGCCTCCCGACATTGAACGTATTTCTCACCTTCCATCAGCTGCACATAGTCAATAACTACAAGCCCTAACTCTTTCTTTTTTTTCTCTTTGATCTGCTTGCATTTAGTAACCATTTCTTCAACAGTGATCATGGCTTTATCACTGATATAAATCGGTAGTTGACCAAGAGTTTCAATTCCTTTTCCAAGCACAGGCCACTCGTCTTCTTTTAATCGTCCCGTTCTCAGTCTTCCACTTTCAATTCCAACTTCCATAGATAGGAGTCGATAGGTCAATTGCTCTTTGCTCATCTCAAAGCCAAAGATGCAAACAGGGAGATCATGAATCTGGGCAACATTCTTTGCCATGTTCAACGAGATGGATGTTTTGCCCATCGCTGGTCTGCCAGCAACAACAATCAACGAACTTCGCTGC
This sequence comes from uncultured Prochlorococcus sp., assembly GCA_902560875.1. GTDB lineage: Bacteria > Cyanobacteriota > Cyanobacteriia > PCC-6307 > Cyanobiaceae > AG-363-K07. Next base: position 5,907 of record CACENO010000029.1, on the reverse strand, counting down.
AGACCTTGAGTCATGGCATCAAGGTCGTAGAAATTGACAGGGATGCCAGCGACTGATGTGCCAAGAGATCGACTTTCAATCTCGCTAAACACTGAGGTCAGGATGTCTGCTGTTGATGCCAGATCTTCTGAATGCGTTGCTTGTTCAGTTCCTTGGTGCTCGAGTTTCTTGCTCTTCTTCTTCCCCTTTTTCGCCATTGAATATTTTTGGACAGGCCGTCATCTAAACCACAAGAGTTGGGGCTTGCCAGGGGGTAGAAATACTGAAGCCTAGATTCCAGGTTAACTCTCTAGATTGTCTTTATCATCCAGTAAAAGCTCCTCGAGAAGCCTTGCTAATACTGAGCTTCTGGACTGTAGTCCCCATTCTTTGCGGAGCTCTTCAATCTTATAAATCATGCGGTTTGGAAGCCTGACTCTGACATCGGTGTAGTCCTTTCTTGAAGCTGCTTTATCTGAGTCCGACATGCCAATTTGATGTTTCACTCATGTTGCATCAGGGGTGGCAAGAGAGCAAAGATCAGGCATGTTTGTAGTCCATCTCGATAGGTCAAATAGGCAGTGGGGAGTATTGCTATGAAAAGTGCAGAAGAGCATATCAAAGACGGATTGATCAAGAATGAACAAGGAGATTATCTATGGTCTATCGATAATTTCTCATTAGCGATTAAGCAGGATCAAAACAACGCAGAAGCATATAACCTTCGAGGATTTTCAAAGAATAAAATCAAGTGTTATTCATATGCGATTGAAGATTTTGGTAAAGCATTAGATATAGACGAAAACCATTTTGATGCCTATATAAATAGAGGTTTTGCTAAACAAGGACTTAGATTACATAAATTGGCAATTGATGACTACTCAAAAGCAATAGAGATCAATCCTAATAAAGCAACAGCTTATGTTGGTCGTGGCATCTCTAAAGAAAAGCTAGAAGATTATTCAGGATCAATTGAGGATCAAAGTAGTGCTATAAAAAATAACCCTACAGATGATGAGCCGTATCTATTCCGTGGTATTAGTAAGGCTAAATTAGGCGAACATCAAAAGGCTATTGATGATTATACAAAGGCCATTGAACTTAATCCTAAATATAAAAGTGCTTATTTCTTTAGGAGTAACTCAAAAAAAGATCTAAAAGATTTTCAGGGAGCTGTTGATGATTTATCCAAGTTGATTGAACTGGACCCTTTCAGGTCAGATTTTTATTCTTTCCGAGCACACGCGAAAAGCCAGTTAGAAGACCATATTGGTGCAATAACTGATCTAGAGAAAGCAATTGAAATTCAACCGATATATTTATATTTACTTGCTACAGCTAGATTAAAAGACCAACTTGGAGATCATGAAGGTTCGATTGATTTTTATGCAAAGGGGATAAAGGCGAACCTTCATAGTCGTATGTCCTATACAGAACGTGGGTACTTAAAGAGTCATATTGGTGATCATTTGGCACCAATCGAAGACAATGGAAGAACTGTAGAAATTGAACGAACATACTCAAAAGCAACGTACAACATTGCATCTACTGACTATGACTTAGAAGATTTTCATGCGGCCATTAGTAATTACAGCAAGGTAATAGAAGATGATGCTCAGTTCGTTCAAGCTTATTTCCATCGTGGATTAGCAAAGTATTATCTCAACAACACAGAAGAAGCGATAATTGATTGGGAAAAAGCAGTCGAGTTAGGCGATGAAGAATCAGCTGAATTTCTGAGGAATCATTCTTAATGCTTACGGGAAAAGATCTGCTCGATAAAGTTGATGAACATAAAAAACTTGGATATAAAGATGATCAAATCCTTTTATAAGAATTCAGTTGTTTGGTCGTTTTTAAATGTGTTGCTATTGAGGAAGTAGATAATGATCACTTCCAGTAATTCACCCTCCACTGATGAGAGATATTCCTATCTTCATCTGGATTCCCATCTATAGCTTTCAAGAGTCTTTCTCCTAATTCTTGCCTTATTTATTGGTAAGAGGCATTTCTTCTTCCATTTTCACCATTTCTCTAGTTTGGATAAAGTTTGGATAGCAATTTCTGATTCGCTGAGATCGGTTGCTATCACCTAAAGGGAACTTTTCATTAGCCAGTAGCTAGGTTCCTGTTGTGCCATGGGATCTCAGCGAAAATGGGTGGTTTGAATAGAGTTTGGATAGACCTTCGATCTTGGGGTTTGAGGCTTACCCATTGTGACTCAGTCGGATCCATTCGGAAGAGGATGCAGGTGGTCCGATGCTGCTCCTTAACAGCACAGCTGACATTCCTTGTAAAACTCTTTTAGATGGGTATAGGAAATCTAGACGGATCAAGCTGGTATGAGGCTGATCACTCAAAAATGGACTCTTAGGTACTTCTTCTGGAAGAAAGCAGAGGAAGGATTTGCTTTTGTAGAAATGATTGTTGTGTTAATGGTTCTTGGAGTTATTTCTTCAGTAGCAATCCCTCAAATCATGTCTGCTGTGAATAAAGCAAAGCAGAAGGAAGCTACTTTTATTGTTGCTTCCATGATCAAGGCATCTCAGAGCTATCACACTGAGTACGGAGAACTCCCTGCCGATATGGGTGGTATTTCCGAGTATGCCAAATTTCAAAAATGTATTGCTAACAATATTGAGATAGAAGGTGCTTCTGTTTGTAAGGAGACAACTCCTGTTGCAGTAGAAACAAACGATGTTCTTTTTTATTCATCCTCAGGAAATTACAAAGTTGAAATGATGAGTTCTCAAAAAAACCGATGAAAATCAAATTTATCAAGTTAAGGCAAATCCAAATGGAGGAAAATATGCAAGCAATGGGAGTGCAGTTGTTGGTTGCTATAAACCAAAAGAAGCAATCTCTATGGTCAAAGAATATTCATCTAAATCTAACGAAATAGGATCTAAGCCTTATATCAGTTGCGAACCTGACCCTCTTCAAAATCAAATTGCTATTGGCTCAATTAAGAATTGGCCACTTGTCTTTGTCGAGAATGAAGTTGCTTCTAATATTGATGCTCCAATGCATGTTGAGCTAGGAGATATGGATGGTGATGGCGACTTAGATATTGTCGTAACCTCAATTTATGATGGAGCAGTTCGCTGGTATGAAAATGATGGCTCCGCAAAGCCAAGCTTTGAAGCTCATGAGGTAATTAGTGGTGATGGTTTTAAATATGGTGTTTCTTTAGCAGATATGGATGGTGACGGCGATATGGATATCGTCTCATCAGGAAACAAATTGACTTGGTATGAAAATGATGGATCATCTGAGCCCACTTATACCCCTAGAGATATTCCAAAATCTGGAGGTACTGGGAGAGAAATATTCTTAGCAGATATGGATGGTGACGGTGATATGGATATTGTTGATACGAGTGGAAGCGATGACACAGTTAAGTGGTATGTGAATGATGGAAGCTCAAACCCATCTTTTAAAGAAGTTGGAATTAGCACCAACTCGAATGGGGCACAAGATGTTCATGTGGACGACATAGATGGGGATGGAGATTTAGATATTCTTGTTGCTGCACAAGATGCTAATTCCATAGAGTGGTATGAGAATAGTGGAGGGGGCAATCCAAATTGGGAGAAAACTGTTATTACCAACCAACTTAGCTCTGTTACTGGTGTTACTGCCGCAGATATGGATGGGGATGGAGATTTAGATATCTTGTCGTCATCTCAGGGGGATTCAAGAATTGCTTGGTATGAAAATGACGGTAGTTCTAATCCATCATTTAAGGCTTCTGATATTGGGAAAAGTCAAAGCCGAGACGAGAGTGATCCCGAATCAGTAGGAGCTGCAGCCGATGTTCGTGTCGCGGATATGGATGGTGATGGAGATCTAGACGTGATTACAAGTAATTATGAAGGTACCTATCACGTCTATCAGAATACCGGCGGTGCTAATCCAACCTGGACCAAAGAGGTTCTTGCTAATAGATCTAGAAGATCACCTCAACTATTCGAAATAGGGCATGGAGATATTGATGGTGATGGTGATGTAGATGTTCTCGGGGTATCTAGGTATGAAGGTAAAGTGTTTTGGTATTCCAACGATTGAAATATCCCTATAGCTCCAACCTATAGGCATCTGTCGAGTTTGAATAAAGTTTGAATAGAAATTCCTGATTCACTGAGATCGCTTGCTATCAAAGGTTTTTAACTTTTTATTATCCAATATGAGATATCAGCCATAGCATGGGATTTAGGCGAATTGCAGAGTGTGTATTTGGTGTGTATGGATTCTTCAGATTCCTTGTAATCGCTTGTAGTGACTCAAGCGTCGCTTTTCATTAGCCAATACGAGATATTTTTGTCAGCCATTGCGATAAAAGAGGTTAGAGAGCTTGATGAGGGTTAGAGGCTTGCTGGAATTTTGCTGGAATTAGATCAAGTTTGCCCTTTTCTTATTTTGACTCAACTATCTTGTTTGTGCTTTTAGCCCTTCAAGCTTTTTTGAGCTCTAGGTCGTAGTTTGAACAAGGTTGTTATCCAGACTATTAGCCTAAGGAATGGTTTTTTAGGGTGTATCGAAGAGTATGCAATAAAGACCTTAAGATGTGATTAATGCCCAATTCACGCAGACGAAAACTTAAAAAGACGGAAGTCTTGCAGTTAATTGCTCAACTCCAAGAAGAGGAGAGCCTTAATAGTGATGTTCTTTTAGCTTTTGCTGAGAAAATAAATGGAGGTCCATTTGCTGAGCAGAAACAAGAAATAACTAGGGATGAAGCTAAGGAAGCAGTGTTGAAAAAATTTGACTGTAAAAATGCAACTGAATTAAGGAAAAACAATACATTTGCCATGGCAATGACGGGAGAAACATTTGCTCTAAGAAGTAGAGAAGACTGGTTAAAGCTTTATCGAAGATGGATTGGAGTCCCTCAAGAAGAACGTAACCAGGAAGGCAAGACTTGTATCAACGGAATCAATGTTTTAGAAAATTTTCGTCCTTGGCATGTTTTTGGATTAGATAGTTCCAAGGCAACAAAGGAGGATGTTGTTAACTCGTTTAGATCTTTAGTGAAAATTCATCATCCAGATGTTGGTGGTGATAGAAGAGTTTTTGAACAATTAGAAAAAATGAAGAATTCAATCTTGGCACTTATGAAGTAAAGGAGTATTTATGGAAGATCTTTTAACTGCCAAAGAAACAGCAAATATATTAGGTCTGAGAAGTATAACGCAACTTTATGCTTTGGTTGACTTCTTTGATTCAAGTTCTGACGACAATTGGGTACTTATTGAAAATAAGGATTTTAAATTTACGCAATCATCAGGATCAAGGAATAGACGTCCTAGATTATTCACTGAATCCGGAGTAATGGCTCTTGCTGCATATTATGACCAAGAGAAGAAAGGTTTTATAGGAACGATTCTTGACCTCTTGACACAAAGGAGGGTCAGAGTGAGAAAAACTCTTGTATCAAGAAAGATAACTCAAGCATTTTTTAACTCTTCAGAAGATTTTATTCCTAGAAATAATTTGTATTTTGTTCCTAAAAAGATCACTATTGATGTTCTGCAGACAAACCCTCAAGGTTATAATAATAGTGTAGAAAGATTGCGACAGTATGGCACTCTAGAGGGTCCAGAAGCTTTGGAAGAAGATAAGCATTTTATAGAAGAAGATGATAATTTATTTTGGAGTTCAAAAGGTATAGCAAGAATAGCTATGGATATGAAGGAAAAATCATCTATAAGAAGATCAAAGTCTCGAAAAGCTTGGATGGAGGCTGTAACTAAAGTGGTAGATAATTGCTTTGCGAAAGAGATTAAGAGAATAGAATCTACTCCAAGAAATATTGAAAAAGCAATTCAAGATGCTAAGAGGCTTTCTCATGATAGATGCCTCGTGACAGGTCAGGCTAGGACAAGAGGGAATCAAATAATGTTATGTGGGCATCATTTATTTGATAGA
>CACENO010000028.1 GCA_902560875.1 uncultured Prochlorococcus sp. | reverse complement strand
AACTCAACAGGATTGGGAGGAATGGGAGGTAAGAGGATATTGATAAGAAGACAAGCAAATTTGTGTAAATTTAGCTATAAATAAAGGCAATGCAACAAATCCACCCTATTCTCTTTTTCTTATTAATTAACTAATGAAGAGAAGTCAACTGAACATAAGTATTGACCCAGAACTCTTGAAACGAATCAAAGAGTGTGCCAGGAAGTCAGGGAAATCAATTACTGGCTATGTCGTTGATTGTTGTACGAAGCAAATAGAAGACTATCCTTTTCAATCATTGGAGCCTCGAATTGAGAGAATTGAAGAGCGGCTGCAATCTATTGAAAAAAATCTTTCATCACCACTGACTGGAAGTAAAAAAACAACACTTTTGACACCTAGAGAAGCGGATAATTGCAATGAATTTATTAAAGCTATTTTTGAAAAAGAGGTAGAAAGGAAGGAGTATAAATCAATTAAAAATGCATGGAATGACCTCATTAGACATATCAGTTGTTTTGATCAATGGAGTGACATATACACTTTCAGATTAAAAGAGTCTCTTTTTATTGATCATGCGGATCCTCTCAGTAGCGAGGAAATCAACTTGCTTACAAAAGGACAAGAATGTCCCTGTCCTATTAGGACAGGATTAATTAATTGGATAAAGAGTGGAGCTCAAGGGAAATGTTGTTGTTCAGATAAAAGTTTTCCATCACAGGAAGTTATCTGTGAGAAAGGATCAATATTGCTTAAGGATATGTATGCTTAGCAAAATTTGTTCCACTAACGAAAGCCAATTTAATGAAGAAGTAAATGGTTATTGAGAAGTCCCATGGGTTGCACATGGCATCCATAGTTTCCCCATTTTATGAACGCCAATACATCCGAGCTTTTTAGCTTCTGCCTCAGCCTTAGATCTAGTTGAATACGCAAAAATATTCTTTGGAGATGAAGAGTCAGAAACATCAATTGTTGTCTGCAGAGCTGCATTTTCTGGGCTCCACACTTTGAGCCCCATCGTTGTTATCCCTGCAGAAAATATTCCCATTCCGACGATGGAGGCATTGACAACTCCCATTGCTACAACTCCAACTGAGACCACACCCATTGGAACGATTCCAATAGTGACAATGCCCATTGGAACAATTCCAATAGATATGAATCCGAGTGGTGCTATCCCAAACGCAATTTTTTTTGGTTTACTCCCGCAATGAGTAGCTCCTTCTGATTGTGGCAGATCTGAAGTGTTTGGAGTTGTCATGAATTAGAGCGCTTAATGGTTGTGATGATGCCCTTCAGCATGTCTGTTGTGTTCTTGATGAGCTTTATGACTCTTACAAGGCATCCACTTGTCTCCCATTTTGTGAGATCCAATGCAGTTGAAATCCTTAGCGGCTGCTTCTGCTTCTGCCTTGGTATTGAAAAGAGCAGGAGTACCACTTTGCTTAGATTCCGTAGTACAACCTATGAGTGTGATTGAGAGCCCAACTACAAAAGCTGAAAGAATGGATTTGGATGTTCTCAAAATTTGCTATGTTTTCTATTTTTTAGGCTAAGCATCAGGAGTTCTTTGTCACCATTAGGCTTGATAATTGGCCATTGATTCTTGGGAAGGAACTTTTTAATGGTTTATTCCTTGGGTTTGCTGAAATCGCAGTTGGCGTAGCCATTGATCGGTCTGCGGCCCTTATTCTTTGACCTAATAAGTTGCAAATAAATGTGCTTAAAAGCACATTTATTAATTCAATGGGCAAGCTTATGCGTGAGTATTTCCTCACACTAGTTTTTATAGTTTTCCTAGTGTGAGAATTGCATCAAACTCTTCGAGCGTTTGCTAGTTGCTCCTGCTGCATTGAGATTAATGGCGTCAACAGCTTCCTAGCTGAACATCCATGATGTCTCTAACTACTCAACCCCTAGCGTTGCAGCAGTGATGATGTAACTGGCGCTTTATTAAAACAACCTTCAACTTCTACGAAGCTGATTATTTGATTTGACAGCATTACAAAGCACCCACCATTTGGTGGGTGCTTTGTTTATGGAAGGATCTTCCTCATCGATTAGAAATGGTGCTAAAGAAAACGGTTTATTTTCAATTACTGAAGGCGTGGATCAATTTATATAGATTGCGAGAGTAATGGATAAATTCACATCTTCTGTTGCCGATAAATTGTTTTGTAAACAGTAAATTTGTCTCTATAATTATGATCCAATCTTTTTGGATAATGAATTTTTCTGGACCTGATGCAATTGATAAGGCTATTGAGGGAGGGTTAGATCTTGATGGCAGTCCAATCCCTTTGGAGATGCTCAATTTTTACCGCGAAGTTATGGATAAAGAAGCGGCAAGAAAAAGGAGTGGGGTGAAAAAATCAATGCGAAATCGAATTGTGCGCTCTGGAGCAAAGCACTTTGATCAAGACACACTGAATCAGCGACTTTTGGAGGCTGGTTGGGAAGGTTTAAATCCAAAGGAGGTTGAATTTTTCTTTGGTTGATTTTTTCTTCTCTGAAAACTTGGAGATGGTTTGGATAGAAGTTTCTGATGAGCCGAGAACGTTTCCCATCATTAATGATTAATTGTCAATACCCTATGCGCGATTTCCGTTTTATTAATAGGTTTCGAGTGAGGTTTTGAGCTTGGCTTTGTTGAAGCCAAGAAAATGCCTGTTTCTCTTCTCTATTAGTTGTGTCACAAAGGCTTTTATTTATAAGATATAACGCATTATATTTATTATTTGGTCATTATATCTACTGAAAAGTTGTCAAAATTTATCTAGTAAATAGCAACTATAGAGATCCCTAACAATATCTCTTTGAAAGGTATTGAGCCTGCCCTTTTCGGTCTGAACTGATAGATTGAGACTTAAACCCGTCGCCCTTAATATCAAAGGAATTGCTTGTACAGTTAATGATTAATTTACGCTTTCTAAACCAACCTTCTGGCTTCGCTTGCCCCTGGATAAGCAGTGATCGAGCGCAGTCTTCTTTACTCCCCTGCGAACAATTGATAGCACCAATTATACCTGTAAAAAGATTCCCAGCTATTTGTCTACCTCTTTCAATCTCAAATCTATAAACATTGAAATACAACTTTTTATCTTGAAAACTATAACTTTTGCGAACTATTTTGGAAAAGGTCTTATGAGTATCTTGTAGCCAGTTGCCAGCAAAACTACCTACACCCATGGATTCATCATTGAAGCCATTCATAAAAGCATTAAATCTATTTTTGGGGTTGTCATGCTTTGAAAGAATATAAAAATCTCCAACACTGAAAAAGAGATTTGCCCCCTTAGTGAGTCCTTCTAAAGGTATTAAATTCTTAGATATTGCATATGCAATGTACTTGCCAGCCCTCCAATCAGCCTCATTTTCTTCATTATTACGATACCTTTCCCTGCCAATATGATAATTCACATGATGCCCAAACTCATGAGCTAAAACTGCTAAGCTAAGGTAACTCAAATTAAGGTTTTTTTTATCAGTAAATCCTTTGATTAATGGCCTGACATCAATTGTTATTTCACCGGTTTCAGGACAATAAATATTGGGGTATTTTGAAATTTGTTTTTTCCCACACCCAATAAGATATCCTTCATTTAGATGCAAGATCGGAGCAGGAAAAGTCGACCCTCGCTTCTTAGCTCTCTCAAGCCAGTATTCCTTCATTAACTCAAAATGAAGTCTTAAAAATTCTTTGTCGACAGTTTCAGCACTTGGCTCCCCATAACCATGGGGATTAACTATTAAGTGTTGATTTGAATCACTCAAGGAAGAATTATTTTGAATGCGCTCTGTGTAAATTCGCGAATAGTAAAGATAGCAGTCTTTATAATCAGTTCCGCTTCTTAATTTGCATTTTTTGTGCGCCCATTTATTCAGCTCATCAGCACTTAAAGAGCTAACGCTCGTAATCAAAGAAAGGAGTAGAAGCAGGTATTTCATCATTCATTTAGCTTGTCTAAATAGTGTCTGAGGACCTTTGCTATTTCTTTCGGCGATATGTTTTGCTGATATTTTCTAAATAATTCAAAGAACTTATCTAAGAATTCCTTTATACGAATAGTTTTTTTATCTTTAGGCATTTAGTGCCTCAAAAGATTGAACAACCTGTGACCGGATTTTACGAATTCATTGGAATTAATGTCAGTAATTAATACGCACTTTTTCATTGGCAAGGAGATTATGTGTTTAATGGCAGGAGATTTGGAGCTAATTACAAGGTTTGAGTAAACCTTGTTCCTAATGTTTTTTGCATGTTTCTATTACCTCTTAGGTTGGCCTGTTTTGCATCATCATAAATTGTTTGAGCAAGATCCATTTAATCGAGATACTTACACAAGACTGTTCGTAATGACTGCGTTTAGGAAAGCCTCGTTTAATTCTTCTAAAGGGTCATTGCACCAATCAACTAGTGCACTTCTCATTGCGCAAGATCCTTTCCTATAGGCACCTGTCATTTCTATACCTGTTAAATCATGATTGCCTAATAGGATCTGGAAGACTAGTTCGGGATTGCTATGTTCGTAATTTTTGAGATAAAGAGCTAGCTCTTTTAAGGCAGAATCCCTAGTAAGTCCCTTTCGTCTTGCATGTGAATCAAATAATGTCTTGGCCATTTCGCCATATGCCTTTGCTCCTTCATTAGTGAAAATAGTTCCTATTGTTTTCTCTTGAGGAGATGAGATCGTATCGATACCAACTAATTTTTCTATTTCTGTGAGTCGTTGCTCAAGGCTTTCTCCTGGAGCTTCTATTGATACCTCGTTTAGTTTATCTGTTATATATGCTGTTAATGTTTGTCCATTCTTCATTGCTTCAGACTTGAGTTTCAGCAATAAATTTGGATCAATATTGATATTGAGTTGAGATCTATTCTTGGCCATACCTTTATTCTTTTTTCCCATGTTATCTGATTAATACAAGAATGGATGCCATGTCCATCATCAGAAATATGAATAGAGAAAACTTTCACCTGAAGAAGGTTGTCTACATGGAAACTAAAGGTAAATGAATATACAGAGAGAGGAAATAGTTGATTTAGCTAGGGCTCTGACATGGCTGCTGTTTTGGCTGATTTGAGACATTTCAGTTACTCCAATTGATTTAGAGTGGGACTTCTGTTATTTCATACGTGCGATTCATTGGAAATGATTGCCTTTTCTTCTTTATTTGTAGAGTTTGTTATGTTTTGGGATTACTAGGCTGCAGGTTGAAATCCTGTCCCACTGACTAGGCTTTGAAGGGGCAAGCGACAATCATTGATGCAAAATTTACTTAAGAATGCCTAAGGCTTTTCGTTTGTATTGGGTTTAACGGGCTTTTGGAATGATGAGTTGATCTAGATCAGCTAGAAAGGGCTAAGGACTTGGAAGAATTTAATGAGCAACTATCGATTGGTCAAAAAAGATGACAACAATAATTTCTACAAGGTTTTGGCTACTATAAGTACCCTTGGAATCATGGCCATTACTGGGATAGAAGTTTCAACTGCTCTGCAGGAAGGAAATTCTACTGATGATCAATTAGCAAAAATAATGGTTGAGATCAAAAATGCTCGCAAAGATTCTTTGGTTGAGGTGAAAACAGTTGGAGCCGACGTCTTAAATGAATTGAATGCTCTTCAGATACAAACTTCTGCCGAATTAAAAAGTGATAGTGCTAGTACTTTGGAGAAAGTAGACGCATCTCAAAACTTAATTTTAGCTGAAGTCAAAACAATGAGAGCAGAAGTTTTAAAAGAATTAAGGCGGTCTAAATGTATTGAAGGAATGTAAAGGAAATAATTTTCTTTTTTTTTCAATTTAATCCATTAAGGCAAGTTAGCTTCCTTTAAATATCTTGATATCACTAGAAATTACAGCTTTACTTTAATGCTTATATTGCTTTAAGAGCACTAGGTAGTAGGCTCGAAAAGGACTTATTGATTCTTTTTAACCCATAATGATTGCTACTACTACTATCGCATGGTTTGGTGGAATATTGGTCTTCATCTTTTCCTTCTCTTTCGTAAGGGTAATTCAATTAAAAATTCAAGGTTGGAATAGTAAGAAAATATCCCCGCTCCCCTTGGAAGGTTTTTTATCAATAACTAGTTGGATTGGAACCCTTACAGGTTTAACTATTATGTTTACAGGAGTCTTAGAAACATTTACATTCTCCCCATTTAACTCATTCATTGCATCATTCCTATTAGCTCTAACAACAGGATTGCCAATGTGGGGTGTAGTTAAATCATTATTAGTTGAGGTTGAGGCTGAAACTATAAAACCAATGGAACCTGGTAAATTTTAATTTGATTAAGTTTTCTTTGAAATAAATTCCTTTCAAGGGATCTTATAACCGTAGTTGACCAGCTCATCGAAGATAGTTGCTCCTCTTGCTTTTGTGCCTATAGGGACTGGGTTCACCTGATCAAGGACAGCTGCAAAGCAAGTGATCCAGAAACTACCTGTACGAACAGAGGCAGCCTTACAAATGTGATCTGGTGCAGCTGTAATACAGCCTTGCGTCCTGGAGGCTTTGATGCTCGCAATTTGAGAATCAAGTTCTAGTTCCAATAATTCAGCTTCTTGCTTTGTAATCGCTGTCCCTGCAGCATGACACTCAAGCAACATTTGATAATTCACTGTTTAGCTACTTTCTGGGTGGCAATCCTTTTAGTTCTTTTTAGAGGATTCAGCCTTTTCTATTTTGTTTTGAGAAGTTTCTTGACTCGCTCCTTTCTTGGAATAGGGGCAATCACTCTTCCCCCAGGCAAGTACAGGTGCTGCACTGATTGAGAGGGCAAATATCAAAGGAAGAAATTTTTTCAAGTTGATGAACAAATCTTGTTCACTTTAGGCAGGTATAGGAGCAGCATTTCTTTCTATGGAAAGAATCATGTTCGTATTTTGCTGATATGGGATTTAAAGATTTTTGTAATCGATTGAGTTCAAAGGTTTTTAACTTTCCATTGACTAGGATCAAATCTAAGTCATATCAATTGATTTGCCAGACAGCTTTTTGCTCCCAGAGTGGTTTTAATCAGGAATCGGCTTAGGAAACCACGAGTAATAACTAGCAGAATGCTTAAAAAAGCTAGGGCTACGCATAAGGGGCAATGTGGAAATCCCATTTCTTCAGTAACTACAGAAAGCCTTAGTTCCTTTCTAGCTCGTTTGGCAGATCTTTTTAAGAAAAAATAAATGAGACATGTCGTTATGTAATTTTGGCATCGCAGTGGGGTTGGCCCTTCCTAGGGATCTTTATTGAGTCAGAAAAGTAGGCCTTCTCCAATGCTTAGGGTTTGGGAGATGAGGGATAAACAATTTTCTGAGCAGAGGAGTCCTCCTTTCTGCTGCCGATTCTTATTGATTTCATCAGGATCTAATCGTCATCCTATTCTTTTGACCTAAGAAGCAAGGCCATTTAGGAGGGGAATCGAGCCGTTATGGTGATGGGTGAGTTGGCTGAACCCCTTCGTTCTAATCTCAGTAAAGTTGTTAAATCTGCTGAGAGGAGCCTCAGAGAAATTGATCTAGATTTCCAGGACAGACGTAACTACTACCAGGAGTAGACAAGGTCAGTTAATACCTCTACTTTGATCAATTGTTTTGGCCCATCTAAATAAAACGTTTTAGCAAGTATGTAAAGATCATGAGATAAATGGAAAATAACATTTTTTTACTTGAGGATAAGGCTATAGCTATGAATTAATGATGGCCTTCCTTCAGTTCCTCTTTAGCTACTTCTAGGAGGTGATGAATCAATGCGTTGAGGCTTTTACCTTGCTCCTTGGCTATGAGGTTCAGAGTTGCTATGGCATCTTCACTAAGCTTGAGAGGTATACGTGGACCTTTAGAGTTGCTCTCTAAATTATCCAATAAGGCGCCTGCCGGATCTAGATAGCCTAGACCATAAATCAAAAGCATCGTTAGGATAGTTTTCTAAATCATTAGAGGTAAGCCATTCCGAATTAGATTTCAGAAATGCCCCTGAATAAACCAATTCCAGATCCTGTTATGCGCCTATGGAGGCGTGTTCGGAGGTTTGAATTGACACGTACTCTTCTAGCTACTCAGAAGAGGATGGAATTCGTTAAAAAATCATTAGCTTATATAGACCGAATTGAAGGAAGAACACCGAAATGATCCAAAAACTACCTTATGGATGGAAAGTTCTGTTAACTTACGACGGAATTATTGCTGTGGCTGGTGGAATAGTTCTTGTCAATGTTGCTTCATTCACTGAGTTTTTGGAAAGTTTCTACCATTCTTGAAATAGATGCCCTTAAAAAAACCTCCTTCTGATTCAGACATATGTTCAATTAACTTTAGACTTTGAAGATTATTGGTTTGTTGAAATCTCTAGAGCAAGACTAATATGATTGGATGATGGCCAAACTTAGACCTACTAAACCTGATAAAGACCAACCCTGGAGGGTTTGGATGTTTGTTGTTTGTTTGAATTTAGTGGCATGGATTGGTTGGTATTTCATGCATGATGCTCCTTCTAAATGGTAAAAAACTTGAGTTGTGTTTAAGAAATTAAGCTTTGCTTGGGAACATTATGCGTTGTGCCTTGAATTTCTTGTCCTCGTTAAATCTTTAATGATTTATTGTTTGATGGAATTTCATAGGCTAGAAAGCTATTCGAATAGGTTTTAGGAACACTTCCTAATCCATTTTGAGGTCTTCCATTGCGTTGATTTGGACTAAATCTAGCAAGCATTATCAAATCAAATCAAATCAAAGCAAATCAAATAGAATGAAATCTTGCTTTCTTTGCCCCACAGACTGGACAGAGCCAACCTTCAGGCAAGTCTTCAAACTTAGTGCCAGGAGGCACTCCATTTTTGGGGTCACCTTTTTTCGAGTTGTATGCGTAGATGCAATCAGAACATTGGTATTTCATCACTGAATACTTA
>CACENO010000027.1 GCA_902560875.1 uncultured Prochlorococcus sp. | reverse complement strand
ATTGATTGGAAAACTTGTTATTGATGCTGAAAAATCAGTCGGTAGTGTGGGTTGTAAGATTGCATCCATCATGAGAGGAGAGGCTGATTTCTATATATCTTTATCAGGAGAAACTGCTCCCAAAGATTGGGATATGGCAGCTCCTGAAGCCTTGCTGAGGGCAGCTGGAGGCACTTTTACACATGCCAATGGACAATCACTTTCTTATAAGACTGGAGATTTCCGGCAAATGGGCTGTTTGATAGCAAGCCATGGATTGAGCCATTCAGTTATTTGTCAAAAGACCATGAATGCAATGAAATTTATCGACCCTGATTACAGGGTTTAGATTCACAATTAAGTATAAAAATATTGGGTTTTATGTTAATGGAGCTACTGGGGTTGGAGTTGGGTCTGGATGTGAGGCTTCTCCATTTTGAGGTACCCCTCTGAGTGTCAGGTTGATACGACCTCGATTGTCGATTTCCCTTACTCGAACTGTTACGACATCACCAACTTTTACTACGTCATCCACTTTTTCAACCCTTGCTTCTGAAAGTTGTGAAATGTGGATCATGCCCTCTTTCCCTGGAAGTATCTCAACAAAGGCTCCTATAGGGATAATTCTTGTAATTGCTCCAGTAAAGATTTCTCCTTCATGCACTTTTCTTGTGAGACCTTCAATGATTCTTTGAGCTTCTTCAGCCGCTGTGCCGTCATGGGAGGCAATAGTAACTATTCCACCATCTTCTATATCAATTTTTGTGTTGGTCCTTTCCGTAATGCCCTTAATTGTCCTTCCTCCAGGACCAATGACTGTGCCAATGAGTTCTGGATCGATCCGGAAGCTCAGTAATCGTGGCGCATGTGGAGATAAGGTCTCTCTGGGTTCAGCTATTGCTTCCAGCATCTTTTCCAGAATATGAATCCTGGCAGGTCTGGCTTGATTAATTGCATCTGAAATGGTTGAAATTGCTATACCCGTGATCTTCATGTCCATTTGAAGAGCAGTGATTCCTTTCTCGGTCCCTGCAACCTTGAAGTCCATATCACCAAGAAAATCTTCTATTCCTTGAATGTCGGTAAGAATCCTAATTTCTTTGTCTTCTTTTATTAGGCCCATAGCGGCACCACTGACTGGTGCTTTTAGGGGCACACCAGCATCCATTAATGCCAGAGTGCTGCCACAAACAGAACCCATTGAAGTAGAGCCATTAGAGCTAAGCACTTCGCTAACTACCCTTAATACATATGGGAACGTATCTTTCGCTGGCAGTACAGGAATAATTGCCCTTTCAGCAAGAGCTCCATGCCCCACTTCTCTACGTCCAGGCGTTCTCATTGGTCGCGTTTCGCCTACAGAGTAAGGAGGGAAATTGTAGTGATGTATGTAGGTCTTCTCTGTGCTTGGATTGAGATCATCCATTTCTTGCGCGTCACTTGGGGTCCCCAAAGTTGCTGTAGAAAGTACTTGTGTCAGACCTCTTTGGAAAAGAGCTGAACCATGAACTCTTTTGGGCAATACTCCAGCGGCAGATTGAATTGTCCTTATTTCGTCAAGACTTCTTCCGTCTACCCTTTTCCCTTCTTTAATTATTTGTTGGCGCATTAATTTTTTAGTGAGTGCTTTGAAACTATTTCCAAGCAACTTATTATTTGCTCCTATTGCTTTTTTAACAGCATTATCATCTTTTAAACCTTCTATTGTTTCTGAAATATTAGATTTTATTTCGTCTAGCTTTGTGTCTCTTTCCTCTTTTGTTTGTTCAAACTGTTTAAGTACTTCTCCAATTGACTTGTTGCAATTCTTTTCTAGATAGGTTGGAACAGTTTTATCTATTTCAGGTTCTTCTGGCCTGACTTGTTCTATTCCTGAATCTTTAAGAATTGATTCTTGAGCTTTAATTAATTCGCATACAGCTTCATATCCAAAATCAATAGCTTCAATAATATCTTGCTCGGTTAGCTGATTGGCACCAGCCTCAACCATTACAACTCCATCTGGTGTACCAGCTACAACTAAGTCAAGATCGCCTCGTTCAATTTCTCTAAAACTTGGATTAAGTACAAAGTCATCCCCAAGGAGACCCACCCTTACAGCAGCCATTGGCCCGTTGAAAGGTATCCCTGCTAGCAAGGTGGCCATAGAGGCTCCTGTTACTGCAAGTACATCAGCAGGAACTCTTTCGTCTAACGAAAGGCAGCTGGCTACGATTTGTATGTCATCCCTCATCCATGAAGGGAATAGAGGCCTCATTGGGCGATCTATGAGCCTTGAAATAAGAGTTGCCCTTTCAGGTGGTCTCCCTTCCCTGCGCATAAAGCTTCCAGGAATTCGACCCGCTGCATAAAGTCGTTCTTCGTAGTCGCAAATTAATGGGAGAAAGTCGATACCTTCTCGGCCGGTAGCTCTCGTTGCGGTAACTAGGACAGCGGTATCCCCGCACTCCACCATTACTGATCCTCCGGCCTGGGGCGCAAACCGCCCAGTAGTCAGTCGTATCTCCCGACCATCAAAGGAGATCGACTTTGTCTGACCTTGCACTTTTGCTTATGTCTTTTTGTCTGAATACATTCTTGCATTTTATAGGCACCCTTTAAGAAGAAAAAACGATTTACTCAGAATTAATCATTAATAAAAAAAGAGGCGGGTCGTTACCACCTCTTTTTTTATTGGATTTTCAGAACACTGAAGACTTAATAATTTGGATGAGACTTTTAAGAGTTACCAGCTTGACTTGACAACCCCTGGGAGTTCTCCTTTGTGAGCACGTTCTCTAAGTTGATTACGGCAAAGTCCAAAGTCCCTATAGACGCCTCTAGGTTTACCTGTTGCCCAGCATCTATTCCTAATACGACTAGGAGCACTGTTCTTGGGAAGAGCTTGGATTTTTCTATGTATTTCTAAACGTTGCATAGGATCTTTTGCTGAATGGAAAGCCTTTAGCAGAGCCATGCGTTTGGCTGCAAAACGTTCAACTATCTTTTTGCGCTTCACATCTCGCGCTATCATTGACTTTTTGGCCATGCGCCCTACAAGAGAAAAGTAAATCCAGAATTAATATTAACTCTTCACCTGCTTTTTATACTAAATTCGTTGACAGACCCTGTAATTAATGAGCCAGTTGCCTTGAGGACTCTTGTCAATTTTTTTAGATTGAATTTATTTGTTTGGTTATTCAAGAGAAAAACAGAGAAAATTGTTCTTTTATTAGCGAGCTAATAGTTTTTGTACAACTGAGAGTTGAGAAGTGTCTTTGACGATTAATACAACACTTAACCCAACAAGTAGAAGAAACCCTGATTGCAAGAAGGCTGTTTGAATTTTCTCTGGAATTGGTTTACCTCTAATGCCTTCAATCAATAGAAGAGCCATTTGACCACCATCTAGCAGTGGGAGAGGTAATGAATTTAAAACAGCTAGATTTATAGAGACTAATGAGGCAAAAAGTACAAGTCCAGAGGTACCTTCTTTTGAGAGCTGTGCTCCTATTTCAACAATTTTTACAGGACCACTTAGTTGTTTTGATGTGGATTTGAAGTCTGTAATTAAACCTTGATACCCTTTGATTGTTCTATTTAAAAGATCGATAAATTGTGAATCAGCATGAATTAAAACTTCGCCAAAACCTCTTGCTCGTCGAACATTATTGTTGATATTAGGCTGCAATTGTGCACCTATTTTGCCATTCCCTAAATTGCTTTTTGGAGTGATTTTAATTGTTTGGAGAATATCTTCTCGTAAACGATCAATTTTTAATGTTTCACCAGGAGCGTTTTGAATTTTTTTGACAAAGTTTTGGACTGCTTCTTGGCCTTGTCCGAGATTCTGATTCTCAATTGAAATAACCAGGTCACCTGGAAGAAGCCCAGAAGATTCAGCTGCTTCACCACTTTGAACGGACATTATTAAGACTCCTGGCTCCGGTTGACTAGGCAAACCAACAAATGCAGCTTGTCCAATTAGTACTAACCAAGCAAGCAAAAGATTTGCCAGTACTCCAGCGGATATGACAAAAGCTCTTTGTATTAACGGGCGATTTCTAAGAAGATTTGGATCGTCATCTGCAATATCATTGTCCTTATCATCATCTGGGAATGAAACAAAGCCTCCAAGTGGAAGAGCTCTTAATGAATAAGTGATGCCTGAGATCTCTTTCTTAAATATTGCAGGTCCAAATCCAATAGAGAATCCATTTACTCGAATGCCTTGTAATCGTGCTGCTAGGAAGTGACCAGTTTCATGGAAAAAGATCAAAAGACCTAAAACGATTAATGATAGAAATACGTTCATTAATCGACAATCAATGGTTAACTGTTGATTTCAATGTGGATGAGCCAAAGTAAGGAACTAATGCATCTGGGATAGAAACATTTCCATCTTGTTGCTGACCATTTTCTAATAGAGCAGCCATTGTCCTACCTATTGCTAAACCACTTCCATTAAGAGTATGAACTAGTTGTGTTGTTTTGCCTTCTTTTGTTCGAATTGAGGAACGTCTTGATTGAAAGTCCCCACAAATGCTGCAACTTGAAATTTCTCTAAATGCTTTTGCTCCTGGAAGCCAAACTTCAAGATCAAAAGTTCGGGAAGCTGAGAAACCAAGGTCTCCTGTACAAAGTTCTATTACTCGATATGGCAACCCAAGAGCTTGTAAAACTGCCTCAGCATCATTTGTGATTTGCAAATGGGCGTCTTTTGATTCGTTTGGGTGCACAAACCAATAAAGTTCGACTTTATTAAATTGATGCAATCTAATTAATCCTCTAGTGTCTCTTCCATAGCTTCCTGCCTCTCTTCGAAAACATGGGCTATAAGCTACATATTTAAGTGGCAATTGTTCAGAAGGAATTATTTCTTCGCGGTGAAATGAGGTAACAGGAACTTCTGCCGTGGGAGTAAGCCACAAGTCATCATCGGCACACCTAAAACTTTCCTCTGCAAACTTTGGAAGTTGTCCTGAACCTGTAAGACTTGCTGAATTGACAAGAACTGGTGGCAAAATTTCTTTATATCCTTTTGAGGTATGTAAATCGAGCATAAAGTTAATAAGGGCTCTCTCTAATCGAGCTCCTTGATTGATGAGGGTCACAAAACGACTTTGGGAAATTCTTACGGATCTTTCTGTGTCGAAAAGATTTAGTCGCTCCGCTATTTCCCAATGTTCTTGAAGCTTTTCTCCATGACGTGGTTTCCCCCACGTCTTTATTTCTTTATTGTCTTTTTCACTTTTCCCATTGGGACATTCTGCAGCAGGTATGTTTGGGAACTTGAGTAGTTGTTCTTTTAGGTTAGTACTACAATTTCTTTCTTCTTCTTCTAAATTTGCAACTTTTTGTTTGATTTGATTTCCTTTTATTCGAAGCGTAGATATCTCAGTTGATTTTGGATCTAAACCACCTTGAATTTTTTTACCAACTTCCTTCCCTATTAAATTTCCTTCTGCTTGGAGATTGCTGCGTTCTTGTTCTAAGGCTCTTTGTTGTTTAGCAATTTTTTGTAGTGGTATTAAATCCACTTGAATACCCCTGCGTTCAAGCTCACGGGTAATCAGGTTTGGGTTTTCACGCACTAGGCGCTGATCAAGCACGAGGGTTCTTCTTTTATTTTCTCAGCCTAAGACTTTGACTCTCCAATAATGGAGTCATAAAAAAGAAAATCTGCCTGATGAGTTCCCTTCAAGAGGCCTTTGCACTTGGCTCTGTTTAGGTTTGAGTTTGATTTAAGGGGCCTTGTGAGGGGTTGCCAATCAATAGAGAAGCCGGTCTAGCTCTTCCGCTAGATGCCCATTCTTTAAGGGAATCAAGTTGTTCCTTTGCTGTTCTTGAAAGTGGTACGAGTTGACTCGCCGCAACAATTAAATCGCTTTCCTCCAGTTCTCGTCTTTCTGCAAAAGCCAAGTGCATTGCTTCTATGACTGTTTGCTCTAACTCTGCACCAGAGAAGCCTTCTGTTCGATCTATAACAGTCGATATCTGAAGGTTTAAATTTGGACGTCGCTGCTTTATGTGGAGGTTGAGTATCGTGAATCTTTCTTTGTAAGTAGGCAATTGCAACATAAAGATTTCATCAAACCGTCCTTTTCGAAGTAATTCTCCTGGTAGACGCTCAATACCATTTGCTGTTGCAACTACAAAGACAGGTGAGTTTTTTTCTGCCATCCAAGTAAGAACATTGGCAAGAACTCTTTGACTGGTCCCTCCATCGCTTCTTGCATCGCCACCAAAACCTTTGTCAATTTCATCTATCCATAAGACACAAGGAGCCATAGCTTCAGCGCGTTGGATTGTTTCTCTTGTGCGAGCTTCACTTGCACCTACTAGGCCTGCAAAAAGGCGCCCAACGTCTAATCGAAGTAATGGCATAGACCAACTATGCGCAATAGCCTTGGCTGTTAAAGATTTGCCTGTGCCTTGTGGCCCTACGAGCAATACCCCTCGAGGGAGTGGGAGCCCAAAATGTCTTGCTTCATCTGAAAAGGCTTGATGTCGTTGATCTAGCCATGCTTTGAGTGCATCTAACCCTCCAATATCAGAGGGCGTTGCATTTGTTTTGAAATATTCTAGGACTTCGCTTCTAGCAATGTTCTGACGCTTTTCTTCAAGTACTTCTGCTAGATCTTCTCGACCCATTTGACCTCTTTGAGCTAATGCTCTTGCAGCGACTTGTCGAACTCTTATTTCGCTAAGACCACTACAGGCATGGGTTAATTCTTCTAGAACATCTTTATCCAATGTTTTCCCAGTGGCCATTGCAATATTGCTTAATAGGCTTCGAAGTTCTGGTTCCTGTGGAAGTGGCAGGTCAAGGATAGTTAATGAATCATCCAAATCATTAGGAGGATTCCATGGACCGGAGCAAAGCACAATTGTATGTGGACGGTCCCTTAATTGAGATGACAAGTTCCTTAGCATTCGGGCAATGCCAGCATCTTCGGAAAAACGATGAAAATCTTTTACTAGGAGAATCGTTGGATTATTCGAATCCACTTTTTGTAGCCATTGGAGGACTGCCATAGGTTGCCTAGCTCCCAGCCCTTTTGAATTGATTATTCCCTGAAGCCCTTCTATATAGTCCCAACAGGCAAGTCTTCTGGGTTTGAGTCTTTCAGCAGCTTGTGTTAATAACTCTTCTAACCTTTCTTCTTCGTTGCTTCGAATCCAAATTAGAGGTGTTCTTGCTCTAATTAATAGGTCTAGATGCTCATCCCAACTTTTCATGACTAAAGAAGTTTCTTTAAAGGGGACCAGCGAGGGTCTAGATCTTTTGAACCATTGTCACCTTTCTCGTGAAAGCTGGCTTCCATGTTGTTAGAAATAGGTGGCCCTGGGCAGGAATCAGAGCATATATTGAGTATTGGCATTTGTAAATTTAATTGTTCGAAAATCCATTTTTCAGGTTCAAATTTATCAAGAGGATCAATGCATTCAACAAGTTCATCTAAGTGAATTTCTACGTCCAAATCATTTTCTTTGCTAATCCAAATTAATTCTTTTCCATCAAATTTAAGATTTTGATTGAATCCATTGGAGCATCTATCACATTTGAGACTAACAATTGTCTGTAATCTTGCTTTTATTAAAAGAGAATTTTCTTGATGTTCAGCAATTAGAACTCCTTTAATAGGAGTTAATGAGGCAAGATCATCGAGATATCCTTTAACTTCCCACTTCTTAGGGGCAGATAAAGCTTTTAATTCTTTTAAAGGAATTGGCTTCAGACCAATACTCATTTATCACTTACTGCTTTTTGGTTCAAATGGGAGGCGATCACTTCCTCCTGCCGATGTGGCGGCAACTGAAGATGTTGATGTGTTTGAGAGTTGATCATCAAGAATTTTTTGAAGATTTTCTGGTAATGCCTCTTGGCTAAGTAAGAAGGTTTGAACGGCTTGGAAGACATTAGCTATGACCATATAGAGCAAAACACCTGCTGGCAGGGGAAAAAAGAGAAACATGCCAGTAATCATTATTGGGGTGATTTTGTTGGCTGTTGATTGCTGAGGGTTTACAGGCATTCCTCTACCTGAAAGAGCTTGAGATATAACCAGGCTTAGACCAAACCCTCCAACAAGAATTGCTATATCCCAGTTAATTGCTCCATCTACGTAGAACCCAACTTGTCCAAGAGCTTTGATGAAAAGAAAACCGCTTTTTGCCGCTAAACCAGGAATTTTGCCTTCAACTGTTGCATCACCTGGGGTTAGAGCTTTGACATTCCCATCAGAGGAAACTTCAACGATTCCCTCTCCTTTAGTAACTTTCCAATTCGGAGTGAATTTGGAACCATTATCAAATCTAGATAGAACCTTGCTATATGGTTCTCCTCTTAGGGTTTGCAAGTTGATTTGAACTTCTTCACCTGTACCAATTTTTGTTCCACCTGGTAGAGATGCAACTATTGGGAAGTGGTCAGTTTCTGTAACAAATATCGAATGCCTTCCACTTGTAAATGGCTTTGGTTCAACTACTGCTATTTGGTCAGAAGGTAGAACTTTCATATTTACCAAGTAAGGAACATCTGCGAAGGGTGAACCTCTCAATGTCGCAAAGAGGGCAAATAGTATTGGCATCTGGACTAACAGCGGCAAGCATCCTGCAAGAGGGCTACCGAACTCGCCCATAAGTTTCCCGAGCTCTTCTTGTTGTTTCTGAGGATTGTTTGCATAGCGGCTTTTTATTTCGGCCTGCCGCTTCTGCATTACTGGTTGAGCTATTCGCATTCGACGCGCACTTCGAATAGAACCAGCGCTTAAAGGAAATAGTGCTAGCCGAATCACAATTGTTAGAGCAACAATTGCTAGGCCATAGCTTGGAACTAATCCATAGAAGAAATCCAGGATCGGTATCAGGATGTTGTCAGAGAGGTACCCGATCACGATTCTTTTCTCAAGTTGGTTGGAATTGTCATGCCAGTTTGCATTATCAGATGTCCAGTTGTCTTATGTGAGTTGAAGTTTTGATTAAGCGGCAAAACCTTGTACATCTTGCTGAGCAATTTTGGATTTTTTGAGATTGATTTGTTCCATTATGAACCTTTCAGCTTCTCGGAAGTTAGGGACTGACCGCATTTCTATTTTTGATCCGTCTTTCAAGATGAGAACCATATCTCCATATGAACCAAACCCCCTGGGAACCGAGCGAAGTTCGGTGATTTGGCTATAAACGACTTGTGATTGATTTTTTCCAAACCAGCCTCCTTCAACAGATACTCGTTTGTTAGTGATCTTGTATCGAAGCCATAAAGCACGGACCAATGCCCCAAATGTAAAAGGAAGCCCAATTAATGTTATCCCTGCTAAAAGGTTGAATACAAGGTCTGCTTTTGCTGGCCCCCCTTCATAAAAAACATTTTCAGGGTTTGAAGTCATTGAAAAAGACCTGCTTTCTTAAATAATCTGTCGCATTCTTTCAAAATCTGCGAAGTATCCTTTGATGCTGCTTCAGGTTTAAGAGTAATCAGGGCCCAATTTTGGGCAAATATTCTTCCTTCGGGGAATTTTTTCGCTAGATGACCATGAATAAGCCGTCTTATTTTGTTCCTAATTACAGCCTTCTTACTGACTTTGTTGCTAATAGCAACGGCGCATTTGAACTCTAATGAACTGACTTGGTGAGTCTTTGATTTGAGCAGGGATGGATCGGGTTTGACTACTCTTAATAAGACTGAAGATTCGTGATAGCGATATCCATGCCTATATAAATGATCGAAACACCTATGGCCTTTTAGACGCATGTCCTTAGGTAAAACCATCAAATCAAAATTTTTGCGACTTTTTGTGATGATTGCTTAGAGAACTTATTAAACCGCCAAGCGGGCTCTACCTCTTTTTCGACGACTGCGAATTACTCTGCGCCCGGTGTGGGTCCTCATTCGAACGCGAAAACCTGAAACACGCTTCCTTTTACGGCTTGTTCCTCCAAAAGTTCTTTTTGTCATTGTTCCACTTCGCTTTAAGGCTTACTTATATGTAGCAGCTAATTTATCAGTTCAACGAATATCGATATTCCAACTCCCTATGTAGCGAGAGATTGGCATGTCTCCAGGAGATTGAGACAAGGCATTGATTTGGTACATGCCTGACCTTGTTGGATTGAAAATTTTCATAACTAAGGCATACCCTTCTT
>CACENO010000026.1 GCA_902560875.1 uncultured Prochlorococcus sp. | reverse complement strand
TACGCAACTCCTCCATTTAGATCATTACGTATTAGTGGTAGAGCTTTTTGTAGTTGGTGTTTGCTTAGTAAGCGACTATTGCCAATATTTTTTTTACCAGACAACGCATCATATAAACCTAGTCCAACTCTGTAATATGACTTGGAGATACAACCATTGGTAGGCAATGCCAGTTCAAGTCGATGAGCTAAGAAAGGAACATTGTCTAGCCAAAATTTTCTTTCTAGAAGTGCTTCTCTAACCAGCTTGAACTGAGCCAAGTCAAAGGTCTTGAAAGCGAGTTCTAGGTAGCGAACACCCCCATGTAAAAGCTTTGTACTCCTACAGCTTGTACCACTGCCAATATCCCCTGCATCTAGAAGCACAGCTTTAAGACCTCTTTTGGAGGCCTCGTATGCCAAACAAGCTCCAGTAGCTCCGGCTCCTATGACTATTAGATCGACTTCATTACCCATGCCACTTGAGGCTCCTTTGAACAGCGTTATCCCATTTAGATCTCCAAATATTTCTAGCTTCGGAATTCATCTTAGGAGTGAAAATTTCAGCATCCTGATGTCTATTTAAAGCTAAAGATTGCAGATCATTGATAACACCTGCTTGGATCCCAGCAAGTAGTGCGACTCC
This sequence comes from uncultured Prochlorococcus sp., assembly GCA_902560875.1. GTDB lineage: Bacteria > Cyanobacteriota > Cyanobacteriia > PCC-6307 > Cyanobiaceae > AG-363-K07. The sequence continues at coordinate 11,105 of CACENO010000026.1, read as the reverse complement.
CTTCGCTGTACTTTCAAGATTACTTGGCCGTCTGACTGTTAATCCGGTGCTATCTGCTTGTGCTTGCAATAGTGGATTAGAGGCAGCGGCACCTCCATCAACTGCTAACTCACTTAGTTGATGCCCCATGGCCTCTTGAGCGAGTTGAACGAGGGTTGCCACAGACAGAGCAATACCTTCAAGTGCAGCTCTTGCAAGATGACCTTTTTGTGAGTCTCTAGTTATCCCAATAATCAACCCTCTTGCGGAGGGGTCCCAGTGAGGAGTCCCCCATCCAGTAAAAGCTGGTACTAGCATTACCCCGGCGGCATCTTGAACTTCATTTGCTAGAGAATTTATTTGTTCTGCATTTTCGATTATCTGTAAGCCATCTCTTAGCCATTGAACAACTGTTCCTGCATTAAACAGGCTTCCTTCTAGGCAGTAAGTAGGCGAACCTTTGGAATCAGTCCACCCCAGGGTTGATAGCAAGCCATCTTTAGACCTGTGAATCTGCTCACCAGTGTTTATTACAAGGAATGCTCCAGTACCATAAGTACACTTGGCTTCTCCTTTCTTAAGACATAGTTGTCCAAGAGTGGCTGCTTGTTGGTCTCCTAGTAGTGCCTGTATTGGGACTCCAGCGAAAGGAAGTCCTGATTGGATTTTTCCAAAGTTTCCACTACAAGGAACTAATTCAGGGAGCGCTTGAGTAGGTAAACCAACTGTGTCGCAAAAGGCTTCAACCCATTCGAGACGCTCTAAATCCATAAGCAGTGTTCTACTTGCATTACTCATGTCAGAACAGTGGTACTGCCCAGATGTAAGTTGCCAAAGCAACCAGCTTTCGATGGTGCCAAAGCACAGATCTTTTCGCGCTAATGCACTACTTGCTGAATGTTCATTGTTTAAGAGCCAGTGAATTTTGCTAGCACTGAAATATGGGTCTAGAAGTAATCCTGTGCGATGACTCCATTCTTGATCTAGCCCTTCACGTTTCCATTCGGAGCAGATTTCTGAAGTGCGCCCATCCTGCCAAACCAATGCAGGCCCACAGGGGCTGCTGTCACTACGATTCCATAGGACAGTTGTTTCTCGCTGGTTGGTAATACCACATGTGACTACAGCCTGACGCTGCTCGTCATTGAGCATTTTTTCTAGTCCTGCCATTGCTTGCTTTTGACTGACCCATATGTCGACAGGACTCTGTTGCACCCATCCATCTGCCGGGTATTCGATTTTTAGTGGGGCGCTACAACTTGCAATGATTTCGCCTGAAGGGTTAAAAACCGCTGCTCTTGAACTGCTAGTTCCTTGATCAAGAGCTAGAAGTAGAGGCTGGTGGACCATGGTTTTTGTTTTCCCTATTCCTAGCGATAAGTTCGTTTAATGCAAAGTAAAAAGCAGCATAAGAACTTGTTTCCAACTTCCCCAAGCTGGATAGCAAACGCAGTTGTTTACCAGATCTTCCCTGACCGGTTTCGAAGAAGTAGACGATTAAGTGATACTCAAAATTTGACTTTTCAAGACTGGGACATGCCTCCTTTACCGCATAGCTTTTATGGTGGAGATTTATATGGTGTAATTGAAAAGCTTAATTATTTAGAGAAGTTTGGAATTAATTGCATTTATTTAAATCCCATTTTTAGTTCAGCAGCTAATCACAGATATCACACTTATGACTACTTTCAAGTAGACCCAATTCTTGGTGGTAATTCGGCTCTAGAAGATTTAATAGATGCCATACATCGTCGGGGCATGCGAATTATTCTTGATGGAGTTTTTAATCATTGTGGAAGGGGTTTTTGGGCCTTTCATCACCTTTTAGAGAATGGAGCTTCTTCTCCATATCGAGATTGGTTTTGTGTCCATAAATGGCCCTTATCTCCATATACAAGTTGTGCTGAAGATGCTGGATATAGTTGTTGGTGGAATGATCCAGCCTTGCCTAAGTTTAACCATAATCATCCTCATGTACGTGAATACTTGCTCTCGGTTGCTACATATTGGATAGAAAGAGGAATTGATGGATGGCGCCTAGACGTACCTGATGAGGTCCCCTCAGATTTCTGGGTTGAATTTCGTAGAAAAGTAAAGGATATGAACCCTAATACATGGCTAATTGGAGAGATTTGGGGCGATGCAAGGAAATGGTTGAATGGTGATCAGTTTGATGGAGTAATGAATTACCGAATAGGTTGGAGTTCTTTGTCTTGGACTGGAGGTAATAATTTGAATAAAAGTTATATCAATGCTGAATACCCCATTAAAGAATTAAATGGAAATAATTTTCTTGATATTTTAAGCACTACGCTTGAATGGTATTCAGAAGAAGTTAATTACAGCCATCTAAACTTATTAGATAGCCATGATGTCCCTAGGGCTTTACATACACTTGAAAATGACATAGCAGCATTTAAGTTAGCTTTATTCTTACTTTTCTTGCAGCCAGGAACTCCTTGCATTTATTATGGAAGTGAGGCTTGCTTGTCTGGAGGCAAAGAACCAGCATGTAGAGAACCATTCCCTTGGGATAAGCCTTGGAAAACAGATTTACGTAAATTTATTAATTCTTTGGTTGAATTGAGGAAACAAATACCTTATAAATGCCTAGATAAAATAAGTTGGGAAGCGATTGAAAAAGATGGTCTTAATGGATATTTAACATATCAGAATGAATCACTAGCTAAACCTATTAAGTACATTTCAGTCTTCATCAATAGGAGTCGTACTTCATGGCTCCCCTTTCCTTCTGATAGCTTAAAAAATATTTTCCTTTATGGAGGAGTTGACTGGAAGAATAATAGGCTAGCGCCTCAGTCGTTCATCTTTTTAAAAGATGCTTCTTTTATGAAGGGACAAGAAAACTGATTAAAATAATCTTTAATCATGATTAGTTTTTTATCTGTAAAAGACCTGCTAAATAAATGAATTAGAGTGGTATGGTTTTAGTTTAAGTTAGAAATATTTGTATTTATTTTAATAAAATTTAATTTTTAATTAGTTTAATAGTAAATCTCAGGATGTCTTTTAAGAACAATAATTACCATTATATTTTGCTAGGAAAATTAGCTTCTTCCTCATTCAGTTCAGATAACTCTTCTTCGAAAAACCAACTCGTCGAACTGTCACTTAGTTCAAGCACTAGTCCAAAACTATTTCCATCGACCATTTTGAATCCTATTAGTTTGCCATAAGGCTCTTTTGTTAATTGCTTAATGACATTTTTGGATAACCTATCTTGAACTTTCTCAAGATTTACCCTTAGCTTTTGTCCTTTAAAAAGAGTTTCAGCTTTGACCATTATTCGTCTGCCTCATTGCCAGTGCTTGGACCGGTTTTATATGTTTTACTTTTCTCTTTGTAAATTGCTCTTTGTAAAGGAGATAGTGCTTCACTTGTCTTGGGAGTCTTTGTTGATCCATCTTCAATCGCAGTGATGATTGCATTTGCAAGTTGTTTGTTGCAAGTTTGGGAAATAATTGCTTGTTGAAGAAGTGATTTGTGCTCGTGATTCATAGCAAATGTTGTTTTGCGTATTTTGCAAACCCTTTAAAACCCTGGTTTTGGAAAATGTCCTCTTGAATTATAGATTATTCTTTGGCATATTATAAAATTGGCACAATAGACTTAAAAATATATTATTGGAAGGCTCTGATTTTGTTGACACCTAATAAAATAAAGAATTATAAATTTAACTCAACGCAGCATCTTTAATATGGTTGATTTGAATCGATCTTTAAACATTAACATTATGATATTTGCTGCCCTTGGACCTGAGATCAAGATTGTGATCACAGGGTTCGCCATTGCAGGACCAATTGCCATAATATTACTTTTATGGGGCATTAAGAAAATTAAGGAAAAGTATCCAGATAGAATTAGATGGCGGTGAACCGAAAAGATTTATCTCTGGCATATGGTATTAAAGAGAGACATATGTCAATTACTTGTTAATATCACATAAACTTCTTGAAATTTTTCTCTTTTGAGTTCTACCTTGAATTACTGGCCTCTAAGCAGATCTCTTTTAACTGTAATCTTGAATGACAGAGTCACAGATAGATTTGTTACTCAACTTATTTGGGAAAGACTTGACTATCATATAGTTAATAAAACAAACGATATTTGGGAAACTGGTATTAATACTCCAGACTATTGGAGTATTGCATTCCCTCAACCACCTGAAGTCATTGCTTATAGGAAAGCTTCAGTTCATTTGACACGGTCAATTCCTCAAAGAAATAAGCAGCTATTAAAAGAAAAACTGAATTTCTCTGGATATTCTATTCAGGAGTTATTCCCACGAAGAACGAGGCGAGCAACTGCAGTAAATTGGTTACTTTCTTGGATGGATGAACACCAAGAAGAACTTTTAAATGATGGCCCTCTTCCTTCTCCACTTCTTGCCCCACCTTTGGACCCAGTTATTGGTCATCCTGGAGATTTGCCGATAAGTTAGGTGAAATAAGAATGGACTGTAAAGTGAAAAAAGCTTTATAAATCTCATATAGAATCTATATACAAAGACTGCCTTAAGTACATCAGAATTCCCACTCCATTACTAGTATTATCTTTTTTTTTGGTTTGAAAAATTATTCCCATAAATAGTAATCTTTTTCGATGAGCTTAATATTTTACTTGAAACTGTTATGAGCGTTCTTTAGGAAGTATACGTGCACCATTCCCATATGTTATTAACGTAAACTTTTCACTTATTTCAGAAAGAAAGTAATAAGTTGGATGCATATCACCAAGATATACTGGCTTTCCTTTGCTTAGCTGTTGACTTATAAAGTCAATAAAATCTTCCACTTTCTTTGTGCTATTGATAAATAGAAAGCTATCTGTTTCTAGAACTAATATATCTTTTCTACCTAAACTACGCTTTGTATACTGCAATACACGTGCAACTGTAAAGTCAGCAAGTACTATCGAATCCTCGGGCAAGCCTGACAGCCAATTTTTGCTCCATTCGGATGCGGAAGGAGATAGATTATGTTTCCATGGTTGAAAGAAATATGAATCATTTCTTCCAGGAAGGCTTCTTGTTTTTAGGATATTACCAATCTTTGGTAGTCGGTAAATTAAAGCATAAAAACTAATATTAATTAGTGGTATTGATCCTATCAAAAATAATTTATAGGTCATTGGATTTATCCTGTTTAGGAAATTAGATAGCCAACAGCCAATAAGAATAGAAGAGAATAGGAAAGGATAAGAAAGGAAAACAAAGTGACGTTGATATTGATAAGATGATGAGAATATTAAGACTGAAATTATTCCTATCAGTAATGAGGTTTGGTTCCAATTAATGGCTTTAAATCCATTGTTCATTTTGGAAATAAATATAGGATTATTTTTGTTTATAAAATGACTCATAATAAAAATTATCAGGATAAAAATAAGCCATGGAAATTGATAAATTAAATTAGGTAGGAACATCAATGCTTTTCTAATGTCAAAACCCCGTATGTATTCACTGCCTTCTCCTGAAACTCTTGTTGTTATTTCTACTAGATTTAAATTTGTACCGCTCAACGCAAAGGCAAGAAACTTTATTAATAACAGACCGGTAATTGAACCAATAAAATAACTCAATAACTTACTTATCCATTTTGTATCTTTGTAGCCTTTTAGTTGAAGGTGAATGAAGCAGGGAAGTGCGATTATTGTTAATGCATTCACTCCAATAGACAGACCAGAAATAACCCCTGCCAATAAATTTATTAGTAATAGTTTTGATTCTTGGCTAATAATCAGAAGGAAAAGAATTAGTGACCCAAAACAAAGAGCAGTGCTATAGCTTTCGGCAACTACTCCTAAACTCCAATAGGTGTGTGAGAATGTAAGTGTAAAAATTGTTAAGTATGATGCAGATGAGCGCTTACAGATCTGTTGACTAATGACCCCACAAATTCCAATTCCTATTGCTGCAAAAAATCCAGAAAGGTTATTTACAATTGTTGCAGGGTCAACATCATGAAAGATATCTAGTGCCCAACCAGAAAATAGTGTATGTATTGGATGTGTAGATATTGATGCCCAATTTATTTCTCTATCGATTGCAAAAAGTGTTAGCTTAGCGCTATCACCCCAGACAATTCCTTTCGCACTTGTAAACAAGTAAAGCCAAAAGCTAAGCCCAAACCCTATTAGAAATATAATAAATGGATTTTTTAATATTGCTTTAATTGAGTGGTCTAAAATAGGAATAGCTCTAGATGAACTTTCTTTAGTATCATGCATGATAAATGAAATATGCTGCCTTGATTAATTGTAAATGAATATTATATGTTTTAAGTTATCTTATGTTGTCCATATGTTGTATTTAAGTATGCACCATATTGCATGAAAACCATCTTTCCATGTAATTTTCTTTCCTTCTTCATAAGTACGGCCATAGTATGAGATTCCAACTTCATAAATACGACAATCCATTCTTGCAACTTTTGCAGTTATTTCAGGTTCAAACCCAAAACGATTTTCTTGGATTGGAATCGCTTTGATGATGTCTGAACGGAATGCTTTGTAACAAGTTTCCATATCGGTTAGGTTGATATTAGTCAACATATTGCTTAGTAAAGTAAGAAAACCGTTGCCAACTCGGTGCCAAAAATAGACCACTCGATGTGGTGCAGCACCTTGAAAACGGCTCCCAAAGACAACATCTGCCTTCCCAGATAAGATTGGATCTATAAGAATTGGATATTCGCTTGGATCGTATTCAAGATCTGCATCTTGCACAATGCAGATTTCCCCATTTGCTGCCTTAAAACCTGTTGCCAAAGCGGCCCCTTTCCCTTTATTTCTTTTATGCATTAAAACAGTAAGGTCTTCAGCTTGAAGGGTTGTTAGTAGTGCGCGAGTCCCATCAGTTGATCCATCATCAACAACGATAATTTGTTTGGAATCAATGGGTGCCTGTCGAACTCGATCAATAATGTCCAAAATTGTCCCTGCTTCATTGAAGCAGGGAATAATCACTGATAGAAGAGGGCGTGAAGTTGCTGACTCCATATAACTTCGCGCTTCTCATTGTTTAAAGATACTAGTGTCTGGGATCTTTGGGAAAATCAGCAACTTTTGTGTGAAGTATGAAATGCTTGCCAGAAGAGGAATCATCATTAGTGCAGCAATGTTTCGTGAGAAGCCCAAGTTGCTTATGCCTTCTATGGATCCCCAATTTAAAAACCAGAGAATGATTGCCAGTATGGCGTAATGAAAAGCAGCTTTTCTTTGAAGACGTTGTACTCGAAAGACCCTTTTGCCATATAGGCAGAAGCCAAGTCCTACATTGAGGATTTGGCTCGAAAACGTTGCATGGCTAGTGGGCAAGATCAGCAATAAAGCTTGCAACAATAGGTTGGTCAGAATTACGTTTAAAGCACCATAAAAAAGAAATCGGCGCTTCCTACCACTAGTTTCTTTTTTTTTTATCACTGTGGCGTTTTTGCTAGAAGCGACTAAACCACAGACTAGGTAAATATTGGCAAATAGAGGTTTTGGAGTAAATAAGTCACAAGGTTGTTTTTTGAGGGATTTACTTTCGGCAGCTTTGAGGGCAGGATCTGGTAATGATTGTGTTTGGAAGATGTAGCAATTTTCAGAGAATTAGTTTGCAAGAATTCATTAGACAAATCATCTTGATTGTCGAAAGATAAGTTCAGCCTATACCCCTTATAAGGATTAGATATTTTCATTGATCAATGACTCTTGATGAGATATTTTTCAGTTATGGATAAATTTAAACAGCAAAAAAGAAGCAATAAAATTTACGAGGCAATTCTAGAAGCCTCTAGGAGAGGAGAACTATGGCCTATTCCTAAAGTCTTAACCTCATGAATGTCGTAAAACAACATTCAAAGCTGCTTAAATTACAAGCCAAAGCAGCTGTTTGTATTTCAAGAAAGGAGGCGCAAGTTCTTATTCGGAAAGCGGAGAAAGCGCATGCTAAACTTGCTTTTTAACTATTTATTATTTCACGATTTAATCCTTTTGGTTTGCATAGAATAAGCACTTCTTTGTATGTTGATATCAGATGTTTTTTACATATTCTTTAGAGTACATGATTTTAATTTTAATAATAATAGGGCGTTTGAGTTGACTCAGGAAGCTTCCTCCCTCTTCCCCTAAATTAATCCTCTATCTTTTTAGGGTAAAGCCTTTCTATATCCTTAGTTTGCTTTTTTGCTTTGGCATCCATATATTTTTTTTCGGCGATGCGCCGAACTACGATGCCAGGAAGAAACCAAATGGTACCAATTGCCACTGCCATGAATATTGGATTTCTCCAAGTCATGTCTAAGAAGGTATTCAGCATTCCGCAAGCCCTCTCTAGTTCGATATTGAAAGCAGATTAGCTAGCATTCAATATAAACTGAAGACAGTACATATGTATTCCACGTCTGACTGTGTCTACTGCTGGGCCTGAGCCGCTTTGTCTTTTCCTTAGTGTTGAGCCTGGTGACATAGTTATTGTTGGGCAAAATTGTTCGCCAATTGAGTTGGACGGGGGTGGTTGGTGGATAGGTTGTGTGCTTTATGTCGTGGGCGGAGCGAAAAAGCCTTGTGCAAATAGTTTGTTCCAGGTTGCATGTATAGATACTGGAACTATTAAGATCGTTAATGCGGATTTGGTGCAACGAATTCTTCAAAAAAGAAATGTATAAAAGACACTCTTTCTCTGGCTGCTGGCTTTGTTAATAGCTTTTCAATTTACCAGAGAAGAGCTCTTGTGAAGAGAGGCATTGCATACAATTGAGTGAAGAACACTTGGACTCCCTTTTGCTCTTCTACTTATGATCATTGATGGTTTTATTCAGCGATTGCTTCTGATGGTCTGTGTGCCAATTGCTGGGTTCAAAATTTGGCGCTTCATTCTGAACGTTTGGAAGTTAGGATCGTCCTCTTCGACAAATGATGCTTTCCGAGAATCTTTAGAGCGAATCTGGCTTGAGAATTGAGTTATCTATAGTAGTTTTTGATCTTTTAGATGTCTGTCCATTGCGTTCAGTGTATCAAGACTTGAAATTAAACCAATAAGATGTGATGTGTCACTAGCCAACGTAAATACGAAAGAAAAGAGGTTGATTTTTTGAATATGAGAGGAGGAGATATTTACTTTATAGATAAGTTCTATTTAAAAGGTATGACTTTTAGTTTGGGGCAGAAATTATTGACTATTGGTGTCGTTGCTTCCTCGGTCATTTTACCAGTGATTGCAAGTGAAGATGATTCAGGTTTCTATGGCGTTATTGGGGTTGGGGTTTTTACTCCTCAGGACATCACTCACTCTGATAAAGAACACGCTGTAGACAGTGGGTTTTCAGGAGAACTTGGAATTGGCTATCGTTTTGATAGCAATGTTCGTACAGAGTTTACTTATGGACTAAGTTCAGTTGAGGTGGACGATTCAAGCACCTTAGATGCGAACCTTCATTCGTTTTTAGCCAGTGCATATTATGACTTCAATAGTGAAAATAGGTGGGTTCCTTATTTTGGTGCTGGCATAGGTATTGCATCTTTAGAAACTGATTTGGCTTCTGATTCTGAAGATAGTGCTTTTACTTATCAAGGTAAAATTGGCATATCATATAATGCAACTGAAACAGTTGATATTTTTGGAGAGGCTATATATCAAGGTGTTGATCAAGCCAATGTTGGTAATGCAGACTGGGATGAATTTGGCATGTGGGGAGGACGAATAGGGACTAGATTTAAATTCTGATTTTTTACTTGCTATCACTATTTCTGTTTGGAAGATATTTATTTAGAGTTAGTAAATACTAGGCTTGTATTTAACTTTTAACTTTTACCATTCCACCACTACACAACCGGTTTACTTATGTTTTTTTAGGACCTTTGGTGCAGAAGATCCTTTGTCTTGCATTAGGCCTGGGCTAGTACCCTCGTCGGGACTTGAACCCGAGACCACTCCCTTGCCAAGGAAGGGGTCTACCGCTGAGCTACAAGGACGTGTGGAAAGGTGGGCCGGGTCGGATCACCTTAAGTCCCTTTTAGGGCAGTTCATCTGAATGATGCGTTTGAAATATACCGACTCTGGAGAAGGCTGCTGAAATTTGCCAAGGGAGTGCTCATTTTGATTTGATGTCCATTTTTTTGGCCTTTTAGTCCACTTGAGACGAGCGTCATCTAGGAGGGTGTAAATGGTTATATCGCCTATATGAAGAGGTCCTCGAAAATCTGAGATACGAACCGTCGAGCCGTTGGAGGTCCCAAATAGGATTACAAACCAATAGCTTTGATTGATGGCAACTTTGAAATGAATAGTGCCAGTAAATCAGTTCGATTCTTAGTCCCTTTGTTTCTAATTGGAATCGCTTGGGTTCAGGAGTTAATTGATCAGGTTTGGTTTGGGGGAAATTGGAACCTTCTAATGGGAGGGGGATATCCATGGTGGGGACTATTTATCGCTCCTTTCAGTCACAGCGGATTTGGTCACCTGCTCTCAAACACATTTCTGTTTCTTCCTTTGAGTTGGCTCATTCTTTCAAAAGGACTACGTGATTACATCTCAGTCTGGGCCTGTGTTTTGTTTGTCGAAATATTCCAAGTGTTCTTCTGGGCTGCTCCAGCTCATGGAATTTCAGGAGTGGTATTTGGCCTCCTTGGATATTTGTTGATTATTGGCTTCCTAGAAAAACGTTTTCTTGCGATTGTCCTCACTGTTATTTCTTTTGGACTATATGGCCATTTTCTCCCATCTTTGCTCCCATGGAATGTGCCCCAAGGTATTAGCTGGATAGGACATTTCAGTGGCTTTATAGGTGGATTATTAGGGGCTCTGGCTATTTATAGAGAACCAGAAAGGGTTTAGTACAAATCAGGATTCTTTCTTTTGAGATTCCTCGTCCCTGCATCTAAGTCCATTGTTAAAAAATCGGATTGATTGCAGTGATTTTTGCTACAAGTCGAATACTCAAATAAGAATAAAGACATATTTTGAAGAACATCCAGTGGCAGACACTAATGAAGAAGCCAAAAACAAGTCTGCACCAGATGGTTTGCTAGCAGAAGAGGCGAACGCAGAAGAGGCGAACGCAGAAGAGGCGAACGCAGAAGAGGCGAACGCATTAACTGAGAAACAAGCCGCTGACAAAAAG
>CACENO010000025.1 GCA_902560875.1 uncultured Prochlorococcus sp. | reverse complement strand
AATTTATTTTATTGAGAAAATGCAAATATTATATTTTGTTCAATAAATTAATAAAGTTTTAATTAAAAAGGGAAATTATTGTTTAATTAGCTTCTAGAGATATAGTTTCTAATTTTGGACTGTGAGTCTTATTATTAATCCATGTATTAGCCTGCTTTATGAATGAACTCCAGTCAACACGTTCTTCCTTTGCAGCTTTGGCAATGAGCTTTGGAGCTTCATTTTTCAAAGCTTCTAAATCAGGTTCTTTTACTCCATTATTTAATGCCATCCAATCTGACATTGAACGACCAACAACACGTGTCAAATAAGCTGCACTAAGTGCCTGCATAGTTCCTGCAGCAAGCCAACTAGTCCCATGTAGTTTTGCCACACTTAATAATGTTTGTCCGCTCCACTCAACAATGCCTTGAGCAACAGCGGCTCCAGCCAACTGCTTGGCAACAATTTTTAGAGATTCAGGACTCCAAGAGCAAGACCATATTTCTGCCATCTCCTTAATCATTAAGCCATTAGCTACTGAAATAGCCAATAGATCTGTTGAAGGAACTGGTGAGGCAAAAACAGCCCCAGCAACTACCCACTGTGTCTTTTTCTGTATAACTCTAAATTTATTTCTTCGTAAATACTCTAAATCAGCTTGCCAAGAACTATGAAGTTTGCACAAAAGCCTTCTTTTTGTTACATCTATATTCATTTTAGGATTATCTAAAAAACGTCTAACTGGTTTTAATAATTTGGTTAAATCTTGTTCGGATTTATTCCACTTTAATATATTATTTAGCCATCTATCAGGTAACTGAGCCTTTAGGGCTCTTAACTGATCTGTCCAAGAAGCATTTAAATCATCAGAAGAAACAATAAGCCATGCAGGTTGATCATTTGGCACTTTATCTAACCATAGAAGGTCTACTGCTCTTAGTGGTAGAGGAAGGGTATAAACTATAACATCTTTTTCAAAAAGTGACGTTGGCAATTGCCAAGAATTATCTTTGTTAGGAAGAGAGGTAGACCATGAAAGATTAACTGGGTAGGAACAAGCAATTGCCGATTCAACTAATTTTTTGTTTGGCAGCTCTACACCTGCAGAATTTATAAAAGCTATGTTCTGGGGACCTTGTCTATTTATTATTTCATCAAGAGAGTTTGAACGAAGTTTAAAATTGTTAGAAGCTGATGACTCCTCGTCGAGCAACTCAAATTGTTGTAAAACTTTCTTGCATCTCTTTTTCCAACCATTAACTGATTTTGGAGCATCAAATTTACTCTTTAATGGTTGTGCGAACCACCAAATGCCTGCTCCAACAAGAAAAAGTCCTAATCCTCCACCAGGCAATTCTGCAACGTCTGACAAAAACCACTGCCCAAGAGCTAAAGAACCAAGGAGAAAAACAACCCTCAATGCGTAAGAAGAAGGAAACGATATTTCGCTTTTTTGAAGGTAGGGAAATTTCACAGAACCACCTATTGAGCAATATTCTTTATTTTTAGCCAACATTGCGAGGCAAGTAAATCATGAAACCCCTAAAATCCCGTAAATAATGGATTCTCAGAGAAAAGAACTAACAAAGAGTTACTGAATTTCCCTCTAAAAAGCATTTCAAAGGACTTCATCAGATGTGAATCTGATGAAGGAGCATAAGAAAGTAAGCCCAATTGAGCCGTCGATGAGGCACACTTGCCTCATATCAGGAAGAAGGACATGGGTTATTCCTACGGAGATCCTCATCAAAACTCAAACAGCCATTCAGGAGCCAGAGATGGCCAACGAGGAAACTACAGGAATGGAAGAGGGCAAGGAGGAAGCCGAGAAGGTGGTGGATTTCGCATCAGGCTCAGTGATAACGAAATGCGAGCTTCTAGGGCCCTTCAAGAAGCCTTTAATCTTCGTTCAACTGTAGCGGTATTAGGTTTTTCAATACGCACACTTGCGCAAATGCTTGAAGAAGGGAAGTTAAATGAATTGGTAGAAGAATACCGCGCAAGAAATCCACAAGCTCAAAACAGAAGAGAAGATGGAAGGCAAGGTAATAGAAGGAATAATAGTGAATCAAATCAATTTGGAAACAATCAAACTCAGCCAAAAGCAAATCCTTTTGCTCGTCCAGAGAAACCAAAACAAACAGAACCGGAAATAGAGATTGAAAATAATTTAAATAATGATGAAAACCAATTAAACGAAGAAATAACAAATACCTCAGCTGATAATGAAATAGTGGAAGCAAAAGAAAATAGTTTAAATATAGAATCCGATATACCCGAGGGAACAGAAGGAGAGAACAAAGACGAATTGCAGAGTTAAATCAAGTGAAATCAAAACGTGTACTTTCAGGAGTTCAACCTACGGGTGCCCTTCATTTAGGTAATTGGCTTGGTGCAATTAATAACTGGGTAGAACTCCAAAAGACACACGAAACATTTGTTTGTGTTGTAGACCTACATGCACTAACTATCCCTCACGATCCTAAAGCACTTGAAGAAAATACGCTAACAACAGCTGCTCTATATATTGCTTGTGGAATGGATCCAGACCAATGTTCAATATTTGTACAGAGTCAAATCACTGCGCATTCAGAACTCTGCTGGCTACTTAATTGCTTAACACCAGTAAATTGGCTAGAGAGAATGATCCAGTACAAAGAGAAATCTATTAAGCAAGGAGATAATGTATCCGTAGGTTTACTAGATTACCCTGTATTAATGGCAGCAGATATTCTTCTTTATGATGCAGATCTGGTTCCCGTAGGAGAAGATCAAAAACAGCATCTAGAACTTGCTAGGGACATCGCTCAACAACGAGTTAATGCTAAATTTGGAGACAAAGAGAAGCCATTGTTAAAAATACCAAAGCCTTTAATTCTTAAGGAAGGAGCAAAGATAATGAGCCTACTAGATGGTACAAAAAAAATGAGTAAAAGTGATCCCAATGAAAACAGTAGAATTACCTTATTAGATTCGCCAGATTTAATTGCAAAGAAGATCAAAAAAGCCAAAACAGATGCACACCTTGGACTGGAATTCAATAATTCAACTAGGCCAGAAGCAAACAATCTATTGGGACTTTATGCAATGTTGAGTGGACTTGGAAGAGACGTTGTTGAAAAAGAATGTTCAGATATTGGTTGGGGCAAATTTAAGCCTTTATTAGCAGATGCAACTATTAACGCAATAGAGCCAATCCAAAAAAAATACTATGAGCTCAGAAATGATCCAACTGAATTAAGCCAAATACTTACTAACGGTAGATTTAAGGCTGAAGAAGTTGCACAAGAAACGTTAAAACGTGTTCAAGTAGCCCTTGGATTGCTAAGTACAGATAAAATATAAAAGCAAATCCTCGCAGTAATTTTTACAATGCCTATATACTTAGGTCTAGAATAGTAAATCAAAAGGGCAAAGAGATCTACCAACCATGCCAGTAATTACCCTCCCAGATGGCAATAGAAAAAATTTCAATAAAAGTATTACTGTCAAAGAGATAGCAGAAAGCATTGGACCGGGCCTTGCAAAAGCAGCGATCGCAGGGAAAGTAAATGGCAAGCTAATAGACATCTGCATACCTATTACTTCAGATGCAGATGTAATAATAATCACAGCAAAGGATAAAGAAGGTATTGATATTATTAGGCACTCTTTTGCACACTTAATTGGGCACTCAGTTAAACAATTATATCCAACAGCAAAAATGGCTATTGGACCAGTTATAGAAAATGGATTTTATTACGATATTCACCATAAAACTCCCTTCACTACAGAAGATATCAATAGAATAGAACAAAGAATGCAGGAATTAATTGAACTAGATTATGATGTAATTGTAGAAGTCGTAACAGCTAAAGAAGCAAAGAAAGCATTTGCGCAGATAAATGAGAAATACAAAGTAGAGATTATTAATAATATACCTGAGAATGAAGAAATAAAGTTGTATCACCATCAAGAATATACTGATATGTGTAGAGGCCCACATGTTCCAAACACAAGACATCTAAGGTCTTTCAAATTAATGAAAGTATCAGGTGCATATTGGCGTGGAGATTCTAAGAACGAAATGCTGCAAAGAA
Source organism: uncultured Prochlorococcus sp. (assembly GCA_902560875.1). Lineage (GTDB taxonomy): Bacteria > Cyanobacteriota > Cyanobacteriia > PCC-6307 > Cyanobiaceae > AG-363-K07. The sequence continues at coordinate 7,972 of CACENO010000025.1, read as the reverse complement.
TATATGGAACGGCATGGGCAACCTCTAAAGAATTGAAAGCATATCTAAACCAAATAGAAGAAGCAGAAAAACGTGATCATAGAAAAATTGCTAAAGAATTAAATTTATTTCACTCACAAGAAGAAGCTCCAGGTATGATTTTTTGGCATCCAAAAGGTTGGTCAATTTATCAAGTTCTAGAAAACTATATCAGGGATATACTAAACGATAATGGCTATAATGAAATCAAAACTCCACAGGCAGTGGACAGAACTCTTTGGGAAAAATCTGGGCATTGGGAAAAATTTAAAGAGGATATGTTTACCACAATTTCAGAGAATAGAGAATATGCAATAAAGCCAATGAATTGTCCTTGCCACGTGCAGGTATTCAATCAAGGGCTTAAAAGTTACAAAGACCTGCCTTTACGTCTTGCTGAATTTGGATCATGTCATAGGAATGAGCCCTCTGGCTCACTTCATGGGCTAATGCGTGTTAGAAATTTCGTTCAAGATGATGCACATATTTTCTGTATGGAGTCCCAAATCCAATCAGAAGTTTCTAATTTTATTGACTTAGTTTTTGAAGTTTATAAAGCATTTGGTTTTGACAAAATTCAAATAAAACTATCAACTCGACCAGAAAAAAGAGTTGGTACTGATGAGATTTGGGACAAAGCCGAACAAGCACTTTTAGAAGCATTACAAGCTAAAAATCTTCAATGGGAATTGCTTCCGGGCGAAGGTGCCTTTTATGGCCCTAAAATAGAATTCTCACTAAAGGATTGTTTAAATCGGGTTTGGCAGTGTGGGACCATTCAAGTTGATTTTTCTATGCCTCAAAGGTTAAATGCAACTTACGTAGATGAAGATAATCAACGAAAGCATCCTGTCATGCTCCATCGTGCAATACTTGGATCTTTTGAAAGGTTTATTGGGATACTAATCGAACACTATGAGGGAAGATTTCCTTCATGGCTATCACCAATACAGGTTGTTATCTTAGCAATAACAGACAGAAATAATTCAACCTGTGATGAAATATGTTCAAAGTTAAGAGGGAAAGGCTATAGAGCCGAAGTTGATACAAGGAATGAGAAGATAGGGCTTAAGATCAGAGAAAATACTCTTCAAAGGATTCCATATCTGATTATTATAGGAGATAAAGAAGAGAAGGAAGAAAAGGTATCAGTAAGGACTAGAGAAGGGAAGGATCTTGGCAATATGTCTTTAGAAGATTTCATTGATCTAATTAATAGGTCTATATTATTAAAAGGAAGGAAAGCTCACCATGGGAAATAATTTTCAGTACAAATTAACAAAATGAACTTTCTAACAGGAGATATAGGCGGAACCAAGAGTTTGCTTTCAATCTATAGACTGACCAATGATCTCGAAATGATTCATAAAAAAAGATATAGCTCTAAAGAATGGAATTCTTTAGAGCCAATGATTAATAATTTTCTAATTAGATTACCTTCGAATATTAAGCAACCTGAAATAGGTTGTATTGCAGTTGCCGGACCAGTTAATGATGGTGAATGTACTCTTACTAATCTTGGATGGAAAATCAATCAGGAGAGCATAAAGAAGTCACTTTCACTGAAATATTTTGAACTTGTCAATGATTTCTGTGTTCTTATATATGGAATTCCTTTTCTTAAATCAAATCAATATCATCAAATTCAATCAACAAAAGAACATCGTTCAAAAGAAGGGATAGTTTCTATCATGGGAGCAGGAACTGGACTAGGTGTCGCTAAAGGAATTATCTCTAAAAAAAATATCTTAGCCCTTGCAAGTGAAGGTGGACATAAGGAATTTGCTCCTAGATGTAATACTGAATGGGAGTTATCAAAATGGCTAAAACAAGATTTAAATATACACAGATTATCTCTAGAAAGAATTGTTAGTGGAACTGGTCTTGGTCATATAGCTCGTTGGAGACTTTCCCAACCAGATGCTCAATATCATCCTCTTACGGAAGCAACTAAATCATGGCAATCAAAGGAATCTAATAAACTAGATCTGCCGGCATTAGTTAGTGAGGAAGCTAAAAATGGAGATGCTTTAATGAAAGAAGTTCTAAAAATTTGGTTAAGTGCTTATGGTTCTGCAGTCGGAGATCTTGCCCTAGAAGAACTCTGTGACGCAGGGGTATGGATAGCTGGTGGCACTGCCTCCAAACAATTAGAGGGCCTCAGTTCAAATGACTTCCTCCTAGCAATGAAAAACAAAGGAAGATTTCAAACTTATCTCGAGAAGATTCCTGTGATGGCACTAGTAGATCCAGACATAGGTCTATTTAGTGCGGCCTGTAGGGCTCGTATGCTTATTGAATCAGGCTAAAAAAACCTCACCTGAAACTAAATACCGCTGATGGCGCTACCGCGCATTGGACAAAAAGTAATAGTGGACGTTCCTTCCACTACCGCCAATCTTGGTCCTGGATTCGATTGTCTAGGTGCAGCTCTCGATCTGAATAATCGATTTATGATTACCAGGATTGAAGGAAGTGGTGAGCGGTTTGAACTCATCATGGAAGGAAGCGAAGGCAGCCATCTAAGAGGCGGTCCAGAAAATCTTGTCTATAGAGCTGCTCAAAGAGTTTGGAGAGCAGCAGGCATAGAACCTGTAGGCCTTGAAGCAAGAGTCAAATTAGCTGTACCCCCAGCAAGGGGACTAGGGAGTAGTGCAACAGCAATAGTGGCAGGCCTAGTAGGAGCAAATGCTCTAATGGATTCTCCTCTTGCGAAAGAGAAACTTCTTGAACTGGCAATCGATATAGAGGGCCATCCTGACAACGTGGTGCCATCTCTATTAGGAGGGCTTTGTATGACAGGCAAAACCGCATCAGAAAGATGGAGAGTTATTCGTTGTGAATGGATGAATTCGATTAAGGCTGTAGTCGCTATACCTTCGATAAGACTTAGCACCAGTGAAGCAAGACGAGTAATGCCAAAGACCGTCCCAATTGGAGATGCAATAACAAATCTTGGTGCAATGACCCTCTTGTTACAAGGACTAAGAACTGGAAATGGAGAATTAATAGCAGATGGAATGAATGACCGTCTCCATGAACCCTACAGATGGCGCCTAATAAAGGGAGGCCTTGAAGTTAGAGATGCTGCCTTGGCGGCAGGGGCATGGGGATGTGTAATTAGCGGAGCAGGTCCTAGCGTTCTAGCCCTTTGTGACGAAATCAATGGAGAAAGAATAAGTAAGGCAATGATCTCAACTTGGGAAAAAATGGGAATAGAGAGTAGAGCTCCGCTGTTAAACCTGCAAACTGCTGGTAGTCAATGGCACCCCTGTACCATCTCAAGTGAGTAGATCTACTTAGCCCTGTAAGCTCTAGGTGCTAATTTACCATTAGAAAAACATCCATTATGGACGCCAATTTGCCAATAATGGCTGCGTCCCAGCAATCATTACCCTGGCTTTCATTAATAGTATTACTCCCTGCAATAGGGGCATTAACAATGCCTTTATTACCTAGTGGCGAAGATAACAATAATAACCTTCCTAGAAATATTGCATTAACCTTTCTTTTCGTAGATTTCCTATTAATTATAAATGTTTTTACCAGGCTATTTGACCCTAATAATTACCAGATACAACTCGCGGAAAGAATCAGTTGGGTCCCACTAATAGGACTAGAATGGTCACTTGGTGTAGATGGAATTTCTGCTCCTTTGGTAGTTTTAAGTGGATTAATCACTCTGCTTTCAGTAGCCGCGAGTTGGAATGTAAATAGCAAGAGAAAGCTATATTTTGGATTATTATTACTTCAAGCTTCTGCTCAAGCATTAGTCTTCTTATCACAAGATTTTCTTTTATTTTTCTTGGCATGGGAATTAGAACTTGTTCCTGTTTATCTTTTGATTGCAATATGGGGAGGGACTAATCGCCAGTATGCGGCTACAAAGTTCATTCTTTATACAGCCCTTGCTTCTTTACTCATTCTTATAAGCGGACTAGCTCTTGCTTTTTCAGGACCTGAATTTACTCTAAATTTAACAGAATTAAAAGCCAGGTCTTATTTAGGACCATTTGGAATATTTTGCTATCTTGGATTCTTAATTGGATTTGGAGTAAAACTCCCAATCTTTCCTCTCCATACATGGCTGCCTGATGCTCATGGAGAAGCAAGTGCTCCTGTTTCAATGCTTTTAGCAGGTGTACTTTTAAAGATGGGAGGATACGCGCTTTTACGCTTTAATGTTCAAATGCTTCCTGAAGTTCATCTTCAAGTTGCACCAGCATTGATAATTATCGGAATAGTCAATATTGTCTATGGTGCCTTAAATGCATTTGCTCAAGACAATGTTAAAAGGAGAATTGCATGTAGTTCTGTAAGTCACATGGGTTTTGTTCTCCTGGGAATAGGGGCTGTAGACGCCCTTGGCCTAAGTGGTGCAATGCTTCAAATGATTAGCCATGGTTTAATCGCTGCTGCAATGTTCTTTTTTACGGGTTCTTTCTATGAAAGGACAAACACTCTATCAATTCCAAATATGGGAGGGCTAGCAAAAGTTTTGCCAATAACTTTTGCCTTCTTTTTAGCAAGTTCATTAGCCTCTCTAGCACTTCCAGGGATGAGTGGTTTTGTAAGTGAAATAACAGTCTTCCTAGGAATAACAAGTCAAGATCAATTCACTTCACTCTTTAGGGCTATTGTTATTTTCTTTTCAGCAATTGGATTAGTTCTTACTCCAATATATCTTTTATCTATGTGTAGAAGAGTATTCTTTGGGCCAAGAATACCAGCACTTGCAAAGTTAGAAGAAATGAATTCGAGAGAACTAGCTATTGGTCTTACTTTATTAGTACCAACATTGGTTATAGGCTTTTGGCCACGTACTGCAATTGATTTATATGAAGCCTCAACGAATGCAATTGCCGAGAATCTTTTATCAAATAATGCAATTGCTTCAGCTCAATCCTTAATTTTTGGGTAAAATGTCACTAACCAATTTAGAAGATAAGCAACCGTCAATATTAGCCGGTCAAGGTATTCCTAATTATCAGGAAATCACCCCATCAAGTATTAAAGAATACTTCCCAAATTTAATTGATGAATTAAATAATGAACTGACCATTTTTGAAAAAGATTTAACTAAAATACTAAATCGAGTTAATGGGATAAGCTGGGAAGAAGTAATTAATCCGCTACATAAAATAGAAGAACGCTTGAGATGGAGCTGGAGTGCCATATGTCATTTAAATAGTGTTAGAAATACCAATGAATTAAGGGATGCTCACTCTTCTCAGCAGCCAAGTGTAGTTAGATTTGGCAACCGTATTGGTCAAAGCAAAATCATATATAAAGCCCTTTTAAGTCTTAAAAACCACCCAGCAAACTTACTCGGCGAAACTCAAAAAAGGATCTTAGAGACTGAATTACGTTCAATGAATCACAGAGGAGTTGGACTGGATCAAAGCAAACAAAAAGAATTCAATAAAAATAGCGAAAGGTTAGCTGAACTATCAACAATTTTCAGCAATAATGTCCTTGATGCAACTAAAAACTGGAGTTTATTGCTAACAAAAAAGTCAGACATTGAAGGTCTAAATTTGCGTGAGCTTGAAATTCTTGCAGAAGCAGCTCATCAAGCAGGTGACCTGAACGCAAATAAGAAAAATCCAACAGCAAAAGAAGGTCCATGGAGAATTGGCTTGGATATGCCTAGTTACTTACCATTTATGTCTAATGGAGCTAACGGAGAAATAAGAGAAACTCTTTATAAGGCTTATGTCCGTCGAGCAAGTTTTGGGGAATCAGATAATAGAAAAATCATTGAAGAGATCCTGACTTTACGTAATCAACAAGCAAAGGTCCTGGGTCATAAACATTGGGCCAGTCTTAGTCTTTCCAGCAAAATGGCAAAGGATGTTAAGTCAGTAGAAGATTTACTTGAGGAATTACGATCTGCCTCAATTTTAAAAGCAAAAAATGAATTAGAAGACCTTAAAGCCTGCGCAAAGCGAAATGGAATGCCTAACGATACTGTCCTTGCTCCATGGGATATCAACTACTGGTCTGAACGACTAAGAAAAGAACGGTTTGATCTTGATAAAGATGCACTTAGGCCATGGTTTCCACTACAAAAAGTATTAAATGGACTCTTTAATCTTTGCGAAAGACTTTTCGAAATAACGATAGAACATGCCGACCTAGAAGTGCCAAAATGGCATAGTGATGTCGAATTTTATAAAGTCTTAGATAAAGATAAATCTACTATCGCCTATTTCTACTTAGACCCATATAGCAGACCAAATAATAAAAGAGGTGGGGCATGGATGGATGAATGTTTGGTTAAAAGCAAGTCTCCAAATGGGGAAAATATTTTGCCAATTGCTTACCTTGTCTGTAATCAAACTCCCCCAACAAAGGAAATGCCAAGTCTTATGAGTTTCGAGGAAGTAGAAACCTTATTTCATGAGTTTGGACACGGGCTTCAACATATGCTTACCAAAGTTGACTATCCACAAGCTGCTGGCATCAATAATGTCGAATGGGATGCAGTAGAACTCCCCAGTCAATTCATGGAGAATTGGTGCTTAGATAAAAATACAGTCTTTGGAATGGCAAAACATTGGCAGAACGGTACTCCACTCCCTGAAAAAGAATTCAAGAAGCTCTTACTTAGCCGAACTTTTAATTCAGGACTTAGCACTCTGAGGCAAATTCATTTTGCATTAACTGATTTACGTTTGCATAGTGAGTGGAGAAAAGAATTAGGAATAAGTCCTGATGAAATGAGAAGAGAAATAGCAAAAAGCACTACCGTGATGCAACCCATTAAGGAAGACCAATTTCTATGCGCCTTTAACCATATTTTTGCAGGAGGCTATGCAGCTGGTTACTACTCCTATAAATGGGCTGAAGTACTTAGTTCAGATGCTTTCGCAGCTTTTGAAGAAGTAAAGAATGACAATGAAACTCAAATCAAAGCTATAGGGAAAAAATTCCGTGAAACCATCCTTAGCCTGGGTGGAAGTCGTTCCCCACAGGAAGTTTTTCAGTCTTTTAGGGGAAGATCTGCCAATACAGAAGCTTTAATAAGACATTCTGGACTTAACTCCAATCTCTAATAATATCTTTAATTAATATCTCCAATGATTTTGGTTGAGTAATCATGCCTTTGTGAGTTACAGATGGGAGAGCCTGAGATGAACCTATAGGCAAAACAGCTTGCCAACCTGGAACAACCATCATGTCAAATCTACAGAAATAACTACTACATTTAACTCCATCTAACAAGTAGATATCACTATTAAGACCTTTTAGCAAAGGACTACTTCTTTTCATATCACCAATTCCAGGCATTAACCAAGAAGGAATACATTCAGCAGTAAAAGTTCCTTGATGAGGACTCCCAACACTAAGGAAATGATTGGTTCTTAACGCACCACCTAAATATTGTAGCCAAACCCTACTGATGACTCCTCCCATCGAGAAACCAAGCAAGTCAATAGTCGTTTGAGATCCAAAGCGATCGAGAATAAGATTATCAAGATTACTTGCCAACATACTCAAAGGTATTCGACCATATTCATGAGGGATATCCGGAACCAAAATTTCAACGCAATATTGGTTTAATCGCTTTACAAGGTCACAAAATATCTTGGGATTATCCCATAAACCATGTACTAAAACTAAGCAATGCTTGTTTTTAAGGTAGGAGTTCAATTAGAACCAATATACCGACTCTTTTCTACTCCAACAATGCCTGTAAATCCAGGAACTGGAGGATTGCATTTTCTTAAATATATTTTCATAGGAACTGGACCATAAAAAGACTCAAGTTTATCAAGTAGCAATTCACTAAAATGTTCTATCGTTTTGCACTTAATTTTAAAAGATACTTTCTGTATATTACTTATAACAAGACTGTAATCAACTGTCTCTTCTAGTTCATCTTGGAAAGAAGCTTTTTTTAAATCCAAACAAATACTAAAATCCAGTAGAAATTTCTGGCCAAACAGTC
>CACENO010000024.1 GCA_902560875.1 uncultured Prochlorococcus sp. | reverse complement strand
CTTTACTTCGACTGTGTCTTTTGGATCTATCCCTTTTTGTTTGATTAGCCAGGCCACTGCTCTATACATTGCCCCAGTATCTAGGTAAAGCAGTCCTAACTTTTTTGCAAATGCTTTCGTAACGGTGCTTTTTCCTGCTCCTGCAGGTCCATCGATTGCAACAATTGGCTTGCGTGACATAAGAAAAGTGTGGTCGATTAGTCGTGTTTTCCCACAGTGAACTGCAGCAGCTAATAGAGAAAAGTGTTGCTTTGTTGTTGGTTGTAGCTGGTGTGGATCAACTATGTCTACATACTCCACTTCTAACCCTTTTTTTTCTAAAGAAGATCTAATTTCTTTTAAATCACATACTTTTGCCTCATTTGCATTCTTAGCTGCTTTAGCAAGTGCTTGAGGTAAAGCTATGGCTTGTTCTTTTTCTGATTTGCTGAGATATATATTTCTTGAGCTAAATGCTAGGCCATTAATATCTCTTAAAGTGGCCACTCCTATTACTTTTACAGGAAGTTTTAAATCTTTTATAAGTTCTCTTAGGATTACCAACTGTTGCCAATCTTTCTCACCTAAGAAAAGATATGTGGGCTGTATAAATTTTAAAAGATGCATTACTACTGTTGCTACACCATCAAAATGTCCTTTGCGGAAAGAGCCACATAAATGTGCCTGAAGCTTTGTAGGCACTTCTATCTTGAAGTGGGAGTCAGTGCCATTGGGGAAGACTTGATCAATAGAAGGCACCCATAATGCATTTGCGCCTGCCTCAGATGCAATCTGAATATCCTCTTCTAAAGTTCTTGGGTATTGAGTGAAATCTTCTTTGGGACCAAATTGTAAAGGGTTTACAAAAATACTCACTACCACAACTGTCTTTTCGTTGAAGCAAGAACTGTTGGCAGTTTTAATTAACTGGCAATGCCCAGAATGGAGTCCCCCCATGGTTGGAACAAATGCGATTTGGGCATCTTGTGCATCTCGCCAATCGATTAGTTCTTGTTGGGTTCGGAGTACCGAGATGTTCACCACAATGATCTACCCATGATGTGACTGCGTTGGTGTGACCAGGTTGTTTTAGTCCTTGACAGGATTGAGTGCATACTGGATCAGTAGCTGACTAAATAGAGAGTTCTGATTCTCATCAACAACATTAGAATCATTGAAAACTATGGATTACAAATCTGCTGGCGTTGATGTTGAGGCAGGGCGAGATTTTGTCGATCGAATTAAGTCCAGTGTGGAAGCAACTTTTACTTCGAATGTTATTGGGGGGCTAGGAGGTTTTGGTGGAAGTATTCGTCTTCCGAAAGGGCTGGATGCTCCTGTTTTAGTTGCAGGTACAGATGGAGTAGGTACCAAATTGGAATTAGCTCAGGCATACCACAAACATTTTGGGGTTGGCCTAGACCTAGTTGCGATGTGTGTGAACGATGTAATTACTAGTGGTGCTCAACCATTGTTATTTCTGGATTACATTGCTACAGGGACCTTGGGGCCCGAAGCAATGACTGAGGTTGTTGAAGGAATTGCTAAGGGTTGCCAAATTAGCGGTTGTTCTCTTTTGGGTGGAGAAACAGCAGAAATGCCAGGGTTTTACCCAAAAGGAAAGTATGACTTGGCAGGTTTTTGTGTGGGTGTGGTTGAAGAGGCGTCGTTAATTAATGGTGAGGCCATTGATAGTGGCGATGAAATTATTGGAGTTGCCAGTAATGGTGTCCATAGCAATGGTTTCAGTCTGGTAAGACAGGTTTTAAATGAAAACCAAATAAATGAGACTAGTTGTTTCGGAGCTGAGAATTTACCGTTAATTGAGACTTTGTTGAAACCAACTGCACTATATGGAAGTCTAATTAGTGCTTGCTTGAAGAATAAAATTCCCATAAATGGTATGGCACATATCACTGGAGGTGGGTTGCCGGAAAATTTGCCTAGATGTCTGCCCAAAGGTTTGCAGGCTTTAATTGATGTCAAAACTTGGAAAAAACCAGAGATCTTTCAATGGCTTCAACAGGCAGGATCTATTCCTGAGTTAGATCTTTGGAATACCTTTAATCTTGGTGTTGGCTTTTGCTTAATAGTAAGTAGGCACCATGCTGATGAAGTACTTGAAATTTGCCATCAAAATGGTTTTGATGCATGGATTATGGGACGAGTTGTAGATTCTTTAATTGGCACATCCGAAGGAATAATTGGGGTCCCTTCTTGAAGAAGAATTTTGTTTTTTTGCTTCGTGGGTCTCTAAACCCTTAGGTTGGAAACTATGTTTGCCCTTAACAAGTAAACTACACCTAAACCGATAGCAAGCTGAATTTTTCGGCGGCTGCGTAGTTAGATTATTTTTTAACTTAATTTCTATGCCTTTTGATACCCCTCAGCGTCTTACACGTAGGCGTAGCTCCGCTGGCCCAGTTCCCCCGAGAAGGCCATTAGGTAATGGTCTAGATAACAATGGCCCTCATCGCCAAGGGCCAAGACCAACTTTTTTGACTTTGAGAGATCATGGGAAGGTTTATGTCGCTGATTTGCCAAATCTTTCGGATGGTCAATTAGCGCATATAGGAAATGAAGCGGAGGAAGTTTTAACTAGTCTTGAACGTCGTCTTAGTGATCTTGAACGAGATGTTGCTAATGGTGTTGGAGATAACGACACATTAATCAAGGCTTCTACTAAGCGAGAAGTTACCTTGCGCTTTATTAGAGCGATTCAAGATGAACAGGAGCATCGTCGCAATAATCCTGCTTTGAAAAGTGCAGCAGCAGAATCCTTGCCTCGGACATTTTTAGAAGTTGCACGACATAGGCTACCTGGTGCAACATTTGATTCTTTGCTTCGAGAAGCTCTTGAAGCTTGTTCCCAGGAGGACGAACCTAAAAAGGAGGTAGCACCGACACCACCACCACCACCACCACCGGTGAAAGTGGTGCCTATTAGGGCAAATAAAGCAAATAGCATGCCCGTTGTTGTTAGTCCTGATCCAAATTTGACGAATACGACCATTGCCTAGATATGGGAATACCTTCGCAATGATGGTTCTCTAACTTATATATAATATTCCTATATTCAGGTTAGTTTTAATTAATTCTTTGAGCGCACCTTGGTCAAGGATCTTGTGGTTTTTGATTGAATCTAATTTTGATATAAGTCGGAGCCCTTTGCTATAGGAGTGGAGATAGCCATGTTTTAGAATTAATAGTATTATCCATGGTTAGTGTTTGCTACTGCTTGAGTTGATTATTTCTTGGGACTTAAATGAACGCCAATAACAATACCCATCACAATCAGTCGACACAGCCCAATGATGAACATAATTCCTCTGAACAAGGTGAGGATAGTAATAAGGTGCTTTGTAATCACTGTGGGAGAACTTCGGATAATGGAATTAGATGTCAGGGAACTTGCGTTTCAGATAGTAATTATTAATTCAGAAAAAAGTTTTATTTCTTCTAGGCAAATCCTTTTCAGACATTTATTTGTTGAGAACTTTGAATAGATTTTTCTTGAACTATTTTGAAGGAAGCAGTATCTAAAGACAGATTTTTTGATACTGGTTATTATTCTTTGAAAGCATGGAAATCTAGAATTGCAAGAGAAAATGCGTGGGCAAGATTAGATTTATCTCAAATTTTACTAAGTAATGCATAACTTCTAATTAATCATGGAGTAAATAAAATCTTGTTTACTAGTTATGTGACTTTAGCGATACTTCGAATTTAGATTCGAAGCTAACTATGTAAAAGTTTTCGACTATAATAATAGGAATTCGAAGATCAAGTTCCATTCAAAAGTTGTTAGATTCACTATCGATTTTCCTATTAAATTTATGGAAAGGAGATCATATTATTTTTGCATGGGCTTGTCTATTTAGGATAATCTTTAGGTAGATTAATTTTTTGAATATTATATTCTAGCTTTTATTTCTTTATGATTAAAAACAAATAGGTTATTGTCAAGCAAATGCTTTTTAAGCTATTTGATTATGGATACTTGGCCTCCATGAATTCAAAATTAGATAGATTTGCTTGAATTTTTTATTCAAGGGCGTCAATCATTCCTTCAGTTATATATCTTGCCATTTGCATAATATTTTTCTCTATTTCTCGCTTAGAGATTTCCCATTTAGATGAGATCTTTTTTGATAAATTGTTGCTCTTGGCATGCTTGATCATTGTATTTGCCAAGAGTGGAGGAAGATCAGCTTGATTCTTTTCTGCTAATTCATCCCAATCTTCCTTTCCTAACAGTCCAATCGCTTGAATATCTTCCGTCCCTGAGTATTTGAACAATTCTTTAACCCCTATATTTAAGAAGGTTTCTCCTAATTCATGCAAAGGCCCATCACTTTGTTCAGATGTTTCATATAGCTCTAGCAGGGCTACTAACTCGCTGGCTTTCCCTTCTTCTCCTTCCTTCGCAGCATTAAGAACCCTATAAAATTTGCTGAATTCAACTGGTTTTTCCACAACAGGCTTGAAGCACTAGTTAGTATATTACTGACATCCTGATAATTTGACTTTGCAAGTATTGACACTTTTTATTGAATTAATCGAATACTAGCTCTTGTTGCTTATTGGAGGCCCCTAGTGTGGTCAAAAGATATTGATAATAATATATTTTATTATGTTGTATTTTGCGTGATAAATTTTGTCCTGCTAACTAGATATTAGTAAGCTTTTCTGTTTAGAATGCTAGATAATTCTTATTGAGTATTCGCTACTTTGTTTCTTGCCTGATACTAAACTAAATGATAAAAGATTGACGACTTGCATAATAAGACCGTAATTCAGAACGTTATTAGAATTAGGGATATTGAAGGCAATTGCTTTCTATTAATGGGACTCCCCTACTGTGTTATTTCAATAACTAGATTTTGTTTTGAGGGCATGCCTTTTAAAAAGTTAAGTGGCACCAATTGTCAAAACTTTGCTGGTTGTCGGTTACAAGGAGGCTTTTGCGGAGTGTGGAATGTGCCAATCTCACGTAATGAAGTTAATAGCTTTCAGTGCCAGCATTGGTCTTCTTCTCAATCTTCCTAAGTACTTCAGTTGTTTGTTGAATGAGAGGAAAGGTTCTTTTGAAAGGCTTCCTTTTGGCTGATTGAGAAAAGCTAGGTTGACTAACTGAATTTTTTAATATTGTTGCTGGCAAATTGTTCTATAACTGAAATATGAGTTGGTTCAAACTATGAACAAGCTTTTCAGCTGGTTTATGAATTTACTTAAGGGAATGGGGGATGCACTATTTCATCCTTATACAGACAATCAACCACCTTCAATAGGCTACCAACCTTTTACAGGGGACGTATATAGGCATAAAAGAATCTCAGCTTAGGTTTCCTTCTTAGGTAAACAATGCAGGAATAGCTTATTCAGGGATAAATTTATTCCTTTTTGATGCTATGAGAATTGACGCCTTCTCTAGAGAGAGGGTACTTGTAGGTGCAAACAATTTTGGAATGCTAATCAACCGAGAAAGTTGATTTCAGTTCTAATGAGCTGAAAAAATCCTATTTTTTCTCATGGTTCTCATAAAAAGGATTAGGAATTTGAAAGTATCTTGGATTTTGCTCCACAGCTTTTTTAGGTTCAATCCAAGTGGCTGTTAGTCTCAGTGCATTTGCCGTATAGGCTCTCAAGTCTGGTGAAGACCAAACAGCTAGAAAAATTACTATTAAAAAAATTGTTCTTAGCATGCTAATTCGTCATCCCAGGGGTCTTGTAAAGAGGGTGTGATTGATGGCTGTTCAGATTCTTTCAGCTTTTGGATTTCATTCCAATCAGACCACATTGAGTTAAGCAACCACTGTTGTGATTGAGTTGTAGCACCTTCCTCAAGTAGTTTGATTTGAAAGGGTTTTAAGTTGGGCTTCCAATGCTTGTACTGTTCTACCCAGGTTTTGTCATTCATGTAGATACTGCTTACTTTTAAGAATATGATCCGTCGAATTATGAATAGAGCAAGTCCTATTGACTAAGTAATTTATCTATAACCACAAATTGTGTTCTGAAGCAGTATTTATTGCAAGAGAACTACTATTTAATCAATGCTGGGAGGAGCTCCTACTTATTCTTTGGTTGAAGAGCTAATGAATAATAGCTTTATGGTATTTATATAGCTAAAGCAAGTTGCAAGTTCTAGTCCAAATTATTTCCGCATAATATTTGAATTACTTTATTAAGTTTCATTTTCAAGAGTTTGTCATCAAGTGCTAGATTTTTTGCTACTACTGGAGTAGCCATTCATTACTTAGATAAATGATGGATGAGTCCTTTACCAGGGAAGTTGCTATTCGTTCTTTATTAAAATCTAGGGGGTATGAATTTGATCCAAATAATCAATGGTGGGTACGGGAATGGATTACTAACCAAGGGAAAGAGAAGGTCTTGGAAATTGCTGTAAAGACAGATGATGGGAAATGGAACAAAATGATGATGACGCCAGATGGTTATATGTTTTATGCAGAAACTAGTGGTATAGGAGGGGAATGATAGTCCTTTTATTGAGTCTTTTGGAAAGTATCAGATTTGTGATTGATAAGAATTTGTGTTCGTACAATGTAGTTATTGAGCTGCCGATTCAGTAGTTATTTCTTTTGGAGGGTATGAATTTATGTATTTTGATAAGTAAAACTCGCATCAGAGGTTGTCATTATGAGTTTTTGATATGCCTTGGCAAAGATGATGGAGCTTTGAGCGAGATAAATTCATTTTTTAGTCTAGATCTCCTGACATTTGATGAGAAATCAGTGTTTTTACTTAGTGACGTGATGATTTGACCGTGTCTAGAAAGAGAATGTCAGAACAACATTTATACATAAAACATGTTCTGATAAGTAAGAAAGGCACCCGCTTTGTCCAATGTCTGCACGAGGGTGCCTTTCTTAATGCTTAAGCTAGTTCTGAAGCTTGAATCTACAGTTAAAACAAAGATACTTTTGTCATTAGTTTTTGGTTCTCTAACCTTGGAAAAAATATTATGCGGCCATTGTCTTGCTAACTTTGCATTCAGTTTTAGTACAATTAACCAAGAATCAAAAGTATTTGCTGATTAGATGAAAGAGATTTTTTGAATGATTAGGTTACTTCGGGTACATAGACTGTTCTAATGGTGGCAGTTAGAAAGCAACATATTAAATATATTAGATTTGCAATATAGATCTTAAGGTCCATTTACTAGTAATGAATACAATTACCTTTATTTTTGCTTGTGTCAAATTTTTGGAATTAGGTTTTCCTTTGGGCTGAATATATAATTTATTAAAATAAATTAATGCTTTGTAGAATGCTTAATTTATAACTCTAGTAGTTTTTGTTTTTTGTTTGCAATCTTTTGATAAAGCCTAAATGCAAGCCTTTGGTTTAATTTGCCAGAATTGGAATAATGGTCGATACAAACTTCTTTGCTTGCTGCGCTTGGCAGGAACTAGAAAGCGAACAATCCATTTTCTCAGAAGGATTTTTGGGAAAAAGAAAAAGGCGGCACCCAGATTCGAACTGGGGATAAAGGATTTGCAATCCTCTGCCTTACCACTTGGCCATGCCGCCGCTTTGGATTTAAATCCGCGATTAGCGGATCGTATCAGGCACTCTACTGAGAAGGTGTTGTTTCTATCGAATGGGCATGGTGAGGATTTGATAGCTCTTCAAGTTCTTCAAGCACTTCATAGACTGCGCCCGTCTATTGCCTGTGAAATTTTCCCCTTAGTTGGAGAAGGAAAAGTATTCACAAGCGCTATTTCTGAAGGGTGGTTGAGAAAAGTAGGCCCTTCCCTTCGCTTACCTAGTGGTGGCTTTAGTAATCAAAGTCTCAAGGGGTTTTTCCAAGATATTCTCGCGGGTCTTTTGGTAGTCACCTGGAAACAGTGGCGCTTTATGCGACGCCAAGTGCAAGCAGGAAGTTTGGTAGTTGCTGTGGGCGATTTGTTGCCATTGATATTTTCTTGGCTCAGTGGAGCCCCTTTTGTATTTATAGGAACTCCTAAGAGTGATTACACCTGGAGGACTGGACCTAACTCTGCATTTAGTGATTATTACCATTGTTTGAAAGGAACGGAATGGGATCCTTGGGAATATTTTTTGATGCGGTCTAATCGTTGCAAGTTGGTTGCCGTGCGTGATCAATTAACTGCTCGTGGTTTGCGTAAGCATGGCGTGCTTGCAAAATTTCCAGGAAATCCAATGATGGATGGCTTTCCTAAGTGTTCACTCCCTATTGTTTTAGAGCCTTACCGACGATTAATTTTGCTTTGTGGGAGTCGTTCTCCAGAAGCTGAAGAGAATTTTCAGAGATTGCTTCTGGCTGCAGGATTAATTCAAGATCAAAAACCCCCTCTTGCAATTTTTGTTGCCCTTGGTTCTGAACCATCAGTGGAACAAATAGAGTTTTTCTTAGACGATGCAGGATATCGAAGAATATCTTCTTTGATGTTCCAGGGAATTGGTGCGCAAGCATGCTGGAAGAAGGGTGATTGTAGTGTCTTAATTGGCAAAGGGAAATTTAGTTTGTGGTCTTCCTGGGCGGAGGTGGGATTAGCTACTGCTGGAACTGCGACAGAACAATTGGTTGGACTAGGTGTGCCTGCATTGTCTCTACCTGGGAATGGACCGCAGTTCAAAAAAAGTTTTGCATTTCGGCAAAGCCGACTACTGGGGGGAGCTGTTTTACCTTGTAAATCCCCTTCCATATTGGCTCAACATGTAAAAGAGCTGCTTTATGACGAAAGGCAGAGAAGAAAGTTGGGATTGGTCGGGTCTAAAAGAATGGGCTCGGACGGAGGAAGTAATGCTTTGGCATCTTTGATTTTGAAACTTTTACTAGTGCAAGAACAACATATTGGTCTATAAGGGTGGAAGATTTACATTCATCTCAGTTTTTAAATGGCTCCTATTGAGGATCATGTTTATATGAAATGCTGTGCTGAGTTGGCATCATGCTTAAGCATCAGCATTGCATCTGCAAGAAGAAAAGTTGAATTAGCAGCGGCAAAAAATGGGGTGAAAGATTCTGCTGCTCGAACGGTTATTGCCAAACGTCTTCTAGAAGAGGCACGTTCTCTTGATATCGGAGGTAATGAGTCTGGGGCTGCTCAATTAGATGATTTACTAAAGATTTTAGCTGAAGAGGAAAACTTTATGGTCGAAGATTGAAATTACATATTGATAGATAATTTAGTGTTCAAAGATTTGTGTGAAGCGTAGTCTATCTAGTTCAGCAATTGTCGAAATACATTTGAAACAGCGTTGTGCTAATTCCCAGCGAAACTCTCTCTTTAACATTTCTTCTAATCGTTGTTTTGCTTTGATGAGATATCTCACATCATTAGCTGCATATTCTAATTGCTTTTTGTTTAATTCTTCTATCCTTCCCCAGTCACTACTTTGTGCTTGTTTATCGAGTTCTACGCCTACTAGTTCCATTATTACTTCTTTTAAACCATGACGAGGGCTATAAGTTCGAGCAATTTTGCTAGCTACTTTTGTGCAAAAAATTGGATTAACTTCAATTCCTAGACCATTAGCTAGGGCTGCCAAATCAAAGCGGGCAAAATGAAAAACTTTTTCGATTGATGCTTCTTCCATTAATTCTTTCAGCCTGGGAGCTGAAGCTTGTCCAATATGGATCCTTATACAAGCAACATTGTCTTCAGGGTCGCAAATTTGAACCAAGCAAAGCCTGTCACGACCATGAATTAGGCCCATTGCCTCCGTGTCGATTGCAAGTACGGAAGCATTACTAAATTTCTTGGCAGTTTCTTGATCCAAATCTCTATCAAATACAGAAAAGCTTGAGGGATGAGTGGAATATTTGGTCATCTGTCAATAACAAAGGGATTTAATAGATCAAAAAAAGGATATACGTTGAAATCCTCTTTTGAACTGCTTTTGGTTGATTGTATAGAGCATTGAATTTTTTGGAGATTTTTGACTAATTATTAGCACTTCTTTTAAGCTACTGGAGGCTTTAATTAATTTGCTTTGCTGCTTTCAAGCGAGACATAGCTTTAGAACAGCAAATCAAAGATTCATGCATTAAATTTCAGATGCAAATGGGATTTTCCTCTGTTCTATTGCTAACTATTTTGCTGGCAATAGGTTTAGTTTTTTTTCTTCGTGCTGCCAGTAAAGACCGAACAACGGTGGTTGATGTTTCCTCTCCTTTACCACCATTGGAGGTGCTTAATGGGATTAGTGATTGGTTGGAAAAACGGGGTTGGAAGAGTGATGGTGGTGATGCTGAGAGAAAAGTGCTTAGGTATCAAGGTCAAGTTGCTTCTAGTCGTTTCTTGGCAATCCTGTTATCAATGTATGGGGGGTTAGGTTCTGCTTGCTTAGGCTTGGTAATTAGGCAGTTGTACCCTTCTTTGGGTTGGTGGCCATTAATGCTTGTGATTGTTGGAGGCCCGCTAGCTGGCTTGATATATAGCAAGAGATCTGCACGAATTGAATCTTTTGAGTTTCGGTTAATGAGTTCTGATGAAACTCTAAATAGCACCTTGCGTATTCGAGCTCATCGCGATGAATTAATTGCTTTGGAATTAGAGCTTGCAAAAACCCTTCAGTTGGCTAGTGATGGATCGCTGCTTGCATCACCGATTTAAGAATGAAGATGAATCCTTTCCGGTATAAGAAAAATTTTGTCTTGATTTTTGGAGCTTTGAGTTTTCTTGGAATTTTCCCCCTTACAAGTGTTGCTGAAAAATCTTCGATTAAATTTCAAGATTCTTTGTTGGGGCCCAAAGTTAACTTGCACACTGAATGGGTTGGTCTTAGGAAGGTTTCTTCCTCTTTAGATTTTTTGATACTTGCAGGGCATGCAGATTCTCAGGGTATTGGAGGGGCTGGTACTTCTGGTGCGGCAGTTGATTTAAATGGCGAAGTTCCTATGGATTCCTTAATGAGTGATGAGCTGTATTGGAATTTGATGCTATGTAAGGCAATCGTTCACATTGGCGAATTAAAGGGGTTAAATATTAGTTTCTATGATCCAGGTGTTCGTAATATCATTGACGGTAATCATCCTCAAACGAATTGGTCAGTTGGTGCCAAGCATGCAAATAAAGGTGGATACCCTTTAGAAATTCATTTTGATTCTTATGGCGATTATGGTTTTGGTTCAGGATTAATACCTGCAATTTCTCGAGACTTAAACCTTGTTGATGAAAGTTTGGCAAATAGTTTTGGTCGTTATCCCATGTTTTTTCGTGGGGGTCTTGGTGCCCCTCGTCGGGGGATACGAGTTCTTGAGATTGGTAAACTTGAAGGAAAATTAGAGGCTGCTTTACGCAATCCAAAGTCTCGAGAAAAAGTGATTAATAATCTGGCCCAAAAGATTGTTGATGCCTTCGTTTTAGGAGTTCAACCTAAATCAACCATTAATCCACTGCCTGATAAGGAAGACATTTCTCATTAAGTGTCTTGTCGTTCAGCCAATCTTGTGGCTTGGTAAAAAGATCAGTTAAAAGAGCTTCTCTTGAATCATTTGGTGCGATATATCCATATTCCCATCGAGCCATAGGTGGTAATGACATCAGAATTGATTCAGTTCTTCCATTAGTTTGTAATCCAAAAATTGTTCCACGATCCCAGACAAGGTTGAACTCAACGTATCTTCCACGACGATAAAGTTGAAATTGTTTTTCTCGATCTCCAAATGGTTGGTTTTGACGCTTTTCAATAATTGGTACATAAGCTGGCAGAAAAGCTTGTCCACATGACTTGGCCAATGAGAAAAGTTGATCCCAATTGTGTATGGACGGCCCAAGTTCATTAGAAATTGTTGCAGCAGCACCCTTCAGATTTTGTCCTTTATATAACAAACCTGAACCATCTTGGTAGTCATAGAAAATCCCACCTATTCCGCGTGTTTCCTGACGATGTTTTAGGAAAAAATATTCATCACACCATGGCTTAAAAACCTTATGAAGATTAGGGTCTATCGAATCACAGGCTTGTTTATGAACTCTATGAAAGTGGCGGGCATCTTCTAAATATG
This sequence comes from uncultured Prochlorococcus sp., assembly GCA_902560875.1. Taxonomy (GTDB): domain Bacteria; phylum Cyanobacteriota; class Cyanobacteriia; order PCC-6307; family Cyanobiaceae; genus AG-363-K07. The sequence goes on along the minus strand of CACENO010000024.1, from coordinate 85 downwards.
GATAGTAAGGGGTTAGATCAGCACCTCCACCGAACCACCAAACTGGTCCCGCTTCGAAATACCGATAATTGAGATGAACTGTTGG
>CACENO010000023.1 GCA_902560875.1 uncultured Prochlorococcus sp. | reverse complement strand
AACTTGGTTGGAATATGTTTTTCAGCTTTTTAGGCCAATTCTCCTAGTAGTGTAAAAATGATCTTTTGCTATGTAAAATAAGTTACTGTCCAAGGTTCTATTCGCTACTTGCTAGAAAATGCGTCTAGCGAAAAACAATTATTAGATAATAAGATTGAACTGCGCTTTTTTAGCGCATTCTGTGTGAGGAACTTAAATGAAACTTTTCCAGCAATTGCTGGTGGCACCTGCTGCCTTGGGACTGCTTGCTCCTATGGCGGCTACTGCTGCTGACCTGAACATGAATGACGTTTCAGGTTATTCCAATTCAAACAGAGAAATTGAGAGCATTTCTCAATTTTCAGATGTTTACCCAACCGACTGGGCTTATCAAGCTTTGTCTGAGCTTACTGAGCGTTATGGCTGTAATGCAGCTACACCTAGTGGTGCAATGACTCGTTACGAGGCTGCTGCTCTTTTAAACCAGTGCCTTGGGAATGTTGCACAAATCACTTCAGAAGAGCGTCGCCTTATTAACGAATTTGCTCCAGAGCTTGCTGTCATTAAAGGTCGGATTGATGGCCTTGAAGCCCGCATTGGAGAATTCGAAGCTGGTGCTTTCTCAACAACTACCAAGTTGACAGGTAAGACCACTTTCGTAGTAGGTGGTTTTGACAGAGAGACGACTGGTAGTACTACTGATCAGGGTAACGCTGCAGTTACGTTCAACTATTCGACTCAGTTAAACCTCAATACCAGTTTTACTGGTGAGGACTTGCTATACACAAGAATCAAAACTGGAAACTTTGACAGTACTCAGTTTGGTTCCAAGACTTATGGAACTTACCTGTCAGCTTCCAATGCCAATGCCGATGCATTGAAAGTAGACAAGATTTGGTACCAGTTCCCCGTTGGAGAAGATTTCACCGTATGGGCTGGCCCCAAGATCGAGAACTACTACATGTTGGCTAGTTCCCCATCCATTTACAAACCAGTACTCAAGCAATTTGCTTTGGGTGGAAATGCTGGAGCATACGCTGCTAGCACCGATGGTGGTTTTGGAGTTGCTTGGACTCAACCAGTTGAAGATCGTACTCAGCCTAGATTTGCTGTTAGCACCAACTATGTTGCCAAGGGAGCTGATAGTGCTTCTTCACTAGATTCAAGTGAAGGTGGCGGTATCTTGACCGATACACAAGCCAAGTGGCTTACAAAGGTTGAATATGGCTCACCTCGTTGGCAAGTTTCTTTCGCTTTTGCGTCTGAGATGTGCAACGAGACTAATGTCGGCGATGCTTCAAAATGTAAGGCTTGGCAGGAGTACTACGCAACCGATAAAGGTAACAATGCTGGCACCGGAAACTCTAAGAGTTATTCCGCAAGGGCTTATTGGAAGCCTGATGAAGTCGGGTTCCTTCCTGCGATACAGCTTGGCTATGACATCAGAGACATTGATGCAGACAACAATGCCGATTCTGTAGAAGAAACATCTTCATGGATGGTTGGCCTTATCTGGGACGACGCCTTTGTTGATGGAAACAAAGCAGGATTTGCTTTTGGTTCTCGTGCACATGCCACACAAATCAGAAGTGAAAACGACTCCAATGACGATGATGCTGACGACAACATGGTTTGGGAGATGTATTACGATTTCAAGGTCTCGGACAACATCACAGTTACACCTGCCTTATTTGGTGGGAATGATGTTCAGGATGGTGACCAAGATGACATCTTCGGTGGTTTAGTACAGACCACATTTAAGTTCTAAGTTAATATTTTTTATTAGCTTTTGGCTTGAAAAAATGCCCTGCTTAGGCAGGGCATTTTTTATGAATACTCGAATTATTGATTTGAGCAATTGACTTGTTTATTTAGTTGAAACTGCGTAATTATTTTAATGAATTAACTAGTTAGTAAAGTTTCTATAGTTGATTTCTACCAACAATTTTCACCTTCACCAATAGGGATGCAAATATCTTCCTCTTTAGCTTTTTTGGCTGCTTTTTTGGCTTCTTTATCAAGTTTGCTTTCTTCCTCAATTTCTTGATCAGTAGTCCATTCTTTTAACCCGCCTAGCTCTTCGGCTTGACTTAATTGAGGGTGGATAGCATTAGTTGAAAGTATTGCTGTTGCTGCAAGAAAAATAGCGGCTGGTGATTTTTTGTTCATCTAGAGTTGAGGTTCTCTTGGTCAATTATGATACTTCCTAGGTATAGCGGCTGGTGATGTGATTTTTGTTTCTCTAGATTGTAGCAAAGATTAGCTAATCAGCTCCCAAGGCGGCGCAGGAGATTATTGTAAGACTGAAAGATTAAATCTAGTTCATTTGATTGTCCATAATTGGCTAGAAGGCCTTTAGCACCAGCATCTAATCCAAATAAAATATTTCTATCTTCATTGCTTGCGATATAGCTATGGATCCAACCAACGCATGCCACTCTTTTCCCTTTAGTGACTGTTCTAACAGAATGCAATGCAGTACTTGGATAAATAATAATTTGACCTGCATGTAGTTTTATTTCTTTGGTTTCTTGTAAGGCTTGAATAGAAAGTTCTCCGCCTTCGTACATTTGTGGACATGTAAGAAAAAGGGTAAATGAAAGATCACTGCGCCCAGAACTCATGTAGGCATTGTCTACATGAGCTCCATAACCATCACCTTTGGATGTTTTTGAAAACATTAAACCATGTATGTGTTTTGGTAGGCAAAAGCTTTTTAAAAGTTGGTCTTTCTGGATTAGATTAATTACATATTGACTTGCTTTTGTTGCGGTTTCAGATTCTTTATCTAATTGCATATTTTGCTTAACTTTTGCGGAATGGGTGCCTGCTGTTTTTTTACCTTCTTGCCAATCTTCTGTATTGCATAAAAGGCTTTCACTTAATGATTTTGCCTTGGACTCTTCCATTAAAGTGTGTATTAAGTAGTCCATAGAATTCAGAATGCACTTTCGATGCCCTGACAACGAAGAAATTGTAAGCCTTGTATCAATTGATGCGATTCAAAGTATATAATGGATTGGAGGGTAATGCTTTGGTTCGGTTTAGATATTCTATGGACTTGCTTCCTAGTTATTGATTAGACATGAAGTCTCTAAGGAATTTTATTTACTCAGCCCTTTCTGTAGGACTTGTTCTTGAAATAGGGCTTTCCCTCGGACGGAGTGCCTTATCAAGAGAAGTACGAGTTTATTCAGGTAGGCATTACAACACTGATAGGCAAATATATAAGAAGTTCTCAAAAGAAACTGGAATTAGAGTTCGCTTAATAGAAGCAACTGGGATCTCATTAGTAGAGAGGCTTAAGAGGGAAGGTAAAAGCTCAAAAGCCGATATTATTCTTTTAGTTGATGCAGCAAGAATCACTAATGCTGCCAAAGCAGGCCTTTTGCAACCATATCGATCAAGAAAGTTAGAGGCAGAGGTACCAAAGCAATATAGAGATCCTCAAGGACGTTGGTATGCGCTCACAAGACGTGTCAGAGTGATTATTGCAAACCCTAGGAAAGTTGATGTAAAGAGCATTAGCTCTTATTCAGATTTAGCAAATCCATCATTAGCTGGAAAAGTATGTTTAAGGAAGAGAAATAGCCCTTACAACCAATCTTTAGTTGCCGATCAGTTGGTTATGAGAGGAGAGGCTGAGACTAAAAAATGGCTCAAAGGAATGATTTCTAATGTGCAACAACCTTATTTTCCTGGTGATATCGGATTAACAAGGGCTGTTTCTCAGGGTGAATGCGGTGTAGGCATAGTTAATCATTATTATGTTTCACGTATGCTTGCAGGAGTAAATGGAAAGAATGATATTAAATTGGCTAGGAAAGTAAATGTTATCATACCCGATCCTGCGCATGTAAATGTTAGTGCAGGTGGCTTAGCTAAGTATGCTGAGAATAGAGATGAGGCAATTCAATTGCTTGAGTTCCTAGCATCTCCAACAGGTAGTTTAGGTCTGGCTGGTCCAACTTATGAGCATCCTCTTAGAGGCTCTAATCAGGCAGAAGAAGTGAAAGGCTTTGGCCCATTTCGTCCTGATAGAGTAACAATTAATCAGCTTGGAGAGTATAATTCAAGGGCAATAAATCTTATGGCAAAGTCTGGATGGGACTAAAGGTCCTAAGAAAAATACAATGGAAAAGTATAAGGCTTATCTTCTAAGCCTCTACCATAAAGACGATTTCAAAATTTAACCAATATATTTGACTTTGATAGTAGTAGGATTTAAGTCAACTAGTCATGCTTGGAGAGGTGGCTGAGTGGTCGAAAGCGAACGATTCGAAATCGTTTGACGGGCAACCGTCCGTGGGTTCGAATCCCACCCTCTCCGCATTTTTGTATTCCCAGGTAATCCCATACATATCCATCTCTGCTCATATATACCCGATACATTGTTGGGTGATTTTCGGTTTGTTGGGTGAGGTTTTTAAGTGTTGGGTGATTTGTTGGGTGATTTCTAAACTAGTTTGAGAAAAGTATGCCCACACCTGCTCTGACCTGCTCATATCGTCCCAACTTCCGGGGTCACCCTCTCCGCTTCAGGTTCTAATTTTTTTAACCTATTTATTTTTTTTTAAACAATGAGATATTTTTGGGGACAAATAATCAGCAAGTAATTTATAACCTTTTTGATTGAAGTGCTTTGGATCTTTTATTCCGTGAATAAATTCTTTATCAGAAAATTTTTTCAAAAAATTTGTACTATCGTAAAAGGTAATTTCTTCAATATTTAAACTTGATGAAAATCTTTTTCTAATATAATCAGATCTTTCTCGATTCTCTTTTGAAGTGATCATACCTTTACCAGTTCCCAAATATTCCTGATAATAGATACTTTCTGGAGAATATATGGTTGCAATTGAAGGTATATAAATAAAACAAATATTTGCATTATACTTTTCTTTAAAATTAACTAGCGATTGAACTGTTTCAGATATTGTGTTATCGAGTTGAATAGTTGTTAGTTCTGGAGCAGCAGATTGTATTGGATTAAAAACCCTACATTTATTATTTCTGCATATTTCAACTTGCCTTGTTGAGTTTTGATCAAATTTGATTTTGGATAGCTTTCTATTGTGAGACTTAAGTTTCTGCTTGATTTTTGATGTTGATATTTGTATTAATTTAATTAAAGGAAAATTTTTATTTAAATATCTCTTTATTCGTTCATTTTTATCAGAATATTGATTGTCATAGTTTTTAAGAATTATGAGATGTTCTAAATCATTTCCTTCATAAAAAAAAGCCATAAGATTTATATTATCTCTATCTAAATATTTATTTACCTTATTAGGTAATAAGATATTTTGAAAAGAATTTTCAAGTTTCTTTAATTGAGAAGGTATGCTAGACCCACTATTTGCGGACAGTAATATTGAATATTTACCTTCTTGATTTAAGAAATGAGAAGCAGAATAATTGTATTGATTATTTAAAAAAGCGTCACCTGCGCCTTCTGCATAGCTATCCCCAATTATTAAAAATTGATTTAACTGATTAGGATAATTATTATTTAAGTCAGGATAATTCCAACTTGATGTTGGAGGTGGGATATATTTTAGAAATTTCCTTGGAAAACCATCTTTCTGATCAAAACGTGTAATATAAAACAACCAAACTGTGTTTATAGAAAGTAGGCTTAATAAACAAGAACAAAATAAAATTAATAAATTATTTATCGTTCCTTTTTTTAATATAATCATAAATCAAACTATAAATTTTAATAAAGATCTTTAAATTAAAAAATATCATATTTCATAATTTAAAAGCTGTTTTTTCTTTTATTATACAGTCTTTAAAGTACTTGGGTTATGATATATTACTGAATATTTTTGAAAGACTTTTTCAGACTTGTTCACCACTGGTCTCAAGGACCTAACTGAACGGACACCCTCTGCGTTCAACCCTTCTCCTGAAAGGGATCTAAGCTATAGCTAAAGTTTTTGACGTGCTTAGTACAAAACCAGGTACATTTTTTTGACTATCATCAGTGCAAATTATCGATTGCGCCGATTAGCTTTGTATCAACGAGCAGGTACTTATTACATAAGGATTGTTGTTCCTGAATCTTTGAGGTCGGTTATTGGAAAGACAGAGCTAAAAGAATCTCTTGGAACGAAAGATTTGAATAGAGCGAAAGTTCTAGCACCCCCAATAGAAGACAAATTCAGAGCAATAATCAACGCATCAAAAGAGGGTGTAAAACTATCAACCCAAATTTCATCAGCTGAGGTAACACCTAACCAACTCAATGTAATAACAGGGAAGTTTTATAGAAGGCTTTGCAGGAGTTTGAAGACTCTTATGACGGGAGGCATTTCAATGCTGGAGATGTTCTAGAAGCATATGGACTTCCTTGTTGTGACAAAGGGAAGGGAGTGCAAACTTTCAGAGAAGAAAGGTTTGATGCTATCGCCGAAGAAGAGACAAGATTGCATAAAGAAAAGATTGATATCTCTGAGCTTTCTTATCGGTTTGAGAAAGCGTTTAAAGAGCAATAAAAGAGCTTGAATCCAGGGCTCAAGGTCTTAAAGAACCAGAAGATCCTTACCCATTAGTTAGTTCCAGAAAGGATCAGTAGGTTCCATTTTGGTGCTAGGAAAAATGCTAGGGAATGATATTTAAGGTGCTAGGGAATAAAATGGGTGCTAGAGAAAAGACCCAAAAATATCTAATTCACTTTTGTTAATTGTGCATTAACTTCTTATTTGTATAGATTTAATTAATAATTATAAAACTAACTATAGGGTTTTATTCTCTCTATTTTATCATTTTTTCTGACTATTTAATTTCCTTGTGAATAGTCATTCTGTTGAGTTGTGGTGAAAACTTTTTGAGTTCCAATCTTTCAGTTGTGTTCCTTCGATTCTTTTCAGTGGTGTATCTTGAAACTCCAGGAGAACGTTTCTCTGAGTTGGGAACAGAACGACTTTCAGTGCATTCCAAAGTTACTACAATCCTGGTTCCTTTCTTTGCCATGACTTATAAATTCGATGTTAAGGGGATTTTCTTATAAAACCATCCTACAACCTCTTAGTGCTCCAAATGAAAAAAATGGAACGTGCTCAAAAGCGTGGATCGGGAGACCTACAGCTTGTGCTTTCTTTTGCATGCTCCTCAAAGGACCCTGACTCACTTGGTTAGGTATTTTTACTCTGGGACAAGTATTTGGCAAGTGCATGAAAAAGGGCACCCTCATCGAGCAGTACCCATACCGACAAACTTGTGTGAGGAGTGTCGTAGTTCCGTTCTACTCCTCCATAGAACCTTTTGGGAAGATCTGAAATCACGTCCCATAAAGTCCCGTTTAGGTGCTAGGGAAAATGCTAGGGAACAGACCACAAAACAACCCGAAGTTGGTTCCAGGAAGTGCCATGTAGTGCCTACTTAACAGGACACCCTCTCCGTTCAATTAGTGTTCATGGATGTTTAACTACGTCCAAGAACTCTTCACTTTGGTTGTGGTATCGGCGTTTTTTACTCGTATTTGTTCAATAACACAGTCTTGGTTCTGTTCTACTCCTCCCTGGAAACAGAGGTTTATGACTTTGGGTGGGCTCTCCAGGAAAAATCTTTTGAAAAATAAATAATGAGTGATGAACAAACAGGCCTAAAAAAGGGGGGCGAGATTTGACGCCCCCTTTGACTCAAGCACTTATTTTTAGACCATTCGTGCTCTGATCCCTGATGCAATCCTAATAAATCTGAACTAGGAGCACATGAAATAAAACACCTGTCTAATATGGAAATCAATTAAGAGAGGAATATTGAGTTATGACTAGGAAAAGAGATAGAATCTGGACTGCAATCATTGCAACTAGACAATGGTTCAACAAACTATTCACAAGTGAAGCGGATGCTTTAGTTGATAACTTCAGCAATAATCCACCACCAGACATAGGAACTCAACCTTACTCAGGAGACGATAATGAAAAAGATGAATGATTATCTCCTCAGGGGAGATAAAACGTACTGACTCATCACAAAGCAATAAGTATTCATGATGGGCAAGAGAAGAAAATAATATTCAAATCAAATGACAGCAAATCCCTTAACCAAGAACAGTCCCTAATCTTCTGGTGTCTTTAGTCGGTAATGACAGCAACTCCCGAAAGAAGTTGATGGTTTTTTATAACTCCTTATCAATTGCTGAACTGTTGGAGGCCTGGGACTAACACTGGAAAACTTGAGGGGGGGGTGCTTCTCTAATGAATAGATCATTAGTCTATTGCTTAAAATTTAAATTTAGTTAGTTATCCTCACTGTCAAAAGTACAAACTTGATCGATTACATCCAGAATTAGGTTGTCGCCATTCGGATCTTTCCATTCTGAATCCATATTCTTGAATTCATTAAATTCTTTTGCTCCTACAGCAACATCTCTGAAGGAGTTTCTTGAACAATTGATATCCATTGTGTAAAGGATGTCTTGTGTAATTTCAGTGGTACTCTTAGGAATAAATTTGCTGAAAACTCTTATAGATCCATCTTGGTTTTTCTTAACGCTGCTTTTATCCCATAACTGTTCTCCATCCTGACTTTTTGGGACTGCCACCCAAGCATGCGATAAAGCATTTGTTTTTAGGGGATAAAAAGTAATTAGAAGTGCTAAATAACTAAGACAAATATTTCTAATGAAGTTCAGGTTCATTACAGAGGACATGATGTCTTTAAATTGTCTTCATTAGATTAAAAACTGAAATAATATACCTTTCTAAATTATTAAACACACATCCCTTACTAAAGCAAGTGAGTAAATCCATGAAAAGCTAGGCACAACTCATTAGGGCCCATATCTATAAGCTTTGTGAGCAGTTACGAGTCTCTGGTTAATTAAAGAAAATTAATTAATCTTCTGCGTTTTCAAATTGCTTTGCCAATTTGAATGCCTTTGCGATAATCAAATACGCTCCGTACAAGCCGGCTATTAAGGGCAGAACACTTAATGGATTAGGGCTGTAGTTGGAATAATCCTTTACGCCATCTACATATTCAATTCCAGAACACTTCAGATAGAAAAAACTTGTAAAAATGATCCCCCATCCCACTATTGAGAGAATTCCTCCTTTCTTGTCCCCCTCATAAAACCTATCTAAACCCCATCCCCAACCAATGCCGAGTAAGACGCCTCTTGTGACTGCATTTTTTTCTTGCTTGCGAAGCATTTTCAATTAATGGTTAATGTTATGAGTGAACATAACTGATTTTTTCTAATTCTGCGCAAATACGAAAAAGTCCCTTAAGCGAGCAGGGACAGCAGCAGCACTTGGGCACTATTAAGAATTTCAGAGAAGAGTCCCAAAAACAATTCGAAGTGGCTTATGGGAAGAGTGCCATTCAGCCCCTAACTTAAAGGCCATCCTCTTCCTTCATAGTTCGTACCCATTTGTGATTACTGGGCTAAGCCAGCTGTTTTATGAAGAGAATATTTTTAATATTTTTCGTGATTTTATGTTAATTGGAGCCTAGATTGCGCTTGAAGCGTACTTGAGCTTAAGGGACTCAAGTACTGGAACAAGATAAATGTGAAGGATTAATTTCAGAATTTAATCCTTCTAATACAAGTAATAAAAAGGAATTTGAACTTTTAATGATATAAAGAAAAATTTTTCCACTCAGCGCGGGCTGCATGACTAGACAATCTAGAGCGACTAGCTAGACTTAAGAAGTAAGGCGGCCAAAGACAATGTATGAACGTCAATATTTTCAATGCTATAAAAGCTTTAAACACTGTCGGAAATTTTTCTCTTGCTGACTTGTTTGTTTCAAAAGCTGCTTTAAAAGAAAATAATCTTGAAGGATCAATGCTTAAAACAGAGCAAGAGTTGAAAAAGGTTCGCAGGGAATATTTTCCTGCGAACCTTTTGCTTAGTCCAGAAGTTAGGAAAAAAGTAAATAGTTTTAAATTTAAGACGCGGACCAAGTTAAAAGTTGCTATATATAAATCGTTACCTGAATGCAAATAATATAAGTAGAATCTATGAAAAATATAAATAGAATTTTTTACATAAAATTGTTCATGATTCCATTTTTTGCTGTTTTTCTATATATTGGTTCTGAGGCCTTAACTATAAAAGATGCTAAAAGTATAAGGAGTTCTGTTCAGAACATAAAAAAAACATTAAAAAAATATTTACTACCCTATGCTGAATTAGATAAGCTGCAAAAATATCTTACTGCAGCTAATATTCATCTAGACAACCGCAATAAACTTGCCAAGCTAATTTTGCCTACGGCATTGAATAATGATATTGAATTAAAAGATTCAATGTCAGAAATTGTTTTCATGAAAAATACTAATAGTATAAATTTAAACCGAGAAAATCTGATTCTAGAAAGATTTGAACCAAAAGGTAGAATCTTTTTGAAGGGGATTAGTAATGATATTCCTGGAAGTGCATATTTAGACAAGAGTAGAGAAAATATTTTTATCCTTTCTTCGACTGGTGTATTGGCTTATGCAAAACCAGGTAAGGAAAGAATAGTATTTAGTCAAATAGAAAATAACATAAACAATTTTATTGGAAAGGAGCAGTTTATGAAAGGAAAGGGATTTTCGACAAAAGATTTATTGATATATAAAAATAAAGTCTTTGTATCTTTTACTAATGAATTGCATGATAATTGTTGGAATATAAGTGTAATTGAAGGACCTCTGAATTATAAAAAGATTGAATTTAAGCCATTACTCATGACTTCTGAATGTATACAAAGCAAGAAAAATAGAGACAACGAATTTGAAGCCGTTCAAAGTGGTGGAAGACTAGTAGCATTTGATGATGATCATATATTGCTTTCAACAGGGGATTTTAGGAGTCGTTACCTAGCTCAGGATAAAAGCAGCATTTTTGGTAAAATACTAAGGGTTAATTTAACTAATAAAGATTATCGAATAATCTCTATGGGGCATAGAAATGTTCAGGGTTTATATTTTGACAAAGAAAATAATTTTATAATTTCAACTGAACATGGACCACAAGGTGGAGATGAGATTAATCTTTTAGATTTGAATCAGCCGTATACAAAGGAGATCCCAAACTATGGTTGGCCAATATCCTCTTATGGAATTCATTATACTAACATAAAGAATGAATCTATTTATGAAATATATCCTTTACATAAGAGTCACAAATCCTACGGATTTCTAGAACCACTAAAATATTTTGTACCTAGCATAGGAATCTCCGAGATTATAGAAATTAGTGCAAAAAGAAAAATTTATTTATTCTCTTCGTTAAAAAGTTCGTCGATCTATATACTTTCTTTGAATAAGGAAAACGAAATCAACAACTATTACCGGATACCTATAAATGAGAGAATTAGAGACATGATGATTTACGATAGTAAGATTATTTTATTCTTAGAGGATACTGCTTCTATTGGAGTAATTAATATTAGTAATTCTTTTAAACCTTATCCTTTATAACTTTTTCTTTTTCATCAGATAATTTCTTCTCTTTGCCTGGAAGTGGTTTATTAATTATCTGGTCAGTCTTATTTGTTTTAACCTTGCTTTTATCCTGGACACTAATAGACTCACTAAAACCTGAAGCAAGTATTCCTGTTGGGATAGCTATTGCAGCAATTCCCATAAGAGAAGTTGCAGATGCAATTGTCTTTCCAAATGCTGTCATAGGAATAGTGTCGCCATATCCAACAGCACTGACGGTTGTAATTGACCACCATAAACATCTTGGAATGGATCCTAATAATTCTGGTTGAATAGATGATTCAACCAGATACATTAAGGTGCTACTGATTAGTAAAAGCAAGAATGTATAGAAGGTGGATATTTGTAATTCTTGGCTCTTGGCTCGAAGTGCATAGTTGAAGTGAAAGATACTTTGTTTGAATTTTTCACTTCTTCCAATTTTAAGTATACGCAGTAAGCGAATAATTCTTAAAATTTTCAATTCAGCGCGAACCCCTACAAAGGAGGGAATGATTGCAATAATATCAATAATTGCCATTGGCGAAATCATATAACGCAAAAACCCTTTCAAACCTTTTCCGTATTTCTCTTCTAGAGGTGCTATCCATAGGCGACATATATATTCAATGCAGAACAACCCTCCAATAAACCAATCTAATAGGTCTATTTGTTCTCCAAATTGATAAT
>CACENO010000022.1 GCA_902560875.1 uncultured Prochlorococcus sp. | reverse complement strand
TAAGGTTATTAATCCAAAGATAAAGGAAATAAATGAATTTAGATTGTTAGAATCTAATATTAATAATAAAAATACTGCATTAAAGAATGGTATATATGGAATTACATTGATAGAAAACATATCTACGTCTAAAGAAAATAATAAAACTATTTCAAAAAGATTAGTGTCAGCAGGTATTAACTCTATAAATTCAATAGTAGATATAACTAACTATGTAATGCTAGAACAAGGACAACCATTGCATGCATTTGATGCTGATTCATTAGAAATAATAACAAACAAACAAGTATCATCATCTAGTTTTAATGTTAGATTAGCAAAAGACGGCGAAGAACTAAAAACTTTAGATAGCAATATAATTAAACTAACAAAATTAAATTATGTAATTACATGCCATGATATACCAATAGCATTAGCGGGTATAATTGGAGGGAGAGACTCCTCTGTTACTAGCAAAACAAAGCGAATCTGGTTAGAATCTGCTGTATTCAACTCTGAAGTGATAAGAAATAGTGCAAGGTCAACTGGCATAAGGACAGAATCAAGTAGTAGATTTGAAAAAGGAGTTCCAAAAGAAAATACAATTCTGGCTGCGAAAAGAGTAATTAGTCTTTTATCTACAAATAATCCAGAGTTACATGTAACTAGTTGGATAACAGAACTAAATCATCCAGAAAATAATTCAATACTTCTTCGTAGGGCAAAAATCAACTCTGTTCTAGGAAGGATAAATGATACCCAAAGAACAATAATTGATGATGAAAATGATGTAGATATAAATAATAGTGATAGGGAGTCAGAAATACTAAATTCTATAATTCGTGAAATAGAAGATTCAGAAATTGAGGTAATTCTAAAGGGATTAGGATGTGACCTAAATAAGAACAAAGCTGGATGGTCAGTTAATGTACCTGCAACAAGACGTCAGGATTTGCACAGAGAAATAGATCTAATAGAAGAAATTGCACGTTTAATTGGATATGATAATTTCGAAGCAAATCTTCCAAATCCATTACTTCCAGGGTCCCTTACTCCTAAACAAAAAGCAGAAAGGGCGTTGAGAGAATACCTCTGTGCCTCAGGATTAAATGAAATAACTACTTTTTCTCTTGTAGGAGAAGAAAAGGAATCTTCATCAAGTATTAAGATAGCAAATCCACTTCTATCAGAACTATCATATCTAAGGAATAACTTAATAAATGAGCACTTAAATGTTTGCAAAAGAAACATAAAAGCTGGGAAAAAGGGATGCTGGATCTTTGAAATTGGAAGTATATACTCACAAAATAATGGAGATTATAATCAGCAGAAGTTTTTAACTGGTGTCATCTGTGGAGAAAGCAGATTTGAAAAATGGAATACAAATGGCAAAACATCTCCAATTAATTATTATGAGGCTAGAGGTATTCTTCAACAGGCCTTGAGCAAGATGAAAATAAATTATGAGGATCGAAAACTAAAAGAAAATTATTCAGACTTGCATCCAGGAAGATCTTCTGAAATAATTGTTGAAGGAAAGGTTATTGGAACTTTTGGAGAAGTTTACCCTGAATTATCTGATAAACTTAATATCCCTAGGGAAACATATTTGTTTAATCTAAAACTAGAAAATATACTAGAAGCAGCTACAAGACCAAAAAAATGGATTACGCAATTTCAAAAATATAATACAAACCCTTATCTTGAAAGAGACATAGCGATTATTCTTAGCAAAAATATAAGTTCAATTGAAGTAAGGCAACTGATTAAGAAATCAGCAAAAACACTTTTAGAAAAGACTGAATTGATAGACCTTTATGAGGGACCAAACCTAGAGCAAGGGAAATGTAGTCAGGCATACAGACTATGGTTCAGAGCAGAAGATAAAACTCTTACAGATGAGGATGTAAAACCATTACTAGAAAATATTAGAAATTCCTTGATTAAGAAATTTTCTGCTGAACTTAGAAGTTAATAGAACTAAATAATAACAGGCACTCTAAATGAGTTGTTTGAGGAAAAAAATCAATAGGGTATAAATATTCTACTTTATAGAAATTACTATCAATAATTAAGCGTGCATCTCTTGCCAAAGTAGATGGATTACAACTTAAATATGCTATTTTTTTTGGTTTCTTTTCTAGAATTATATTTACAACATAGTTATCAAGACCTTTTCTTGGTGGATCAATTATCAGTGTAGTCTCTCTATTCAAGTACTTGTCTAAATTATTTTTAACATCTCCAGCCACAAAATTAATATTTAGTTTATTATTTATTGCACTTTGCTTAGCTAGATCTACGGAAGCTGTATTTATTTCTAATCCAATAACATTAAATCCAGCTTTTGAAATTGGAAGTGACAGTGTTCCCAAACCACAATAAGCATCAATAACTGTAGAAGTATTATAATCTGAATATAACCACTTAATAATCTGCTTACAGATTCGTTCAGCTTTTAAAAGATTAATTTGAAAAAACGAATTACTATCTATAAGGATTTTAATTCCACAAAAGGATTCTTCTATATTTTTTTCTCCTGCTATAATTCGATTGCTTGTCCCAAATATCTTGTTGGTATCTTCAGACTGAATATTTAGTGAAACAGTAGATAGATGAAAGAAAGTATTCATAAAATGTTCAGCCAAAACATCAAATTCATTTATATAATCTTTACAACTTACAATTGTCATTAGAATTTGATTATTATAGTTAGATATCCTTAATGAAATATGGCGTATACCAGATAGTAGATTTTTAGAAACTACATTATTATTTAGTTCATTATAGAATGAGGTCTTAATAGGGAGGATTAGAGAACTTAATCTTTTATCAAGAATAGGACATTTATTAATATCAATAATATTATGTGTTTTCCTTTCATAATAACCTAGTTTAATTATATTATTCTTTTGATTATATTCTACTGGGATTATGGCTCTATTTCTATAATGATAAATGTTATTCATATCGCGAAAATCCTCGTGTATATTTATTGATAATTTTCCTATTCTTGAAAACAAGTCAACGGTGTGCTGAACTTTTAACCGCCATTGCTCAGAATAAGCAATGTGCTGTAAAGAACACCCTCCGCATATAGAAAACACATCACATTCTGGAATAATACGATTTACTGATCGGCTTAAGAATTTATTTATTGAAGTCATCCACATAGAACCACTTTTATATTTGATTTCTACTATTGCCTTCTCTCCTGGGATTAATTCTGGTGTTACTAAAATAAATTTATTCCACTCAGATATACCATTCCCATAATTATCTATATCTCTACATTCAACATGTACTAGATCTCCGGCCTTTGGAATACTAGTTTTGACCATAAATTAATCATAGCCAAACGTAACAATATTCAGTTCCACTAATCCTATTTGAGACTAATTGTAAGTCTATACTCAAGTCCAACTAAAGAAATATAAGAAATGCATTTAAGCAAGTAATCTAACTAGCAATCCAATGATCCATTTGTGTCTCACTTGAAACATATTAGTCTCATCGCAAGTCTTGTCTTGAGACTAATACGGTAATTATTAGAAGCTAATTTGAAAACGACAATGAATTAATTCTAGAATTCCAAAGATTCAACACAGAAACACATATACATTTTTGGCAGTCTATTAATAAAATTTTATTAAAAATTAAATTTGCATTTCTTACATGAAAAACCAGATTTATGAAATCACAAATTTCATTATCACAATCAACATTCAAAAGAATCTGCATAACTGTCTATATAGCAGTTACGCAACCTCTTAATCGCTTGCAGCCACTTGTTTTGAACGGTTACAAGTAAATCTGGACACGGAGTGGACAAACTGGTCTGATTATTATTGCTTCTGCATGGATGAAAGACCTATTCATGATTGCATGTAAAAATACAAAAAATAGCAAGTATTAATAATCTAATTTGAGAATCATTTATAGACTCATAGTGAGTCTATAATAAGATTTAAGAGATAAATATTCTGCCTCTATTGCCAAGGTCATTGGATAATTTTCTATAACATTCAGAATTCAAATCAAACTATCTATTCCTATAAAGTTCCTTGAGTAATTGATATGCCTCATTGACACGCCTCATAGATTCTGTTGAGCCACCAGAGTCAGGGTGAACATCGAGGGCTTTCAATTTATAGGCTTCTCTTATTCTGGGTAATGCCAATGAGGCCCCTGCCTGAGTTGGTAAATCAAGTAATTTTAAGGCTCCATGAACGGTCATTGTTGCTTCAATAGTTTGGAAAGAGGTAACATTTCTGCTCCTCTTAAACCTATTAACAAACCTTCTAATAAGTGTCGGAATGCGAGAAACTAATTGTTCTGATGAAAATGGATCTTCTAGTAATCCTGCAATTACAATTATCCTATCCAAACTTGGTGATCGTAATACCCAGTTCGTACACAATTCATTCATTATTTTATTAGCTGAAGTCCATGTAAAGGTCACACCATCTGTGGTATCTAAATTTGGCCATATGTCTCTTGCCAACCAAATCATTGCTGCTTCTACTACATTCTCCTTAGGTTTTTGACCATAAAGCATAAACCAGTGATTATTAGCAAGTTCTAATGCCTGTTGAATATGCTTGTCAGATATTGTCTTAATCATATTATCTGTATCTATATTAATTTTAGAATCATTAGAAATACTATTCTTTAGGTTCATAGTTCGCTTCCTAACGAAAGCTGGGAGATTTATAGTAGATGAATTACTTAGTTTATTATTCGTTGCCTTATTTACATCTATATAATTATTGGATGATGTAGAACATTCATCTAAATCCTCTATGGTTCTATTATTTCCTATCAGAACAAGTGCTTTATTCTCATTGTAAAGCTCTGTATCTGAAACTATTTCTTTATTTATATTACCTTCAATATCCTTTTCTATTAGATTGTCATTATGTTGTATCTGAACATCAGATTCAGCATTATCAGTGAGGAGCTCTTCTAGAATTCTTTCTAGGACATCTCCTCTGGACCTTAGTCCCCACTCTCGTTTCAACATGTCAAACCGATGTATTAGTTCATTTGGTAGATCAAGAGATATACGTCTCGAATTTTCTTTATCTGCAGTCTTCACTGAAGAAAAGCATGTGATTCTATAATAAGATGTTTTCTTTAAAGGATCGAAATCAACATTTTTTTTTAATTAAAATCTATGCGAGTAAATTTATCTTTATTAATTTTACTTAAAGTAGACGCAATTCAGAAATATAATTAATTCGAATATATGTTCGTTAAATGAAAGCTAAATTAGTACTGTTTCATAAATGTGTTAGTAACCTAAAAAAAACCTCGGATTGATAAAATTCTACTAAAATAGATGTACAGATTTAATTCTCCATGTTCCCTAGAGACTATTGTAATGGAAACTCCGATTCAAATGAACGATTTCTTAGGTATAAAAATAATAAATTACTCCTGCTTAGAAACATGAAGGAAATGCTGGAAAGGAAAATGGCAGCCTTGGATGCTACCATTGCCAAACTAGAGGAACAAATTGCTAGAAGTACAACTAATAGCTCTGAAGGTTCATAATAAGCTAATTACTTCCTATAACATTTTCAAGCAGATAATTAGGTCCGTAGGAATCAAGATAGTTCATATCAGAGGAATCAGTCGCTAACAAATATCCTGCAAATCCTAGAGCATTTATATTAAATCCATTTATGGATTCTCTGCAACGCAATATAATTGCTACCCAGTCACTTGTAATGAGTAAATTATATGCTTTTTTAGGACGATCATCGACAAGAGGATCTCCCAAGCCCATACTTGAGCATAACTTGACGTAAATATTACTAAGATTATCCGAACTAGGATTATATAAGTCTCTGCGTAAGACTTTTGCATTTCTTGCAAGTAGGCAATTTTTGTCAATACGATCATCTAAATAATCATCAAACCATTGCTCTCTAGGACAAATGGATTCACTACTATGCCTTCTTAACAGTTGGATATGCCTATGAGGCTGACTTGCACCTGCTTCTGGAGAACTGTTAAAAAACCATAGGCCAGATGTATCTTTTTCAACTAATTCTAGTGCCTTCCAGTCATCAATATTCAACCAACCATTTTGTGGCTGCCACTCTTTTGTTATAAGAAGCATATGTCCTAACTGAACGGGATATTTATTCAATATGAGTACATGATAATCAGAGATATTATCTATTTCCAAAAGAGGATCCCAAGGTGAAAATGGATTATTTTTAGAATTTGAATTACTAAGTTGTGGGGGGATCTTAGAAATCAATCTTCTTATTTCAAATGTATATTCATTAATATGAAATTTCTTTAAAGTAATTGTATTTAAAGGGACTAGTGAATTATATTCTACTGCGACCTGAGTTTGTAAAATAGCTTTAGTCCAATATCTCTCTTCTTTTGGCAGCCTGACTTGCATTTCTTTTTACGTACTGAGTCAGTATTAAAGTAAAACTTAAATTATATTAGCATACAAATATTAATGTATAATAAACTAATTAATTAAAAATAGAAAATACCACCAATTCAATTAAGACATCAATCAAAATTGACATGTGATCTTTGATTTAGGTGATAGGTGCCAAACCAATAAAAAACCGAATACGCTTCCTTCACCTTTACGCCCCTCCTTTCTTGGCTTCGGGCGGTTTTGGACGATATTGACTCCAAAGAGGCCTTATAGGGCCTCTTGCTAGCGAATCCTTGAACTTAAAGCAGTCTTGAATTGAATCAACTGAAAATCAATTCTGAAGCTTTTACTAAAGAAACCTTCCACAATCCCTTAAAGAGAATCACGCCAAAAATATTCAGGTAAATTAAGGCAAATAGATGGCTCTCGAGGATTTAATGAAAAAAAAACGAATTTCTTAGTTCAAAAATCTCTATGAACACCAGATCAAACCCAGAACAAGGACATTAAAAAGTTATGAATCGTTTACATCTCAAAATTTTGAAACTGAATCTAAATCTCTCAAAAACAAGTATTAACAAGAGGTTTGACAGTTTCCAAGGTAATTCTGACGGCATGGGCCTTCGAGATTAGTGACACATTCCGTCTACATAAGGTTGACGGATACAGGGGGCAAGGGGTTAAACCTCAATTAGAAATATCTCCTCAATGGACTGGGAGTTCACTGAAGACGGAGCGTTCCTTGCTCTATGCGATGCATTCCGCGAAAGCGGAGAGACTTCTGCAATGGAATTTCTTGCAAATGGAGAGGGAGCTTTCCATTTTCAAGAATTAACTCAGAATGCAGCTGGCGAAGGAATTGACTTAGGCGATTCTGATGCCATGGATGAGTTTCAACAAAATGTTATAGACACAATGGAATCACTTTGTAAAGACTAAAGAAATAAGGGATATTTATTAACCTTAATTACTGATGCAGATATCTTTTAAAACAGCTTTTATTTGGTAAATTTAAGCACTAAAATACTTTGCCTTACTATGTAAGGCAATAATTGCTGTGGTGCTCTGCTCCGGACATAATTGATCACTTTCATCCATCTCTAAACTAATTTTAGACGCTTGAAGCCACTCAATTTGTTGTCTAGAATCAGATACATTAGGACAAGCAGGATAACCAAATGAATATCGACAACCTCTATACTTTTGAGCAAGAATTGCCCTTATATTATCAGGTTCGCAAAAATCAAAACCATTCTCTAACCTAATAATTGAATGTACATATTCAGCCAAGGCTTCTGCAAGCTGAACTGATAATCCATGAAAATATAAATAGTCTGTATAAAGGTTCTGGTTATATAGCTCTTGTGCAAAAATTGTTGCTTTAGGTCCCATAGTCACGGCTTGCATCGGCAAAATATCAGTTGCTTTATTATCAATAATGTCTCTATAAAAGTCAGCTATGCAATATCTATTACCACTCTTTTGTCTAGGAAAGTTGAAAGAACCTCTGTAAGAAGTATGATCACTTTGAAATACCTCAAGAGAATTCTTTGCTCGTCCGCAAGGAAAATAACCATAAACAGCGGATGGTTCAAGTAAATTTTCCTCCTGAATTCTTTGGATCCATTTATCCAATACAGGCTCTGCTTTTTCTTCGATCATATTATTATATTCAAACTGTGATTGAAGCTTAGTCTTTTTCATTTGCCATTGCCCAACAAAAAGTGCTCTTTTGTCTAGATAAAATAATATTTTCTCTAAATCTAAATCTTCTTTACTCAAAACTCTATTTCCTAAAAATGGTGGAGAGATTGACTGTTCTTCATTGACAATCGATGATCGATTTGTATCTTCTACTTTTGATTGCTTAATATTAAGCAAATCATTATTATAAGACTTCTTATCATTAATAGAGACAAAGGTATTATCTGATGCCTCCTCAAGGATAACTCCTTCCGGTACTTCATCTAGAAATCCTTTTAAATCATCCCATCTACCGTTTTTATTGGCCTCCATATATGCATCCATAAATTTCAGATCAGTAAAAGCATCTTTACCGTAGACAACTTTACCCTTATATACACTATTACAATCTTGATTGACAAATTTTGGAGTAAGAGCTGCTCCGCCTAAAACAACTGGAACAGTTATATTCTCGTTATTAAATTCTTGCAAGTTCTGTTTCATGAATGCTGTTGATTTGACTAAAAGACCACTCATTGCTATGCAATCTGCTTTATATTCCTTTTGCGCCTTGATTATTGCTGAAACATCCTGCTTAATGCCTAAATTAATTACATCATAACCATTATTAGTTAAAATAATATCAACAAGGTTTTTACCAATATCATGGACATCTCCCTTTACCGTAGCTATTAGAAACTTGCCTTTTGACATTGATCCCTCAGAACTCATCTCCATAAAAGGTTCAAGAAAAGATACCGCCGATTTCATTGTTTCTGCTGATTGCAAAACAAACGGCAATTGCATTTGCCCTGAGCCAAATAATTCTCCAACAACCTTCATTCCATCTAGAAGATACTTATTAATTATTTCCAGAGGTTTATATATTTCCATAGCTTCTTTTAATGACTCTTCTAAACCAAGTCTTTCTCCATCAATAATATGAGTTTTAAGTCTCTCTTCAATAGGTAAATCAGATAAATTAGAAGTAGAACGCGCATCTTTAGTTGAAACACCTTCAAACAGTTTAGTTAATTCTGATAATGGGTCGTATGTGCATATTCCTTTATCAAATCTTCTATTATCATTGATTAAGTCTTGACAGATATCAATATGGCTAGTTTTGATTTTAGATAATGGTAATATCTTGGCTGGTGAAACAATTGCAGAATCCATGCCAGCTTTTGTACATTCGTGAAGAAAGACTGAGTTTAATGTAATCCTAGCCGCTTGATTTAGACCGAAACTAATATTTGAAACCCCAAGTATTACGTGGACTCTAGGCAACTGATCGATAATTAAACTGATAGCCTTGATTGTTTCTAATGCATTCTTTCGATCTTCCTCTATTCCTGTTGATATAGGCAAAGCAAGGGGATCATAGAAAATTTCTCCAGGAGAAATACCCTGGTCAACGATATCTTTGTAAGCTCTTTTAGCTATATCTAATTTCTTATTCGCTGTTCTAGCCATACCTTCCTCATCAATTGTTCCGACTACTATTCCAGCTCCATACCTCTTGGCTAGATTCAAAACCTTATTAAATCTTTCATTTCCATCTTCGTAATTAGTAGAATTAAGTAAGCATTTCCCTCCTGCAACTTTTAGGCCACTTTCCATTTTTTCATATTCTGTTGAATCAAGCATTAATGGAAGGTTTACATTAGTTACTAATCTGGACACGATTTCATGCATATCCTTAACCCCATCACGTCCTACATAGTCGATATTTACATCTAAAATATGTGCATTTTCCTTTACTTGTGATTTAGCAAGTGAAACAAGGCCATTCCAATCTTCCTTATCGAGTAAATCTCTAGCTTTTTTTGATCCACTAGCATTTAATCGTTCACCAATAATTAAAAATGAATTATCCTGTTTATATGGTGTAGATGAATAGATAGATGATGCCGATTCCAGAAGATTATTATTTGGAAAATTACATTTAAAATACTGTTTCTTACTAGGATCTAATTTTAACGAATTTACCATATCCACTAATTCTTTAATATGCTCTGGAGTGGTACCACAACATCCTCCAATTACTTGAACACCAAGGTCCTGGACAAAATGCATAAGTTGCATTTTCAATTCAATTGGAGTTAGTTTATAATGAGCTTCTCCTCCTATATTTTCTGGTAATCCAGCATTTGGGATACAACTAATATGAAATCTAGAATTCTCTGATAAATACCTTATATGCTCCTTCATTTGTACTGGACCAGTGGCACAATTTAATCCAAGGATATCAATTTGAAAAGGGTCTAAAATAGTTAATACAGTTGAGATATCACTACCTATTAACATTGTTCCTGTAGTTTCCATTGTTATAGAAACCATTATTGGCAACCTGACATTAGTTTCAAAGAAAGCTTGTTCTATTCCATTAATTGCAGCCTTGATCTGCAAAACATCCTGACATGTTTCTATGAGTAGAAGGTCCACACCACCTTCAATTAAACCTAATATTTGTTCTTTATAGGATTCTGACAATTTATCAAAATCTATATGACCTAATGTTGGTAATTTTGTTGTTGGCCCTATTGATCCTGCTACAAACCTTTGATGACTTTCATTAGAATATTTATTAGCTATTGATTTTGCCAATTCAGCTGCAACCTTATTTATTAATTTAGCCTTATCTTCCAATCCATATTCAGCCAATACGACTGAAGATGCTCCAAATGTATTAGTTTCTATAACATCCGCACCAGCCTCTAGAAATTCCCTATGAACCTTTAATACTACATCAGGATTTGTTAATACTAAATTCTCATTACATC
Organism: uncultured Prochlorococcus sp.; assembly: GCA_902560875.1. Lineage (GTDB taxonomy): Bacteria > Cyanobacteriota > Cyanobacteriia > PCC-6307 > Cyanobiaceae > AG-363-K07. The sequence continues at coordinate 4,530 of CACENO010000022.1, read as the reverse complement.
CTTCATATTCCAATCCACCAAAATCATCGGCTGATAGATTTAATTTCTGAAGGGAGGTTCCTGTAGCACCATCAAATACAAAAGGTCTATTGGAGGACTTTAATAGATTAAGAAAGTTCCTTTCTTTAGAATTACTTTTTGATTTTCTAAGAATTCCTTTTGGAGGGTTAGTATTTTCAAACATAGTTTAATTTATTAGTAAATATTAAATGGATATTCTTGTAATCCAGTCATCATAGTTAGAATCTCTACCTTCAGTAATTGCAAGTAATGAGTTTCTCAAAGAATTCATAAGTGGCCTGAAATTATTTAAATCAGTAGATTCTATCCTACTTATAGGTGTTATCTTGGCAGCCGTACCTGTTAGAAAGACTTCATCTGCGATATACAATTCAGTTTTATCTACTGCTCTTTCTACAACATCAATACCATTATTTTTGGCAATTTGGATAACACTATCCCTAGTTATCCCCTCTAGAATGTCCTGATCTACACTTGGTGTGATTAAAGTACCGTTTCTTACAATAAAGATGTTCATACCACTTGCTTCACTTACTTTTCCTGAAGAATTCATTAGTATTGCTTCATCATATCCACTTTGGACTGCTTCAGTTTTTGCTAAGGAGCTAGTAATATAAGCTCCACTTATCTTACCTCTAAGAGGAAGAGAACGATCCTCCTGCCTTGTCCAACTGCTAAATCTACATGTAACTCCATCAGGAGATAAATAATCTCCAAGCTCAATACCATAAATAAGAAAATCAGTTTCTATATTATGTAATCTAGGTGCAATCCCTAGGTCACTTGTATACACAAAAGGTCTAAGATATATAGGCTTGTTTGGTTTATTTGCCCTTAACATCAAAGTAATAGCTTCAAGAATTGTTTCCTCTTTTAGTTCCGTAAGCAATAGTTTTGCGCTTTGGCTAAGCCTCTTTGCATGTCTATCGGCTCTAAATAAAAGAATTGCTGAAGCATCTGCAGGGTCTGGGATTGCTCTCATGCCTCCAAAGGCACCTGTGCCATAGTGAAGTGCATGCGTAGCAACCGATAAGGTTGCTTCGCCAAATGGACAGCATTTCCCCTTAAACCAGGCGTATGGCAAGAAATGGTGCATGTCAGAGCTATTGGCGGTCAAGAAATTTTCTCACTTTCTAATATTTTAGATAATCCTTTTGTGGAGAATGTATGAATGCATCGCATAGCAACTCTTCCAGGTGATGAAAGTTTAGAAAGTATAGAGCTGATTGAGCAGCCCTCAGCTCCAGCTTTGTTTCTTTCCAGTGCTTCAACTGATATAGCTACTCTTTCATCTGCCACAGATCTGGCAACACAAACCTCATGGCGAGGAAGGATACGAGCCTTACCTCTTGGAGCATTAAGTCACCCAGCTCAAATTGATCACTATCTGGCAACTACAGCATCAAATGCTGAATTGATATTGATTAGACTTTTAGGAGGGAAAGGTTATTGGAGTTATGGGATTGAAAAATTACAAGAATGGAAAGACCAAAAGCCTGGCAGATATTTGATAATAATCTCAGGAACACCAGAACACAAACAGGAATTACATTCCTGTGGAAATATTAATCAACAGATAGTAGATAAATTATACAATTTACTTTTAACAGGAGGAATAAACAATATGGTTAGTATATTAAAAGTAATAGATTCAATTATTTCCCAATCTAATTTAGAAATAAATGAAATCAAAATTGAACCAATAGAAGATCCTTTAATATGGGATTTTAAAAAAGAAAATTCTTCAAGAGTAGCAATCATATTTTACAGATCGTTATATCAAGCAGGAGATTTAAGCTTCCCAGAAAGAATCAATTATTATCTTCGAAAAGAAAATATATCACCTTTATGTTTATTTATTAGCAGTTTAAGAAAAGAAGAAGTACAACTTAAAATTAAAGAGATATTTATAGAATACAACGTAAGAGCTGTTATATCAACGACATCTTTCTCTTCTCTGGAATTTAATGATGCATCTTTTGAATTTAATATTTGGGACCAAATTAATATTCCAGTTTTTCAAGCAATAACCTCCTCTAAAAGCCAAATGAATTGGGAAGGTAATTCTCTTGGGATTTCAACAGTAGATCTAGCGATGCAAATAGTTCTTCCAGAACTTGATGGAAGAATAATTACAAGACCTTGTGCTTTTAAAACAACAGAGCTTACTAATGAAAATTTATCAACAGCTATACAACGGCTAGAACCAAATAATGAAGCAATTAAATGGCTTGCAAGCCATATATTAGCTTGGATAAAACTAAAAGATGTACCACCTCAAAACAAAAAAATTGTTCTCTTAGTTTCAAATTATCCAGTCAAGAATGGAAGGATAGCAAATGGGGTTGGTCTAGACACTCCGGAAAGTATAATCAATATATTAAAATGGTTAAGAGAAACCAATCATTTTATAGGTGATAATATTCCCAAAAATGGTAATTATTTAATAAAGGAAATTATCTCTAAAAGAACAAATGATATAGAAAATTCTAATAAAGAAGCTCTAGCATATTTAGAAATAGAAGAATACTTGGCCTGGTGGAACAAGCAGAATAGAAAGCCCAGAGAACTTATAATTAAGAGGTGGGGTGAACCAACAGAAGCAATTGATTTGGAAGAAAGAGGTTTTGCAATTCATGGAATTACATTAGGCAATGTATCGATATTGATACAACCTAGTCGCGGATATGATGCAAACAGCATTGCAGATTTACACTCCCCAGACCTACCACCACCGCATCGTTACCTTGCACAATACCTGTGGATTAGAAACAAATTCAAAGCTCATGCTGTTGTACATGTTGGTAAACATGGAAGCCTAGAATGGTTGCCGGGAAAAGGTGTGGGAATTAGCAACACATGTTTCCCAAGTTTAGCTATTGATACGTTACCTAATATATATCCATTTATTGTTAATGATCCAGGTGAAGGCTCACAAGCAAAGCGACGTAGTCATGCTGTGATTATAGATCATCTAACTCCACCATTAGGCGATTCAGAACTATATGGAGAGTTGCTATCTTTAGAATCCTTATTTGATGAGTACTATGAATCAAAATTATTATCTACAAGGAGGTCTAAAAGTATCCAAAAAAGGCTAATTAAACTTTTAGCAGAAAATAATTGGCCAGATTTAACAGCCAATATAAAGATAAGCGAAATCAGTCCAGATGAAATCGATTCTTTATTCAACAAAGTTGAATCTTATTTATGTGAACTTAAAGAATCTCAAATCAGAACAGGCCTACATATATTTGGTCAATTAGAAGAAATAGATAAAACTATAGAATTATTCTTTTCAATTATAAAGGCACCGACAGCAAAATTTCCTGGCTTTACACAATATATTGCAACCTACTTAGGTATAGATATTGATCCATGGTCATGTGAATTAGGTGACATAGTTTCGAAGGATGTAAAAGCATATATAGAAAAACATACCAACAAAAATATTGAGATTAATGGACACATTACTGAATGGATAAATAAACAATCACTATTATTAATAAAAAAACTACTTTATCAAAATACATATAAGCTAAATAATTCTAATGAACTGATTTTACCTTTGCAAAAATTAGCAGAAGAAATATCAGAAAATGATTACTTTAATTATATTAAAAATGAACTTTGGCCTAAATTAATATCGTGTTCAAAGATTGAAAGATCAAATTTCTTAAAAGCTATAAACGGTGAAAGGGTGCCCAGTGGCCCCTCAGGAGCCCCAACAAGAGGAAGGCCAGAAGTTCTACCAACAGGTCGAAATTTTTACAGTCTTGACCTAAGAGGAATGCCTACTCAATCAGCTTGGGACTTAGGAAGAAGAAGTGCAGAAAATTTACTTGAATTACATATACAAGAAAATGGGGAAAACCTTATGCATTTGGCAATGTCAGTATGGGGAACATCAACAATGCGAAACGGGGGCGAGGATATAGCTCAACTTCTATACCTAATTGGAGTTAAGCCGGTGTGGGATGGGGCTAATAATAGAGTAATAGATATTGAGATAATTCCTTTAAGTATCTTAAATAGACCAAGGGTAGATGTTCTATTAAGGATTTCAGGATTTTTTAGAGATGCATTTCCAAATTTAATAACACTTGTAAACAATGCATATAGATCAATAGCAAGACTAAAAGAGTCTGAAGGAATGAATCAATATGCCAATAAAATCAAAATGGGTGAAAACCCCTGCAGAGTATATGGATCTGCACCAGGTTCATATGGGGCTGGACTACAAGCCATAATTGATAGTGGCAACTGGGAAAACAGAGGAGATCTTGCAGAAGCCTACTTAGCATGGAGTCAATGGAAATATGACGATCTTGAAAGACCTCAATCGGATAGAAAGAATCTCGAGAAGAACTTAAAAGATATCCAAGTCGTTTTGCACAATCAAGATAATAGAGAGCATGATATCTTTGATTCTGATGATTATTATCAGTTTCATGGGGGTTTAACAGCTGCTGTTGAAAAAGCATCAGGCAAACTTCCAAATATTTATTT
>CACENO010000021.1 GCA_902560875.1 uncultured Prochlorococcus sp. | reverse complement strand
TAACAAAAAAACTATCAAGTCTAGTTTGACAGATGTTTTTAATTATCTTTATCCCAACTAGTTTATTTATATAAGTTGGTTTAGTTCTATGATCTAAGATAATTTCTTTTCACGTAATAATATGACTTGATATTCCTTTGCAATATTTTGATGATCGGCTCAGAATCAGTCCAAATTCATTACTAATTGATTTGATAAAGCTTTTGTTTGGCTTGTAAATTGCATCATATTTAAATTCTAAAATACTTTGACTTAGAATTCTTTTCTTATTTACCTTTATTTCGACGCTAGTTTTTTTTGCAAGGAAGAATCGTATATCGCTATCAATTGTAATTCTTAAACCTTTATCAGGAGATATGAAATACCTTCTTGAGTATGTCACCAAAACTCTCGGGAAATATATTCTATTGATCGATGAAGGAATTCTTATCTTTGGAATCACTAAATTCATATAATATGATTTTATAGGTAAATACTTTTCAAAACTATCTTTTTGAGAAGTCAATATTTGCTTAAAGTTCAAATCTTCCTCTTTTACTTTCTTCTCAATAAAATATCCAGTTTCTCCAAAATTATAATATCTTAACCTAATCTTATTTCTGGAGCTTATTCCATTTTGTGAGTCAGCATATAAATTTAGTTGATCATCATCATAGTAGAGGCTATTCACAATTCTTTTAGGATATAGCTCTATGAAACTTTTACACTTCAAAAAAGTCGGGATTATTTTTTGATATCCATTCTTTAATTCATACTTATTTTCATGCCTCATCTGATGCCAAAAATAAATTCTATCTTAGCAGAGAATTAATAATTTATAAATTTTATACGGTAACATAATTCTTTAACGAAGAAGTTTCTCAGTGTCTTTGAGTTCTTAATCCCGCTTTTTAAGATTAGATTTCTAAATTTGTGGAGTGTTGTAAAAGCTAAAATGTGATTCAGGATATCTTTGGAAGATAGTATCTTTTAGATTTGATAATGAATCTAATCCATTTAATTTGATGTTTAAAACCAAATCAATATTTTTTCCATTCTCTTGATCCAGAGAAATAATTGAATAATAAAGACTATTTTTATTGAGCAATATATGAAGCTCTTGCAAAGTTGCTTCAGCAGGTAGGCTTATAGCAACTGTATCAATCTCACAAGTATTAGAATCTCTATTTTTTCTCTGACTTTGGCTTGTAAAATATACATATCCAGCAGCAATTGTGCCAACAATTGATACCATTAAGGCAAATAAATATTGCGATGCCCCTATTGAGATGCCTAAACATATTGACAAAAGTAAAAAGCTTAAATTATAGGGCTCTTTTATAGCTGTTCTAAAGCGAATAACTGATAAAGCACCTACAAGTCCAAGCGATAAGGCTAATGATGACTTGACCACGGCAACCATAGCAGCAACGCCAATCGTAACAAGTAAAAGTGTATTACTAAAACTCACTTTAGATGAAAATGTGGTTGCAAATCTTGAATACAACAGGCGGATGTATAGCCCTCCCAGTAAAGAAAAGACTAAGATATAAAGACCCTCATAAAATGTAAGGTTTACTGAAGTTCTTATCAAAGCTGAATCAATAGGAAGACTACTGATAAAGAAAATCATGATTTAGTTTTTATTGCAAGTATTTTAGTACAAGTTTGAGAGAAACTAATCAATCTTCAGTCGAAATTGATGGTTGACAACAGATTATGATTAGCCAAACTCCTCCAACGAAAGGAATAAAGTTTATTAAAACCCATAGCCCACTTCTTCCTGTGTCCTGTATCCGACGAATTGATAGAGTTAGGTTTGGAACTATAGAAGTTATAATATATAGAAAATACAAATTAAAAAACTCATCTGAAGCTTCTGATAGTACAGCCAAGAAAATCAAAATTATTAAATTAGCAAGAGTGGCCCACCAATATTCTTTTCTATTCGAGATACCCTGGAAATCGAAGGCACGTTTCCAAAATGTTTTATAAGCCTCGAGCATTAGCCAATAATATCCGAAATTATTATAGGTTATGTATTGAACATTTCAATACTTTTATAGTTGTCTTTTTTTAATATGTATCTAGTCTCCAGATAAATATTATATCTAAATATAAAGCGGAAAAGGTATATCTAGAGTTGCTCTTGAAAAGTAAATATACAGAAATAATATTTAATGCTTAGAATAATGTATGCCTTGTTTCTGTCTTCTTGATCCAATGATATTTATTACTCTTAGACACTTGATATTCAAATTTGATCTGGTCGTTTTACCTTAGTATCTCTTCTAAAGATTGGAATTTTTCATATTTTATTAATTCCTCTATTGCGGGTCTCAGCATTTCTTTGTATTCCTTCCACTTACCCACCGAATTTCCATTTATTGGAGAGCGAACTTGTATATTGCTAGCAGTTGTTATTTTGCGATTGTTTAGATGTGGGGAAATATAAGCCTCATTCCATTCCCATCCAAGCCAATCAACAATAGAAGATATTACTTCTTTAGGAGAAAGTACTAAATTATCATAATTTAAATCATAGATTTCCGAAGGAAATCTTGATTTGTATTCAGACATTATCATATCCTGATTGATTAAAACCTTTGCAATATCCTTCAATGATGAAGAATATTGTAGGCCTTCTGAGAAATTAGCCCGATAAATTGAAAGAATATTATCCAAAGGATTACGATAACAGTGTATTATCTTTGAGGATTGAAACTGAGTAGCAATAAATGCTGAATAGATATAATTAAATAGTCGTTTATCTGTTGTTATATTTTCCTTCTTTGTTATTTGATTTATTTTCTCTATATACATCTGGTATGGCACACATTTTCTATCATCTTTATTTAGTTTCTCATATTCTTTAAAACAAGTATCTAGAATCTCTGTCTCTCCTAGACCTTCTACTTGTGGATTCATGCTTAAAATTGATTCCAGCAGTGTTGAACCACTTCTAGGCATGCCTACAATAAAAATAGTGTTAGTCTTTATAGGAGACAAAATCTTTTCCATCTTTAATTGCTTTGACTTCTTGCTATATTCCGTTGCCTGACTTATGCAATCTTCTGCGGATGATGGATATAGTTTTAATTTTAGACTATTAGCATAATTAAGATATTTTGCACTGTCCGAGTATGCATGCTTCTTATGAAGGATATTAGATCTTGCATATGAAATTTCAATCTTTTGGTCTATTGATAGGTCGTTTAGCTTTAAGGAAAATAATTTTTTTAGAAATTCAGTATTATTATGATAATTTTCAAAGTTTGATAAAGCAGAAAATGCTTTCCCTATATTTCCTCCCAGTTCGAGTACCTTCAGAAAGCTTTTTTCAGCGGAGGCTAGTTCACCTTTAGTTAGTAATATATAACCTAAGTTTAAATGGGCTTTTTGATCATTTTCTCGTAAGGATATTGCTTTAAGTGTACACTCCTCCGCTTTATCAATTTTCTGTAGTGACATCCATGAAGCTCCTAGATTTAAGTAATCGCCTGCTGAAACTGGATTTATTTGAATTGCTTTAGTTATTATCTTGACAGATTCTATAAGCTTTCCTTTTATTTGCATAATTAATCCTAATTTAGAGTAGGAATCTGCATGATTTGGTTCGATAGAGATTGATTTAAGCAGTAAATTTTCAGCGATGTCTAACTTTCCTGCCTGTATTAAAAATGTTGCATAAAAAACATACAGATTACATGATTTTGGGTTATTAAGAATAGCTTTTCTTAATAATAAATTGATTTCATTCTCTCTGCCTTGAGTTTTACAAATTTGTACATATATTTCTAATATCTCCAAATCTAGAATCCCTAATTTGAGAAATGATTTGCATAATTTTTCTGCACTTAAAATATTCCCATAAGAATTCTGATTAAGAATAGCCTCCTTTAATTTATTAGCACTAGTTCTTCTATTTATATCTATAGATCTTACTTCTTTCTTTTTTGGTTTGTTCAATCCAAAGCCTTTCATTGAAACTTCTTCCAAGTTATCTTTTCCTACATTAAGTTGTTATTCTTACATTTTGCTATTTTCTATATAAAGTTTAGGGAATTTCTTGAATACGATATGCGAACGTGTGTAATGAGTTTTCTTGAATAAATGCTTTGTCTATCTAACTAAGCCTTAATGTAATTAATTCCTACTCTTTTGCACCTACCTCATTTACAAGTCTAATTAATATCCAATTTATAGTGAATGCATTATTTACTTTTAATCAACTTTTGTTTGTTTTAGTTTATCAAGCAGAAATCTATGTGCAGGCAACCAACTAGATGGAACACAGTCAAACTTGATTAATGGGATATTTTTACTCTTTAAAAAATCAACCATTTTTTGCTCTGCATTTACACCTTTGGCCTTTGATTCACCTATAGGATTTAACTTTTTCCGTGAAACGAATATGTAGTGATTCACCTATTGATCTTGTAGATCACTCCATTCATTTGGGACAATGAGGTATGCACAATCTGAATTGTCAACAAGGTTATCAACAGAAAACCGTTTCACTAGGGTTTTCGGGGATGTATCAACAAAGTATCAACAGATTGGAATCTAAAAAACCCTTTCCACCACTAGAGGAGTCGTAGATATGCACTTTCAGGACATTAGTTCAATAGTCAGTTGAGGACAGGGTTTGAGAGGGCGGACCTAACCAAAACCTAACTTTTAAGGTATATTATTTTATATAGATCAGCTCAAAACCTAACCTTATGCCAAAGATAGCAAAGGATGAGTTTGGGAACAAGAAGATAAGAGATGTCCTAGGAGGACGCTGTGCGGTGCTGTGTTACGAGAAAGATCCACTGTTATGGCAATACAGGCAAAAGAAAGAAGGCTCAAAGAGCTACATCTACAGAGTATTGAACGAACCTGATTTGTCGAAGGCGGCGTTACTTGCAGAAAATATGTATTTAGATTTGAAGAACCAGGATAAACCTGGTAACGCGCAGATAAAAGATGCAATAAATCAGTGGATTCGTGTAAAGGAGGAAAGACAGCAATCTGGTCAAGTCACGTCCTCAACTGTGCGTGGAACTGTATCTGCTCTAAGAACTGCTGTACTTCTCTATCTAACAGGAGAGAAGAAGCTCAAGAAGGTATCTCAAATTAAGCAAGATACTTTTATGGACTACATAACGTGGAGAAATACAAAGGCATGGAAACTAATAGAACGAGATGGTCAACAGAAACCTCCTTTACCAGCAACAATCAAACGTGATCTGGTACATGTTGCTGATTGGTATAAGAATTTTTTAATTCCTAAAGGTTTTGCAACTACACGTCCGACTCTTCCAGCAGTTATCGTAAGACAGGATCAAATGGATGCGAATCCTCCTATATCTCTAGAAACTGATTGGCCACAGATCTATAGATACTTCGAGAAGTGGGCAAATAAGTTTGAAGCACATCCCAACTCAGCACGCATTACTGCATGGCGTCAGATGATGAGACACTTTGTCCTGATTTGCTATAACAGTGGATGCAGACCAAAGGAATTATTAGGAACAATAGAGAAAAGAAGAGTACCTCATCCGGAAGGTGGTTGGATGGTTAATGATTTAGTAAAGGGAGGTTTGAGGTGGTGTGATGTAGAAGTTGAACCACAAGTCCATAAAACAGTAGATGGTAAGTCTTTTGAGTTCCTTGAAGCTGTACTTTATATTCGAGAATCTAAAACTGGTGTACCTCGTGAGATACCAACTAACACGGGAGAGTATTTTCTGAGGTGGAGGAGGTTATGCGATGAGTATAGAAAAGAGAATGGACTGCCTAAGCTGACGGATAAGGATTTTGTATTCTTTAATCCATTTACTAACCGACCTTATCCTTATACTCAATGTTCTAAAGCATGGGCAGAGATGAGGGAAAATCTGTCACTTGTACTAGAAGGTTCTAAGTCTGGTAAGCCTTATACTCTTTATTCTCTGAGATCCTCTTACATCACAAATCAGATTGATGAAGGTAAGGATGTTTATTTAATCAAGAGGATTACAGGTCACTCTTTGGAGGTTCTAACTCGACACTATGATCGATCTGACCTTCGCAAGAGAAGAGCAGAGGCAACATCCAGAACTTATGGAGCCTCACGAGAGAAGAGCAAAAAGATCGACCTCTCTAATCTTGCTAAGTATGATAAGAAGCAGTCTTTAAAGGAAACAAAATATACTGATGAAGTAGTAGTAGAGAAGAAAAAGTTCCAAATGAGTATGCGCAAGAAGGCAAATAAGTAGATTTCTAGTTAAGATATAGGTCTTATATACCCTTGCAACTGCTAGAAATGCAGCTTTGTAGGGACTTTATGTTAAGAAATACATCATAGTAGTTGACCCTAGCGTTCTCTAGTGCTATACTAACGGGGTACAGGAGATCGATACGCTCTCTCCCAGTACAAAAGATTTCAGCATTAGGCTATAAGCTCGATAGAGCGCCCGAGATTCTCCATCCTGGACAAGAGAAGGATCTGCTTAGTCACTTACGCAGCGAGCAAGTGAAGGTCTTCAAGCAATAGTTGAACCTTAATCAACAACCGTCCTACCCCCTCAGACACGAAACCATCAGAGGGAAATATTCAGATCAAGGACGCCAGTAAGTTCAGGCTTATATCAGGTTCAATTCCTATAGCTGGCATTGCTGTCCACTGAGGACGGCGTTCACGGACCCATGACTTGTACAGAGATCACGATGAAGAACACAAAGGCACAGATCGTTGAAGCAGCCGAGGAATACATCCAACACCAGGATTATCTTCTCAACGTTGCTTCCAGAAGAATCAAGAACCACACCCAGTTAGTTCGTTTCCTAATGATCCTTACCGCTGTTACTTTCATCCTCTCTTCAGTCTTCTAATACACAAATCCCTGCTTCATCACGAGGTGGGGATTTTCATGGGTACAGAACTGCAGACGATTCTGACCGTCTATAAACTCCCGAGTGCTTCGGACAGAACTATAAAACTACAACCAATTAAACATGCAACTAACTAAAGAGAAATGCTCATGCTGCGAAGACAGGATAAATGTTCTTAAACTAGATCAGGAGTGTTTTCGTTTATTAAGCACACAAGGTGAAGGACTCGTGCTTGTATTTGATGATGATGAGCTGCATCAACTCTACTTCACTTTGAAGGAGCAGATCTGTAAGTAGTAGCAAGGATTTACTACCGTCTGATACTGACCAATTAAAAACTCTTTATAACTACAACCACAACTATGAGATCAATCAGAACATTTATTTCTATGCTTCAGGATGAACAACCTATCTTGAATCCCAAACAGGCAGTATATCTAGGTCTTTCAATATACCAAATTGCACAGAAGGAAAATTATGGTGATCCTGGACAAGCTAAAGAACGGTCCATGCAGGATAGCCTAATCGAAGCTTCGGATGACCAACTTCTATCTCTGATTCCTTTATGCATCAGATCATATACACCTAAAGGAGCTGACGAAATCTTCGGTAATTTAATTGATAAGAAACTATTGGGACAAACAGAGGATGATTGATGATAAGCAAACAACTTCAGTACGAGCTAGATCTAAGTAGAGAAGCAACGCAGAGAATACGGAGACAAATACAACAAGCTAAGGATAAAGGTTATTTCTCTAGTACAGACTTTGGACGAACCTTTGTAAGGACTCAACTTGAGGACTTTGCAAAGGACTTGTTTGATGCAACAGAGAAACCTGCTAGAGGTAAAGCAACCACGACCAACATTGCTATTTGCTGGCAAGAGGTCAAGCAGATCTTTAATTACCTAGAGCCTGATGCTGTATCAGCTGTATGTCTCAAGTTAATTCTTGATAGCTTTGGTATCTCTAAAGCAAGTACTCCAACAACACAAGAAGCAGCAAGTTTTATAGGTCGAGGTATTGAGGATGAGATGCGATTCATCTATTACTCACGAGTGGCTCCAGAAGACGTTGTAGCAGCTCTCAGGAAGGAGTTGAATACTCCTGGCTCTAATCCTCATTACAGGCGCTATGGAGCCAAGTACACAACGGAGAAGCTCCTTACAGAACGGGGTTGGTCTAGAGATCAACTCTTCCCTAATTGGTCTACAGGGTTCAGAACTCAGATAGGTTTATTTGTTCTTGATGTATCCAATGCTAGAGGATTCACCATACGTGGTGTAAGAAAAGTAGCAAGGAATAAATCTCAGGGATTCATAGATTTATCTGACTCAGTTAAAGCTCATGTACTCCTATTCCAAGATGCTTTGGAATGCATGAGTTATAAGAGTTACCCACTAATAGAAAGACCAAGAGAATGGGAATACATAGCAGGTCCTTCAAGGTTCAATCACTCTGGTGGTTACTACCTTGATTGGGTTCGTCAGCAGAATCCGTTATGTAGGAAACACTATGACTCTGAGTTTGGTTCGGATGCAATTCAACTCCTAAATACTCTTCATAGAACGGCATGGAGCATAGACTCAGACATCTTCCAAGTGCAACAGAAGTGCTTGGAGTTTGGAAATAGCATTGCATCTCTACAAGCTGTCATAAGAGATCCTCGGTTGGATCATGATATGCCTGATGAGATTAAGAGATTACCTAAGGATGATCCAAAGCGTATTGCTTGGAAAAAGGAAAGGAGTTATCTCTATGTTCAACATGCTGAATCGGTTAAAAGAAACCAGCGATCAAGAACGACCATATCACTAGCAGATAGATACCTTAAATATCCAAGGTTCTATCTCAGTTGGTCTTGTGATTATCGAGGGAGGATGTACAGCCAACAATCATTCTTACATCAACACTCATCAGATTTTGAACGTTCTCTTCTTACTTTCTCTGATGGTTGCAAGTTGGATGAGAGGGGAGAGTATTGGGCGGCTCAAGCAATTGGGTCAGCAGTACTTGGATCAAGAGCATCATTTCAAGATCGCAATAGATGGACCTATACCAACAAGGAACTTATTAAAGCAATAGCAGATAATCCTATTGCTCTTGCTGCTCATTGGGAAGGAGCAGATAAACCTTGGCAGTTCCTCCAGCTTGCTTTGGAATGGAACAAAGTAGTACTAAAGAAAGAGAAGCATCTATGGGATGTACCTATAGGAGCTGACTCAACATCATCTGGCTTGCAGTTACTGAGCGCCATGCGGAGGGATCCTAAAGGCATGAAGTACTCCAACCTCTATCCTCCTGAATACTCTTACTCACCTCCCTTAGATGCTTACCAGGAGGTGCTACGCATTGCTCGTGAGCTTGCCAATGAAAGCGAAGATACAGCCTATCTATCTGATTACTTAACTAGTAGAAAGCTAGGTAAACCTGTCCTCATGAAACTTCTATACAATGCTTCTCTTAGAACTAATAGGAATGATGTAAGAGACTTCTTTATCGAGCAGCGGCTTTATCCAGATACAATAGACAACAAAGAGATTAATAGGATTACAGACTTCTTACGCATAGCAAGTAGGTCAGTATTCCCTATGGCTTTTGAAGCATTGGAATGGATACAGAAACTATTTAAAGAAGCTAAGGAGAATGGTACTCAATCATTCAAATGGACTACACCAACACAAGACCTCATAGAATTAATTGAATTCAAATGGGATACAAAAACTATCCGAACTAGTCACCATGGTGAGGTAAGGATTGGAACTGATACACCAAAGGAGGTAGACCTAAAAGCAATAGGTAAGGCTCTAGCTCCATCATTTGTCCACTCATACGACGCTGCTGTTCTGAAGTCATCATTCAAGGATTGGAACCATCCCATAACACTCATACATGACCAACTCAAAGTCCTTCCTAACAACATGGACAGAGCTCTTGAGAGGGTTAGGAAAGGGTTCGTACATGTTTGCTCGGGAGATCCTTTAGCAAGTCTTGCAGACGATCTGGGAGTCTCTGATAAGCAGCTTCCACGGCTTAAGCAAGGATCAGGAAAGCTGCTAGCTGTTCTTGATTCGGCTTACATGTTCAACTGATAAAAAATTAAAAAAAAAATTATCAGAAATGGATCTTGAACTTTTTATCATAAATCTCTTTAGCCTTATTACTTAGTATGTAGGTCGCTCATTCCCCCATGGGATGGGTTGGAAACTATATATACGATCTAACTTCGGACTAATATAAAGAAAGAACAGTTTTAACTGTAACTCGAATGGAAACGAGTCTAAAGAAAGAGATTACTGGAACACTCAGAAGAGTTACCTCGTAGTCTGGTGTGTTGAACACCCTCGGAGCTCAGTGAATGCAAAGGCAGCTGAGATTAGTACCTGAAGTTCAACCCTATTGAGTACGTATGAACAGCGGACTCATAACCTCTCTAAAAGAACAAGACAAATCGATGTAGGGAAAGGAGATCACTAAGGCGGAAGCCGTTGCTGAACATCCTCTCTACATCTAAAGAACAATACCTATTATGCCTAACCCTAAACCCTTAACTCCTAACCAGAAAGACACTCTCAAGAAGCTTCAGCTTAAGCAGATGGAGTGGGAGCAGAATAAGAAACAGATCAAGACAGCTAAGGCTAAGCCTAAAGCTAAGACAATCAAAGCTTAAGTTCAGGGACCGTGTACCAGGACGAGATACCAGTAGCGGTCTAACAATCTTTTCCCTGGGGAAATAAATATATGAATAATCAATTAGCTAAGACCTTCAGTCCTATCAATGATCAAGGTGGACTAGATACTAGATTCGATGATGATATGATATTTATCTATCGATCAATTGGATCTGGTGTTGAAGAAGGATTACTAAGTTTTAACCATAAGACATCAGAGTTAGAGAAGAGCTATGGAGGATATGCGCTGAATCTATGCGAGGCATTTATCAAGCGTATCCAGTACTTAGACGAGTATGAAAGAGATGGATCTAACCAGTATCGTTGGAAGAGCAAGATGCTTGAAGATCGTTTGCGTGAAGGATTACATGAGATTGGTTTTAAGCCTTCAAAGGTAAGTAAACTGATTGGAGCTGCAGAGTTCAAAGTATCATTACCCTCCAAGTACAGAGAACTTGATTGGATCAACTCACTTCCAGTTAGCTCCTTATATATTCTCAGTACGATGAGTCATAATGGACTTGAACAAGCAATTGCAGCAAGTCAGACACGTGAATGGAATAAGAAGACTGACACATTCGACTTGGTTCCAGTAACGAAGAAGGACTTAGAAGAAATACAAGTCTGGAATCCAAAGAACCCTAATGAGACTAGAGGTCGTGGATCAAAGAATAAATTTGAAGACTCAATCGTTATAGAGGAGATGGTTGAACCTTCTCAGCATGATCTTGCAAAAGAACTCGTAGCTATTGCTAGTCTTATTCAAACTAAGGATGGTTGGAAGGATCCTGAACTAATAGAAATACTGAATCAAGAAGCAGATAAGCTGATGTCCATAGCTCATATAGCAACACTACCTGTTACTAAACCCATAACAGTTTGACCACACTACCCACCCACTATTAATCTATGCACAACCAAATCAAGTCTCATACTCCAGTCACTCTGAAGATATGCTTCTGGTCTAATGGGAAGATGCCACAAAGCGCATATAACCGAATGACTGAGCTTAAAAGCAAGGACCATGATGATGATGCGAGAGTAATACTAGATGAATGGATCATCTAAATATCAGGGACGCCAGGACCAGGGGTGAAGTCTTTAAACTCAGACTCTCATGATGTTAGCAAGGCGGTAGAAAGAGTAAAGCACAGGTGGTTGTAGCCTCTTTCGCCGCTGCGCTTAACTGATTTATGTCTGTCCCGATCAGTATACAAATACAATTATAGGAATTAAAAGATGCCAGATAAAGAAGCATTCAACAAGATACTCAAAGGACCATTAACAAAGAAGGCAAAGCTCGATTGGTTGTCTCAACAAACAGGTCAACCTGTCAAAGCAATCCAGCATCTACTTGATGTGAAAGGTCGTAAGGGTCTGAAGATAATGGGTAGGCGCTTCGGTTCTAACATCGATTCACTTGCCGGATACCTACACGAACTCTCAAAGGAACACTCTCAAAAAAAGCCAGGTAGGTCCAAGCGCAAGATCAGAAGCGTGAAGGACATCACACCATTTAAAAAGAATCTCAAAGCTAAGGTTCATCCCAATACTCTCAAGACTCTTCACCGACTAGCAACACTTCATGAGTTCCCAACCAAGGTTGTAGATGATGCTCTTAAAGCAGGAGCACCCTTAAAGACTTTGTTGAAGATGTTGAATAGAGAGGACGTACCAAGTGACATCATCCATCAGCATCTAGTCGATAAGACCAAAGAGCATATGGAAATCAAGGGAGCTAAGAACACTATCAAACCATTGAAGAGTCCTAAACATATTCCTGACCTAGGTAAGATACAGAAACTTCAAGCAGAGATTCAGGAGAACGCCAAACTGCTAAACAAAGAAGCTAACAAGATAAGGATTATAGATAGACAGAACTACCAATTCAAAACCCTTGAAGCAGGTGCTAACGAGTTCCCAAACCAAACCATGACAGGTTCTAGTAAAGCAGCATTCAAAGGAAACAAGTGGTTCACTACAAACAATCTTGCTAACGCCGCTCGTCTAACTATTGGTGCAGGTAAGACAATTAAGAACCTAGCAATAGGTACTGCACTTCACGCCGCTTCAGATGCGTACCTTGCACCACACGCTAGAGAAGCAGGAAGGTGGTTAGGAGAGGAGGTGCTAGGTCCAGCTGCTAGAAGAGTAGATAACGAACTGGCAATCAGAAAGAACAGGAAGAAAAGAGATAGAGAAGATGTCATCAACCAATTATCTATCAACAGATGAATAACAAAGAACTAGCTGAACACTTACTAGATGCGATAGATAACCCAACTAATCAAAAGGAAGATATCGCCGCTGCATTCATGATGGCAAAGAACCAGAACATCATTGATAAAATAAGAGCAAACGCCGCTGGTGTATCAGAGAAGGAATACAAACAACTCTATGAGAACTGGTGAGAATAACATTCAGCGCGCATCTATGTTTAGCGCGCATAATTAATTAGCGCTGCCCTTAAAGTATTTAACGCTACCCGCTCAGCACTCCGTGCTTCGCTAGTCTTACTACGTTGACCGTCGCACACTACCAAGTGCGACTGACTAACTCAGTTGACGTGGGCATTCACAGCCACATCGTGGCTTTATATATATCGCCGCTGCAGATAACTCCCTCCCTGCGGTCGGTCGTGCTTCGGAAGCTGTAGCCGCTTCCTCGCAGAGAGAGCAACCGTTACCTGAATAGATCCCTCGCTGTAGCCGCTTCGGGGATAGGTTAGCGCGCATGCGTAAGTTAAACCTTTGACTTAACTCCCTCGCTGCGCTCGGTCGTGTGACACACAGAACTACGGAGACTCTGTGGTCTCCTTCGTTAGTCGGCTTCGCCTCCTTGTGTGCCACGTAAGCGACAGTGCATACGAAACCCAATGATGGTTACTGCTGTAGATGCAGAACCTAGAGAAGACATAGCAATAACTGTTTAAGAAACCCAACCTACATTCCATACCTATTCAAATGATACCTACTACTAACAGAAACCTATGGGCAGACGAACCCCATCATCGCCCTACGAAGCAAGAGCTAATAGATGCTGCTCGAAACAATAACTACATGCCAGACCCTTCCATCCCGTTACATCAACAGAGCTTGCTTAACGTAATGCCTAGAACTCCAGAGGAGAAGGCAGAAGCTGAATGGGATCTACCTGAAGCTGATCCCCGTTACCAGATAGGAGATCAGATACTTGCAGCTGAAGTAGATCCTGAAGCTGATGCTCTATATGCTGAGCACAAAGCTAAGCTAGATGAAACGCATGCAAATATCCAAGCAACTGTAAGGCAGCTTGAGAGGGATCAAGCACAAAGGTTTCGAGAAGAGTATCCAGAATATATAAGACCTGAACCTGACACTGAAAGCTATAGGAAAATTAGAAAGATAGTTGGATAAACTCAACCATCTTCACAGTCACTTAGGCAGCTCGCTTGTACTCTTCATATCCACGGTTTGCCCAATGACCAATACCAACCCTTGGACGATGAATGATTATGGTCTGAGCTGGGACGGGTTCTACTTTCTTTAGATCTCTCTTAAGCCTATCCTTTACTTTGTCACCTATAGACTTTGCAAATCCTTTGACAGAAGATCTCTTTGGGAAGTAGTTAATCATCTTGATAAGGAATTGTTTAAGGGAAATAGTTCGGCTGTTTGCTTGGTTGAATACTTCTTCTTAAGCTTTAGCTCAAGACAGGCTAATCTGAAATCTAATTCAATCAGCTTGTTTGTTTCTACTAACCAAGGATCCTTAATCACAATCACAAGGCAAAGGATCCCTTCTAGACTGCGGCTGCTACTGCAGGAGTTACTCCTTCGGTGGCTGCTTTTACCAGCATCTTCTTAAGCTCTACATTCTGCTTCTGAAGCTCTCTGTTTTGCTTTAGCAATCTTGCGTTGGTCGCTTGAAGGGAAGAGACTCTTTCGTCAACGCTTTTAGTGGCAGCAGTGCTCTTCTTCTTGTTTGGTGTCAGTAGGCTGTTGACCTTTGCCTCAGTGATCCTTTCTTTCTCGCCACAGTTCTTGAATGCAGAGAACACTTTGCTGCGCTGAGCCTCAGTTGCGTTTGCTAGCCGAGAAAGAGTGCGGGGTGTCATCTGAGCTAGCAGGGCGGGATCAACGTCTGCTGCTATTAGCCACTTCTCGTGAGCATTAACCAGGTCAGTAGCGTACCTTGGTGTGCAATTAAGAACGCCTGATGCCAGGAATGCCCTCCAATTTCCTTTCTTTCCTTTGCCGGTGATGTTCTGCCTGATTTCGTATAAGTCAGCTGCAACCTGGTTTATCGCCTTTCCTGCGACCGAAAGCGCACCGTTTATATCTAGCACCCTTTCCTTTAATGATTCGACTGCCCAGCTGTCGAGTCCACTAGTGGTACCCGCACTTAAAGTTACGGAGCTTGTGTCTCTAGCCTCTTGTATTGCGCTAGTCATTGCGATTCGGTGTTGCTGCGCTGAAATTAGCAGAGGCTTGACGATTCGTCACGGAGTACAAGTGTATTAATTGATTACTATGGTACTGGTGTATTACTTATGTAGTACAAAGATACTGTTTACTAACTTGAAAAACCTAACTTAATAATCGCATGTGAAGAATTAGACTAACTTGTACCTAACTAAGTTGGGACTGATTAAGTACAACCAACCATGATTACAGACTGTTGTATTTCCAAAAACCCAACTAAACCCAACCCCAAAATGGCCAAAATCGAGACGGAGACTGAATAATGCACTTTCAGGACATCATTGGCTCACTAAATTTATTTTGGTCTAGAGAAGGTTGTTTGCTTTTACAACCCTATGACACGGAAAAGGGTGCCGGCACTATGAGTCCGCATACTTTTTTGAGGGCGATTGGCCCTGAACCATGGTCGGTTGCTTATCCAGAGCCTTGTAGGAGGCCAACTGATGGAAGGTATGGCGAGAACCCTAATAGGGCGCAGCATTATTTCCAATACCAAGTTCTTATTAAGCCTTCACCAGAGGGTATTCAGGAGAAATATCTTGCTTCACTTGAAGCAATAGGCATCAAGGCTAAAGATCATGATATTCGCTTTGTAGAGGACAATTGGGAATCTCCAACACTTGGTGCATGGGGTGTGGGTTGGGAGGTATGGCTAGATGGAATGGAGGTGACTCAATTTACTTATTTTCAGCAATGTGGAGGTCTTGATTGCAGGCCCGTCTCAATAGAGATTACTTATGGTTTGGAACGATTGGCGATGTATCTGCAGAATGTAGAAAACATATGGGATTTGAACTGGAATGGTTCACATAAATACGGTGATATTTGGCTTCACCTTGAGAAAGGACAATGTAAATTTAATTTTGAAGCCTCTAACCCTGATATACAAAAAAAACTTTTTGACTTATATGAAGCTGAAGCAAGGAATTTAATTGATAACAATCTGCCAGCGCCTGCTTTGGATTTTGTCCTTAAATGTAGCCATACATTTAACTTGCTCGAAGCTCGTGGAGTTATTTCGGTAACAGAGAGAACT
>CACENO010000020.1 GCA_902560875.1 uncultured Prochlorococcus sp. | reverse complement strand
AAATCCTCGCAAAATCTATATAGAAGAATGTAGACACCCTGTTGTAGAACAAATATTAGTCGAAGAGCTATTCCAGCCAAACAACGTAAATCTTGGAGATGGAACTGATCTTGTTATTTTAACTGGCCCAAATGCTAGTGGAAAAAGTTGTTATCTCAGACAAATTGGAGTCATTCAATTAATGGCACAAATAGGAAGTTGGGTGCCAGCTCATAAAGCAACTTTAGCTATTGCAGATCGCATATTTACACGTGTAGGTGCTGTTGATGATCTTGCTACCGGTCAATCTACCTTCATGGTTGAGATGGCAGAAACAGCTTTTATACTCAATCAAGCAACCAAGAGATCTCTCGTTCTATTAGATGAAATCGGAAGAGGCACTGCAACTTTTGATGGATTATCTATTGCCTGGTCGGTAAGTGAATTTCTTGCAAAGAGAATCAAAAGCCGAGCCATCTTTGCTACTCACTATCACGAACTAAACAATTTGTCAGATACACTAGATAATGTTGCTAATTTCCAAGTTCTGGTTGAGGAAAAAGAAAATGAACTAAATTTTCTTCACAAAATTGCACCAGGGGGAGCAAGTAGAAGCTATGGAATAGAAGCAGCCAGGTTAGCTGGCGTTCCTAAAAATGTTGTAGAAAGAGCATATGAAATACTAAATCAATTGCAAGATAAGTAACTAAATATCAAGAGATCTCTTCAACATAAAAAAGACACTTTCCTTATTCTCTTATCTATAAGTATTATTTTTCTTCGAAAAAAAAGACGCTCTTAATAAAGCATTTATTGCCGCAGATGCAAGACTAGCGCCCCCCCGACTGCCCTCTAACCTGATATGAGGCAAACCACTTTTAGATAAACTCATTTTACTTTCAGAAACACCAATAAAACCAACAGGCATTCCAATTATTAAACTTGGTGAAATATATCCTGCAAGCACTAACTGCAATAAATCATCTAGAGCTTTAGGAGCACTGCCTATCACAACAATGGGAGCTTGTTTACCTGAAAATTCCTTAGTTAGATGTTGCCATGCTCGTTCTATTCCTACAGCAGTTCGTGTCATCCCAGGAATAACCTTTTCAGGGACCCAATCAAGCGCTGAGTAAAGCTTTGAATCTAATGTCCTTTTTGCCATAGGTGCTATAGCTGCTGCTGCCATTGCTGTATCAGTGAGAATTGGTGCTCCTTCCAGAAGTGATGAAACCCCTTTTTCACACGATCCAGGAGAAAATCTAATTAAATCTTTAAGAGAAAAATCGCCACTGGTATGAATAATTCTTTCAAGCACCTGCTGCTGCAAAGGATCTAAGCCAGTAAAACCAAGCTGAGATTGAATGAAGCGAATACTCTCAGCAAAAATAGGATGGTCAATAGAATTTAATTGCTCTTTATTCATCTCTCTGATTTAAGGCATCATTTATGAAATAGCCAATCTTCCATTAAAACGATGCCAATACATCTCTTTTGGGGAGACGATTCTGCTGCAAGAGAGCGAGCCATTGACAATCTGATTAACAAAATTATTGATCCTGCATGGAATGCTATCAATTTAAGTCGGCTCGATGGATCTGATATCTCACAAGCCAGCCAAGCTCTCAATGAAGTTAGAACACCTCCATTTGGCTCTGGTGGAAGAGTTGTTTTATTAAGGCGTAGTCCCTTTTGCAATAATTGTGGAAATGATCTAGCCAAAAGCTTCGATGACATAATTCATTTAATACCTAAAAATACTCACTTAGTGCTTAGCAATATAAACAAACCAGATGGGCGTCTAAAAAGCACTAAATCTCTTCAATTATTAATCAAGACCAACGAAGTAAGTGAACAAAGTTTTAAATTACCGACCATATGGGATGAGGCAGGTCAAAGGGCATTAGTCGATAGAACAGCGCAAGAACTTAATCTAAAGCTAGAACCAGCAGCAAATAAATTACTTGTAAATGCTATAGGAAATGATAGTGAAAGATTGACTTCAGAGCTAATCAAACTTTCTCTTCTAGCTCAACAAACGCAACAGCATAAAGTTGACAGTGAGGAAATTATTCTTATTTCTTCAGATACAGTCCAAGCATTAATCGAAGGGATGGCTACCAACGCTCTTCAAGTTGGAAATTCTCTGATAGCAGGGAATTTAGGAGAAGCAATAGCCCGTCTCAATGCATTACTTGATCAAGGCGAACCAGCACTGAAGATCCTTGCCACTATTACAGGTCAAGTAAGAGGGTCCTTATGGGTAAGGGTGATGGAAGAACAAGGAGAAACAGATGTTTCCTTAATTGCTAAAGCTGCAGGAATTGCTAATCCCAAACGCATTTACATAATGCGTAAACAATTAAGAGAGATTCCTTCCAAACGCCTTCTGAATTTGCTTGAGTCTTTGTTAAAAGTAGAATCAGCACTTAAAAAAGGAATCATGCCTTCAGATGCTTTCAAAGATGGCTTGTTAAGCAATCAATACTTTGAGTAACTACAAACTGAAAGAATCAAAACCTTCCTAGGAAAAGTGGATGGCCTTATTGGTGCAAAAGTTTGGTGGCACCTCTGTAGGGAGTGTCGACCGTATTAAGGCGGTAGCAAACAAAATTGCTACTTGCAAAGAGCTTGGCAATGAACTTGTCGTAGTTGTTTCTGCAATGGGTCAAACTACGGATGAACTAACCAATCTGGCTCAAACAATTAGCAAAAATCCTCCCCAAAGAGAGATGGATATGCTGCTATCAACTGGAGAGCAAGTGTCCATAGCTTTACTTTCAATAGCACTCAATGAACTAGGAATACAGGCCGTTTCTATGACAGGTGCCCAAGTTGGAATAGTTACAGAGTCAGCCCATGGCCGCGCTCGAATTTTAGAAGTTCGTACAGAGCCTCTTAAAGCTCTTCTGAGCGAAGGAAAAGTTGTTGTTGTCGCAGGATTCCAAGGCACAAGCCTAAGCAGCAGAGGAACTGCTGAAATCACAACACTTGGTAGAGGTGGTTCAGATACCTCTGCTGTCGCCCTTGCAACTGCCTTAGAAGCAGAAACATGCGAGATATTTACAGATGTGCCTGGCGTACTGACCACTGATCCCCGAAAAGAATCTTCCGCTCAATTAATGCCTACGTTGAGTTGCGATGAGATGCTTGAACTTGCAAGTCTTGGCGCTGCTGTCTTACATCCAAGAGCAGTAGAACTGGCAAGAAATTATGGCGTAACGCTTCGAGTCCGCTCAAGCTGGACTGATGATCTTGGAACAATCCTGACTAGTAGCAACAGACGATCTCAAGGACGAGAAGGTTTAGAACTTGGCAGACCAGTTGACGGCCTAGAACTAATTGATAAACAAGCTGTTATAGGACTTGCTCACGTTCCTGATAAGCCAGGAATTGCGGCAGATTTGTTTGAAAAGTTGTCAGTTGAAGGCGTCAATGTTGATTTAATTATCCAAGCTACACATGAAGGGAATAGTAATGACATTACCTTCACTGTTGAAGAAAAGGAACTATCTAAGGCCAAAAAGATTAGTCAGAGTGTTCTCCAAGAAATCGGAGGTGAATTAGTAACTCAAAATGGTATGGCCAAGTTAAGTATTAGTGGTGCAGGGATTATGGGAAGGCCTGGAATTGCAGCCACTCTATTTGATACTCTTTCAAGAAAAGGAATCAATATACGACTAATTGCAACAAGCGAAGTGAAAGTAAGCTGTGTAATCGATGCATCTCTTGGAGCAAAAGGGTTACGTGCAATCAGTGAAGCTTTTGAGCTAAATGAAAGCCAAATCAAAATCAATCCAGAAATTACCGGTTCTGGTGAACCCGAAGTTAGGGGGGTTGCAATGGATCCTGATCAAGCTCAAGTGAGTGTACAAGGTGTACCAGACAAACCTGGCACCGCAGCTGCATTATGTTCTGCCCTGGCAGAATCTGGGATCAGTTTAGATGCAATTGTGCAATCAGAAAGGCAACAAAAAGATGGTTCAAGAGATATAAGTTTTACGCTCAAAAAATGTGATCTAATGCAAGCGGATAATGCACTTTCACCTTTATTAGCAAAATGGCCAGGCGCACATCTCAAAAACGGACCGGCTATTACACGCGTAAGTGCAGTGGGTGCTGGTATGCCAGCAAAACCAGGAACTGCAGCTCGCATGTTTAGAGCTTTGGCTAATGCAAAAATCAATATTGCACTGATTGCAACCAGTGAAATAAGAATCAGTTGTGTTGTTTCAGAAGCTGAAGGCATCAGAGCACTTCAAGCCGTACATAATTATTTTGAACTAGGAAATTCACTAGAAAAGCAGAACATACAGTATTAAATAGAAACAAGACTTAATCATAAAAAGTATTTAAGAATGACGAATTAATTTTTTCCTTAAATGCTTAATTTGATCACGTAGTTTTGCTGCCTGCTCAAAATCTAATTGCTTCGCAGCAGCATTCATTTTATTTTCTAGTTGGTCAATAACATCTGGCAATGATTCCAATGGCAAACTCATATCTACTTCATTAAGTCTATCGGTAGCTTCTGATGTTATATCTAATAACTCCTGGCCAGAAATATCTTTTTGTAGTCTTCTTGATAACTCTAAGAAAGAAAGAATCGAATTAGTTGCTTTCTTGCCAGCCGGCTTTGGCACAATTCCATTTTCCTCATTATAAGCTTTCTGAATACATCTACGCCTCTCTGTTTTATGAATTGCTTTTGCCATAGAATCTGTAAGATTATCCGCATATAAAAGTGCTAAACCATCTACATGTCTTGCAGCTCTACCAATAGTTTGAATCAATGAACGCTCTGCTCTAAGAAAACCTTCTTTATCAGCATCAAGAATGATGACAAGTGAAACTTCAGGGAGATCTAGTCCCTCCCTTAATAAATTCACACCTACTAAAACATCATATTCACCTAATCTAAGATCTTGAATAATTTCTATTCGCTCAAGAGAATGAATTTCCGAATGTAAATAACGCACTCGTACATCATTTTCATCAAGGTAATCGGTTAAATCTTCGGCCATTCGTTTAGTCAAAGTTGTAATTAATACTCTTTGCTTGATAACAGCCCTTTTTCGTATCTCTCCCAACAAATCATCAACTTGGCCTTCAGTGGGCCTTACTTCAACTAAAGGGTCTAAAATACCTGTCGGCCTAATCACTTGTTCTACAATAAAGCCATCACTTTTTGCTAATTCCCACTCTCCAGGTGTTGCACTAATAAAAACAGTTTGCTTAGCTTTATCCCAAAATTCATCACTTTTCAAAGGACGATTATCTGATGCACTTGGCAACCTAAAACCATGCTCAACGAGTACTTTTTTTCTTGCTTGGTCTCCATTATACATAGCCTTTAATTGAGAACATGTAACATGACTTTCATCAACAACTAACAGCCAATCATCTGGAAAATAATCAATCAAGCATTCTGGAGGAGTACCTTGAGAACGTCCAGATAGATGTCTTGCATAATTCTCGACTCCATTACAGTAACCAACTTCTTTTAACATCTCCAAATCATATTTAGTTCTTTGTTCAAGACGTTGCGCCTCCAAGAGTTTTCCTTCTTCATTTAATATTTCCAAACGTTCTTTTAACTCTAGATTAATGGCTTTAATAGCAATATCAAGTCGATCTTTTGGAGTGACAAAGTGCTTGGCAGGATAAATATTAATATAATCAAGGCTTTGCAAGATCTCTCCAGTAATGGGATCAACAAAACGAATCGATTCAATTTCATCTCCAAACAACTCTATGCGAACTAATCTGTCTTCATAGGCTGGTCCAATTTCCAAAACATCTCCCTTAAGACGAAAACGTCCTCTACTGATATCAAAATCATTACGCATATACTGATTATTAACTAAGTCTCGCAAAGATTTTCTCAGATCAATCACATTTCCAACTTCAAACCGCACAGAAGCTTTCAAATATTCTGTGGGAATACCTAAGCCATAAATGCAACTAATTGAAGCAACTACAATGACATCCCTTCTTTCAAATAATGAACGAGTCGCAGAATGCCTTAACATGTCTATCTCTTCATTGACCGATGCAGTCTTAGCTATGTAAGTATCACTAACTGGAACATACGCCTCTGGTTGATAATAATCATAATAAGATATAAAATATTCCACAGCATTCCTAGGAAAGAATTCGCGCAATTCATTGCAAAGTTGAGCTGCAAGAGTTTTATTATGAGCAAGAACTAATGTAGGCCTAGCTGTTTCAGCAATAACATTAGCGATCGTAAATGTTTTCCCTGTTCCAGTTGCACCCAGTAATGTTTGAAATTGTTCACCTTCATTAACTCCTTTTACCAAACGATCTATTGCCTTGGGTTGATCACCCTTAGGGGTATAGGGAGCCTGAAGATAATATTTAGCCATCCAGTTGATCCTAGATAAAAATAATAAAAGCTAAGAGTTGGTTCATTCACGTTGCCTTGCAAAGAATAACATTTAGATAGTTAATACTTTTAAACTAGCAGCAAGAATAAACTGAAAGTAATATAGGTAGCCTTCATATATTAATGCAATAACTCAATTAGAATAGCAATATCTTTTTAGAAAATACACTAAATAAGTCTATTAAATAGATTCATATTGGGACTGGAAAGAAAACATTGCTTCTCGCAATCTTCTAATAACAGCCAACATCGCTATTGAATCATTTAGGCGATTAACAGCTGAACCAACTCCAACTCCTGATGCACCTGCTGCAAATGCCATAGGTACTGTTATGGATGAAAGCCCAGAAGCACAAAGCAACGGGACGTTGATTTCTTCCTTGTGAAGATGTTCAGAAATAGTACTGACGGCAGCCAAAGTAGGAGCTGCTTTTTCAATCATGCCTAAAGCTCCAGCACTTAAGGCTCTTGAGCTAGTTCCACCTTCAGTTTGAATAATATCTGCGCCTGCCTCAACCAAGTCAACTGTCAATTGGGCTTGTTGATCCAAAGGTAAAACATGTGGAACAGTGACTGACATAACAACATGAGGCAATAATTTTCGCGTTTGAAGTGTCAGATCAATTACTTCAGAGGCAGAAAAAAACCGACCTTTGGGATAAAAAGAATCATAATTTCCTATTTCAATCATTGATGCACCAGCTTCTATTGCCTGAGGGAACAAGGCAGGCTCAACTGCACTCGCACACACTGGCAAGCCTGAGGCAAGAATAGCCATCTCAATTAAATCAGGCCTACAAGCCACATCAAGCAAATCCGCTCCCCCGCTTCCAGCTGCTCTTGAAACCATTTCCACCGAAACGGAGTCAAAATTGCCTAGGCCAGCAATAACCTTTAGAACTCTGCGGTGCTCAAAGCTTTTCTGCAATGCAGTAGGTAAATGTCGGAGAGAAGCCATCAAAACACAATCAAATACTCTGATTTTGACATTTTTTAAGGCCAAGATCTAAACACATCTTCCTTAAGTGGTTAATCCCAAATCATTTTCCATGGCGAACTCACAACCACAAATCTGGACAAAATGGCATGCACGACTGCACAAAAAACTACTGAGCAACAAAGAGCTTCTTCCAAAGGGAGCATCCCTACTAGTCGCAGTGTCAGGTGGCCAAGATTCAATGGCAATGCTCCAACTTTTACTTGATTTACAAGGACTACACAAATGGAAACTCTATGTGTGGCATGGTGATCATGGATGGCACAGTAAATCTGGGATAATCTCTCAAGAACTACAAAGTTGGTGCAAAAAAAATCATCTAAAAGTATTAATTAATCAATCAACAAAAAAGAAAATTAATAGCGAAGAAGCAGCAAGAAATTGGAGGTATGAGCAATTAATTCTAACAGCTAAAATTTTATCTTCTCAAGGAGAATCTTCTCCTTGCAATTATGTCTTAACGGGGCATACAAGCAGTGATAAGGCAGAAACACTGTTACAAAACCTTGCCAGGGGAACTGATTTAGCAGGTCTCAGTAGTCTTCCAGAGTCAAGAAAACTACTTGAAAATATTCAATTAATTCGGCCATTACTGATCTTCAATAGACAAGAAACGGCTCAAATTTGTCAAGACATGAGCCTACCAGTCTGGCTTGATCCTTCCAACAAAAATACTCATCTAAGTCGCAATAGAATTAGATATCAAGTCTTACCTGTTCTTGAAGACCTATATCCAGGATGCAGCTCAAGAATGGCATCACTAGCTGAGAGACTTTCCTATTACAAAAAAGATCAACAATCTATGGCTCATCTTTTGCTAAATTATTTTCAAGTAAAAAGCAATCTTATTTTATGTAGAGAATCACTTTCTGGTCTTCCATTAACAGCAAGAGCAACAATCCTCGCTAATTGGTTAAAACAAAATGGTGTTCCTAGCTTAACTGCCAATCAACTTGAAGCTCTAAGCCAAAAAATTGGTAAAAGGATGCCACCTGGACAATTAAACCTGAAACAAAATTGGAAAATCACATGGATACGCGAGTTAATTAAACTTGAGCATCCAAGCTTCAATAATTCAAAAAATAGTCACTAAAGATTTTTTGCTCAAGCGACTGCAGAACGCCGGCGGCGAGTACGACCTGAGGGAACTTCTTCTTTAGTTTCTGGCACCTTTTGCTGTCCAACATTTGCATTAGGCAGCGTCTTTCTTTCAGCTGAAGTGCCTCCTGAAGGGGAATTTGCGACCTTCACTGGTAAAGAAGTCCCACGAACCTTGCCTGTCCCTGAGGCATCTGCCCTTCTAACAGGTTGTTCAGAATCACTTTCAACATCTGTCCTACCTTTGTAAGCAGGGGTTCCACCAGGAGCAGGTTGAACCAAACACAGAAGCAAAGGCTCAACTTGCAATTCGCGTCGCATTCTGCGAGCCAGTCCAGCCTCTACTTCCCGCTGCAAACCCATCCAATCAACTTCGATTGAATTGCCACCTGTTTGGCGAGCTAATTGTTTCCAGCGATTCTCGAGGACCCATGTAATTTCTCTCTCTGTCCAAAGAGACATTTTTTTAGCATCAACACTCGTAACTACTCCGCGTAAATTCACTCTTGGTGGTGCAACCATCACACCATCTGTGCTAATAGCCGCAAGGACTGTAATAACACCATCTTCCGCCAATTGTTGACGTTCTTTCAAAACTCGATTATCAACAATTCCTTCCCTAGAAGCATCTAGCAGCTCAATGCCTGCCGTGACAGAATCTCCCTTGGCAATGGAATCCGGCGTCAACTGAACAACATCTCCATTTTCCAAAATAAGGATGTTGTCTGCGGGAACTCCCATGGATTGAGCGCTCTTGCTATGACACATAAGCATTCTGTGTTCTCCATGAACAGGAACAAAAAACTTGGGTTTTGTTAAAGCAAGCATCAATTTTTGATCTTCTTGACATCCATGACCAGATACATGAATCCCTTCTGATTTTCCATAAACAACATGTGCTCCAAGTTTCATCAAGCGATCAATCGTATTCACTACTGAAATTGTGTTACCTGGTATTGGACTGGCAGAAAAAATTATTTTGTCCGTTGGCTTTACTTGCACATGTTGATGCTCCCCTCTAGAGATACGACTCAAAGCAGCCATAGGCTCTCCTTGACTACCTGTCATTAACAACAAGGTTTCACGATCAGGCAAATCACGTATTTGCTTTATTGGAACAAATAGATCATCAGGACAACGTAAATAACCGATTTCTCTTGCTTTGGCAACCACATTGAGCATGGATCTACCCATTAAGCCAACTTTTCTACCATTCTTCATTGCTAATTCAATTAACATCGCAACTCGATGAGTTGAACTTGCAAAAGTTGTAACTATTACCCTCCCCTCAGCAGAAGCTATGTGTCTATCAAGATTAGGAAAAACTGAGCGTTCAGATGGTGTAAAGCCTGGAACTTCTGCATTGGTCGAATCAGAGAAAAGACAAAGCACACCCTTTTCTCCATAGTGCGCAATGCGCTGGATATCAAAATGTTCCCCATCAGGTGGAGTATGGTCGAATTTAAAATCACCAGTAAATACAATTACACCAACTGGAGTAGTAATTGCCAGAGAAAAACTATCTGAGATTGAATGTGTATTACGAATATATTCAACAGAAAAGTGTTGGCCAACTTTGACTACATCTCTCGGAGAAATGATTTGGGTTTTTGTGCAATTAGTGACACCAGCATCCTCCATCTTTCCATGCAACATTGACATAGCCAAAGGAGGTCCATAGATGATTGGGATATTGAAATGCTTCAGATGATGTGATATGCCACCAATATGGTCCTCATGGCCATGAGTAACAATCATGCCTCTAATTTTCTTCTGGTTTTCTCTCAAATAGGTTGTATCAGGCATCACAACATTGACGCCATGCATACCATCATCAGGAAAAGCAAGTCCTGCATCTACAAGCATGATGTCATCGCCATACTCAAAGACACAGGTGTTCTTACCAATTTCATGCAGACCACCAAGTGGTATTACACGTAAGCAAGACTCCTTTTGTTTAGGAGCGGCTTGAGTACTAGTACTCGAAGTATTCAAGTTTTTAGAACTGGAACTAGACGTCATGGCAAAAGGGTATAAAAAAAGCTAACTGAACTGAATGGATGTATTGAGCTTTAGAAAGCAAAACACAAAAATGCGTGCCGCCTAGGAATTAATCCTTCAGCAACTTGGAGAGGATGGAGGAAAGTTCTTCTTTCATTTGTTTACTTAAAGGGAGTAAAGGACTTCGAGGAGGTCCAACAGGCCAGCCATTGAGCTCTAAAGCCGCTTTGACAGG
Organism: uncultured Prochlorococcus sp.; assembly: GCA_902560875.1. Taxonomy (GTDB): domain Bacteria; phylum Cyanobacteriota; class Cyanobacteriia; order PCC-6307; family Cyanobiaceae; genus AG-363-K07. The sequence continues at coordinate 7,269 of CACENO010000020.1, read as the reverse complement.
AATTGGATTGGTAGTGGCAAAAAGAGCCTTAAAGAGAGGTTGTAATTGCTCGTGATAACCAAGCGCAACAGTAACCTCACCACTCAGATAGGAATCAATTATCGCCTTTAGCCGGCGTCCCACAAGATGGCTAGCGACACTAACCACTCCAACAGCTCCTACTGCCATCATTGGAAGAAGAAGACCATCATCTCCGCTATAAATCGCCAATTTAGATCCACATTGCATTCTTAACTGAGTGATTTCATCTGTAGTACCGCTAGCGGCCTTAAAGCTCACAACATTAGAACATTCCATCAAACGACCTACGGTTTTAGGGGCCAATGAGCAACCTGTTCTCCCAGGAATGTTGTAAAGCATAAGTGGTAAATCAGGAGCTGCTAATGCAATTGCACGAAAATGGGCCTCCAATCCATCTTGAGGTGGTTTGTTGTAATAAGGCACGACTATCAATGCACCATCTGCTCCAGCGGACGCAGCTTTACAAGTTGCCTCAATCGCTTCAGCCGTACTATTACTTCCTGTTCCTGCTAATACATATATCCCTGGGTCAACCGATTTTCTAACGGTTTCCAGCAATTTATCCTGCTCTTTCCAACTGAGTGTGGGAGATTCACCAGTTGTTCCGCAAACAACAATGCCTTCCGAACCTTCTTGAACCAAATACCTTGCTAAACGCCCTGCCAACTCATAGTCAACTTGCCCATCATCATTAAATGGTGTAACCATTGCTGTCAGCAGGCGGCCAAAAGGAGTTGGGGATAAATCAACCAAAGAATCCATCATCTTGTAACTAATAATTCAGCGATTTGTATCGCATTAAGAGCAGCCCCTTTTCGAATCTGATCTCCACAGAGCCAAAGTTCTAAAGAATTCGCATCACTAATATCCTGACGAATGCGCCCTACTGCTATTGCATCTCGTCCCGTAACATCCACGGGCATTGGAAAACGATTGTTCTGAAAATCTTCAATTAGTTCAATTCCTGGAGCATTTCGCAAACTTTTTCTGGCTTCTTTGACTGAGACTGGCTTAACAAACTCAATATTTACAGCCTCAGAATGAGCTCTTAGAACTGGTACACGTACGCAGGTTGCCGTAAAAAGCAAATTAGGCAAATTCATTATCTTTCTAGTCTCGTTAACCATTTTCATTTCTTCTTCGCAATAGTGATTATTTTGCAATGGAGAATTATGAAGAAATAAATTAAATGCCAAGGAATAAGGCAATACCTCACTGGAAGGAGTATTGCCATTCAATACCTGCAAGCTGAGATTCTTTAGCTCCTCCATTGCTTTAGCACCTGCACCACTAGCTGATTGATACGTAGAAACAATCACACGTCTTATTGAATTGCATTTTGCTAATGGAGCTAAAACTAAAGACAACAAAATAGTTGTGCAATTCGGATTCGCAATCAAACCTTTGTGGCTAAAAGCAACTTCAGGATTAACTTCTGGAACCACTAATGGAACTTCAGGATCCATCCTAAAAGCACTGGAATTATCAATCATTAGCGCGCCAGCAGCATTTATAGCCTTTCTCCAAAGACGAGAAGCTGATCCACCTGCAGAAGACAAAACCAAATCAACACCTTCAAAAGATCTTTCAGTAACCTCTTCAACTTTAATTTTGGACCCTTTCCAATTTTGATATGTACCTGCTGATCTTTTAGAAGCCAACAATCGTAGTTCTTTTACTGGGAAAGAGCGCTCCTCTAAAAGATGTATTAATTCATGTCCCACTGCACCACTTGAGCCAAGTACAGCGAGAGAAAGGGGCTTGTTAGGAGGGAATGCTTTGAAATGCAACGAATGAATCTGCTATAGACGGGAAACAAAAGTCGTTCTGGCCCTAGCTGTATGACCTTGAAGCAAGGGCATACCCTGAGGCATAGAAAACATTCCAGCCACAATAAGCCCCACTGTTGGGCTAACGGTTAATTAATGTGTTTGGTTGGACGTCATACAGATTCAATGAGTACTGTCGCATTGCAAATCAAAACCAATGCCTTAGCCGGCAGTCGATTGTCCGTTGAATTAATAGTTCCTGCAGAAAGGTGCAAAACCAGCTATGACGAAGCTCTTTCTCGCCTTAGTAGGTCGATAAAACTTCCAGGATTTCGCCAAGGGAAAGTTCCCACAGCAGTCATCCTTCAACAAATAGGAATTAAGAGAATTAAAGCCACAGCTTTAGAAGCATTATTAGATAATGTATGGAGAGAAGCTATCAATCAAGAATCAATAACAGCTCTTAGTGAACCAGAGCTAAAAAACACCTTTGAAGATCTACTCGAAAGTTTTGATCCAAGCCAACAATTAACACTAATTTTAGAAACAGACATACCCCCTACTCCTAAATTAAAAACAACACAAGGATTAAAAGTAGAAACAGAATCAGTTACTTATGATCCCAATAAGGTAAATGAATTAATTGAAGAATCACGCAAACAACTTGCAACTTTAGTACCTGTAGAAAATCGTCCTGCCTCTCAAGGTGATGTTGCAGTTGTCAGCTTCAAGGGTACCTATGAAGATGGGAGTGAAATAGAAGGTGGTTCAGCAGACTCAATGGATATTGAATTAGAAGAAGGGAAAATGATACCTGGATTTGTTGAAGGTATTTATGGAATGAAGATAAATGATGAAAAAACCCTAAAATGTCAATTTCCAGATGATTATCCTCAGCAAGATGCAAAAGGAAGAGAAGCATCTTTTGCACTAACTCTTAAAGATTTAAAAGTTCGAGAACTTCCAGATTTAAATGATGATTTTGCTAAGCAAGCTAGTGAAAAAGCCAATATGGAAGAGCTTCGAGAAGATTTGGAGAAAAGGTTAAAAGAAGATGCAAAAAGGAGCCAAACAAATAATCTTCACATTGCATTAGTAAAAGCTCTAGTTGAACAATTAGAAGTGGAAATTCCCAAAACCTTGATTGATGAAGAAATTAGAAATTTAGTAGAGCAAACAGCTCATAAATTTGCTCAGCAAGGCATGGATGTGAAATCAATGTTTACTCCAGAACTAGTTAAAAAATTAATGGAATCTTCCAAAGATGAAGCTCAAGAAAATTTGCAAAGAAAATTTGCACTTCAAGCTCTTTCAGAACAAGAAAACATTATTGTCTTGGAAGAAGAAGTCGAAACAAAATTCAATGAGGTAAAAACAGAACTTTCCAAAGAGAAAAATATCGATTTCAAGAGATTGCGTAATGCGGTCAAGGAGGATTTATTAGAAGAAAAATTAATCAAATGGTTGGAAGAAAACTGCACAATCAAAGAAAAACCTTCTGAAAAAAAAGAAAAAATAACGAAGGCGAATGCTGATCCAAAGCAAAAAAAATCAAAAAAAGATGAGCCTAGTCCAAGTAAAACTTCTAAAAAGTAATCAGAAACTTATTTCAAGGCAAGGCCATAGCAATAGCTTTATTATTATCCAAACAGACATGATTTCGCGTGATCAACGCCGTTATTAAACATCCCATTCAAAACCAATGGTCAGAATTCATGCCGCATTCTGGGCCAGGTGTGCTACCAACAGTTGTGGAGCAATCAGGAAGAGGAGATCGTTCATTTGATATCTATTCTCGTTTGCTAAGAGAAAGAATAATTTTTCTAGGTACTGATGTGAATGATCAAGTCGCTGATTCTTTAGTAGCTCAAATGCTGTTTCTAGAAGCAGAAGACCCTGAAAAAGATATTCAGATCTACATCAATTCCCCTGGAGGATCGGTCACCGCTGGTCTTGCTATCTACGACACCATGCAACAAGTTACTCCTGACGTTGTAACTATTTGCTACGGCCTAGCTGCCAGCATGGGTGCATTCTTGCTCTCTGGTGGAACTAAAGGGAAGCGATTGGCATTACCTAATTCACGAATAATGATTCATCAACCCCTTGGTGGAGCTCAGGGTCAGGCTATAGAAATAGAAATCCAAGCCAAGGAAATCCTCTTCCTGAAAGAAACCCTCAACCAATTGTTAGCAGACCATACAGGTCAACCAATTGAAAAAATTGCTATGGATACTGACCGTGACCACTTCCTTTCGCCGCAAGAAGCGGTTGAATACGGCCTGATCGACAAAATGGTGGACAGTATCTAGAACACGTGATTCGTTAAGGAAGGCTGACGAAACCTTAATCCCGAACGATCCTATGAGTTCAGACTGACCAACATCTTGTCCAATCTGAAAACCAACTGACCTAATTCAGCGCCCGATGGCAAAGTTCGACGCCCATCTGAAGTGCTCCTTTTGTGGTAAATCACAGGATCAAGTGCGAAAACTAATCGCAGGTCCAGGAGTGTATATCTGTGATGAATGTATAGATCTTTGCAATGAAATATTGGATGAAGAGCTACTAGATAGCCAAGGGAACTCTCGTCAAAGCAATGAATCCAATCAAAAAAAAGCAAACGGAATCCGCAATAGTGGAAAACCAGCACCAACACTCGCATCAATACCAAAACCTCTAGAGATCAAAAAGTTCCTTGACCAACAAGTAGTAGGGCAAGAATCTGCTAAAAAAATCCTTTCAGTCGCTGTTTATAACCACTACAAGCGGCTTGCTTGGCAAGGTGATGGGAAAGGTGAAATTGACAGAACAGCAACGAAATTGCATAAATCCAACATTTTATTAATTGGTCCTACTGGTTCAGGCAAAACTCTTCTAGCTCAAACGCTGGCTGAATTATTAGATGTACCTTTTGCCGTGGCTGATGCAACCACACTTACAGAAGCTGGGTATGTCGGGGAAGACGTAGAAAATATTCTTCTTCGTCTTCTGCAAAAAGCAGAAATGGATGTTGACTTAGCTCAACGTGGAATTATCTACATTGATGAAATAGATAAAATTGCACGCAAAAGTGAAAATCCCTCTATCACAAGAGATGTTTCAGGAGAAGGAGTTCAGCAAGCTCTACTAAAAATGCTCGAAGGCACAATTGCTAATGTGCCACCACAAGGAGGTCGTAAGCATCCTTACCATGACTGCATCCAAATTGATACGAGTCAAATACTATTTATTTGTGGGGGTGCCTTTGTAGGACTTGAAGATGTAATTCAAAAAAGATTAGGACGCAATTCCATTGGATTTATGCCAGGTGACAACCGAGGTAGAAACAGAGTTAACAGACATTTAGCCGCTAATGAAGTACTTAAACAGCTAGAACCAGATGATCTAGTGCGTTATGGACTAATTCCAGAATTTATCGGCCGTATGCCAATGAGCGCAGTGCTGGAACCGCTTGACGCCCAAGCACTTGAATCAATTCTAACCGAACCACGTGATGCACTCGTCAAACAATTCAAGACTTTATTAAGTATGGACAACGTTCAACTTGAGTTTGAAACTAATGCTGTAGAGGCAATTGCACAGGAAGCTCATAGACGTAAAACTGGCGCAAGAGCCTTAAGAGGAATAGTAGAGGAAATTATGTTGGAATTAATGTATGACTTACCATCTAAAAAGAACATAGAAAGTTTCACCATAACAAGAGCAATGGTTGATGAACACACTGGCGGCAAAGTTCTACCCTTACCTTCCAAGGAGCGTTCAAAACAAGAGCCAGCGTAAATAAACATGGGAGCTGCAGATCACTTGCAAGTGCCTCGTCAGCATGGCCTTTTTTTTCATCATGGAATAGACCTAGGAGATGGATATGTTGCTCACTATTTAGAAGGCAAAGAAATACTCAAAAGTTCAATTGATGATTTTTGTTTAGGTCAAAACTTTTCCATCGTTAAGCATAAGAATGCATCTTCTCATCCACAAACATTGATGCGTGCAAAAAGTCGAATTGGCGAACAAAAATACAACTTACTTTTTAACAATTGTGAACACTTTGCATGCTGGTGTAAAACCGGTAAGCATCGCAGCAAACAACTGGATGATTGGTTAAAGACCAGTATTGATAAAGGAAAGGTCTTAAACCAAATAATGCCAACAACTCTTGATACAGCCTTAAAACTTATAGAAAAGTATGGTGTCACTGGGAAGTCAGCACTTCCTACAGCAAAAAAAGCAGTGATTCACCTTCGAAATTTACGGGAATCCCTTATAAGCAAACTCGATTGGACCTTAGAAGAACTGGAGACTTGGTTTGATGGTAATTCTAAGACAAATCAAAATGAAGGCAAAAGACAAATCAAGCAAAGTCTTGTATTAAAGGGTCAGGCACTTGCAGACCAATTAAATTCATTAGAGAGTCTTGAAGGAGAAATTATTCGCTTGCTTAACAAAACAAACTCTCAAAACTGAGTATTGTCTAATTTAATTCCTAAGCAGCGCATGAGTCATGGTCTACCAGCCGCTGCATCACAAATATCGTCCAGAACGCTTCGATGATCTAGTAGGTCAAGAGGCAATTGCAGCAACTCTCAAACAAGCACTAAAAACAAATCGAATAGCTCCGGCATATTTATTTAGTGGTCCAAGAGGTACAGGAAAAACATCAAGCGCAAGAATCCTTGCAAGATCACTCAATTGCCTCGAGAGTCCAGTTCCAACATCACAACCATGTGGAAAATGTGACCTCTGCAAAACCATTTCTTTAGGAACATCCCTGGATGTCATTGAAATCGATGCAGCTTCCAATACAGGCGTTGACAACATCCGTGAATTAATTGAAAGGTCGCGATTTGCACCAGTGCAAGCACGTTGGAAAGTTTATGTAATTGACGAATGTCACATGCTTTCTACGGCAGCATTTAATGCTCTACTCAAAACTTTAGAAGAACCCCCTCCAAGAGTTGTATTTGTCCTTGCAACCACTGACCCACAACGCGTTTTACCTACGATTCTTAGTCGTTGCCAATGTTTTGAATTTAGAAGGATTCCTCTAAAAGCTTTAACTAGTCATCTAGAAATGATTGCTACACAAGAAGCAATTGGGATTGAAAAAGACGCACTAAATTTGATTGCACAAAGAGCCCAAGGAGGGCTTAGAGATGCAGAAAGCATGCTCGACCAACTCAGCTTGTTACCCCAACCAATCAATAGCAATACAGTCTGGAATTTAATAGGAGCTGTACCTGATGAAGAGCTGCTTGTATTAGCTGAAGCCTTAGCAAAAATAGACCCCATAGTATTAATAGAAACCACTCGATCTCTTCTTGAAAATGGAAGAGATCCACTACCAATTCTTCAAGGATTGGTAGCAATACTAAGAGATTTAATTCTAATTAGTGCTGCACCAGATCGGCCAGAATTAACAAATTCTAGTCAAGACTTGAATAGCAAACTAAAAGAAATAGCTAGCAAAATCAATATA
>CACENO010000019.1 GCA_902560875.1 uncultured Prochlorococcus sp. | reverse complement strand
TTCTCAAAAGCAGCGTGATAGAGAAAATGAGTTATTCACTGTTTCCATATCAGTGAATACAGGCAAAATTGTAGGCTTTGTTTCTATTGGGGTACTTGCCTCAGCCATTTTGCTTACAGCTTTGGCTTTCATTGCCCGCTAACTGGAAGCTTGTTATCAATACTTTTGTTTTTTCTCAGTAGTGCCTCTATTAGGAAGGGGGCGAGACCGCTCTATCGTTTCTTAATTGTCGGGATTTTTGTGACGAGTGCAGTGCCTATGCGTCATTCAAATGATTGCCTGGTAGAGCATAAATTGGACATAAAAGTGGCTGTCCATTTTTTGAGCCTTTTAGTCCACTAGAGACCAGCGTCATTTAGGAGGGTGTAAATGTTTATATCGCCTATATGAAGAGGTCATCGAAAATCTGAGATACGAACCGTCGCGCCTTTGGACGACCTATAAAGACGGTTTGGCTTTTGAGCTATTACTTCACACCATCTTTGTTAAACCACACAAGAAACAAATAAGTAGCATATAAAAAATAAGCAAGCACAACTATCCCCACTAAAGGGAATTCAATAGTGGGGTCAGTACTCATTAAGTGTATTTAAGGGCATTATTCCCATGGAAGTTCAGTTTTCTTTCCATCCTTTTTATCTCGTATCATTCCTCCACTAAGTCCAAAAGAATTGAAGACCTGGTATGCCAAGGAGAATGCCAAAGCAATGATGAGCCAGGTGTCTTTACTTAACTCCAACGCCTAACATTTGTAGTGTTGACTTTATGAATATAAAAAACTGTTCTTTCAGTATTAAAAATCCAAAGGTTTTTAAACGACTCTATTTGCTGTTTCTGGAATGATTACTCACTTGGAACTAGGAGTGTCAATATTCGCTGGATTTGCTTTTTTAATTAGCTTTTTCATCACTTCCGCTGGTGGTGGTTTCCAAGATCTCGTTAAAATCACCTTGGATAATGATGCCGCTGCAAGGAAGAGAAATGGAGTTGGATAAAAAGATTAGTTAACCAACTCACTCATCAATAATTGACTTTGTGCTGTATTGCTCAAAGGAAGTAATAATGCGATTATTGGTCCAAAAAATTAAATGGAATTTCTACTTGCCATAGCTATTCCTCTTGTTGTTTTAGGTCTGGCTTATATCCTTATCAGCGAGAATCAAGGACTTCCTTTGTGGGCGGAAAGGTTAACGAACAGGAGTGGTTCAATTTGGACTTTTGGAATCATATTGATAGCTGTTCTTTCTATCGTTAGATTCGCAAGCAATAATTAGCCACGTGTGTAGTAATAAATCACGTCATAAATTAGATAAATAACAAAAGCAGCGCCTAGATATAAGCCAAGCCTGGGATCTTTGAATAATGAACTAAAGGAATTTGAGTTTTCTTCTTTTTTTTCATTTTCTTTTTGCTTAGGTGGTAGGCCTTGCTCTTTTCGTCGTTTAGCTTCTCCCATGAACCTGATTGGATCTCATACCTCCATCATGACCTTTATAGACAAGTCTTCAATCAATATCCAATAAGAAAGCCTCCTATGCAGAGAAGAGGCTCTCTTAGTAAGACCGTTTGATCCCCATCACCCGGCCGTTGAACTGACGCTAGTCATTGTCAAGCGATTTGTCATCGGTAGATACACGCTATTTATAGTGTGACTTGTACAACTGATAAGAAAATGCACTACTTGTGGGGGTTGATTTTGAGCTAAATCTCGCTTAGAAAACAAGTTCCCCATCATCCAGGTCCGGCGCGTTTCGCAAGGGCCTTTTTTATTGCCTAGGTCTCAGGACCATCCAAATGAGGAACTGATAGAGCCAAAAGTGGACTCCACGTTCTGTGTTTTAGAACCTCTGTGCCTTGAGATCCTTTCCCTTGGAGAGGAGTGAGGGGAGTGCCCTCGCCGGGACTTGAACCCGGGACCTCTCCCTTACCAAGGGAGTGCTCTACCGCTGAGCTACAAGGGCGTGTGGAAAGGTGGGCCGGGTTGGATTTGAACCAACGTAGGCAGAGCCAGCGGATTTACAGTCCGCCCCCATTAACCACTCGGGCACCGACCCGAACCACAGATGTGACATTAACAGTTAATGGTCCAAGTATTCCCTGCTGCTCTGGGCGTTGTTTCTATAGATCGATTCGATTACTTTAGAACTTTGATTGAAGAGGTTGATGCGATTATTGCTTATAAATGGCCCAAACCTCAATCTCTTAGGGCAACGAGAACCATCTATCTATGGTTCTCAAACTCTTGAGTCCATTGAGACGGAGCTCAAAAAAAAAGCGCTAACTGAAGGAGTTCAGCTTGATAGCTTTCAAAGCAATTTTGAAGGCGCTCTAATAGACCGTATTCAGAAAGCGGTGAAAGAAGTTGATGGGATTTTAATTAATGCTGGTGCCTATACTCATACTTCTATCGCTTTAAGGGATGCGTTGGTTGGGGTTGAGATCCCATACGTGGAATTGCACCTTAGTAATACTCATGCACGTGAGCAATTTCGCCATTCTTCTTTTCTCTCGGACAATGCAGTAGGTGTTATTAGCGGTTTTGGCGCTATGAGTTATCACCTTGCCTTGCAAGGGCTTTTAGCCCATCTTCGTAAGACTGTATAACTCTTATGAGTAACTTGCGAACTTCTAGTAAACCTCATATTCGAATTAAATGGCTGGCGAGCTCAACAAGTCATGAGTGGCTGGAACAAGCGTTGGCTCACCCAATTGAGATTCTTATAGATCATGCACATTGTGAGAGAAAAGCCGCAGGTGCGGCTTTTCAAATGATGTTTCGATATTTGTGTGAGCCTGGACTTGCAGAGGTCCTTAGTCCTTTAGCTAGAGAGGAGTTAGAGCATTTTGAACGGGTGTTAATGCTCCTTGAATCAAGAGGGCACTATCTCAAGCCTTTACCTGCTCCGCCTTATGGAGCCGCCTTGATTAAAAAGATTCGAAAAGTAGAGCCTTATCGCATGTTGGATAGTTTTTTGGTGTCTGGCTTGATTGAGGCAAGAAGCCACGAAAGAATGTCCTTGCTTGCTGCTCATAGTCTTGATGATGGGATTAGTCAGTTAAATAGGGACTTATTGAGTAGTGAGGCCCGTCATTTCTCTCTATATTGGAAACTGGCGGATGAACGCTTTGATCGAAAAACAATTCTTTCTCGTTTGACAGAGTTAGCGCATGCTGAAGCCGAAATTCTTTCGGAACTTCATCCTGAGCCGAGGATGCATAGCTAATGATTTCGGTTAAGGATTAGTAAAAGTTGATTTTATTGAATGTGATGTCTCAATTCTTTCGGCTGTTTGAGAAGAAATGTTGTAGAACAGAACATTAATGACTATGTCTGGGTTGCCAATCTCTCATGCCTTACCACCTTCTCTCACCCTTGTGAGTGTAGGGCCTGGTGACCCCTCATTGCTGACGTTGGCGGCTGTGAAAGCTATTCAAAATGCAACTTTGATTTCCTATCCGGTTTCTAAAGAAGGCAATGAAGGTATTGCAAGGCAAATTGCTTCTGCATGGATTAAGGAGGATATGAAGCAGTTGCCACTTGTTTTCCCAATGGTAAGTGAATCGGAACTTCTTAAAAGGGCTTGGCGGGAATCAGGTGAAAAGCTTGTTGAATTAGTTAAAGCAGGAGAAGAGGTGGTTTTCCTGTGCGAAGGAGATGTCTCTTTGTTTGCTACTGGCTCATATATTTTGCTTTATATAAAGGCTCATTACCCTGAATTCCCAATACGTCTAATTCCTGGAGTAACTGCTGTTTCAGCTGCAGCAGCGGTGGGAACATGGCCTTTGGCTATGCAGAAAGATCAATTACTCATCGTTCCAACCCCAGATGAACCGAGATGTTTGGAGAAATTGTTAGATGATCCGGACTGTCCTTCGAGAGTAATTGCTTTGCTCAAGTTAGGAAGTAGATGGACATGGGTTAGACCTTTATTAAAAAGGAAGGGACTTTTGGCTGGGTCTCTTTTTGCTAAGAGACTCGGATTTATTGATCAAGAAATTATTGACGCAAGTGAAGTGTCTGCATCAGATATGCCATATTTTTCTTTATTGCTTATTCGTCAAGGTCAAACCATATGTCTACCTTGATTCTGCAACTGGTTAATTGCTTAGAGTTTTTACTTCAGCGAGACAAGTTGTGTTTTGAGAAGATTTATTGCTTCTACAGGTGTTTCCGCTCGTACAAGAGAATGTCTTAGCTGTGTAGCCCCAGGGAATCCTATACACGTCCAATTCATATGTTTGCGCGCAATAAAAAGGCCATGATCACCTTTTATGGAAATAAGTTCTTGTAAATGTTCGAGCGCTAGGCTTACTCTCTGTCTTGGCCCTGGAGTTTGAAATGGTTGTTGTCCTTTCAAGGCACAATCGATTTGACCTACTAGCCACGGCGCGCCCATGCTCCCACGTCCAATCATTAAGCCATCTGATTTTGTCTGCGAGAGACAGCGAACAGCATCATCAATATTTTGGATGTCTCCATTGGCAACAACTGGAATTGTGAGGGCTTTTTTGACTTCGTAAATTGCATTCCAGTTGGCTTTCCCGGAAAAGCCTTGTGACCTTGTCCTGCCATGAATCGTGAGTAGTTGTGCGCCTGCATTTTGCATTCGCTGTGCAAACTTCTCTGAACCCAAAGTTATATTTTTATCCCATCCCAGACGTATTTTTACTGTCACAGGAATTTTTATTGCATTAGCGACTTGGGTGACAATTCTCTCTGCTAGTTCGGGGTTTTTTAGCAAGCCACTACCACCACCTTTGCAAGTAATTTTTTTTACAGGACACCCCATGTTGATATCGATTAAGAATGCACCAGCTGCTTCTGCTTTAATTGCTGCATCGACCATTGCTTCTGGACGATGGTCAAAAAGTTGAACACCAATTGGTCCTTTCTCTTTCGAAAGATCTTCGACTTTGTATTGATTATTTCCAATTTCAAGGCTTTTGGCATGAACCATTTCTGTGAATAGTAAAGACTCTGGAGCCCAACGTCTGACAAGTTTTCTGAAGATTTGATCGCTAACTCCAGCAAGAGGAGATTGAAAAACCCTTGATCTTAATGTTCTGCTCTGACTGTTGCCATTAAGAACTAGTTCTTTACAAAAATGATTCATTTTGAAGAACCAATATATTTAATCCAAGTAATTTGATTTTCGGGTTTTAAAAGATGTTGTGTCAATTTTCTGGGATGAATATTTCGAAAAAAGAGTGATACTTTTGGTTTAAAGGATTTTTGTGCTTACAAGATTAGTTTTATATCACGAAAGGTAGCTTATTAGGTCTGTGACTATGTAGGGTCAAGATTCTTATCGTTGGTTAGAGAAGTTGGCGCGTCCAATTGTCGCCATAATTGGTCGGCCCAATGTCGGCAAGTCCACGCTGATTAATCGACTTTGCCAAAGTCGTCAGGCAATAGTTCATGATGAACCTGGTGTGACAAGAGATCGCACTTATCAAGATGGCTTTTGGCGAGATAGAGAATTTAAGATGGTCGATACAGGTGGCCTGGTTTTTGATGATGACAGTGAGTTCTTGCCTGAGATACGTGAACAAGCTTATTTAGCACTTGCTGAAGCCTCATTGGCTTTAGTCATTGTTGATGGTCAGCAAGGAATTACAGCAGGTGATGAAGCAATCGCTGAATGGATTCGTGCCCAGCCTTGTCAATCTTTGGTCGCAGTAAACAAGTGCGAGTCACCAGAACAAGGCTTGGCTATGGCCGCTGAGTTCTGGAGCCTAGGGTTGGGAGAGCCTTGTCCGATCTCAGCTATTCATGGTGCTGGGACTGGAGATTTGCTTGACCGTGTAATTGAGATGTTCCCACCTAAAGGGGAGGAAGTGGAGGAGGATGAACCAATTCAGATGGCGATTGTAGGGAGGCCAAATGTTGGAAAATCCAGCTTGCTAAATGCTATTTGTGGGGAGCCTAGAGCAATTGTTAGTTCTGTTCGTGGGACTACTCGCGACACTATTGACACTTTCTTGAAACGGCAGGATCAATCTTGGAAGTTAATTGATACGGCGGGTATTCGGCGTCGCCGTAGTGTCAATTATGGGCCTGAATTTTTTGGGATTAATAGAAGTTTTAAGGCGATTGAGCGTAGTGATGTATGTGCATTAGTTATTGATGCAATTGATGGAGTTACCGAACAAGATCAGAAGCTAGCCGGGAGGATTGAGGCTTCAGGTCGGGCATGTGTGCTGGTTGTTAATAAATGGGATGCAGTGGAAAAAGATAGTCATACCTTGTCAATGGTCGAAAAAGAATTACGTGCAAAGCTTTATTTTCTTGATTGGGCAACAATGTTGTTTACATCTGCATTAACAGGCCAACGTGTTGACAGCATTTTTGCGCTAGCAAGTTTGGCTGTTGAGCAACATCGGCGCCGGGTGAGTACTTCAGTTGTTAATGAAGTGCTAAAGGAGGCTTTGAGTTGGCGCAGTCCTCCTACGACAAGAGGGGGGCGTCAAGGACGCCTGTATTACGGCACGCAAGTGGCAAGTCGACCTCCAAGTTTTACTTTATTTGTTAATGATCCAAAATTATTTGGAGATACTTATCGTAGATATGTCGAAAGGCAATTAAGAGAAGGTTTAGGTTTTGATGGAACGCCTTTAAAGTTGTTTTGGCGAGGGAAGCAACAGAGAGATGCAGAGAAAGATCTTGCAAATCAAAACGCCAGTTCTTTATAAATAATGGACTGGTTGAAAAAGGTTCCAATTGGTCAATATGTGCCAGGTCAAGCGGGCTGGTTGAGAAATTTGGACCCTAGGTTAAAGATGGCTTGGGCTTTGATGTTTTTACTTACTCCATTTTTGGCAGGACCAATTTGGAGGGTTGGTCTAGTTGTTGGGTTGTTTTTGTTGACTTTTTTGAGTGGCTTGCCTTTCAGAATTTGGTTGCGCTCTTTTGGCTTTGTCTTAGTTCTGGCAGGTTTGGTGGGATTGTTGACGATTCTTTTGCCTACAGGGCAATTTTCTTCCCCATTCCCCATTCGTTCTCCACAGGAAGTGCCAAATGTTTTTGGAGCATCTAATTCCTGGAATCTTGTAGAAGTGGGCCCAATTCGTTTTGGGGGCTTTGAGTTGGGTTCTCTTGCGATTGGTCGACGTTCTGCTGAATTGGGACTTAAAACCTCAACTTTGATTTTTACTGTTGTTCATAGTGTCAACCTTTTGCTCCTTACGACCTCCCCAGAAGACTTGGTTTGGACCTTGCATTGGTTTATTTCTCCACTTGCTTTATTGGGTGTACCAGTAGATCGAATTAGTTTTCAGCTTCTTTTGTCCTTAAGATTCTTGCCTTTGGTACAAGAGGAATTTCAAAACCTTTTGCGAGCGCTATCAACTAGGGCTGTAAATCTAAAGCAACTTGGATTTAAAGCGACTTTTGGTCTTGTAGTTTCCGTTGGGGAAAGGCTTTTAGCGAACATTCTATTAAGAGCAGAGCAAGGGGCTGATGCTCTTGTCGCAAGAGGTGGATTATGGTTGCCTCCAGATCATTTCAGGCCAAACACAACATTAAAAGGAAGAAGGGTTTTTCTAAACTTTTGCTCAGGCATCACGTTGTTATTTGTTCTTGGCTTGCGTGGGAAGTACGGTGCTTTATAGATACCAAGTCCTTGAAAGGTGAGTGCTGAGCATTATCTCAATCACCCTACTTTTGGAATGCTCTACTTAGTAGCGCCAGCGGGAGAAGGTAGGGACGTTTTTGCAACGTTGTACGCCCAGAAGATGTTTTTTTTAGTCACTCTTCAACCTAGGGGGGCTGAATTTGAGGTGATCCCGTATTTGGATGCACGCCATTATGCCGAAATGCATCTATCCCGTTGCCGCAGAGATAATTCACCTGATAAAAAAAGATGGCAGGAGTTATTTCATCAAACTTTTATTTAAATCTTAGTAATGCTGTCTGATCGATTGCAGCAAGTTTCTGCTCATTTACCAAAAGGGGTTCATTTGCTTGCTGTAAGTAAAGGACATCCAATTACGTCTATTAAATCGTTTTTAGACCTAGGGCAATGTGATTTTGGAGAAAGTCGTTTGCAAGAAGCATTGCCTAAATTGATAGCTCTTCAAGAATTTGAGCAACTTCGTTGGCATTTCATAGGCAAATTGCAAAAAAACAAGATCAGACGTGTAGTCCGATCTTTCGCTTTTATCCATTCTGTGGATTCTTTTGATTTAGCTCAAAGGGTTTCAAGAATTGCTGGTGAGGAAAATAAATCGCCAAAAGTCATGATTCAAGTGAAATTTCGTGAAGACCCAACAAAAGGCGGATTTGATCCTGAAAATCTTTGTAAGGAGTGGCCAAACCTTGCTGTCTTGCCTCATATGAGAATCGTGGGCTTGATGACAATGTCGCCGATTTCGGTTGAGTCAGAAGAAAGAAGAACCCTTTTTAGAGAATGTCGTCAGCTAGCAAACCAATTGCAATTACCTGAATGTTCAATGGGTATGAGTAGCGATTGGAAAGAAGCATTGCAGGCTGGTGCTACTTGGTTGAGGTTGGGATCCAGTTTGTTTGGGCAACGCCCTAATCATTTCAACTTAAACACAGATATCACTAAAAGCAGTTAAAAACCTTGCCCCTGCCTTCCTGGAGCGCTATTTAGGGAGGAGGGTTTAGCTGTCTCCCTAAAAAAAGCGCTTTTAATATCGGTCTAAAGCCGATTTACTCCACGTTATTCAAAGAGGATTGAACAGGTGTCGCTTATTTCCCGTCTACGTTCCGTTGTCGCAGGTGATGACTACCTTGATAACGACTTTGATGAACTTGACTATGAAACGGGGGATGAATTTGATGACCCTTCCAACAGAAATGTACGAAGTTCAGGTGGTGAGCTGGCTCCTTTCTCTCAATCAAATAACCCTTTTGATATAGGTAGTGGAATATCTTCTTCAAATGTGATTGGGATGCCTGGTATCTCATCCACGAATTCAGAAGTTAATCTGATGGAGCCAAGGAGTTTTGATGAAATGCCTAGAGCTATTCAGGCATTGCGCGAAAGGAAAACAGTGATATTGAACCTCACAATGATGGAGCCTGATCAAGCACAGAGAGCAGTTGACTTTGTCGCTGGCGGAACGTTTGCAATTG
Organism: uncultured Prochlorococcus sp.; assembly: GCA_902560875.1. GTDB lineage: Bacteria > Cyanobacteriota > Cyanobacteriia > PCC-6307 > Cyanobiaceae > AG-363-K07. The sequence goes on along the minus strand of CACENO010000019.1, from coordinate 9,185 downwards.
ATGGTCATCAAGAGCGAATTGGTGAAAGTATTTTTCTCTTTGCCCCCAGTTGTGTAACTGTGACGAATTCATTCCAAGAAGACGCGTCGCCATCAACAGTAGTAAATAAGGATTCTGATCTCGGCCACAAGGATTCAACACCAGCTCCTGCTCCTGAGTGGGGAGAATCTATGGCCTCTGCAATCTGATTGGTGCCTTGTTCTCTTGGGGTTATTGGTTTAGGTCGTATGGCTCAGGCCATTGTTTCTCCTCTGTTGCAGAGGGGAGACTTTAAGGCTGGTGAGGTTTTAGGAGTGGTTGCCCATAAAAGAAGTATTCAACGTGTTACGGAACAATTGCCTAGTGGAGTAAGAGTTGTTTCTGTTGATGATCCGATTTCTGCGGATGTGTGGAATGCACCTATTCAGTTGTTAGCAATTAAGCCACAACAATTTTTTGCTTTTGAGGGAATTGATCGCCAGGGAAAGCCCTCAAAAGCTAATTCTCCACCATTACTAATTTCTGTTTTAGCCGGAATAAAGCTAGAACGTCTTGAAAGAGCATTTCCGGAGCATGTTTGTGTACGAGCTGTGCCAAATACTCCGGCAATGGTTGGTGTTGGTTTGACAGGATTGGCTGGTACTCAAAGCCTTCTCAATGATCAAAAACTTGCAGTGAAAAAAATCTTTCAACCAATTAGTGAGGTCTTTGAGTTGCCTGAAGATCAATTAGATGCATTTCTTGCTTTAACTTCTTCAGGCCCGGCTTATATAGCATTGATTGCTGAAGCACTTGCTGATGGGGCTGTCGCGTCAGGATTGCCTCGTTTATTAGCAAACTATTTAGCTCATAGAACTTTCTATGGGACTTCATTGCTTCTGAAAGAAAAGGATCTTCATCCAGGGCAGTTAAAGGATATGGTTGCTTCTCCATCAGGTACAACAATTACTGCATTACGTCATCTCGAGAAAGTAGGTGTTCGCTCAGCTTTGATGGAAGCGGTGATTTTGGCTGCTGAACGAAGTCGAGATCTGGCCTGATCGCTTTCTTAGGAGGAGTTGAATCAATTAGTTCAGAATATAAATTCTCTAGCTTATCAATATTTTGGGTAAGCTTATATCTCTCCAGAGCTCGTAAACGAGCACGTCTACCAAGTTCAAAGGTTAAAACAGGTTGATCTCTTAATACGGGAAGGAGAGTGCGTAATTGGGTTGTTACACCTTGCGTACTTAAAACGATGCCGGCTCCGTTCTCTAAGACTTCTCCATCAGCACCGGCGTCTGTTGCAACGCATGCAGTTCCTGTTGCCATTGCTTCAAGTAAAGATAAGGAGAGCCCCTCGACAAGGCTTGGTAACAGAAAAACTTCTGCACATTGGAGTAATGCAATCTTGGTTTCCAAGTCAGTCTCAGACCCCCACCAAAGAACTTCACAGTCATTAGTAGTTAATGAGTTGTTCTCCAATGTTGTTTTAAGAGGCCCATCCCCAACGATTACCAATCGACACCCTCTAAGCTCTACTTGACGCCAAGCGCGAAGAAGTGCCTCAATATTTTTTTCAGTTGCGATGCGTCCCATATACAAAAAAATTCTTTCTTGTCCGAGACGTTTGCGAACTTCTATTTGTTTTGGTGTTTCAAAGCTTGGATTTGCTGGTTTCCAAACTTCTGTATTTACACCATTTGGAATGACTGAAAGTCGCTTTTCTTTAACGCCTAGTTTGATTAAGAGCTCGGCTTGTAATTCTGAGAAGACAATCACTTTGTCGTAACGAGCTAGTGAAGGTGCATATAGCTGATAAGTAAGTTGCTGAGTACCTGCAGTTAAGTTTCTAATTCCAGCATCAAAAGGTGGATGAAAGGTTGCGACTAATGGAACCCCAATTTGTTGGCAAAGATCAGGCAGTCTGAAATCCAAGGGAGAAAGTGTGAGGCTTGCATGAACTAAATCTGGCTTGAGTCGTGCAAGCGACTCTCTTAATTCCCTCTGAGCTCTGGGAGAGGGAATTGTATAGACCTGAGATTTAACAAGGTATGGAAGGCTAACTTCAGGGTCGTTGGCTAATAGAGAAGTTTGGCTATTCCCAGGACTAATTGGGTTGTCAAAATGAATAAAACTAGTTTGATATCCTCTTTCCCTGAGGGCTTCTGTAGTGCTTAGGCCATAAGTCACGTTCCCACAGAAGGGTGTTTTTTTGCCCAGCCAGGCTATGTGTGATAACCGCTGCATTGAAGTAAGCAGTTTTTAGCTTGAAAAGGGTTTCCATGGATACTCTAAAAGTGCTGCAAGCAAAGCTAGAGAAGCAAGTAACCATAGAACTGGAAGTAAACCATATTTACTGACCAGAGTGCCAGCTAATACCAGAGGCAAACTTAAAGCAATATTGATGAGATTGTTTTGTAGTCCAAACACTTTGCCTCTTTCCGTTTCGGGAGTGTCTTCTTGAAGAGTTGTTTGGGCTGGAATTGCAACAAATGCTGCGCCCACTCCTAAAATTCCACATAGAACTATAGTGATTACAAGAGATCCCGTGGACTGGCCCAGTAATAATAAGCTCCAAGTGATTGAGCCAAGACCAACAGATGCGAGTTTCCTTCGGTTGAAAAAATGTCCAATTTGAGCCACTAAAACAGCTCCAATGGTCATCCCTAGCCCACTTGTCGCTAGTAAGGTCCCGAATCGAGTTGGGCCCAGTCCTTGGATAGAGGAAGCTAGGCTTATTGTTAAAACATAAAGGGCAGCCAAAAGGCTATAAAGAATAACAAGGTTCAACATTGCTCCTCTTACTGTGGGATATCTTTTAATTACTTTTAATCCATTAATAATTTCGCCCCAAATTGTTTTTGTTAAATGCTGTTTGGGTTTCTCTTTAATTTGAATAGTGCTCAAACTAAGAGCGGCAATTCCGTAACAGAAGGGAAGTAGAATGAATTCCCCTCCGTTTATTCCAAGATTTAAAAATAATTGTTTTAGTATTCTTAGTATTGGATCTCCTAGAGCAAACCCAACAATTGTTGCACCCATACTGGTCGCTTGATACAGCGAATTCGCTGCAAGTAGATATTCTTTGGGCACTAGAAGTGGAATGGCGGCTTGTTCTGCTGGGGCAAAAAATTGGGTAAGCACTGACTCCAAAAATGTCATAAAAACAAGTCCCCAATACCCCCAACTAAGGCCTAAGAAATATGGCCCTGGCAAAAGAAATAGTGGTGTAAAAACCACTAAAAGGGCTCTGAGACCGTTTGATGCAACCATGATTTTTCGCTTTGGCCATCGGTCGGCACCAACCCCAGCTAGCGTTCCAAAAATAATGGCTGGGATGGTATTTGCTACATAAATTCCTGTTGCAAGAAGGGTGATACGTTGTGCACGAGTTTCAAAGTCCATTCGCATAGCCGCGGCCATGCCTGCTAGTGCATCATTGCTTTCGGCGTTACCAATTACCCAAAATTGGGCAATTAGATAAACCATTAAAACGATGTAAAATTTATCAGCTAATTGAGAAAAGATTTGACCTATCCAGAGCCTACGAAATCCGTCTAATTGGATAACAGTTTGCAATCCAATATTGTTTTTTTTAAGACCATTCTTGGTGGATGTATTGGTTGTACTTTGATAAATGGGATCACTCATCCTTCAACCCTTTTTAATGAGAAAGGGATTCCTTCAACATCTTGAGAGCACTTATTTGTTTGGGTAAATGATGTGATGCCCAGCATTCCACAACTGTTAATAGTTTGATCCATACATCTTTGGGGCCCATTAGGTCTCCGTTTTTACGTTTTGGGAGGTTTGGACGAAGAAGTCTTTGCAGTAATGCAAGTTCGGATGGATTTAGTTGAATCGATGCTTTATCAACGGAGCCAATAACAAACCCTTCGTCTGGAAGTAAACTACATCTCCAATCCCAATCTCCAATGGGAGGTTCGAGAGGTAATCCACTTTTGCAACATTTTTGAATGGGCAGACCGTAGCCCCCAAGAGCTAGAAGATGAATGAAAGACTGAACACTTTTAGCTAAAATGTTAATTGACTTAGTTGTTTCATCTCCTTCGTGTTCCTCTAACCTTTCCAGGTGTATTAGGACCGCGCTGAGGATTCCATGCTGAGGATCTTTCCCAGCTACTAATAAAAGGCATAACTCCGCAAGTGCCTGCGCGGCAGAAAGTGTGTCGAGTCTTTCGCCAAGCTTGCTATAGCTTCTTAGAACCTTCATTTGACTAACCCTCTTTAGCCCTGAGCGACCTCCAATGTGTAGTTCCATCAATGTTAGAGGCGCAGCAGCGGCAAGGCTGCTGCGCGGCCGTCTTGCTCCTGGCACTGCTAAGCGAGTTATGCCTTCTTCGTCGCTAAGGATAGTCAAGAGACGATCGTTTTCCCCAAGGGGACCAATCTTTAGGGAAAGCCCATGTAAAACTTTATCTGAACTCACTGTTACGCAGTTTCAAGCTTTGAATTAATTGAGGTCCTATAGAAGTTCCGATTTTGTCTACACCTGCTTCAATTAGGTTTAAGGTTTGGTCAAGGGTTTTTAACCCGCCAACCGCTTTTATTGCACAACGGCCACGTACAAGATTGGATAGGTGCTGGATTTCATAAGGTTCTACACAGCCACCAAATCCATTGCCATTTTGCAAGCCTATTGCTCCAGCATCAATTGAGGCATCTATAGCTAAAGATAGCTTGTCTTCATTAAGATTCTTCATATCTAATATCACTCTTACGGGTAAACCTATTTCACATACGTTGGCAACTTCTTCAGCAAATATATCTATCTTATTTTGCTCTAAGGCTAAGAAATTTGGAACTAATTCTAATTCATCTGCACCCTTCTCTGCTGCCCACTCTGCCTCTGCTATTTTGTGCTTATTCGGGATAAAACCAAAAGGAAATCCAATTAGGGTAATTAGTTTAATTTGCGTTTGCCCACTTAGTCTTTTTCTGGCCAAAGGGAGCCTGACTAAATTAGTGCAAAGTCCTGAAAAGTTAAAATGTTTTGTTGCTTCACAAATATCATTCAGGCATTCATTTGACAAATGTGGATCCAATGCGGCTTGTTCTATGAATGATGCGAGATTAGTTAAGTCGCTTTTTATATTCATACAAAAACCTGACCTCAATCGCGAGCTTGTATAACTCCATATCCACCATGGTTTCTTTTGTATATGACTTGCAACTCCTTTGTTTCTTCTTCCCTAAATAGATAGAAATCATGATCGATTAATTCTAACTGCTGTCTTGCTTGCTCAATATTCATGGGTGTCATAGGGAAATATTTTCTTCTTACTCCTGGAGTGGGAAGGTGTGCTTCTTTCCCTACAAGGAGAGATTTATCGATGGGAGATTCATGGAGTACGGACTCTGTGGATGGAGTTACAGAGGCGCTATGACCAGAGCTATGGTGATGATCAGAGTGACGTTCTTTATATCGACGAAGTTGCCTACTTAGTTTGCTTGCTACAAGGTCAATACTTGCATAGAGGTTTTCGCTTCGTTCTTGTGCTCTAATAACGGTGCCATTGGCAAAAACAGTAACTTCTGCTGTTTGCTGAGGTGTTTTAGGGTTGCGAGCCACTGAAAGGTGGACATCCGCCTCCTTTACCATTTCCTCAAAATGCTGGATAGCCTTTTTGAGTTTTGATTGTGTGTATTCACGCAAGGCAGGAGTCAGTTCAAGATTGCGACCATGGATAAGCAACTTCATGGCATCCCTCCGGTGCCTTTCGATACGGGCAAGTTAGATAAAACTTGCCAATCAGGAAACTCCTTAGAGGCTTTTATTTTTGAGCCAACAGAATTGGTGACTTTCCCTAGAGCATGGGATTGGCAAAAAGATTGGCAAAAGAGCCTTTTCACGGAACCTAATTTCCCTCAAGGTATTTGGCTTTTGCAACACCCTAACTGTTTCACCTTAGGGAGAGGGGCAAGTGAAGCTAATTTGTGTTTTGATCCAAAAACTCCTCCTTACCCTTTGTATCGCATAGATCGTGGCGGGGAAGTTACGCATCATTTGCCTGGGCAGTTGGTTGCTTATCTTGTACTTGATTTGAGGCGGTATCAGACAGATTTGAATTGGTATTTACGCAAGATTGAGCAGGTCTTGATTGATTTGCTTGGAGAATTGGGATTGCCTGGACAGCGTATTGCTGGATTAACAGGTGTTTGGGTGAATAGAAAAAAGGTCGCTTCCATTGGTGTGGGTTGTCGTCGGTGGATAACTCAACATGGTCTAGCTCTTAATGTTGATTGTGATCTAAAAGGCTTTGATCGGATTATTCCTTGTGGGCTCAGCGGACATCCGGTTGGCCGACTGGATTATTGGTTGCCTGGAATTAAAGTTAAAGATGTTCAACCTCTTCTTCGGCGGGGATTAGAGAGGCATTTTGGTTTTTGTTGGGTTGAATAAACTTGTCTTTCTAAGTTTTTTGTAATTGAGTCGATAATTTAAGTAGAAATGTCTTTTACGATTCTAGGAGGAGAGTATTGAAAGGATCTGACTTGCCAATTGATTTTGCGAATGCTTTTTGGAGGCCAGCTCGAGAAGAGCTAGAGCCACTGAATCGTCACAATTATGTGGAAAGGATTGGTCGTGTAGATCAGATTTGGCAATGGCTGCAAGAAAACCATGGCGATGTAATTGCTGTTGATGCTCCTTATTCAATAAACCCAGAAAGATATACATATGAAGAACTAGCTGACCTTATTTCTACCGTTGCTGCTGGATTTGACAGTTTTGGTATAGGCGTTGGTGATGTTGTTTCACTCTTTGCGGAAAATAGTCCTCGTTGGTTGATTGTTGACCAAGGGATCATGCGAGTTGGTGGGGTTGATGCAGTACGAGGTGCCTCTGCTCCTGCAGAAGAGCTTAGATATATTCTTGAAGATTCTTCCTCCGTTGCACTGGTTGTTCAGAATGCCGAATTAATTCAAAAGCTTTCTCTAGAGGAAGAATATAAACGACGTTTAAAGTTGTTATTACAATTAGAAGGCGATGTTATTGATGATGGAGTAGTTGGTTGGGATGACTTTATCTCACAAGCTTTAATCAAACAGAAGTCGAAATTGATTAGTAGACCTGGTCTTGACAGTGCCAAAACTGCAATCGCGACGATTCTTTATACCTCTGGGACAACTGGAAAGCCAAAAGGGGTTCCATTAAGTCATGCCAATCTTTTGCATCAAATGAGAGCTTTGGCTTGCGTTGCATATCCTCCCCCAGGGTCCCCTGTCTTAAGTGTTCTGCCTATTTGGCATGCGTATGAAAGAAGTGCTGAATATTATTTTTTTTCTTGTGCTTGTACTCAGAGCTATACGACTATCAAACACCTTAAACATGATTTGCCACGAGTGCGTCCCATTGTGATGGCCACAGTCCCTAGGCTTTGGGAAGCAGTGCAGGCAGGGTTTGATGATGCATTAAAGCGTATGCCTTCTTCTAAGCAGCAATTGTTGAGACTGGCATTGTCTAACAGTAAGTTTTACAAATTAGCTTTGCGTACCTTTAGGTCGTTGTTAATTCAAGAAGTTTCTGTGATTCGCCGTTTGTTTGCATTGATTGAGTTGTCTGTGCGCTGGCCTATTCATCTGCTCGCATCAAATTTGTTGTGGCCAAAAGTTTTAAAACAGCTCAGTGGAGGTAGATTACTTTTTCCAATTAATGGAGGAGGTGCTATTGCTCCTCATGTCGATAGCTTTTTTGAAGCTTTAGGGGTGGAGCTATTAGTTGGATATGGTCTTACTGAGACCAGCCCTGTTGTTAGCTGTAGGCGTCCTTGGCGCAATATTCGTGGCAGTTCAGGTCCGCCTTTACCTGAAACGGAATTTAGGATTGTTGATCCTGAAACAGGGGTGATAAAGATGTTCCGTGAACGAGGTCGTGTCCTGGTTCGGGGCCCTCAAGTAATGTCTGGATACCTGGGGAAGGAAAAAGAAACAGCTAAAATACTTAATGATGAGGGTTGGTTTGATACTGGTGATTTAGGAATGTTGTTACCTGATGGTTCCTTAGTTCTTACAGGCCGAGCCAAAGACACAATTGTTTTAAGTAGTGGAGAAAATATTGAGCCTGGCCCTTTAGAAGAAGTTTTAGTCGCTAGTCAGTTAATTGATCAGGTGATGTTAGTTGGCCAAGATGAAAAGCAATTAGGAGTCTTGCTTGTCCCGAATGTTGAAAACATCTTATTTTGGGCTGAGGAAAAAGGTTTTTGTTTCCCTAAAGATTTAGGCGGTTCTCCTGGTGATATGAACTTGAGAAAGCTTTTGCGTGGTGAGGTAAATCGTTTGCTATCTATGCGGAGAGGTTCACGTGGGGAAGAGCGAGTCTTAGCCGTAGCTTTGGTTGCTCCATTCTCGATAGAAAATGGCTTATTAACTCAGACTCTTAAACAGAGGCGAGAGAAAATTGCTCATAGAGATGCAGAAGCTATTACATCAATTTATTCACGTTAATTTATTTAGTTCATCGAATTTGGTTGACCTAATACCTCTATATGAGAACCTTGGCCCGTAGCCTTTCTTTTTATGTCCAGTAGCACCATTTTATCAATTAAGCGATCTATTGCTGTTCGAGCCGTTGTGACTCCTTCCTGGAAAGAGGAAGCGGAGCGAGAACTCAGCAATGGGATTTCAGCGACTGATCAACAATTAGCCCAATTAGAGCTGGAAGGACAGCAGGTGGTGGATGACGTTAGGAGTCAGAGTGCCAACCCTTTAGACCCTCGGGTACAAGAACAAGTAGCCAAAAGCCTTCTCCTATCTACGTTGTTAGATTGACATCAAGGATGCTGTCCAACCATGAACAGAATACCTAAGCTGATGCTGTCCAATGTTAGTTCTCAATCTCTAAGCATTCAAAATGGTTTTGTGAAATAAACAACGAAAGTACTTATTCTCGCCTTCCAAACCATCTCCCCTAAGGCGCCTTGAACAAACATTTTGCAAATTTCAGCTTAAACAGGAAATTTTTCCTATTGAGAGAAGAGACATGTCTCCTTGAAATTGTTAAAGGAGTTCAGGCGCCTCCGTATCACCCAAAACGGACGTCCTACTTAGTGAAGGAGGCGGCGGTGGTGTCGCCCCTTCTTTTTAGTTCTTAAATGCATCTAGAGGACTGACAAAAAATATCCAAGACCAATCAAAGCCAAAACCTAACAATTAAAACTAACCTCAAACCTCATCTTTCTAGGATCTTTACTACTCATTATAAT
>CACENO010000018.1 GCA_902560875.1 uncultured Prochlorococcus sp. | reverse complement strand
AATACCCTCCTGAAGGGTTTTTTTGAGGAATTGGATTTGAAGTTGGTTGATTTTAAATTGGAGTTTGGGATTAATAAGCATGGCCAAATCCTTGTCGCTGACGAAATCAGTCCTGATACATGCAGAATTTGGGATCAAAAAACAGATGATCCAATTGATCGGGTGTTAGATAAGGATCGTTTCCGTCGAAATTTAGGTGGATTGATTGATGGATACGGGGAGGTCCTTAAACGTATACAAGGTAACTCCACCAAACCACTCACTTGCAGTTAAGGTCACCGGGGGTTTGAGGCATTAGTAGCCAGTTTTTTGTATCCATGGTCAGATTTTTTTACGACGGGGCTTCCAAGTTCTTTCAAAGAGGGGCCTATGGTTTGGCCTTTTTCCTTCCTGTTTTCGCTGGCTCTGGATATCCCAATCTGACTAATCCAGAGCAGTTCCCAATGGAAAAGCTTGAGGAGTTGGATCGTTTTAAAGTGGCACAAGCCCTCCCTCCTAATGAAAAAAAAGGAACAGAGAGGACTCCCTCTAATTCTTCTGATAGTGGTCAGTTAGATGATTCTTTTAAAGACAATGCTTCTGAACCAAGAGTTTTAATAACCGAAGTCATTATTGAAGGTCTGGATGGCCATCCAGAACAGGAGAGGTTGGAATTCGATGCTTATGATGCAATGAATGTCCGTCCTGGCAGAACTGTTAGTAGAAAGGAGCTCAAAAGAGACGTTGATGCGATTTATTCCACGGGTTGGTTCTCTGGTGTTCGACTAGAACCAATCAATGGCCCTTTAGGTGTTCAGTTATTAGTCGAAGTAGATCCTAACCCTGTCTTTAAAAAAGTCGAAATTCTCCCAGAAGAAAAACAAATAGCAATTAATACTCTTCAAGATATTTTTCGGTCAGACTTTGGAAAAACTCTGAACTTGAATGTTTTGAAACTAAGAATTAAAGAGCTTAAGAATTTATATATTGAGAGAGGGTATTCTTTGGCACGTATCTCAGGTCCAAACAGAGTTACAACTGATGGAACAGTTCAATTGACAATAATTGAAGGTACTGTTGCTGGTATTGAGATTCAATTTTTAAATACAGATGGTGAATTAAACAATGAAAAGGGCGAATTAATTAGGGGAAAAACACAGCCATGGGTTATAGAAAGAGAAATTTCTTTAAAACCTAATGATGTTTTTAATAGAAAAAGTTTGGAGAATGATATAAAAAGAATATATGGGACATCTCTTTTTAGTGACGTTAAAGTTACTTTAAGACCAGTACCAGGAGAACCTGGAAAAATAATCATAGTTCTTGGCATTACTGAACAGTCAACAGGTTCTCTTTCAGGTGGTGTTGGATATAGTGGTGGTCAGGGAGCTTTTGGTCAGGTAGGTGTTCAGGAAACAAACTTATTTGGCCGAGCTTGGAGTAGTTCTTTGGATTTTACTTATGGACAATATGGAGGATTAGTTAATTTCTCATTCTCTGACCCATGGTTAAGAGGTGATAAGTACAGAACTTCTTTTAGAACTTCATTGTTTATTAGTAGAGAAGTTCCACAGGAGTTTAGAAGTCAATCAGGCGGAAGTATAAGAAGTGCCTCTGATTATTATGATGCGGGTAGGGGTTACAATGCATATGATATTGATTCAACAACTAACCCTACAAATCAGAAATGGTCAACAGTCGCACTTGCTAAAGAAGCTAATTCAAGCATTAGTTGGTTTGATTATGAAGGTGACTCTGTAGTTCTTCAAAGGACGGGAGGTGGGTTTTCTTTCGCGAGACCCCTAAATGGTGGAAACCCATATAAAAAAGCGCCTTGGAGAGTTCTCTTAGGAGCAAATGTCCAACAAGTTAAAGCAATTGATTATGCAGGTAATAGTAGACCATACGGTGTGTTAGTTGATAATTTAAAAGATGGCGCTGTTCCTAATGATGAGGTGATTTGCGTCGCGTTCAATTGTGCGTCTGAAAATAATCTTTTCAGTGTAAGAACAGCCGCCACTTTTAACACTTTAAATGATTCAAGGAATCCGACTTCAGGTAATTTCTTAAGTCTTGGTACGGAACAATTTGTTCCAGTGGGAGAAAATTCTCCAGCATTTAATCGAATGAAGACTAGCTTTACACATTTCATTCCTGTCAATCTCTTAAAAATATATAAGGGCTGTAGACCTAAGAAAGGGGAAAAAGCTAATTGTCCACAAACCATTGGTTTTCAGGCTAAAACTGGAGCAATCGTTGGTGAGTTGCCTCCTTATGAGGCGTTTTGTGTTGGAGGTTCAGGATCAGTGCGAGGTTGGAATACTTGTGATCTTGCTGTTGGGAAAAGTTTTGGAGAAGCCTCTGTTGAATATAGATTCCCTATTTGGAAACTGCTTGCGGGGGCGGTTTTCATTGATGCAGCTACTGATTTTGGATCACAAGCTAATGTCCCAGGTAAGCCAGGAACTTTACTTGGAAAGAATGGATCAGGTTTCTCTCCAGGAGCAGGTTTGATCATTAATACGCCTGTTGGACCATTACGTTTGGAAGGGGCCAGAAGGGACTTTGATGGGAACTGGCGCTTTAACCTGGGAGTTGGCTGGAAGTTCTAGTGACCTCTTTGCCTAATGATTATGAAGAGTCTTGGACCCTTGGTGGCTCAGTATTGAGGGGAGGGGTTGGCTTGCATACAGGCCAAGAATCCACTGTCAAACTTTTTCCTTCTGAGAAAGCTGGCTTTCATGTTTCATTTAGTGATTTAAATCAAGAACCAATTACTTTGAATGTGAATCAGGTCCTTGATAGTCGACTCTGTACAACTCTTAGTTTTGGTGACCGTCATCTTTCCACCGTTGAGCATCTTCTTGCTGCTTTGGCTGGATATGGCCTAAGTCATGTAAATATTGAGGTTTCTGGGGAAGAAATACCGCTTTTGGATGGTTCGGCGATGGGATGGGTTGATGCAATTAAAGAAGCAGGTATTGTTTCCGCAACTACTCCCCGTTTAGCTCCTCCAGAAATTCATAAACCATTAGTTTTAAATCAAGGGAATAGTGTTATCACAGCTACCCCCTCGGACAAATTTAAATTGGTAGGGATTATCGATTTCCCATATCCATCTATTGGCAGGCAAATGTTTATAGCTGAATTAACTCCTAGTTTGTTTGTTCGTGAACTTGCACCAGCCAGAACTTTTGGTTTTGTGGATCAAATAGAGCAGCTCAAGGGTGCTGGTTTGATTAAGGGAGGTTCATTAGAAAATTCATTGGTATGTGATTCTGAAGGTTGGCTGAATCCGCCATTGAGATTCGAAGATGAACCAATTCGCCATAAAATTTTGGACTTAATTGGTGATTTAGCTTTGGTGGGATTCCCTAAAGCACAAGTTTTGGTTTATAGGGGGTCCCATTCTCTTCATACTGATTTAGCACTTGCGCTACTTCATTAATAATGTGTTTTGAGGCATTTCCCATTGACTGACCATTCTCCTCGTTCTGTTGTTTTAACTAGTGATCAAATCATGGGGCTTTTGCCTCATAGGTATCCCTTTGCCTTGGTGGACCGTGTCGTAGAGCATGAGCTTGGGAAAAGGGCAGTAGCTATAAAAAATGTGACCTTAAATGAGCCTCAATTTCAAGGGCATTTCCCAGACAGGCCATTGATGCCAGGTGTTTTGATTGTTGAGGCTATGGCTCAAGTCGGTGGGTTGATTGTTACCCAAATGCCTGATTTACCTAAAGGATTATTTGTGTTTGCAGGTATTGATGGTGTGCGTTTTCGTAGGCCTGTAGTCCCTGGTGATCAGCTCGAAATTACATGTGAACTCCTTAGCCTTAAGAGAAAGCGGTTTGGGAAAGTAAGCGGGAAAGCAACTGTCGATGGTCAGCTTGTTTGCTCAGGTGAGCTCATGTTCTCCTTAGTGGATTGATGTTATGAGTGAGTTCCTTAACCCTTCGACATTGACCATTGAGAAGCCTGCAGAAGTCCACCCTTTAGCAGTTGTTGATCCTCGAGCAGAACTTGAGCAAGGAGTGGTTATAGGCCCTGGCGCAGTCATTGGGTCTGAAGTCAAGATAGGAACTAATACTTGGATCGGCCCTAATGTTGTACTTGATGGACGCTTAACAATTGGAGCCCAGAACAAAATTTTCCCTGGCGCTTGTTTAGGCCTTCCCCCTCAAGATCTCAAGTATAAAGGGGCTCCTACTGAGGTTGTTATTGGTGATCGAAATACAATTAGAGAATGTGTAACTATTAATCGAGCAACAGAAGAAGGCGAACAGACCAGCATTGGTAATGGAAATTTAATAATGGCTTATTGCCATTTGGGTCATAACTGCTTGTTAGGTAATGGAATCGTGATGTCAAATGCAATTCAGGTCGCAGGTCATGTAATTATTGAAGATCGAGCAGTTATTGGTGGCTGTCTAGGAATACACCAATTTGTCCATATTGGAGGACTTGCAATGGTTGGCGGGATGACAAGAGTAGATAGAGATGTTCCACCTTATTGTTTAGCCGAAGGTCATCCAGGTCGGCTGCGCGGTTTAAATCGGGTGGGACTTAGAAGGAGCGGTCTGGAGAATCGTGAAGAAGGAGAATTACGCCAGTTACAAGAAATTTGGACACTGTTATTTCGTTCTGATCATGTGATTGCTAAAGCGCTTGAAATAGCAAGAGATAAGAATTTGAAGCCAGCAGCTACTCACTTATGTGATTTTGTTGAATCTTCTATTCAAAAAGGGCGACGTGGCCCTATGCCCTAAAGAATTCACAATGCGATTGCTTATCAGCACTGGGGAAGTATCTGGAGATTTACAGGGAAGTTTCTTGATTCATGCTCTGCGCAGAGAAGCTTTAAGACGAGGTCTTTCCTTAGAATTGGTTGCTTTAGGTGGCCCAAGGATGAAGGCGGCTGGAGCAGAGTTGATAGCAGATACTGCTTCAATAGGTGCAATTGGACTTCTGGAAGCTCTGCCACACGTTTGGCCAACACTAAAGGCTCAGAGCAAAGTTGATAAACTTTTAAAAAAAAGCCCTCCTGATGCAGTTGTTTTAATTGATTACATGGGGCCAAATATTCGATTGGGAAATAAATTGCGAAATAGTCAGCTAAATATCCCTATTACTTATTACATTGCTCCTCAAGAGTGGGCCTGGCGCCTGGGTGATGGAGGAACAACAGATTTGATTGGATTTACAGACAAGATTTTGGCAATTTTTAAGACTGAAGCAGAGTTTTATTCACAACGAGGTGGAGATGTCACTTGGGTTGGGCACCCAATGATTGACACTTTAAAAGATTTGCCCAACCGTAAAGAAGCTGCTGAAAAACTTGGCCTTGAAGCTGGTCAAAAACTTTTGTTGCTGTTGCCAGCTTCAAGATCGCAAGAAATTAAATACCTTTTACCTACATTGGCTAAGGCAGCTGCTTTGATTCAAGTTCATGACTCTTCTGTTATAGTTTTAGTACCAGCAGGCTTGGCTAAATTTGAAGATCAAATAAAAAGGATTTTAGATAAAGTAGGTGTTAATGGACAGGTTATCCCAGCATCTGAAACTGATGAACTTAAACCATTTCTTTTCGCGGCAGCTGATCTTGCTCTTGGGAAATCAGGAACCATCAATATGGAATTAGCTTTAAGCAACGTACCTCAGATTGTTGGTTATAAAGTCAGTAAAGCAACTGCTTTTTTGGCTAGAAAGATTCTTCGTTTTAATGTAGAACACATTTCGCCAGTAAATCTTTTGTTAAAAGAACGACTTGTACCAGAGCTAATTCAGGATAAATTTACCCCAGAAGCTTTGACCGAATTAGCAATTCCATTGCTAGAAAATTCAAGTCAGAGATGTTTTATCCTGGAAGGATATAAAAGATTGAGAAGACAACTTGGTGAGCCTGGAGTAACGGATAGAGCTGCTTGTGAAATCTTTAATTTGATATGCAAATGAAACAAATTTCTAGAGCAATTTTAACTATTTTCGTGATCTTGTCTGTTCTTGCTTTTCCATCTTTTGCGCAGGCAAATACAGAGCAGGCATTATTTGCCGGAGGATGTTTTTGGTGTTTAGAGCATGATTTAGAAGATTTAGTTGGAGTGAATTCAGTGCAAAGTGGATATAGTGGAGGTGAACTCATTAACCCAACATATGCGAATCATGATGGACATAAAGAAGTTGTACTTGTAAGCTTTAATTCTAATGAAATTGAATATGATGACCTTTTGAAAAGTTATTGGCGCAACATTGATCCACTTGATGGGAAGGGACAGTTTTGTGACAGAGGTGATGCTTATAAACCTTTGATTTTTACTAGTACTGATAATCAGAGAGATGAAGCAATTAAAAGTGTTGCTTATGTTTCAAATGAATTAGGGATCACTAAAGATGAGATAAAAGTACAAGTCCAAAATGCTAAGAAATTTTGGTTGGCTGAAGAATATCATCAGGATTTTGCTGAGCGAAATAGCCTCAAATATAATTTTTATAGATATAGCTGTGGAAGGGACAGTCGCTTGGCTGAGGTCTGGGGAGAAACTGCTAAAACGGGCGCGGAATGGACGCATGAAAAGCGCCCAAATATAACGAAAAGATAAAGAAAAGACTTTTTTGGGTATTTTTTTCGGTGAAGATGCGGGTTTCCACCTATCCCTTTTTTCGGAGAATTGCTTAACATCTGCAGGTGATTAAGTGAAGGAGGTGTATGTATCTGCTGACAGTTAAAGATGGCTTGGTAACTAGGCATATTGGTCCTTATTCCAGTCCTAAGCATGCTTCTGATGATTTAGAGCGTGTTTTAAATACTTGTACGGAGAGGGCTCGTTGGCAGATTCATGCTTTAGAGAGCCCAAGAAAAAGGTCTTTTTCTGACAGAATTCAACAAAGAGAGCATGCTTTTACAGCAGCAGCTTCTTAAAATAAATTTTTAAAATTAGGCGAATGCTATTGAGTGATAGCTCGATCAGATTCCTTCTTAATCCCTTTGAATTTTTTGGTAGCCTGATTTTTAAACAGTTATTTTTTGCTCACTTTGTGAGCAAATCCAATTTACAAGTGTTCTTACTCCATAGCCTGTAGCACCAGCTGGGTCAATACCTCGGTCTTTTTCGGTCCAAACCGGTCCTGCGATATCAATATGGGCCCAGGATATTTTTTCATCGACGAACTCTTGAAGGAAGAGTCCAGCCGTAATTGCCCCCCCGCCTCGAGGCCCTGTATTTTTTATATCTGCAAGCATAGATTTGAGCCCTTCTTTGTATGAACTTTTAAGAGGCATACGCCAGAGGCCTTCTCCTGAAAGGTTTGCGGCGCTTATTAATTCATTAGCAAGCTGATCGCTTTTAGTCCATAAACCTGCGATCTCATCTCCTAATGCGATAACACATGCCCCAGTAAGAGTTGCGAGATCAACTATTGCATCAGGCTTAAGGTCACAGGCATATACAAGAGCGTCAGCAAGAGTTAATCGTCCTTCAGCATCTGTATTGTTTATTTCTATTGTTTTCCCATTTGAGGCACTAACTATATCTCCGGGATGTACTGCAGAACCATTAATCATATTTTCGCAGGCAGCCACTATGAAATGAACTTCTGTTCCTTTTGGGTTGATTTCTCCTATTGCTCTTGCTGCGCCAAGAACAGAAGCACTGCCTCCCATGTCAAATTTCATTAGTTCGATTTGAGCAGCTCCTACTTTTAGGTTGTAGCCACCTGAATCAAAAGTTAATCCTTTTCCAACGATGGCTATACGTCGCCGAACCTCTCCTTTTGGTTTATAAGTTAGATGGATAAATTTTGGATTTAGATCTGAACCTTTTGCAACCGCTAAGTAAGCACCCATCCCTCTAGACAGGCATTCTTCTTCTTCAAGAATGGTTGATTCAAGATTATGATTCTTAGCAATTGAACTTGCAGTCTCTGCAAGTTTTGCTGGGGTTAGGAAATTAGGCGGAGCACCTACAAGTTCTCTGGCAAGTTCTACTCCTGAACATATTGGAGAAATAAATTCAATAGATTTTTCTGCTGAAGTGGGAACCCCAATTAGTTGAACAATTTCAGGTTTTAGGCTCGGGTCTGGCTTGTTTCGAAATCGTAAATCCTTAAAAAGAGTAAGTCTTATTGCTTCACCAACAGCTTTGGCTGCGGCTGAAGGGTCAAATAATTCCCAAGGGAAAGATATCCCCAATTGCCCAGGGTTTCCTAGATTTGCTCTTGCGCCTAACGCAGTTGCTTTGCGCAGATCGTCTATTAGAAGATTTTTAGGTGCACCAAGACCAACTAAAATTAATTTATTGGGACTTCCATTAAGAATTTGAAAAGTTGCAATCTCTCCTTTCTTTGCATTGAAATCTTGTTCTTTTAGCCTTCTTAATAAAGAGTTTTTCCAGGAAGTTTCTATTTCATTGAGCTGTTCTTCTATTTTCTCTTGGAAGATGCCTAAAATTAGTACAGAGCCGTCCCAATCTTTGATTCCTGAAGGATATAGGGAGATTTTCATTTAAAAGCAGTTGAGGAGATGTTGTGAAGGTTTTAGTGGATTTCCGCAGTGAATGGGGTTTTCCAAATGGTTCTGGTTTCTTTATTAAATGGAGGAAGCCATTTTTGGATTAATTGTTGCTCGAGTTTTCGACGTGGGTGTGCTGTCTCAGGGACATCAGACCAAAAACGAATACTAAGTTGAAATTTGATACTTGCATTCCCCAGGGCTTCACAATAGGCCGATAAATAAGCCTTGCAATCATGATCACCTTTCCAACGTCTATCTGCGGCAACAGTTTCCCCGATATATAGCAATATATGTTTCTTGGTATTTTCTAAACGATCCATAACGAGGTATATGGCTGGTCCATCATGTGGACTCTTAGGCCATCGCCAAAAACTTAAAGGTAAAGGGGTAAGACTTAGAGGGTCAAAACTTTCAATAAAGTTACTTTCGCTTGTTTGGAAAAGTGATCCTTGAGTGGGAATATCTGAGAGCCCCTCAAAATACTTTGCTTGGTGGTTTTGGATCTTTTCTTGCCAATTGATTAAAAGTGTTTTGCTTAGACTTAGTTCTTGATTGGGAGGTGTTACATCAAAAATCGAGTCTTGATTTGGAAATAATTGCCCCTGTCTTTGATTGACTTTCATTGGTCTGATTTCCCTACTTTCATTTTTCAGGGATTTTCAGCAGAATTCATATATAAAATTGATTGGTGCCTTCCTGAATTTAGTGACCATGGTCGACATCTCAATCAATTTAACTTTGACATTAGATTGTTCCTTCCTCTTATGTTCAAAACTTTTGCAAACAAAGCAAATTAACTAGCACGGAGTACATATGGCATTTTTTGAATCCGAGATTGTTCAGGAGGAGGCTAAGAAACTTTTTAATGATTACCAGGAGCTGATGAAGCTTGGTGGTGATTACGGCAAATTTGATCGAGAGGGTAAAAAGATGTTTATTGACACGATGGAAGCCTTGATGGAACGCTACCGAGTCTTCATGAAGCGATTTGAGCTGTCAGAGGATTTTCAGGCAAAAATGACAGTTGAACAATTAAGGACTCAGTTAGGTCAATTCGGCATTACTCCAGAACAAATGTTTGAGCAAATGAATGTGACTCTCACCAGGATGAAGGCTCAACTTGATCAGACTTCTAGTTAAAGAGAACTTTTCATTGCCCCAGCACAAACCATTGAAACGAATCTAATGCCGGAACAGATAAATTTATTACCGGCTTGGGTTGAAAGAGGGGTGGCAGATCTTTTCCCATTAGGCAAGGGAGAGGAATCAGATAAGAATCTTGCTTTAAGACTGCAAGATTATTCGCAAAATAAAAAGCCATTGCGTATCAAGTTAGGAATTGATCCGACTGGAAGCGAAATCCATTTGGGTCATAGCATTATTTTTCGAAAACTTAGGGCTTTTCAGGATGCTGGCCACACAGCGGTCTTGATTATTGGAGATTTCACAGCACGTATTGGTGACCCAACTGGCAAGAGTAAAACCAGAATTCAATTGTCAGCCGAAGAAGTTGAACAAAATGCCACTACCTATCTTGAACAGCTTGGCTTAGGTAAGCCATCTAAAAAATCCTTATTAGATTTTCAGACACCTGGTCGTTTAGAGGTGCGAAGGAATAGTGAGTGGTTATCTAATTTGAATTTGCTTCAAGTTATTGACTTGCTTAGTACTTGTACAGTTGGACAAATGCTTGCAAAGGAGGATTTTGGTAATCGTTCTAAGTCAGGGGTACCCATTTCATTGCATGAGTTTCTCTATCCACTTCTTCAAGGATATGATTCAGTAGCTGTTGAATCTGATGTAGAACTTGGTGGCACAGATCAAAAGTTTAATGTTGCAATGGGTCGAGACCTTCAAAGAGTTTTTGGGCAGAAGCAACAGTTTGGCTTGTTATTACCAATATTAGTTGGCTTAGATGGAGTTCAGAAAATGAGTAAAAGCCTTGGAAATACAGTTGCATTGAGCGAAGACCCTTTGTCGATGTACTCTAAATTGGAGAAGATTCCAGATGATCTTGTTGACACTTATTTAACTTTGTTAACTGGCTTAGACTTAGATAACTTGCCTACTAAGCCTCGTGAGAAACAGAAGGAAATGGCATTAGCGATCACAGCAAACTTCCATGGTAGGGAAGCTGCTCAAGCTGCTCAAATTGATGCTGAAAAGTTACTTTCAGGTTCAGAGATTGAGATGGCAGATGTTCCTGAAGTTTCTTTATCAGGTGTCAATTTTCCTGCAAAGGCTTTTTACCTTTTAAGTGCTATAGGTTTATGTGCTAGCAGCAGTGAAGCCAGGAGGCAGATTCAAGGCGGAGGTGTTCGCCTAGATGGTCAAAAACTTCTTGATCCGAATTTAGTATTCAATACTAGTGATATGCTATTAGGCAAGGTTATTCAATTAGGGAAGAAAAATTTTCGAAGGATTGTTAATTGAAGGTAAATCAAATTCATGCATAAATCTTTAGCCGCTAATGATAAGTTAATTCTTGCCTTAGATGGTTTAAGTAAAAATGAGGCCTATGATTTAGCTGACAATATTCCTAATTTGCGCTGGGTAAAAATAGGTTTGGAATTATTTATGAATTCTGGTCTAGAAGGAATATTGGAGTTCCGAAAAAAGGGGTTAAAAGTTTTTCTTGACCTGAAGTTTCATGATATTCCTATTACAATGTCTTCTGCTTGTTATCAAGCTGCAAGGACAGGTGCTGAGTTGATTACAGTTCATGCATGTGCTGGGTTTAATGCACTTAAAGAAGCAAACCATGCTGCCATTAAGGGTGCATCAGAACTGGGACTTGCTCCTCCTAGACTTTTAGCCGTAACAGTACTTACTAGTTGGGAAGAGAAGAAGTTTGCTAGTGAATTAATGATTAATCAACCGTTAGAGCAAAGAGTTGAACATTTAGCAAAGTTGGCTTTGAGAGCAGGAATTGGTGGATGTGTATGTTCACCATTAGAAGTGCAAAATTTACGAAATCTTTGCCCTAACTCATTTGAATTGGTTACACCTGGGATTAGGAGCAAAGACTCAGAGTTGGGAGATCAAGTAAGAGTAATGACCCCTTCAAAAGCATTAAATGCAGGGGCTTCTCGATTGGTTGTTGGAAGGCCTATCACCAAGGCAAATAATCCTGCAGATGCATTTATAAGTTTTTGTCGTGATATGGAGATGAGTTAACTAGATTGACCGATTTTAGGTTCTTTACCAATGATTAGTCTTTGGACATTGCTTCTATGTCTCCAAAGAACCATACCCATAGTTGCAAGGCTTAAAAAGAAGTAAGAAAATCGGAAATCACCACCATTGAAACTTAAAAACATCAAGATTGGAAGACTTGTTGCAGCAATAACGCTAGATAAAGAGACGATTTTGCTGATGCTGAAAACTGTTAGGAATATTCCGAAACAAGCTAAACCTACTGGCCATGAAATTCCTAAAAGCATTCCAAGGCCTGTCGCAACAGCTTTCCCTCCTTTCCATCTCAACCATATAGGCCAGATATGACCAGCCAATGCAGTCAATCCAGCTAAAACTTGCAGGTGTTCATCAAGTAAGTAAGCCTTGGCTGCGAAAACAGGAATAGCTCCTTTTAAGACATCTATTAGGAAGACTGCGAGAGCAGGCCTTTTCCCGACATGCCTTAGAACATTTGTAGCACCAGTTGAACCTGAGCCTATTTGACGTAAATCAATTTTTGCAATCCATTTACCAGCAAGATATCCACTTGGAATAGACCCAAGAAAATAACTTAAGGCAATTATTAATATTGCTAATAATAAAGCTGAATCATTCATTTAGAGTAGCTCTTCCTCTTCGAAAAGTTCATGTTGCTCTGCAGCAAATGCTAGCCATAGAGGGAATTGAAGTAGTGGTATCTCCACACTTTGTTCAGCCGCATCAATCAGGATTAGTGGAAGATCTCCACGTTCTTCTAGGCGATCTGCCCTTTCAAGCAGACCATTTGCTCTTTCGAAAAGGACTATTCCACTATTTGGCCCAAAGTCTTCACGGTCAAGCCCTAATGCATCTTGTAGTCCTCGTCTCCATTCTCCGAGACGTTCTGGTTGGCTTGCTAAAACAAGGGTTTGAAAATGATCACCATAAAGTTCACCAAGAATCGAAATAAGAGCAGCACTTACAAGGACATTCTTTGATCTATTCCCTCGGCTTGGTTGTGCGCCTCTTCCACCCATACTGAAAAACCAGTCTTCTAAAAGCTCAATATCTTTTGACTCAAGGCTCCTTCGTAATTTCCATGGATCTGCATAGAAATCAGGTTGTCCAAGGAATTGAGCTAGGCATTCACGAATAAGCGATTCATCAGGTTTGAAGGTATCAGCTATTGCAGGGACTGCGGTTGGTATTTCTTGGATGAGCTTGGTTTGTTGTTCAACATCTAATGGAGAAGGCTTAACAACAACAGGTTGAACAACTAAATCAAGTTGCTCGGCAGATTGTGCAAGACTTTGAAGGGCACCTGTTAAATAATCTTGAAAGCCTTTTACTCTTCTAGCTATTGCATCTGACTGGCCTGAGAAAGATGTTTTTAGTTCTTCCTCTAGTTCTAATTTTCTAGATGAAAGTTCCTTGATCTCTTTGAAAAGTTGATCTCGTCTTGATTGAAGCTCTTTTAAGGCGATATCAAATAGTGGAGAATAGTCATTTAAGTTAGGAGATTTCTTCTCGGGCTTTTCAGGGTTTAATTTATTAAAAATATTAGTACTTTCTTCAATTGATGGGGCTTCCTTGACCGAATCATTGCCAGCAGACTCTTCTGTTGGAGGATCAATATCGTTAGGAGAATTGCTGTTAGTCATTACACAGGTATGTTTAAGGTGGGGGTATTCTTAAGAAGCTTTATTCTGTGAATTTCTAGGCATTTCAAGATTTCCTACTCTTAACTTTAATTGATTCTCCAGTTCTTCTGGATCGAAAAGAATTGGCAAAAGGTGAGGACTAGCTTCTTCTCGAAAATAAAGTATTCCTGGCAACTTTGGTAAAAAGAGTCGCCAAGCTAACCAGCTTTTAAAAGGGAACCGACGTAATTCACGATCTAATTGCCAAACGATTAGATCGTTAGGTGTGAATTCTAATCGTAAAATAAACGATTGGATTAATAGAAAAACCCCAAAAAAACTAATCACTATTGATGGCCATAGAGAAGAAATAAAAGGAAAGGAGCTAATTCCAAGAAAGATTATTAATAAGGGCAACTGATGCGATGGTGTCAAGGAAATACTTTCTGATTGCTTTGATTTATTTGAAGATTGAAAAGACATGGAAATCAGCCAAATAGAGCTTGGGTTAGCAAAACATCAACTAAAGAGACTGTTACAAGAGTCATTACAACGGCTCCTGTTGTACTTGTGCCAACTTCTTTTGGACCGCCTTTCGTGGTAAGGCCCCAGCCACAGGCAATGACAGCAATTTGCAGTCCAAAGACTAAGGCTTTTATAAGCATGAATGGTAGATCGGTAATTGATAACCAGTCACGTACAGATTCCCAGAACACTAATGGGGGGATTTGATAAAGGGCTGTACTGCTTAATTGACCACTCCATAAGGCAACACAAAAAAACAAAAAGCATTGAACTGGCGCCATTACGACCATTGCTATGAGCCGAGGCACAACTAAATATTCCACTGGATCTGTTCTCAGCATTGTTATTGCATCAATTTGTTCGGTCACTTTCATTGTTCCCAGTTGTGCGGCATAAGCAGTGGCTACTTTTCCTGTAAGGAGTGTGGCTGTAAGTAATGGAGCTATTTCTCTAGCCATGCCAATGGCTAATAGGCCGCCGACTTGTGAGCCGACTCCTTGCCTGCTTAGTTCTGCGGCGACCTGGATGTTGAAAACTGTTCCTGCTGCTACACCTGTTATGAGAACAATTATGAAACTCCCTGGTCCAGCCTCTAATAGTTGATCAGATAGGTCAATTCGATTTATGCGACCTCTCGATGTGGCTGCGATTGCTTGACCACCAATAAGGAAACTGCTTCCTAATCTTTTCAGCCAGCGAGGGGTGTTCATGAATTTGTGACTGATAGTTGATCTCTTTTCATTGTCCAGTTCCGCATTATTACTAGGCCTATTCCTACTAAAACTGCTGGTATTAAGCCCATGCAAATACGAATAGTCATCTGTGCGGTATGGGGTTGTTCAATGCATGGTGCTAAATCATTGCAAATATGAGTTGATTGATAGCCGGATACTGAAAGTAATAAGCCAAGTATTTGGACACTAAGTCCAATCCCTATTTTCTGCACTAAAACCATCCAGGCTGTATAAATTCCAGCAGGTTTTTCTGGGTCTGAATCAATAGCATCTGGTAGCAAAGACCATGGAATTAAATATGCAGTTGATGCACCAAAACCGACCATTACAATAGTACATATCAAAGCAACTAATTTAATTTTTTCAGATGTATCAAATGCAAAGAAATAAGCTTCACTAGTTGTAATTGAAAGAGGAGGTAGCCAAATGGCTATTAGGCAAGCAATAATCCAAAGGCTTCCTCCCCAAAATAGTGCTGATATCCTATCAAACTTATTTGAATAGAGGCTCCAGGCTTGAAGCCCTAAAAGTGCACTTAGTTGAAATGGTATTGGAATCCATTTCGAAATTTGTATAGGAACTTTCATGACTTGCTCAAGATATATTAGTGAAACAGTTTGCATTAGTTGGAGGGCACACCAAAGGAGTAAATAAAGCCCAATGACCTGAATAAATTTCTTATTTTGCAGAATTCTTTTTAATTGATTTCGAAATGGTTCGCTTTTATTAATTGGTTTCCTAGCTTTTTTCGCAAATGGAGCAAGTCCCCAACAGGAAATTAATGTCGCAATAGTTGCTATAGAACCTGTAATCTTACCCATTGAGAAATACTCTGCACTGCCATCAGAAAGAAGCTTTGCTGCAATTACAAGGCCACTTAGGCCAGCTAAAATTGATCCAGTGAATCTTGCTGCATTTAACCTTGTTCGAATTGAAGTGTCTTCTGTGAGTTCGGTTGATAATGCTGCAAAGGGTAGGTTGACGCCTGTATAAGCAGTCATAAGTAGAACTGCCATTATTATGTAATAACTGGTTTTTTGTGAGATATCGCCTGGTGGGACCCACCAAATTGCCGCAAGGGTTAAACCTAAAGGTACAGATGCGCTAATCATCCAAGGCAATCGAGGCCCCCAACGAGTATTTGTGTGATCGCTCATCCACCCAATTAGCGGATCATTAATTGCATCCCAAACTTTTATAAGCATCAGGAGAGATCCAGCAACTATTGCTGGGAGGCCAGCGATGCCAGTGAAAAATGGAAATAAGTAAAACCCTAATTGGGTTGCAGCTAGACCTGTTCCTGCATCCCCCAGGCCATAAGAGAGCATGAGCCTTCGTCTTGCTCCCTTTTTGAGCGGTGAAGATTTAATCAAGCTCGTTAAAGTGGTACTCGAAAGGTCATAATGCAGAGGTGCTTGTACAAGAGGACCACCTTTAGAGGGCTCCTTTGTATTAATGCGGGCGTAGTTTAGTGGTAAAACCTCAGCCTTCCAAGCTGATGATGCGGGTTCGATTCCCGCCGCCCGCTTTTAATAGGTATTCAGTCAGGTTTTTTGATCTTTGATGCATATTCTTTTGAAATACATACAACAAGACTTCTATTCTCCAATTTAATGGTTGTTGGCCCATCCTTTTTGGATGGTTTTAGTTGATCACTTTGTTCAAAGGAAGTTGTATCTAGGATTTTCCCCCAGCTTGAGTCGGATTGTGGCAGCTCAAAGTTAATTGCTTTGTTATATGCATTGAGCCCTATCCACATCAATGAGCCTTTTGAACCTTGATTGATGCTGTAGCTAATAGTGTGAGACCAATGCCCCCAATCTGGTTTGTTGGGCTTGATCCCATGCCATTGGATCCAAAGTGCATCTGGATCTTTTTTGCAATTTTCATTGGTTTCATCAATGTATGTAATTGGATTAAATATTTCTTGAAGTTGTTGACGAATAAATACCAGCTTTTTTACAAATTTATATAAATCAAGATCACACTTTTTAGGATCCCAAATCATCCATCCAAGTGGATTATTTTGGCACCAAGTATTGTTATTTCCACCTTGACTTCTGCCAACCTCATCCCCCATTAACAGCATTGGGATGCCTGGCGAAAGCAAGAGTGATGCTAGTAAATTTCTCTGTTGCCTTTTCCGAAGTTTTATTAAAGAAAGATCAGTAGATGGGCCTTCTATACCGTAATTAAAACTGTTATTATTATTTTCCCCGTCACGATTTTTTTCACCATTAGCAAGATTATGCTTATAACTAAAGCTAACTAAATCATTAAGAGTAAATCCATCATGAGCTGTAATGAAATTCACTGATCGTCTTGAGGCATTTTCATTTTTATAGAGCTCTTTGCTTCCTCTTAAGCGATCTTTTAGGTTCCATGCACTGTCTTTGTCCCCTTTCCAGAATCTTCGAAGATCATCTCTAAAGCGCCCGTTCCAAGTCTTGAATCTATTTGCAGGAAAATCGGCGAGCTTATACAGTCCACCGCAATCCCAAGGCTCGCTTATAAGTTTTAAGTCACTTAATGATGGATCAGCTTCAATCTCTTCAAATAATGGTGGCTTGGGAAGTGGAGCCAAGTCTTCTCCTCGGCTAAGCGCTACTCCTAGATCAAAGCGGAATCCGTCAATTCCTAGTTCATTTGCCCAGCATCTCATTGATTCGATAATTAATTTCCTTACCAGTGGTCTATTCCCTGCAACGCTATTTCCACATCCACTTACATCTAAATAGTCGCCTTTTTTGTTTCTATAGTAATAAAGTGAATCATCAAAACCTTTCCAGCTAATTACTGGACCTTTTGAGCTTCCTTCTGTGGTGTGGTTGTAAACAACATCTATTAATACTTCTATATTGTTGTCATGGCATTCTGAAACTAATTTACGTACTTGATCACGTGCTTTTAGTTCACTATTCTTGTCAATGAAGCTTTCGTGTGGTGTAAACCAATTTAGTGGACTATATCCCCAGTAATTCTCCAAACCAACAGGCGAATCGCTATGGTCGAATGCGAAAACAGGAAGTAGCTCAATTGCAGTTATACCAATATCTTTTAGATATGGTATCTTGTGTATCAGCCCAAGAAAAGTCCCTCTCTGACTTTTGTCAATAGAAGAGTTAAGGCTTTTAGTGAAGCCTCCCACATGTAGTTCATATATTATACTTTTATGCCATGGATTTCTTGGCCTTGGATGTGATTTGAAATCAAATTCATCTCTTTCGCAAACGATGGCTTTTAAGCAGTTGTCTAGATTTGTTTTATTTTCTTGTGAGGTATCTCTTTTATAGATATTCCATCCACCTATGCCTCTAGCACATGGGTCTAATAAAACTTTTTTGCTTTTAAGTGAATTGTTTTGATGAGTGTGTTGGCTAAACACGTGATAGCTATAACAGCATCCATCCCCTACTCCTTCCACTTCTACATGCCAATAATCGCCTGAGCGATGATTACTTTCAAGGGTAATAATTTCTTCAGGATAGGTCGCATCCGGATGGGAAAATATAAGAAGCTCTAAAGAAATGGCGTTTGGAGCTGCTACGCAAAAATTGACGCCGTTTTGGGTAATACTGCTACCAAGAGGCCAGGGATTTCCTATGTGAACCTTGCTCACTGTTTTTACTCCGGCTTAAGCAGCAAGCATTTCGTCCAAACTAATAGGTGAGGTCCTCAAAAAAAGAAATGGTGCTTGATTCATCAGCTAATTCTGGCAATTCTCCATGCCAGTTGCAGGATGAATTATGGGTTTTCCCTAAGAACATTCACTCTCATGGTGGCCAGGCCTGGTGGTTGGGATGTGAGCCTGAACCAGTTTTGATTGATTGTCCTCCTGTTAATGATTTCACTCTTGAATTTCTAAAACATGTTTCATCGGGAAGATCTCCACTAATTATTTTGACTAGCAGAGAGGCTCATGGAAAAGTATTGGATTTGCAGGAAGCGCTGGATTGGCCGGTACTTGTTCAAGAGCAGGAGGCATATCTTTTGCCTGGTCTTAAAAGACTTAGTAGTTTTTCTAATGAACACGTTACGGCTTCTGGCTTGAGGTTGTTATGGACGCCTGGTCCGACACCAGGAAGTTGTGTGGTTTATGCACCTACCCCTTGGAATGTTCTCTTCTGTGGACGTTTGCTAATTCCTGTCAAATTAAATTGTTTAGCAGCTTTACGTACAAGAAGAACATTTCATTGGAGTAGACAGCAAAAGAGTTTGGAGAATTTGTGTCAATGGCTTCCTTCAGACTCGCGTCCCTCACTGGCTTCTGGAGCATCCTTGCAGGCTCTTGGAGCTCAAAAACTTTCTCCGTGGGAGTCATGGGATATAGCTGAGAATTGATTTAGGGCAGTTTTATTCAAGGTATAAAGCGTTGCGCCACAGTGTCTTTAGGTTGCCGCCAAGCCATTTGCTCCATACGATTAGCGCGTTCGACATTTTTCTGGCGAATTCTTCCTTTGTTTTCGCCACTCAATAATTTTCGTAAATCACCACCTCCCCATGAACAAAGCAGATCTGGTCAACTTGGTCGCAGCTCGTACAGAGCTCACCAAGACAGATGTCTCACTAGTAATCGATGCAGCTATCGACACTATTATTGATTCTGTAGTGGAGGGCAAGAAGGTCTCCATTCTTGGTTTTGGTTCTTTTGAGCCACGTGATCGTTCAGCACGTCAAGGGCTCAATCCAAAGACTGGAGAAAAAATCAAAATCCCTGCGAAGCGAGTTCCAGCTTTTACAGCAGGGAAAATGTTCAAAGATCGGGTTCAGGGTTGACTTGTTATCAGGTTATCCCTTGGTGTGAGCGGTCTTTTAGACCGCTCTACTTTTTTTGGGGCTTTTAGATTTAACTTTAAAAGTTACTGAATGGTCTCATCTATAAATCTGCCTGATGAAATTTGCCAATTGTTGAAGGATGGCAAGACTCTTCGGAAAAAGAGTTATCGAGGCCGTTTCGCGCCATCTCCTAGTGGCCAACTTCACTTAGGGAATTTGCGTACTGCATTAATTTCTTGGCTTAGAGCAAGATTGAGTAATGGAATATGGTTACTTAGGATTGATGATCTTGATACGCCTAGATGTCGACTTGGGGCAATAGATAGCCTTTGCGAAGACCTCCATTGGCTAGGTCTTAATTGGGACGGTCCTATCATTCTTCAGAGTCAGCGTAAAAAGCTTTATAGCGCTGTGCTTTCTGCTTTGAAACTTCAAGGCAGGCTATATGCATGCACTTGTAGTAGAAAACTTTTAACAAAAACAAATCCATCAGATGGATCAAAATCTATTTATCCAGGCACTTGTAGAGATTTAAACCTTCCCTGGGACCCCTTTGATGGAAAGACTCCAAGTTGGCGATTGAAAGTTGATCGAAAGTTTTCCCAGAGTTGCGGTGATGTTGTATTACGTAGATCAGACGGGATTTTTGCTTATCACTTAGCGACTGTTGTTGATGAATTAACTCTTGGGATTACTGAAGTTGTGAGGGGGCAGGATTTAGAGGAAGCTTTGCAGCCCCAACTTGCTGTTATCAATGCATTAGATGAGCTTCCAATTTTATATAAGCATGTACCTTTGGTACGTAATGATGATGGAACAAAGCTTTCCAAGCGGGAAGGTGGGATTGGAGTTAAAAATTTTCAATCAAAGGGATACCACCCATCAAATGTTATTGGCCTTTTGGCATCAAGTCTGGACCTTGTTCCAGAAGGTACTAACTTGTCTGCCAATGAGCTCTTGTGTGAAATGATTCAAAAGAAAAACAAATCTGAATCTTATTAAAGGGCTGATAGAACTAGCATTTGATTCCTATTTGATTATTAGCGATGCTTGAAAAATTTGGATTCGGATATTAAAAAGGTGTAGACGCCTTTTAAGAGCGACTACACCTTTTTTGATTGGCTAAATTCAGAGCCTTTAATTTTAGAAAGTTGTTGGAGCTTGTCCGTCAGTGACGTAGAAGAAGACGGCAGCAGCTGCGCCCACTAAGAACATTGGAAGTCCAACGAGAAGATGGGAAGTGCTGAATCCTGCTCCACGAGAACGCAGGACTATATATCCCGCACCTGCTGCTCCCGCTGCTAGAGGAATTGCTGCATGTAGAAAGGCCGCAACTGCGTGGTAATCGAAGTACATCCGTAAATTAGTTTTCTTGCCAAATAGAGTATCTCAGTAAATCGTTAATAGAGAAACTCTTGTCATCTATTTGATTGATCTTGTATGACTCCTTTAATCAATATTTTTTAATGAGATTGCCCAAACTTAAGATGTGAACAGGCTTCTGGCTATACCCAACGTTTAATGGCTTGCAATACCAGTAAAGCTCATTATGGATAAAATGGCCGTTACATGAAATATGGACCTATTGGAAAACCTTTTATGTCATTGAAAACCTGGACCTATTTAAAATTGATATTTCTTCTGTCCATTGTATTTGGAGGAATTTCGCTGAGCGTCGAAGCTAATCAAAACGTGGTTTTGTCAGAATTAGAAGCCTTGTCAAGGGAATGCTTTAGGACCAGCGAAAGAGGTGTTTGTAAAAGGGCTTTGGAATATACAGAAATCTTGCAACGTCGTGCAGCCGCTAAGGGGCAGTATGCATGCCAAACGCGTTTATTAGGACTTGGGTCTAATTTGCTTATGTTCTCCTTTGAAGAAGGAGAGAGAGGTCAGGCTTTCTCTATGCTTAAGGAAGTAGAGCCTTTTTGCGCGCAAATTTAGATTGAATCTTTAGCTGAGATTGTTTACATTTGCATTGTTTTCATTACATTCATTTCATCAAAACCCCCTTGATCATCAATAAAATGCTTAATGGCTCACTGCATCTTTATTGATGATTAAGTTTAGTGCTTTAGCTAAAAAGATTAGCTTCAATACCTTTATGCTCTTATAAGGTTAGAGCCTATTAAGTTATGAATGAAACCAATCAATCTTCAGGTGAAGGTATTGGACCTAATAAGAATTCTGCTAAAAATGGGGAGGCTAAATCTAAAAAATCTAAGAAGAAAAAATGGACTGCGAATACTGAAACCAGTAGCGATAATGGAGAGGTGCTTTTAAAAGTAGGCCGTCTTGAGTACAGAGCTCCTGGAAAACGGCAGAGAATTATTATTGCTGGTGTTGTTTTGGGCCTAAATATAATTCTAGTTTTAGCAGTCGTTGTTTACTTTAAAAATCCTGTTTTCAGGGATTTGATTTATACTCTTGGGCGATAGATTATTTGTAATTTTTGCAAATAAAACTTTTTTCTTTATTAGCTTTTGGGTTAAAGTTTGCCTTAAGCATCTATAATAAAGCCTTGCTGTTTATGCTTGACTTTTTAGCAATAATTAGCATGTTTGAACTTTTGGATGACAAGCTCCATTTCCTCTTTGCTTAGAGACTTTGGTTCGCCTAATGAAGATGATCTTATATAGATATTGGCTAATACCTCTACATTAATGGCAATATTAAAAGCCCTTTCTAAATCTTTTCCAATAGAAACTTGTCCATGTTGTGCAAGTAAACATGCCAAACGTTCTTCTAATGCTGTAATTGTATTTTTAGAAAGTTGGGCCGTACCAAATGTTGCATATTTAGCACATTTTATATCTTCCCCTCCTGCGATTGCAACCATATAGTGAAAGCTAGGAATTTTTCTTCCGTGGCATGCAATTGCAGTTGCATTTATAGAGTGGCAGTGAATAACTGCATTAATTTCTTGTCGATGCTTATAAATGTCAGCGTGAATCCTCCACTCACTAGAAGGCTTGTATTGTGAATTTTCCCTTTGTAGAGTAGCTCCATTTAAGTCAACTAATAGAAGATCTTTAGCTTCCATTTCTTTGTATGGAATTGAGCTAGGAGTTAATATCATTCCATCTCTTACCCTTGCTGAAATATTACCAGAAGTTCCGTGATTCATTCCTTCTGAATCCATCCTGCTTGCGATATCAAGAATTTGTTCTTTTAGGATATTTATATTTTTAATTGGATGATTTAATTTGGACATGCTTGCGTTTGTAAATTTAGAAGGTCAACCTCTTATTGGCTCAAACCTTTATAATTCAATGCAAAAAATACCTAGTTGAATGGTTTTAAATATCATAACAATAGTTTATTTCATTTAAGTAATTTCAAGAGATTTTGTAGAGAGCTTTTGCAGTGCTGCAAATTTATTATGAATCATTACTTCGAATCTTTAAGTTTGGGTAAGAAGATACCTGTTGGAGGCCTTTACCTGCTAAATGTATCTTTCGATACCTTTTGGAGGCTATCTTGCGTGCGACCTGATTCCCCGAAGAAAGAAAAGTTTTCACCTCAACGTAAAACCACTCTAAAATGGAGCAGTGATGGAGAGCTTTCTTCTATAGATATGACTAGGATCCTTGAAAAACTTGCAAAGTCTGAGCTTACGGAATGTGATCTTGCATGCAAAATAGAAGAGAATGCTTGATAAAGGTTAAAATTTTAAATTATTATTAGGAATGATCATATTTTTCAGAATGCCTCGTTATAAGCCCCTCGTTAAAAGCTGAGTATCATTATTTTACTTGTTTACCTGTCAAGATCTTAACTAGGGATTAAAGGATACCAATCTTGTCTTCGACTATTATTCTTTTTATGTACTTAGATTCTTATGTAAGATGAGGATAGTAATTTCAGTATTTGCTTTTCTTCTTTTGTTGGTTGGTACTTATTACTTCCTAACTGGATATCGCTCAGCCTTTGAAGCTGATCAGGCTTGCCATTCCCAGAAATGGACCGATTATGCTGATAATATAGCTTTTGGATGTGATCATGATCTGGAAACTAAACAGTGGATTTTATTTGAGGAAGGAAAGAATCATGAGCCTGCAAAAGTAATCACACGTTTTCGTTATTAAAGTTTTAAAAGTATATAGTTAATTATTTTATTTATTTAATTATGGCGCTAAATTAAGTTAATAATTT
>CACENO010000017.1 GCA_902560875.1 uncultured Prochlorococcus sp. | reverse complement strand
GAGGATTATGAAACTCAGAACTCCTTTTACAGTCATTACCAATCCACTTAGAGATATTGATCGTCTACACGACTTTTCTTATCAGTTGCCATTCGATAAAAATCTAGAGTTTTGGAAGGAAGAGTGCAATAACCATCCCACTAAATCTGCTTGTAAGAGCTACGACGTGTAAACAAAATTCTATGTCGATATATAGGAGATTTGCACACTGAAGCTCAACATAAGCCTTCTGGTAATCTCCTTAGAACAGATGCACCGATTGATCATGACGGCAAGGGTGAGGCTTTTTCACCTACTGATTTACTGGCAACGGCGTTGGGAACTTGCTTCCTCACAGTGATGGGGATCAGCGCAAAGCGTAAGGGTTGGAAGTTAGGAGAGATGTCTGTTGAAGTGACCAAAACAATGACAAGTGAAGGTCCTCGACGAATTAAGTCCATTGCACTCCAACTTGCAATGCCAGCTGATTTAAGTGCTGAACAGTTAAAAGTTCTTCAAGCAGCCACTAAAGACTGTCCTGTCTTACGCAATCTAGAAGGCTCCATGGAAATCATCGTCAATTGGAAAAGGACAAAAAGCAGTGATCAAACATTGCTGAACTTTCTCCCGACTAAAGTTTTTAGAGAAACCCCTAAGGTCACCTTCTTTGAAGCTGGTGTAGCAGGATCTAATGGCTCTGATGTTGTTATTCACAAAGGTAAAGCAATTTCTCCTCCTAATGACGAAGACTATGAGCAGTATTACGTCCATAAGCATCAAATTGACCACAATTTAGTGCTGTCAGGTAAGCGTACTTTTACCTTGTTGAACCCTGAATGGGATGAGCCTCATCACGTGATTTACCTCAATCAAAAAATGGGTGCCCTCCAAATTCCTATTGGGACATACCATCGCTCTGTATCAGGATCGAAAGGCAGCATCGTCCTTAATCAAGCAGTTCGTGATGAGAGCTTCGATGCTTCTAAAGAATTTGTTCCTGTAAGTTTGCGTAAAAGACCTGATTTAGTGGCAGCCAAAGCAGTTGATCCGGTTTATTGGATTTGGGAAGGGGACCAACTCAAAAGAACGAATTTAAATGCTCTGTTAGGGACGACGCAGCAGGTCGAGGTTTAGTAATTTTCCCTTCTCCTTTAACTAGCACTTTTTAACAAAATGGGCATTAAGACGGATTGCAGTTTTGTAGTGGTTGCTACAAAATTACCTCAACTGACATTCGGAGGGATGCATGATCGACACTCCGCCAGAGAGTTCATAGGAAGCAAATTACTTCTCGTCCCTGCTCCAATATTCTCATTTTATGAGTGGGCTGGTTGTTAATGCACTTCAAAGCATTGATAACACTCCTCTGCATCGTTTTAGGTGCCCTTACTAGAGTTTTATCAGCCTTACATCTAGATCTTTGGCCCCAGGCGACTAAAAGTTTGAAGCTTCTCTAAACAAACATAAAATAAAACTGGGTTGTCTTTCTTTGGGGAGATAGAGATGTCAATCTTTGTTATTTAACTGCAAGCCAAATTTACTTTATATGTTCTCCTATCTGGATATTAAATAATAGATAGGTATTTTATTTGTCAAAATTGGCCATAATAATTTAATCACTTCTAATTTCTTTTTCTTATTAAGTAGGTGCAAGCTATGACCACTAAATGGACTCATCTAATTGATGAAATTGATATCCATCATGACGCTATTGATGAGTACTTTGAATGTATTACTGCCTGTTCTCTAGGTGATAAAGGTATCGATTGCTTAACTCAATGTATTGATGCTCACCTAAGGAAGGAGGAAGAGCAATGATCACTACAAACCCTTTATTCATAAGTTCTCAGGGTGGGTCAATAACTTGTTTCAAAGGGGATTCTGGTCGGATCTTTCAATCATGCTAAAGAAACCGTTGTGTGTACTCAGGTGATCTACATTCCGCGAAAGCCTTTAAAAAAAATAACTTGTTAACAGGAACCAAAGAGAAAATCCCCGCTCAATGCAAAACCACATTGAAATGGTCTAGCGATGGCGAACTCTCAGCAGTAGACATGGCAAGGTTTCTTTGTCTGCTTGCAAACCCACAGCTTACCAATTTGACTTAAGAGGTGATTTAGATAATCAAAATACTCATGGCAAGTGTCTTTACCTCCAACTTCTTGGCTTCCCTAAAAAGAGAGCAAATAGCTTTTTAGATCTTTCGTTTAGATCTAATTGATTTATCTACAATAGCTTTTCTCCACGCCATTCTATATCTATCTATTTCTTACTCGATTAATTCTCTTTCTTCTTTAGATAGTTTTGGTAGTGCTTTTTGCATGCGTATTCTTCTGGTTTCGTCTGGTTCTGGATGATAATTTATTTCTTTAGCTATTATCCAATCTTTTGACGATTTTTCTTTTAGGTTTTTCCATTTTGAATTTACAACTCAACGATTTCATAGTAAGGACGGTCTTCGTAATCAGCATCCGAGCAGCACATATCTCCGTAGATCTCCTCTAACAAGTTGTAGGCATCGTCGAAGTTGTCAAAGCTCTGAGATGTGATGTCGTCCTCTTCTCCATCGTGTCTGGTGATGCGATATGTCATTACTAATGGTCGACGACTCTTGTTGAATTATCCCTATCAAATAAAGGAGAAAAAGTATTGAGAGTAATGGCTTTAAGAGTTGCTAAAGATGAGGTGTATTGCATTAATATTCCCGTCAAACCCCCTCTGATAGTAGCAAATCTATTGTCATGACTTTAGCTATGACGCTATATATATTTGATTCGCTCTTCATTAGCCAGTAAGAAGATCAGTGATATTAAGAGATTTGGGCAAAAAAGTCGGTATGAGATTTCTTTCTCAGCCATTGCGATAAAAGAGGTTAGAGAGCTTGTTGATGGTTAAAGGCTTGCTGGAATTCTGTTGGAATTTGGGCAAGTTTCCCTTTTCTCTGTTTTGCCTCTCCTTTAATCGTGAAATAATAATCAAGTAAACTTTAAGCTAAATCCGTTGATATTTGCTAGATAGTCTAGATAGTGTAGATTAGTTAGTGAATCTAGATTATGACGTGAAGAAAATTGTTATTATTGATATCGGTACACACTTAGGCCAAGAAATACTTTCATTATTTAACCCCCTATATGTTTTCTTTAAGGCATCAAAACTAACATTCACATATTTATTTTTTAGGAAAAGGTTATCACCTTCAATGAATACTTTAAAGGCAATAAGAGATTCTTTCTATGCAATTATAACCAGCAAAAAGATATCTAGGTATCGTAATCGGTTCATACTTATAGGAATTGAGCCCAATACAATTCTTTTTTCAAGCCCAGCATATAAATTACTAGATCTTATTTTGCCAATCGCTATTGGAGAGTCCGATTCAGAATCTTTATCTATTAGAAAATTATATATTGGATCTTCAGATCCAAAATTCAAAGGTAATTCAATATACTCTAGCAAGGAAAATGTAGATTCTCAGAACTTCACCCACATAATATGCTCCAACCCTACGAATATATGTAATAAATTATCTCATCTTAATCTATTAAAAGAGGCTGATATAATTCTACGTTTGAATTGTGAAGGGTCTGAAGATGATATTATATACTCTGCTTTTGATGCATTTGGTGAACGTTTAATAGGCATAATGGGCAACCTATCTGATGTATCAAAGGTTAAGAGTCAAGCTGATGAAAATAGAATGATGGAATTTATTCAAAACAAAAACATCCCATTAATAAAATTTGATGCAGGTCCTCAATGTTGGTTTCAAGCACATAGATTTATTCTTAAAATACTTAATCAACGTAAATATAATTAGAAAATAATTTCTATGGCTTTTGTTTAAACTAAATTATCAACCTCATTTCCTAGCTTTTCTAATTATTGAATGGATAAAATAAATAACTATCTATCCATACAGTCTCAACAAGGATGAAACGGAATGTCCAATGAGGGGACATAAGCATCATCAGGGTTGAACTTTTAGATATTGAGTGTGTGGGTTTGTGTGTTTGTGAGATACAGACGGTTGGACCTCAAAGGTTTGCTCTATATCATCCTTGCTCAATTGGCTCGTTTGTGCTTTTTGTTAGTAGCTGCCCAAAGATTGTTTCTTTTAAAGGCAATGTGTTTTCTGATATGAGAGGCTTAAATTCATATGAAATTTCCGCATGACTGCATTCGACGCTTCAACCCCTTTTATCCTTATTGCTCGTATAAAAGTTAAGCCAGGAAAAGTTCAGGAATATTTGGAACTTGCCACTAAAACTGATTCTGCGGTAGAGGCTTCTGAACCAGGCATGTTGCATCACACCTTTGATCAAGACCCTGAGAATCCTCTTTGTTTTACATGGTCAGAGGTCTACAAAAATGATGATGCTTTTCTTGCACACTTAGCTAATCCACCAGTTGGAGAGTATTTACAAGGTCATGCGCAGTTAGGAGATGGATTCACCGTTGAGGTTTATGGAACAGTTGGAGACAAATGCAAAGCTGCTATGGAAGCAACAGGCCTTCCTGTGAAAATCTTCGAGAGTAAGTGTGGATATAGCAGGGTATAAGAACTCGCAAATGGGTTCGAACAAGGTTTAAACAGGATTTAGGGATTCCTTCTAACCCATTGATATCAATGACTTATAACTGTTCATTGGCCAATATTAGATGTCTTATTCAGCCATTGCGATAAAAGACTTAAGAGAGCTTATTAATGTTTAGAGGCTTGCTGGAAGTTGGGTAATCTTTCCCATGCCTATTCTTGCTTAATTTTTGGTTTGTACTTTTAGCCCTTCCATGGGTGGGGAGAACTAGTTTGCTGATAAGAGTTGAGGCCCCATTCATTGAGCTAGATGAGTCCACTGTGAGAATTCAGTTTGAAGATAAAAGGCCTCGCTAGAGTGGTAAATCCCCAAGATATTTCCAGTGTTATTTGCGGCGGAATTTTCTGAAGTATTGAACTCACCTGTTGGGATTGGTTTGGTTGTGGTGTTTTTTGCTTCTGCATTTGTGGTCATCACAACAACTTTCGGCTTTGCCACGACAGATGAGAACCAAAGAGCACAAGGACGAGAAAAGGATTAACCACCATGAAATGCTTAATAGTCAAATAAATGGATCTCGCTCAATCTTCTATAGCTTTATTAGCTGTTGTTATTGCAGCAATATCGATTTGGTGGATTGGACAAACCCTTAAAGAAGGCAGGAAAGCAGTTGAGGAGAGTAAGAATCAATGAAAGAGAAGAAAATACTTGAGTCAGATCCGAATTATCCAGAAAATTTTTGGCCAAAATTAATCACTCTTTTATCTGTAGGATCTTTATTTATTGGCTTATGACTTCTCTTAATGCAACTGAAATCTTGCACAAATAATTAATAGATCCATTCAGAATAAACTAGGTTTTCCCTAGAACTTAATCGGATTGCTATAATAGATTTATAGAAATCGGTCAGATGTAGTAACTATTATTTTAACTCAGGTTAATAGTTTATTAGCCAATAGTTAATTTTGGCCATATCAAAAGGTTTGAAGAAATGCTGTTCACAATCCACTTGCTATTCAAAGTCAATTTCAACTTCTTCTTTAAGATCTCTATCTAAATCTGGAAGATGTGGTTCAATCCAATGATCTTTATTTTCAATGCCAGCCGCAGTTGCATAATCCATAATATGTTGATCTACTTGTTTATAAATATCATGTAGATTTAAGTCCTGACGAATATCATGTGCTATTTCTGCAACCTGTTGCTCTGTTAAACAATGATCAGGATGTAGTAGATCACAACATGGAATTCTTTTTTCTATTAATTCATTTATGTTGATTTTAATTTCGTAATCGTGATGTACAGTCATCTTGAAAGGAAACTTTTATTTTTATTCTAGTAGCTTTCATTAAAATATCTATGTTCGGTTAGTTGTACGGATTAAGAATTCAAAAGTTTGAACAGGATTTCATGATTTCTTCTAATCCTTTGGTATCAATAGCTCTTAACTGTTCATTAGTCAGTGGGGAATGTCAGCCATTACAAGTCATCTTAGTGAAAATCTGCCTGGCATGAGGCCTATAGACTCGTTCAAATCCAAGGAGAAGCGAGCTTTCTTCTCTATTAACAGGGATTTAGTTGCTTCAGAGCAATGCTAGTAAGGTCTTTTTATTGAGCACCTTGCATGGCTGGAATCATCTTCCCTCCATCTTGGTCATCGTCGTCATCAATTTGTCTTGCCAGTAATTCCAGTAGAACAAGAGTCGTCATCGGATAAAAACACCACAGGATTGCTTTCCATGCAGGAAAACTATCTATAGAAACTTGAAGTTCACCTAAAGACATAACAGTAAAAAAAATGGAGGAAGTGTTTTTGAATTGGCAAAGCAATTCCAATTAGGTAGTTGATCTGCTTCTTGAAGGATCTCCCAAAAGAAAAGCTCCGATGTAAAACAAAGCATCACAAGAAGTGAAAAACATTCTTGAGGTGAAATTCACAACATCCCCATCGGGCCAGCAGCTAAACCGATTGCACAGAAGAAAGAAAATTCAAACAATTCTCGAAATGGTGAATTAAGAGCGATAGAAATTTGTTCAGCCATGTTTAACTTTTAATAGATGAGGAACTATGAGGCTTAAAACAGAAAAATGCCTTTTGATTGAAAGAAGATATGAACTGCTGGATTATGAAGGTATTGATAGTAGAACTCAATTACCAGAAGAGTCGTAAGCAATGAACTGCTAATTAATATTCCAGCAAGGAAAAGTTTACGGTCCGCAAAGTGATGGTGATTGGATGCAAGATTGGATGCAGTCATCATTAATTCGATTGAAATTGATTAAAGAGGCTTGCCTGCTAAGAAGGCATGAAAAGAAGGGTGTAACCAATACATGCCAACAAATACCATCAGGCCAAGATTGATTCCAATTAGAGAACCACTCATCAAGAAGAGTTGAACCTTACTTTGATGATTTTGGCCTGGTATATTTGTATCTTTTAAATCAAGAGATTTACTCATGAAGTTAAACCCTGTAACCAAGCTGCAGCTGACCCGAATCAATTAATTGTCCAAGTTTTAAAGCTGTTGCTTGCTCACATCTAGAGAAATTTAATTGATTTCTAGCTATCCATCCCAATTCATCCTGAGTAATAATTCCAGTAGAGATGGATGCGAGAAATAAAGAGCCAATTCCCATTTTAAGATCCCTTAATAAAGAAAATTAGTTAGATCGCCTATAGATCCCTTGAACGAATTGGATCAAAGGTTTGAAAGGATTGAATTCCATCAGAGTTAAAATACTCCTGGAATAATTTGTCCTGTCAAGGCGTAGGTTCCAATAGCGGCGACAATGCCAACCATCGCCCACCTTCCGTTTTGCATTTCAGCGTTTTCTTTCATGATTTTGGTGAAAATTGCTTTAGTTAAATAACTTTGGTAAGAGTTTTTCTGGTTTAAGTTCTCTTTAAAAAATACCAGGAATAATTTGTCCAGTTAATACATAACTGATAACAACAACATCGAAAGCAATCATGGCTAGCCAACCATTAACACGTTCTGCAAGTGCAGGTGAAGAAAGAGCCAAGAGCTGAGGTGAATTACTCATTGAAAAGTGTAAGGAAAGGAAATGACCGATGAACTTCGGCCTGTAAAGAACTATAACAAATATGTTACGGATCATGAAGGTTCGGTTAGCCGAAGCGCAAAAAATATAATCAAATTTTCTCGAAAAGCCATTCTTAATATGAAAATATAAGCTTTTCTCCTGTCAAATTGCATGCATATTTTCTTCTTAAGAAACTAGTTAGTCTAATAGATATGGGCTATAGTTATAGTTTTAGAGCTCTTTGTACCAAATTAAATTCCTCTTAACTCTTTTTATGTTCAAGTTTTTGATGTAAAATTTTTTCATCAGATACGCTCCATTAGGAGAATAGTCATATAAAAAACCATTCGATTTGCCTCATTAATCTCTATCTTGCTTATCCAACTTGAAGCGGATGTCGAACCCTATAACCACTCCGATTGAAATCAATAAAAGACCTATACAAGCTCCTAACGGTGGAAGTTGCCAGAACATACTTTCTCGTGCTGTTTGAAAAATTGGCGTTAAAAAACGAGTGAATACTCTCATACCGTAAACACTTGAGTAACCACTGACGGGTGTGTTGTATTCCCTCAGCACTTAATTAGTGGTTAGTAGTTTCTTTCGCCTTCTGGAATAGTAAGGCATAGAAACCAATGTCTGCGACTGATAAAGATTTAGAAAACCGTATTATTTCTATCGGAAGGCCGAACTAGCGGCAGCCACTTTTAGGTGTTGTAGTTTTTTATCGTTGGTAAGTGGAACGTGTTGTAAGCGATAGGGTCTTTCCGCTCCACGCAAAAGTGAATGATTTTTAGCAAGTAATCATTGGGATAGAGGTAGATCAATTACCGACTTTGGAAGATTGCTTAAATTTTCTTTTTCAGCATCTATCTAGTTTGAATAAATCCTGAAACTATAAATTACCTTTGTAGAGCTGCTTGCTCCCAGGAATATCTTCCATCAGAACAGTAATAATTACTTGCATTTAAATGCTTGCTATTAATTACCTAGGTACTTTATATATATCTTCTTTTAAGAATTTAGTGCTATATAGGTTGTCCTTCGATGGGGGGGGAAAGTGATAGTAAAAAGATGATCAATTAGAATTTGTTGATAAGAAAGATATTATTGATTCTTATTTCGAGTGTGTTACTGCTTGTTCACTATGGGATGAAGGCATTGAGTGTATGACTCGATGTGTTGAGTTGTATTTGAACTGAGAGGTGGAATCATGATCGCAATAACACTTGATTATATAACCCAAAAAGGTGCTTCAATCAATTGTTTTAGAGTAGATAGTGGAAACATAGGACAAAAGGCTCACAGAGAGGTTCATTTTTATTAGCTTTTTATAGGATGCTGTTTAAAACCCGGCATGATGAATGCATGAGATGAAATTAGCTCTATGGGAGAAGCCAAAAGAAGAAAGGAACAGGGCCTACCTCCTCGGCCAAAGAAAGAAGAAAAGAAAGGTGATACCCCAAATATCTTCGCGAGATACCAGATTTTTCCTTATATCCTTATCGGGGGCTTCATAATTTTTCTGATTTACGACGTGATTAAGTACTACTCAGCTGGCTAATCGCTTATTCCTTTAAAGATTTTTCTAGGTGTTTAGTAATTACCTCTTTTATACTTTTCCCTTCAATTACGGCTAAGAAAATGAGCTTGACCATTTGCTTTAGTCAATTTCTTGCGTCACCTTTTTGACTTTATTTTCTAGATTGCCTAGGTAAGATGCTATGCCTTATCTAGATAGGCTAGTTTATAATGAGTTTAGACATTTAGTGCGCCTATCCTCTAAAATTGCTTAAATAAACCTGTAGCGAGCAGAGCTCATTTACAAGCTGGAAAGGAGAATAATGAGCCGTACTCAACTTAACATTAATATTGACCCTCAATTGATGCAGAAGATGAAAGAGTCTGCTATCAAGTCAGGTAAAACAATTACCGAATTTGTTTCTGAGAGCATTTTTAATAATTTAGAGAATTTTTTCCCAGAAAATCTAGAGGTTAAGATTGCGTTAATCGAGGAAAGGGTAAATACTATTGAGGAGAATTTGAGATTGCATGTTCCGAATCAAAAAACAATGGAGCTTACAGACAAAGAAGCAGAAAATTTTAGTCAATTTTTTAAAGGCATCTTTGAACATGAGATGAAAAAGAAGAGATGTAAATCAAGTAAAGAGGCGTGGAATGATTTGATTGCTTACATTGATTGTTTTGATCAGTGGAATGACATTTACACCCTTAGGTTAAAAGAGATTATTTTTATTCAGGATGGAGATCCCTTTAGTAAGGATGAAATAAACTCATTAACCAACGGTGAGATATGTTCTTCCCCGATTAGAACGGGATTTATTAATTGGATAAATAAAGCAGAAAAAGGACAATGTTCTTGTTCTGATAAAAGCTTCCCATCATCTAAATCTATCTACCAAAAAGGTCAAAAACTACTGGAAAAATTATATGTTCAGAGATAATCCCTTTGAACCTTGGGCTGGTAATCGAAGAAAGTATAGCTATCAATTTCAAGATATGGAAGTCATAAATAGCCGATATATTGGCTAGTACCTTTGAAACTATGACGAGAATCTTTAAAGAATTAAAGGGTTAGCCCTGTCTAAAGAAATCTATGAATGGACTAACAATATTTTAAGTCTAAGTGGGATTAGTATTCTTTTGAAATCAATGATGATAAATTTCTATATCTAGAAGATCCAAAAATAAAAGCTCTTCTTCGAATTAAACTAAATTAAATCCATTTATTTTATATCAAGGTAAGCAATCAATCGCATGCTAAATATTGATTAAAGAGTAGATTTAATCGCAAATCTACTTGTTAAAGCATTTATTGCTTGCTAAGCAAACTATAATTAATTCTGAGGAATTCATTATTCAAAGGCTCTTCCCATGATTCGTGCATTAGTCTTTCCCGCATTATTTGCATTCCTTACTGCTAATAGTGCTCAATCGAATAATCTTGATCAAGAGGCTCGTGATTTTTGCTTGCAAGCTAAAGACTATTTAGGATGCTTGGAAGCAAATACCAAATCAAAAGCTAAAGAACTTAAATCAAAGTCTTTTAAGATTAAAAATAAAAATTTAAATAAGCCCGCATGTGAAAGAAAGCCTTCTGGAAATGGCTGGAAAGCTTTTAGAGGAATGCATTGTGAAGTGTGTCATCGAGCGTATGCTGCGAATTTACAAGGTAAAAGCACAATACTTTCAGGTAATAAAGAAGATCAAAAACAATGGATATCTCGTCTATTGCCTAAAGCGAGAAAGTTATACAGTCCCTCGCTGAATATCCCAGATAGAAGGTTTGAAAGAGGTATTAAACAGAGGTTGAATATAGCCACTAAAAAAGCCAAGAAGGTTTGCCCCTCTCTTTATTAGAAAAAATATTTTCGAAGAATATTGAATTAAACGTGAAGAAGCAAGGTCTTAATAGTCTGGGCTTGAGCTTTCCTTTATCCCCGGTGACCTCACTGTTTCGATCGTTCGAATAAAGTTCGAATTGGTTATTTTCATTATCAAAAGCAATTATCCAATGACTTTTGACTTTTCATTTGCCAATAGTTAATTTCAGTCATATCAAGCGACCTGGGCGATAGTGAGTGGTTTAGGTAATGTCTCGATCTCGGGCTTTTGCTTGGCTTATTAGTTGCCAAAACGATAGTGTTTTTTGACTGCTTTATGAACTTCCCATGTACAAGACATCCCCTGAGGGAAGACAACTAGATCACCAATCCCAAAGCTGACAGGTTCACCTCCATCAGGAGTAACGGTGATATCTCCTTCCAGAATCAAACAAGTCTCCTTATCGATATATGTCCAAGGGAATGTACTTGGATCACAAGTCCATATAGGCCATTGCTTGATCCCTAGCTTGTTAATTGTGCTTTCAGGGCAAGGGGATGTGACTGAAATTGCCAAAATAGTACCTAGAGTTCAATCTCTTTTTAGCTGCTTTCAGTAGGTTTCCCATGGGTATGTAACACCATATATAGTGCTTACTACTCATGACAGATCCCTTGATGTCATCTATGGTCATCGGTGGCCGGGTGATGGGGATCAGCTGGCCTTTCTGATTAAAAGCTTCCTTTTGTGCTGCACGAGGAGGCTTTTTTGCTGGCACTGTTTGATTGCAGTAGAGGCGAACATAGAAGAAAACCCCTTTAGGCTTGTCCTCAGAGATCATGAGCAAGTGTTCCCTTGTTCCCACTGCTCGGAGGGTCTCAACTTCTCACGATTCGAATTTTTACTT
The DNA here is from genome assembly GCA_902560875.1 of uncultured Prochlorococcus sp. Lineage (GTDB taxonomy): Bacteria > Cyanobacteriota > Cyanobacteriia > PCC-6307 > Cyanobiaceae > AG-363-K07. The sequence goes on along the minus strand of CACENO010000017.1, from coordinate 12,245 downwards.
ATTCATTGCTTTTGGGTAAGCCTATAAAAAAGGCGCCCTCAACGAGTAGCGCCTATTCCGAGAAAAGTGTGTGAGGAGTCTCGTATTCCTTTTTTATTCGTTCAACGCACCCTTTGCCAAAAGACATGAAATTTTGGTTGTTAGGGCATAAGGACTTTGTGTTTTCATCAAGTTGAAACCTCTCTATAAATATGAAAGCGATTTGTCCCCAAGACATCGTCAGAAGAAAGACCGATGCCGGTTGGGTCGGTCTTTTTTTGCGGCTTGCAGTGGGCGTGATCTCGCTATTTTACGAACTTTTTATCGACGAGACATAGGAGTAAAAATGGTTTGATTAATGGCAAAAATTACCAACTATTTCTACTACCTCCTCCGTACCCACTGCCTCGTCCTCCTCTTGCTTCTCCACGGGGCTCAGCTTTATTAACTCTTATTTGGCGGCCCATCCATTCCACATTTTGCAGATCATCAATTGCTTTCTGTTCATCCGATCCGTTTGCCATTTCTATAAAGGCGAATCCACGCTTTCTTCCAGTTTCTCGATCCAGTGGAATATTGCAGCTTCTGACTTCTCCGTAGCCAGACATGAGGCCAATGATGTCGTCTTGTTCTGCCTGAAAAGACAGATTTCCTATGAAAATTGTCATCCTATAAGGACCTCTTAGAGATAGATGTATGGTCCTAAAAGGAAAGTTCTTTATTGCTATAGCGGAATAACTAAAGCCTTAGGATCGAGCCGTTTGGAGCAGACTCAATAATATTAATACATTGTAGTCCTTTTAATTGCTTGAATATAAAAGAAACACAACAGAAAGAAGCCAACTAGTTCCTTGGTGGTTATGGAGTAGAAATCAAGATCAATAGTGGAATGTGTCAACCTTTGCCTTGGTTAAATTTTCTAATATAGTTTGCTTTAAGAATAAAGTTGTTAGTATAGTTAGAAAATTAATTTTGTAGTTTATAGCCAAAATCAATAAGTTGATGATAAGTTAACCTTGCTTGCAATGCAGATAAAGAAAGGGGTCTTTCGTTGTTTTTTTGGAGATTAAATTTTCCACGTTCACTTTTATTTTTTTTGATGGTCACAGATTCTTTGCCCTTCTTTAATAACCATGGTTCTTCTTGATAATGATCATCTTCACTTCTCAAGTCCCAAGGAACTTGTTCTGTTTTTATGTTTTTTAATGGCAACAGTAAACCCTTTTAACTAATTTATCTTAACTTAGAGAGGACTAAAATTAAATCAAATTATTTATTTGATGCGATTATCTGATGCAAATCTGTTTTGTCGTAATTACTTGATTAACTAAATTCAGACTATCATCCAGAGCGATTGAAAAGATCCTTCAGGTAGGTCTCTCTCACAGCCCTATTTTTAGAACCATTTTTAATTAAGAAATTTGCCAAGGCAGTACTCATCAGACTGCATTGATCCCAATTTGGGTTGGCCCCAATAAAGCCTTTCATCTCTATATAGAGACTCTCTGAGATTTCTGACTCCAAGTTCATAGTTCTTCTCTAGCCGATTTTTTAGAAAACATATTGTCCAAATACAGACGGGTTACTGCCCTAGACTTGACTCCATTGTGAACAAGAAAACCGGCTAAAGCAGCCTCGACCAAGCGATATTGGTCCCAGTTTGGATGACTTTCAATAAAAGTAGTCATAGCCTCTTTAAGAGGCACAGGCACTTCAGAAAGGAAGCTCACTAAAGAGCGATGAGAAATATCATTCTCAGAAGTTTTAATCTCTGCAGTTACTTTTATAACTTGATTTTTCATATTTCCTACCTACCTGAAACGACCTTCAGCTTCCGCCAAGACCGGCCTAATGGTCAAGGAGCTTTTGTACGCATTGTCTCGATGGGTCTCAATTCAGGAACATGACCTTTTGTGGCCTGCCAAGCGATTCGAAGGAACGTATTAAAAAGCTTCGCCTTAAGTAAAGAAAGTCAAGAGGGATTGTGCTCTATTTAGGCTTATCCACAGACTCATAGCGCTCACAAAGATGTATGAAGCTAGCCTGTGGAAAAGAGGTGGAAAAGTGGCTAAATATTGAGGAAATATAAAGACGACTTGAATGATTAGACTCTCTTATGAGTCCCAGAATCTTGCCTTGCTCCAGTCACGGCGCTTAGCAAATCTTAAGGGAAGCTAAAAAACTGGATTAGGTAATCATGCCTATGAGAGTCTTCGGCCAGTCCCTTCTCGAAGGCATGAAAATTCTGCTCTTAAAAGTGTTCCAATCAGTGAAACTGATTGCAATCACAAGATATATTGCAAGCTTTCATCTCAGCTATTTTTCTAATCTTGCAATTGCAGAAGATGAATAAAAAACGACTTCACAAGATAGTCTTTCTGATAAGAGTGCTATTTCTAGAAAGCTGTTGATTGATCATTTGAGCATGAGAACCACGAAATTATTAGTTAAAAACCTGGACTAGAGAATGATCTAGGCTGTGGAAAAATATTTTCTTGCAACGATAAAAATTATCGTATTGAGGAGCAAAAATAAGCATCCTTTTTGAGTTTTGAGAGAGGAATAAAAAACAGGAGCATTCGTTGAAAAAAATGATTGTTTGCAGTGGCCACCAGTGTCAAATTGGATCCAATCTGTGGCCTTAGGTTGCCCACAAAAATAGAAGTAAAGAAGATGGAGCAATCCAAAAAGGAGGCGAGTCTTCTTTTTTTGGAAATGACCTATTGGAATAGAAATGAGACAAAGCTTGAGGCTGCCACTTTAAGTGGGAATCATTGCTCCTGCAGTTTCAGCAAATAAAGGACCAACCTTTTGAAGCTGTTGGGGAAGCTTTAAGCGAGAGCAGAATGAACTTGCCCATATAGTTCTTCAGGCACTTATGCCCCTAATAGAAAAAGATGCGAGCAAGGAAGATTCTTTAGGAAGAGAATTGGAAAACTAAATTTCAGCCCTATTAATAAAAAGCTTGGCGATCCTATTAATAGAGGTAGAGTTCGGCCAATTAGTATTAATAGAACTCCCCAACTGTGATTGATCGTTTACTTGCCAGTGAAAGAGCCAAGTTGCTAACAGTGATTGCGGTGGTTGCAGTAGGAACTGGCCTCACAGCAAAGAACGTTATCTCTTTCCCCGCAGAGTGCGCAGGGGAACAACAGGTCCAGGTTTTGGAACTGGAAAGGCTTGCCAAGTCGTGAATGATGAATGCTTTCCTCAGCCCATGGCACTTGGGATTTGATGCAGTTGTTTTGACGACCTTTATTAGTTGGGTAATTTAGATAAGAAGAAAAAACAATGATGCGCCTTAAAACTTATGATTTCTAAGAAAGAGGAATCTGATTCCTTCATCAATTTCACTGAGGAAAAACTATCAGAGCTTGTCAAGGCGAATGATGCTTTGGATCAGGAAGAGGCCAGAATAAGAAATGAGGAGATAGAGGAAGAAGTGAAAAGAAGATCTGATAAGAAACCTTTGAGAAGACTAAGGAAATCGCCTCTTGAAATTGTTAATCGATCTTTATTTCTTTTGTTCTTAGGGAGTTTTCTCTTTTCGTTTGTTTCTGTTTACGCCACAAGTCGTTGGTGGTTCTTCTGGTATCTGATTAGTGCTTTTTCCTGTATTTTGTATATACCAAATAGGAAAGCTCTTAAGGAATTGTTAGATGCGTGGCCAAATATTATGGATCTAATAAAGGGTCCGATGAAATAAGTGAGATGATTATTTCAATGACTTGTAAGTTTGAACAGAGTCTGAACTAAATCTATTCCCTCCTCTTATTTCATAACTGAGGGACATTCCTGAATAAAAACTCTTAAATGGCTATTGGCTATTGGGACATTTGAGGGTCGGCTTAAGTCTTCAGGCAAATGCCATGGATCAGATAACATGCTATCTAGATTTACTAGAAAGGCCATCTCTTCATTTATTAAAAGGTTGTTATTAGCGATTGCTTTTGCAGCGATTGCTTTGCCAGCGAACGCAGAAATCTACAAAATCCGCCTTTCTGGAGGAGGGAATGCTTATTGGACAGGAGCTGCTAATAGCTATGTGCGTATTGAAACTAGACAAGGAAATATTGTTCAACTATTTCAGTCGACACTTGTGTCAAACATGCTTACTGGATTCGGAAAATGGTGGGATCATCCCGTTACCGCTTCAAGAGCATGTCCCCTGACCAATGATGAGTGGAGTGAAGCAAAAAATTGCATTATTGGCACGCTCAATACAATTAAGCTTCCTGATGGAACAAATCCAAAAGACTTTGTTTATGAGTTCAAATGGCAAGAAAATGGTTCTCTTCAGGAAGCCAAGGCTGATCTAAGAAATGCAAAACCGGAAAAGTAACCTCTTTGAGCAATTAGAAAGCATACCTTGCCTTCAGTCGTATAGAGCCTCAAAAGTGTGAGCGGATTGTGCGATTCCTTGGCCAATAGTTAAGTTCCTGTTTGCATCTATGATAATGATATGGAAGTCAATCAAGAAAAAGTTCTAGTAACTGGTGCATCCGGATATATAGCGCTGCATTGTATTTTAGAATTATTAAAACAAGGATACAATGTAAAGGGATCTCTAAGAGATTTAAGTCGAGAGGATGAAGTAAGAAAAGCGGTAGGAAAAGAATTTGAGAATGAAAAACTTGAATTTTGCAAATTAAATCTGCTAGATAATGAAGGTTGGGAAGATGCTGCTTCTGATTGTGATTATTTGCTTCATATTGCTTCTCCATGTTGTATTGAGGAGCCACAAAATGAAAAGCAGTTGATTGAGCCCGCATTAGAAGGGACATTAAGGGCATTAAAGGCTTCGAAAAAATCTAATATCAAAAAAATAGTTCTAACTTCTTCCATGGGAGCAATAGCTTATGGTCATAATAAAAGTACCGTTGATCATAATGACTGGACCGATATCTCAAAAGATGTTGGGGCTTATATAAAAAGCAAAACTATAGCTGAAAAAGCAGCTTGGGATTTTATTAACAATGAATCTAATGAGTCATTTGCAATGACTACGATTCATCCTGGAATGGTCTTTGGACCATTACTTAGTAATGATCTAGATGGAATGTCTATTAGGCTAATTAGGAAAATGATTACTGGCCAATTTCCAGCCTTGCCAGATATCTATTTTACAGTTGTTGATGTTAGAGATATAGCAAGACTACATGTAGAATCATTAAAGAATAAAAAAAGTGACCATAAAAGAATAATCGCTACTTCTCAAAAAGGTATTTCATTCTTAGAGATTTCAAAAATGTTAAGAGAAATTGGATTTAAGAAATCTCCAAAGGATTTAATACCAAACAAAGTAATCAATTCTTTAGCAATTTTCAATAAAGATATGAAAAGTACTGCTTCTATGATTAAAAGAGGTTGCTATGGAGCTGATATCTCAGAAACTATCCTACTTTATAGTTGGGAGCCTATTCCTTTTAAGAAGACATTAGAGGATATGACTAATTCTATAAAGAATATGATGGTATAAGGCGTTTTTATAGAGAGATAAGAAGCTCAAAGTCTCACCTTGTTAGGGAATCTAAGGGCCCAAATATGCTATTTATTTGATTCTTCTCTTATCCATTCTCTGTACCACTGACGATCATCAAGCCACCGAATTACTGGCCAATTGATTAGGGTGGATGCCATGATAATTCCGAGAGCTGAAAACTTTTCATAGAAAGCAGCAAAGAGAAGTGTTGGTACAACGGCCATTATTGCCGCAGTAAGCAAAGCTCTCCTAGGGGACATTTTTGTGCGCATTTCTTTTATTGGTTGAGAAGTTCGAAGAAGGTTCTAATGGTGTTTAGAAATTTATTTATTCCATTGGTATCAAAATCTTTAACGTGTTCATTTGCCAGTAGTTGATTTTCAGTGGAGGCATTAGGGTTTCAGTGAAACGTGGTGGTGGGATAGATCCTAGTCTTGAGGGTTTTGTTCTATGGCTAGTTTCCAAAACGATAGGGCTTGCGAATTGCATTATGGACTTACAACGTGCAAGATATCTTTTGAAGGAAAAACAATTAAACCATTAACTCCAATTCTCACAGCCTTTCCTCATAAGGTATAAAGGTGACATCTGCTGGATGGATAAGGCGGTGGCTTGTCGTTGAAGGTATAAGTGCACTTGCTTAGCTCAATAAGCCCAGATTGGTGATTAATTTCGCGCTAGCATGTTAAGGATATCTAATGATTAATACCTTAAAGGCTCTTTCTGTCGAACTGGAGGAAGATTCAAGCCCTTAGATTTGCTTGGAACTTTATTTGCCAATTGGGCTAAATAATCATGAAGTTCTTCCTTAGTACCTCCCAGATCGTTCCCACATCTATCAGAAATATTATTGGATAGTGAAGCAGCTAAATCCTCTTTTGGAGCAGACATTATTTCGTTCATGATAGGCGAGAAGAGTATGCCTTGCGAAAGTTGAACAGCAGCACTTTGCCCAGCTTTTTCAGGGGTCCCACCCTTTTGAATAGAAGTACAGAATTTCTCTGAAAACTGCTTACTTAAATCTGAGACAGCAGGTGATAAATCTGCAGCGGATGCCAATGTCACAATAGGAGTAAGAAAAAATGTTGTAGTAATAAGACAGGCCAGTAGGAAGCGGTGCATAATCAGCTTAAAAGTTAAGAGAAATCAGAAAAAAAGAGGTAAATCTATTGACATGCCTCGGATTTTTCAAGCAATTATATTGGGAGCACTTTCGATTGGCCAGTAGCTAATTCCTTCAGAATGCTTGTGCTGGAATGGATTTTGAAAAAACGAGAAAGTTTCAACAGTTTTTGAACGAGATAATTCTTTTCGTTCCACTCCATGCTGTCTTTTAGTTGTTTAAATCGATTGCAGTATGTTTGCCTCATAATTAGGTTAATCATGTTGTTTCAATGAGACGTTCTGATTTCATCATTGCGTCTTTTCTTAAGCGAAGTAATGCCAGAGCAAGTTGGCAGCTTCTAACGACGTTGCTCCCAATAGCAGGGCTTTGGTGTTTAATCGCAAGAATTGACCAAGCATCTTTATCGGCCATTCCGAAGATCTGTGCATTGTTTCCTGTCCTTGGGCTTTTAGCTTTGCTTTCATCTCGCGCCTTTTCGTTGATGCATGACTGTGGGCACGAGTCACTGTTCCGTTGGCGTTGGTTGAATCGTTCAATTGGCTTCCTTCTTGGAGTCCTCAACGCAATTCCTCAACATCCTTGGGCTCGGGATCATGCTTTTCATCACCGACACAATGGTGATTGGGAGATATATCGAGGTCCAATTGATGTCATGACGCTTAATTCTTACCAAGACCTATCTGAACGAAGTAAATTATTTTATGCAATCAGTCGCCACTGGTTGATGTTATTCCCAGGTGGATTTTACTACCTTGTCATTAAACCTCGGTTGGCATTAATTCAGCCTTTAATTAACTTTACTTGGTCTATTAGTTGTGAATTATTAGATAGATTACGCAGTAAAAATTTTACTCAAATCTTTATTTTCTCTACTAGATTTAGATTGAGTAATTCGGGATATGGAGATTCCTTTTGGGAAGTAACTGATCTGATTTTTAATAACTTATTTGTAATCATTAGCTGGATCCTCATGTCTAAATGGCTTGGAATAGGATTATTTATTGCCTGTTATTCGATTGTAATGACTGCGTCAGCTGCTATCTTTATTTGCATATTTTTTGTTCAGCACAATTTCAAAGGTTCATATGCCAATCGCACTGAAAATTGGAGTCAGTTCATGGGTGCCCTTGAAGGCAGTAGCAATCTGGATTTACCTGATTGGTTGAATTGGTTCTTTGCCGATATCTCTTTCCACAGTATGCATCACTTGTGTGACCGAATACCTAATTATAATTTGCGAGCTTGTCACTGGCGCAATCAACATCTCTTAAGGAATGTCACGTTTTTGAGGCTTGAAGATATACCCAAATGTTTTGATTACATTCTTTGGGATGAAAAATTTCAAGAGTTAACCACTATTGAGACAGCTAGATAAGCTGCAAGATTTAGGTGTTTGGCTTGCTTTTAATTTAATTTATTTTATGAGTATTAAAAGAGAATTGATCAAGTTTTTCTAGGTTTTAATTTGGTCGGAAATCCACTAAATCAAAGCTTTTCTTGAGTAAAAATTTGGAACAGAATTTAGTTATTCCTTCTCGAGCTTGTGCCTTCTATTTGTTGTTTCTTTTCCTGAGATGGATTGGTGTCAAGCAGGATTATCTCCTGTCAAGACGAACAGCTGTAATGAGATACGCCTCCGGTATTGAAGAATTTCTTGGGCTTTAGGTGGTTGTACTTCGTCTCAACCGCCGATGATTGCTCGTTGTAGGGATTGCTGAACACTTCCTGTAGCTCTTTGATTAGGCTGTAATCACCTTGCTCAGCCTTTTCATACGCTGGTGCGATCAGCCACTCGCGCCAGGTGTATTTGGGGTTGATGCGTTTCATCTTTGAGGCTGTCACTTTGAGTTCACCGCAGTTCGTGATGCGACCTCGCCACCGTTGTAGCCAACTATCCCACTGCGCATTAACCTCCTCTGAGCTGGGTAGGTAGAAGCTCGCTTGCAAGGCTGTTAGTTGGTCTGGAATGTGAGATAGCTTTCGGAAAAAGATCGTGTAGTCGACTTTGGATAGAACCATGAGCTGCAACAGTTCGTTGACAAGCGTTGAGTCATAACTAATCAGTCCGAGCTTCTTTGCCCACATAGCCTCGATCTCCTGATTCATCACTTGGTTGAACTCATCTCGTATCTGATCCAGCCTTGCCAGTGCATCCTTGTTATCGACGAGTAGCGGTCGGATGGCTGCCCAGAACATCTGATAATTGGCTTCTGCAGCAACTGGTTGGTTGAAGAATGAAAAATGGTCGCCTCCTCCTGTCCAGGGCTGAAATCTGGGATCGAACAGTTCGCAGAATCCGAAGGGGCCGTAGTCAAGAGTGAAGCCACCCGCGGCACAATTGTCACTGTTGAAATTGCCCTGGCAGTAACCAACGCGTATCCAGTTGGCTACCAGTGAGGTGAGTCGTCCGCGAAATGAATGGGCCAGTTCGATCACTTGGTCGTGGAAGCTAAGGCTTGGATTAATCACCTGCCTGTAGTTTCGCTCGATCAGGTGCTTCACGATCATCTGCAGCTCATTCATTGCTCCTGGATGCGCATTGCTGCGTGCGCGACGGGCAAACAGCTCAAGCTGGCCGATACGCAAGAAGGACGGTGCGACGCGTGTTGTTATTGCCGCAGGATTCTCCACCATTATGTCGGGATCGATCGACTTGGAGTCGTGGGCATACCATGGCCTGCGCACTGTTTCGGATCTGGACACATACAGTGTCAGAGAGCGTGAGGTCGGAACGCCAAGGGCCTGCATGTAGTCTTGCGCAAGAAACTCACGCATGCTGGAACGGAGCACTGCACGTCCATCGGCGCCACGGCAGTAAGGCGTCCGGCCTCCACCTTTCAGTTGCATCTCCCAGCGTTTGCCATTGAATATGCCTTCGAAAACGGAAATCGCTCGGCCATCGCCGTAGCCGTTGCCAGTTCCATAGGGACATTGCTGTATATATTCAGTGCCATAGATGGACAGGGCATAACCAGTTGCCCAACCAATCGGACGCATTGGCTTGCTCGCCACGGTGATGTCGCCTGAAAACAAACGGCAGAATTTTGCGTCCAGGACAAGCTCATGGCTTAGCCCCAGTTCGTTAAAGAAGGTTTTGCTATGAGTGATGTATTCCGGTGCTGGGATAGCAGTGGGAGTCACCGGTACGTAATGCCCAGAGAAGACTTGGCGAGGTTGGTGATCATTGCCGTCGTCGGTCGACTGAGGATCCGCTTGAAGTGATTCCATCAGCGAATAGTCAGCCCTTTGTGAAAACTCAGCGAAAGTTTTTGTAGTAGGTAATCCGAACGAGCTCGAGGTGGCTGGCATGGGGCCTATCGTTAATTGGTTTTAAGGTTTTGGGCTTCATGGTTCTTGGCCCTGTAGCTGAGGCCATCATCGGCTTCTTATTTATTATCGACTAAAGAGACATAGTCCTCGATGATGCAAGGTTTTTCTAGGATTTGATTGATAAATAGTCGATTATTACTAGGTTCGGCCCTTTAACAAAGCAATGGACCCATTAACCCTGCTCTTCAAAGCACCGCTGCTTCTAGCTGGCAGCCATTGCTAACACTTGGTTTGTTTACAGGAGTGGGAGCATTTTTCTTCGGAGCCCTAGTGGCGGCTATCCGACGAGGAATGAAAGAAGATGGTTGGTTCGGCAGGAAACAGACAGATGAGGGCCCTCGTTAGAGCTTTCGTCCGAAGGATCAAAAGTGATTGAACTAAGGTCGTCTGGCTAGAAAAGAATTAATAAAACCATTGAGAGATCTTTGCATCAATACCTTTTAATTGTTTATTCGTCAGTAATTAATTTCTTACTGGGCTATGGAATAGCCTCGAAAAGTGGAGCTTTAGTAAGAGTTTTGATAGATCCTTGATTATGGGAGTCATCTTTCATCCCAGTGGGTGAATTTCTCCTTGCATGTTTTCAAAACAAACAATTTGCCACGCTTCGCTCTGGGTTCTGTAATTGTGATAATACTTTCTGCCTTTTGGCCTTTTGGTCCATGTCTACTCAGACGCTGCTAGAGGATTCTTTAAAAGATCCAGCAATAGGAGATACATCCAGATTTCAATGGCATGCAACTCCAATTGGGATTGCTGCATTGTGCAAAGAGAAAGAACCTTGTCTTTCAGAAAGCATCTATGCGGATGCAATTAAAGAAGGTTTGGCAGTGGGTTTGGATCTTTCTAGAGAGGAAAGGGAATCCCATTATTCCCAAAAAGGATTGGTAATTCTTTTTTACTCGTAGGAGTGAGCTTAAAACTCTGTTTAATTGCTTTGCCACTTTGGATAAAAGTTCTGATTCGCTGAGAACTGTTGATATCATTTAAGTGGAAACTCTAATTGAGCATTCCTTAACTTAAGAAATTTAATTGTAGCGTAATCATTATTGGAAATGATAGAAATTTGGGAAAGATCCTATTGAGGTAATGGGCGACTTCCTTCTGATTGAGTTTAGTTATCCTAAGGATCAAATAGGAACTAACTCTTTATAATTTAAATACCTTTTAAAGAGATAATTAGTTAGTTTTTTTAGAATTATGCTCGCTAAGGCCTATCCATTTAATTTGACGCGAAGAACTTAATTTTGCAATCACATCTGATTTGATTGATTGAAGGTCTTTTTGAGGTATTGATGCCTCAATCATTCTAATAAAGAGATCTAGAGATTCTCCTTTAAGAGAGGCTCCTCTTTCTTTTTGTAGATTCATTTCCTGCTGAGTTTTCCATTGCCTAGTTGATATGAATTCAATTGCTTTTAGGTGCCAAACTCTTTCAAATTTCCCCCATAGTGGTTGATATTTACTAAGGGCTGATTGAACAATAAATTGATAGTTCTTTTCATTTAATGAGAGCGGCCTTGCTGCCATTGATTTATTCTCTGGTGCTTTTTTTTTGTGATCAGTAAGACCACACCCTAGAAACCAACCTTCAAGAACAAGAATCTTTGGGGATGATGTCCTCCATCCACATCGGTCTCCTAGGCCATTTCGTAAGGCTTTATCGAATTTAGGAGCTTTTAGAGTCCCATTTACTTTCCAAGTTTCTATCGTTTCTTCTAAGAGTTCAATGGAATGGCTTCCCGGCAATGCTCTTGGCACTTTCCAGGGGTTTCCAGCCATTGCTTGATCTAATGCTTCAGCTGTCAAGTAAAAATCATCCATAGAGACAACTTTTAGTGGCCAATTCAATTGAGCAGCTGCCATCTCTAGCCATCTTCCTAAACTAGTTTTTCCACATCCAGGCAGTCCAGAGATACCAAAAAGAATTCGAGTCTCTTCACCAATAAAGCGTTCAATATCTGAAAGGAAAGGTAAGCCAATTCCCCAAACCCAATCATTTTTTGTACCTAGAGGCCAGGCAGAAGCAGCAAGATTCAGGCCACCATGTTTAAGCCAGTGATTTAGCCATTGAGTATGATCGGGCCAGTTTAAACTTTCTAAAAGTTTGTTATAGGGACTGATTGGATATAGGACCTCAGGGTCTATTGGATCAGACCAGGGAGAATTATTAGTCACTTTTGATAGTTGCTAAAACCTAAACGTTTCCTTTTTGCCTGAGCAGCTTTCTTGTTCAACTTGATCATGTTCATAATTAGAAATCAGGATTCTCTTTTTTGAGCTTTCTTGCTTGAGCATGGCAGCTATCTTGGGACCAGCGATTTCGTA
>CACENO010000016.1 GCA_902560875.1 uncultured Prochlorococcus sp. | reverse complement strand
GTTAACAACAATCGCTGAACAACACACCTCAGGTGATACACGACGAATGGCACAAAGAGTGCTCGATGACTTCAGACGATCCTGTCTAGGGAAGATTTCACTTGAACTTCCAATATGAACACTGAGTCAGAACAAACCTTCGGGAAGGGAGAAGGGAAACTTCTGAAATTGAGTTACCCAAAGCCTTTACCAATGCGTTTAGATCGTTGGCTTGTAAGCCAGCGGTCAGAGCAAAGTAGAGCAAGAATCCAAAAATTTATTGATGCAGGATTAGTCAGAGTCAATGGAAGCCAAGGACAAGCAAAAACACCACTTAGACAAGGCGACCAAATTGAATTATGGATGCCTCCTCCAGAACCTCTGCCTTACCTGAAACCAGAAGAAATGCCATTAAATATTCTCTTTGAAGATGAGCACCTAATAGTGATCAATAAACCTGCTGGACTCACGGTACATCCAGCCCCAGGGAATAAAGATGGAACCTTAGTTAATGGCCTTTTACATCATTGTCCTGATCTACCAGGAATTGGTGGAATGCTCAGACCTGGCATAGTGCATCGTCTGGACAAAGACACAACTGGATGCATTGTGATTGCAAAGAGCCAAACAGCACTGGTGAACTTACAAATACAAATTCAAAAACGAATTGCATCTCGGAATTATGTTGCTGTCGTTCATGGAGTGCCTAAAAGCGAAAAAGGAACAATTATTGGTCCAATTGGACGGCATCCCGTCGAGAGAAAAAAATATGCGGTAGTGCATCATGAAAACGGGAAGCATGCTTGCACGCATTGGCAGCTAAAAGAAAAACTAGGAGAGTATTCGCTAATGAGTTTCAAGCTAGATACAGGACGAACCCATCAGATCAGAGTACATTGTGCTCATATTGGCCATCCAATTCTTGGTGATACCTCTTACAGCCGTTGTAGAAAATTACCCATCAAACTTCCTGGTCAAATGCTTCATGCAATTAGCCTTGGTTTAGAGCATCCTATAACAAAAACCAGAATCGAATTTCAAGCTCCACTACCAGATATCTTTGAAAGACTCTTAAAGACCTTGCGAAAAAAATAATCAAATTCAACTAAATCAAGAAAGCTTAGGACAAACATCAACAAGCTTTTGTGTAATTAAAACTTTCGGGGAATCTAAAAGCATTTTTCCAACACCTTCTTCGACTATTCTTCCATCTTCCAAAACAATAACTCGGTCACAAAAATAAGATGCAACAGAAAGATCATGAGTAATAAAAACAATAGCTATGCGAAGTTGGTACTGCAAAGATCTCAAAAGTTCTAGAACTTCTCCTTGAATTTCAGCATCTAGCATGCTTACACTTTCGTCACAAATAAGAACTTTAGGTTTCAAAGCTATTGCTCTTGCGATCGCAACTCTTTGCTGTTGTCCACCTGAAAGTTCATAAGGCAATCGTGATTGATACTTTTCAGGAGGGGTAAGACCAACATTTTGAAGCAACACTTTTGCCTGTTCTCTTGCCTTGGTAGGAGAACATATTCCATGAATTAGAAGAGGGTCTGCAATAGCTTCAACAACAGTCATTTTAGGGTTTAATGAAGCAAATGGATCTTGAAAAACCATTTGAAAAGATTGCCGAGCCCGTCTTAATTCCGATCCTTTTAAATGCAAAATATTTTTTCCGTCTAATTTCACTTGCCCGCCCCTAATGGGGGTTAATCCCATCAATGCTCTACACAAAGTACTCTTTCCACAACCAGAAGAACCAACTACTCCAAGAGTTTCTCCTGAATGTAAACAGAAACTCACTTCATTAATTGCCTTGATCCAATTCGATTCCCAAGGCATTCCCCCTAAGGCATGCCAACAACGCAAACTTTTAACCTCAAGCACTAATGCAGACTTAACTCTTGCTGGAATTACTTTCTTTTCTTTTGTCCTGGCAGCTTTCAATAAACGTTTTCCAACAACAGATTGAGGACTAAACAAAAATTTTCTAATAGAAGCTTCTTCAACTATTTTTCCTTGATCCATAATGCTAATTCTTTTACACCAACGTGAAGCCAAAGCCAAATCATGACTAATTAACAAGAGTGCACTACCAATTTCATCACAAAGAGCACTTAATTCACCCATGACTTGATTAGCTATAAGCACATCAAGACTTGTTGTTGGCTCATCAGCTATTACTAAAGGAGGGTCCAACGCAATAGCCAATGCAATTGCAAGGCGTTGCCTCATCCCTCCACTGAATTCATGAGGGTATGCATTAAAACGGCTAGGATTGATTCCAACTCGATCAAGCAATTCTTCTGCTTTATATCTAAAAGAACTTGAAGCTTTTTGTTGTTGATGAGCTTTAAAAGTGTCAATCAGATGCTCTCCAATAGTCATCAATGGATTCAACCTTGTCATGGGATCTTGAAAAACAAGACCGACTGCTTCACCTCTGAACTTGCGTAATGCAACTGAATCCAGTTGCATGGGATTTTGCCCAAGCAATTCCAAGCTCCCTCTATAGAGGCTGTCTGGAGGAAGTAATTGCAGAATTAATCTTGCAATTGTGCTCTTTCCACAACCTGACGAACCAACAAGAGCTAATCGCTCACCAGGGGCAATATTCAAATTCACTCCCTCTAAAACCCAACTGAGACTGCTGGGATACCGAAAATAAAAATCTCGAATCTCTAGAACATGCTCTAAAGAAGTTGGGTTAGGTAGTAGCACGTGTTCCAAAGCCTGAATAACATGAATAAATCGGCTGAATCGGATGCTGAATGCAACCCCTACCACCGATTCGAAACAGACCGATGTGGTCTGTCATACAAAGCTGCTTACTGAACCACAACTAAGGCCAGAGCCAATAAGCAGTTCCGAAGACTATGGAATAAGCCTTCCAGATTGGTTAAAAGAGTCTATTGACCATAATCCTCCTGGAATAGGGCAAACCTGTCCAACAGATTCAGATGGACTTCTTGCAGCAGCCTTCGATTTAGCTTTCCAATTACATGATGGGCAATTTAGAGCGAGCGGAGAACCTTACATCGTTCATCCTCTAGCGGTAGCAGATTTACTAAGAGACATTGGAGCCAGCCCAAGTGTTATTGCAGCAGGTTTCCTTCATGACGTCGTTGAAGATACTGATCTAACCCCTGATCAATTAGAAGATTTCTTTGGTAGTGAAGTTAGAGGGTTGGTTGAAGGTGTAACCAAATTAGGCGGAATTCATTTCACAAACCGTACTGAAGCACAAGCAGAAAATCTTCGCAAAATGTTTTTAGCAATGGCTAGTGATATACGAGTTGTTTTAGTCAAGCTTGCTGACAGGCTCCACAATATGCGTACATTGGGATCTTTGACTTCAGAAAAACAACAACGCATAGCTAGGGAGACTCGAGAGATTTATGCACCTTTAGCTAATCGCTTGGGTATTGGTCGTTTCAAATGGGAATTAGAAGATCTAGCTTTTAAACTTCTTGAACCAGAGGCATTTCGTGAAATCCAACAACAAGTAGCAACAAAGCGAAGTGAAAGAGAAGATCGATTAGGGGCAACAGTCCAATTACTCAAAAATCGACTAGCTTCTGCTGGTCTCAAAGATTGTGAAGTAAGCGGTAGGCCAAAACATCTTTATGGAATTTGGAGCAAGATGCAGAGACAAGAAAAAAGATTTCACGAGATTTTTGATGTAGCAGCATTAAGAATCATTGTTCCCAATGTTGAAGCTTGTTACCGAGCATTAGCAGTGGTGCATGAAACATTTAGACCAATTCCAGGTCGGTTTAAAGATTACATTGGTCTCCCAAAACCAAACGGATACCAATCTCTACATACTGCTGTTATTGGTCGTCATCGGCCAATTGAAGTTCAAATAAGGACTTCAGAAATGCACCGAATAGCTGAATTTGGCATTGCAGCACACTGGAAATACAAAGAAGGTGGGTCACCAGCGGCAGGAGACACAGAACGCTTTAATTGGCTTCGTCAACTTGTCGATTGGCAACAAGAAGGAGGCAATAGTGACCATAATGACTATCTTGCTTCTATCAAAGAGGATTTATTTGATGAAGAAGTCTTTGTTTTTACCCCTAAAGGTGATGTCGTTGGACTTAGGAAAGAATCAACAGCAGTAGATTTTGCATATCGAATTCATTCAGAAGTAGGTAATCACTGCAACGGAGCGCGTATTAATGATCGTCTATGTACGTTATCTACACCATTACAAAATGGAGACTTTGTAGAAATACTTACAAGTAAAACAGCACATCCAAGCTTGGATTGGCTAAATTTCGTTGCTACTCCTACAGCTCGTAACCGTATTCGTCAGTGGTATAAGAAGAGTCATCGTGATGAAACTATTCAACGAGGTAAAGAATTATTAGAAAGGGAGGTTGGACGAAAGGGTTTCGACTCTTTAATTAATAGTGATGCGATGAAGAAAGTTGCTGAAAGGTGCAATATACAAACCACAGAGGATCTACTGGCATCTCTAGGCTTTGGAGCAATCACAGTACAGCAAATCCTCAACCGTCTCAGGGAAGAAGTACGACTACAAAATTCATCTCTGGAACAAACAAACAGCAATACTGATGTCGCCAAACAAGTTACAGATCAAGCTGAGGTCAACGCTACAAAGCTTCACTCACCCCAAGGAGATCCAATTATAGGAGTGGAGGGCCTTGATTACCGTCTTGGCGGTTGCTGTAGCCCACTTCCAGGAGAGCCAATACTTGGGACAGTGGCTTTAGGAAATCATGGTATAACTATTCATCGACAGGACTGCACAAATATCACAAGCACACCAACGGAAAGAAGACTAGCAGTATTTTGGAATCAAACCACCTCAACTGAAAATGCAAGATTTCCTGTTCAATTGCGTATTGAGGTGATTGATCGAGTGGGCATTCTAAAAGACATCCTCATGCGACTTTCAGATAGGGGAATCAATGTAAGTGATGCAAGGGTTAAAACCGCATATGGCAAACCAGCATGCATTGACCTTAGAGTTGAATTAAAAAATATAGCTCAATTAAATACAACAATGGACCAAATAAAGTCTATGGCAGACGTATTTAATATTGCCCGTATTGGACTGGGGTAAATCGTAAGCAACATTGACAGATGATCTTGCAATGAATATGGCTTTACCTACCGAAGAAACAATCGCTGCAGTTGCTACTGCAGTCGCCGCAGGGCAGGGAGGAATTGCAGTAATCCGCATCTCTGGTCCTGCTGCTATATCAGTTTCAAAAAGTATCGTATCGGTCCCAGGCGAACAACCTTGGGAAAGTCACACTGTGCTCTATGGGTATGTACTGGATTCACAATCAAATAGGCAAATAGATGAAGTACTTGTTTTAATCATGAACGGACCACGTAGTTTTACTGGTGAGGATGTAGTCGAAATTCATTGTCATGGAGGATTAATAGCAGTTCAACAAGTACTAGAAATAGTTTTGAGAAGCCCCAAAGTAAGGCGGGCCCTACCTGGAGAATTTAGTCAGCGAGCTGTCCTTAACGGTCGTTTGGAGCTCACTCAAGCAGAAGCTATTACAGATTTAATAGGAGCGCGTAGTCATAAGGCAGCTCAACTAGCAATAAATGGTCTGGGTGGAGCTATTCAACATCGTATAACTACCCTTCGTGAAATCCTTTTAGATCAGCTAAGTGAATTAGAAGCCAGAGTCGACTTTGAAGACGAGTTACCTCCTTTGGACGGGGGTAAAGTATTAGAAGAGCTTGTAAAAGTACAGACAGACCTCAAAGAATTAATAAATGACGCTAAACGAGGTTCATTTCTTCACCAAGGTCTGCAAGTTGCCCTTATCGGATGTCCAAATGTTGGTAAGAGTTCTGTCTTAAATCAACTAAGCCGTTATGAAAGAGCCATAGTCAGCAATTTACCTGGAACAACCAGAGACCTTCTCGAGAACGAAATTATTTTAAAAGGGGTACCCATCAAACTTATTGATACTGCTGGTATCCGAACAACTAATGATGAAATTGAAAAATTAGGCATACAGAGAAGTCAAGAAGCTTTATTAAAAGCTGATATTGTCTTAATAATTTTCGACCTTAGTGTTGGATGGACACAATATGATCAACGACTGCTGAATCAGATTCCTAAAGATATACCTCGACTAATTGTAGGCAATAAATCAGATATCCAAATTGATTCCAAATCAATTCATATAGATTCAAAAACTTTAGGAATCACACCTGAAGTGATCTTTAGCGCATTAACTGGGTCAGGAGAGGAAACTTTAATTGATTCATTATTAAAGCTATGTGGTGCTGCTGAACTACAAAGTTTAGAGATAGCCCTCAATGACAGACAACGTGACCTTGCTTCCTTGGCGGCAGAGGCCTTAGAAAGAACAAAGGAAGTTGCCCAACAGGAGTTACCTTGGGATTTCTGGACAATCGATTTAAGAGAGGCCATTCAAATTCTGGGAGAGATAACTGGCACTGAATTAACAGAAGCCTTATTAAATCGAATATTTTCACGCTTCTGTATAGGCAAATAGCATTTTTGTAGCTAGATAAACCATACATACCTTCATAGGCTCTTCCTAATACCTGCAACAAGCCATTCTTTTGAACATACAAACTCCTGGATTAAATCGTCTTATAGACAGCTGGCTAGAAGAAGATATTGGTCGTGGCGATCTAACTAGTATTGCGCTCCTTGACAAAATAGGTTCTGCTTACTGGATAGCCAAACAAAAAGGTATTTTTTGTGGCGGACCATTAGTAAAACAGATTTTTCAACATCTTGATCCATCTATCAAAGTAAGGTTACTGATAAAAGATGGGGAAAGTTTTACCTACAATCAACGACTATTAGTAATAAATGGTCCAGCTGCAAGTTTAGCTACAGGAGAAAGAACCGCATTAAATCTATCAATGCGGTTATCAGGAATTGCAACAGCTACATCAGCATTAGTACAAGAGCTAAATGGTACCAAAGTCAGATTAGCTGATACTCGAAAAACAACCCCTGGTTTACGTTTGCTCGAAAAGTATGCTTTTAGATGTGGAGGTGGAATTAATCACCGCTTGGGTCTGGATGACGCCGCAATGCTCAAAGAGAATCACATTGCCTGGGGAGGGGGGATTACTAAAACCCTAAAAAAAATCAAAATGTCATCACCTTGGCCAGCTAAAATCATTGTTGAAGTAGAAACCCCTAACCAGGCAAAAGAAGCCATCAAAGCAGGTGCTGATGGAATACTTCTTGATGAAATTTCTCCTGCAATACTTACCGATCTGGTGCCTGAATTACGCATCCTCGACAAAAAAATGTTCAATGATGATGGATATCAGCGAACTATTCTGGAAGCTTCTGGTATCAACCCGTCGCATTTGAAAGCTTATGCAAAAACAGGTATTGATTTAATTTCAACTAGTGCACCAATAACCCGGAGTGATTGGATTGACATCAGTATGCGGTTTGAAAACGTTAATTGATTGATTGTTCTCAACAATCATTACCTACATTCCTTTGCCTCAAAATAATCCTTCACCCCCATGCTCAACATTTACGAGAACCTAAATATTCAATTACAAAATGCTTTAGCCAGAGCATTTCCTGAAATTCAAGGGAATACACACACTTATTCAGAGTTCGATCCTCAACTCGTTCCGGCAAGCAAGCCTGAATTTGGAGATTTCCAAGTTAATTGCGCCTTGAAATTATCAAAATTTTTACGACAACCTCCTCGAGATATAGCCACTGCGATAATTACGCAACTTGAATTAAATAAAGAATTCTTAAAAATCTGCGAGTCGCCCAAAATTGCAGGCCCTGGCTTTATAAACCTAACAATCAAGAAACAATGCTTAATACAAGAAATTAGTCGACGACTCACCGATAAGCGTCTTGGAGTCCCTTTAGCAGTATCAAAAAAAAATAAACAAAGCAATGCTCCAGTAATCATTGATTTTTCCAGCCCAAATATCGCAAAAGAAATGCACGTAGGCCATTTGCGATCCACAATTATAGGCGATTCTTTATCACGAATACTCGAATTTCGTGGTTATGTCGTATTACGCCTCAACCATGTTGGAGATTGGGGCACTCAATTTGGAATGCTCATCTCACATCTCAAAGAAGTTGCACCTGAGGCTCTAAGTACAGCTAACGCAGTCAATATAGGAGATCTTGTTACTTTTTATCGTCAAGCAAAGCAACGTTTTGACGAGGACAAAGTCTTTCGGAGCACCTCTCGGAATGAAGTCATAAAACTACAAAGTGGTGACCCTATAGCCTTAAAAGCATGGAACTTATTATGTGCACAATCACGCAAAGAGTTTGAAGAAATTTACAACCGTTTAGATATACGTCTCATTGAACGAGGTGAATCTTTTTATAACCCTTATCTAGAAGGAGTTATTACTGATTTAAATAGTTTAGAACTTTTAGTCATAGATGATGGTGCCAAATGTGTTTTTCTGAAAGATAAACTTGGTAAAGATGGTAAAGCCTGTCCAGTCATTGTTCAAAAGAGTGATGGAGGATTTAATTACTCAACTACAGATTTGGCTGCAATTAGATATCGATTTAATCCAGCACCTGTAGGGGATGGAGCACAACGCGTGATTTACGTTACTGATGCAGGACAAGCAAACCATTTCGCAGGGGTTTTTGAGATTGCGAAACGTGCCAAATGGATACCAGATGACTGTCGTATTGAACATGTTCCCTTCGGCCTTGTTCAAGGAGACGATGGCAAAAAGTTAAAGACTCGATCTGGAAATACTGTCAGACTACGAGATTTGCTAGATGAAGCTGTTGAGCGTGCCGAGTCAGATCTCCGACTTCGTTTAAAAGAAGAAGGAAGAAAGGAAACCGATAGTTTTATTAAACATGTCTCTAGCACCATTGGAATTGCAGCAGTCAAATATGCTGATTTAAGTCAAAACCGAGTAACAAATTATCAATTCAATTTTGAACGAATGCTAGCGCTGCAAGGGAATACAGCACCATATTTATTGTATGCATTAGTGCGTATAGCGGGTATTACAAGGAAGGGAGGTCAGCTTGATACACAGACAAACAACCTACAATTCCAATTGGCACAGGAATGGAGTTTAATTAAAGCCATACTAAAATTTGATGATGTAATTGTCGAAGTTGAAGAGGAATTGCTACCCAATCGTCTATGTAGTTACTTATTTGAACTTAGTCAAATTTTTAATCGATTCTATGATCAAGTGCCTGTTTTAAAGGCTGAAGAACCAAACCGAAGCTGCCGATTAGCACTTTGTAAGCTTACTGCATGCACGCTGAAACAAGGCATGAGCCTTCTAGGTATACCAACACTAGAAAGAATGTAATGGCAACTTCTCAACGAAATGGTTACGAAGGCCCAGCCGCTAGGCCAGAAGTGGAAAAAATGCATGCTTATCAAGCTCCATTAGAAGGGCGACGTCAATTACTGCGACTCGATTTTAATGAAAACACAATTGGTCCTAGTCCACGAGTAGTAGAGGCTATTAAAAATATCCCAGCAGATCATATTTCAATATACCCTGAATACAATGGGTTAAGAGAAGCTTTCATCAGGAATCTCAATTCAAAAAAAGAATCGATTAACTTGCATCCAGAACAAATTGGAGTGTTCAATGGAGTTGATGCAGCTATACATTCTGCATTTCAAGCCTATGGCAGCCAAGACAACTATCTGTTAACAACAACACCAACATTTGGCTACTACACACCATGTGCAAATATGCAAGGGATGAAAATTATGAGCCTTCCCTATGAAGGAAATAGTTTTACTTACCCAATAGAAAAAATCAAAGCTAATCTTGTTTCAAAAAAACCAAAACTACTGCTTATATGTAATCCCAATAATCCTACTGGAACCAGATTAAATGCAGAGAGAATCCTAGACCTTGCAACTCTTGCACCAAACACTTTAGTTGTAGTTGATGAGCTCTATGAAGCTTTTACTGGTGACAGTATTCTCCCTTTACTTGATTTCGATAGCACCCCAAATGTAGTAGTACTACGATCCCTATCTAAAACAGCTGGTTTAGCAGGCTTAAGAATTGGATTTGCCATAGGTAATGATTTTGTTATTAACAGACTCAATCGAGTCACAGGTCCTTATGACGTCAATAGCTTTGCTGTTACTGCAGCTTTAGCTGCTTTAGCAGACCAAGGATATATCGATGAATACGTATCAAATGTATTACATGCAAAAGATTGGATAAGCAGTCAATTGATAAATAGTGGAAAAAGACATCATATTGATGGAGGTAATTATTTCTTACTTTGGCCAAAACATGATCCTTGCAAAATAGAGCAGTCTCTGCGGAATGAAGGAATTCTAATTAGGAATATGAGCGACAAGCCTTGCATAAATGGATCTATACGCGTAAGCATAGGAACTAAGGTACAGATGGAACAATTTTGGAATGTCTACACAAGGATAGATATTCATGAGTTATGACTACCTCTATTGCATTATATTCACAATAGTGGAGCTATAAGGTTTACTTTTTAAGAAAAATGATTTACCTACTCGTCTTGTCTGAGTACCTTCCATGGCATCCAGAAAAGGTTGAATTCCTGTTTGATCACAACCTTTAATAGATTTTGCTCGAACATACTTAACGGGAATCACGCTCTTTGGATTTAGTTCTTTAACAATGCGTGCTGCCTCAATTCCGTTATACGCCTTTGCACCTCCACCAACAGCAATTATGAGTACATCGGGTTGCCCTAGTAAAACTTTGTTTACGCCTGATAGTGGCGCAGCTCCACCGCCTAAATGCGCGAAACTTAATCCCCCTTGCTTCCATTTCCAAATAGTTGCAAGGCCAAACCGACGACCTCCTAACCGATCATGAGGGACACTAAAACCTTCAAAAGTTACACCACCAACCCTGTAGGAACCAGGTTCAACTAAAAATATCCCATTCGCAACTCTCGCCCCCTCGTCTGCCAACTGCGAGCTGGCAAGGATGACATTTGCGCTCAATCTTGGTTCCTTTAACCCTGATGCACACCCAACTGCTTTAAAAGGGTTCAAAAGTACCGATTGTCCTCCTCCCTTAATTAAAAGAGAACTATGCCCATAATTAATAATACGCACTCCTCCAGCAATGCCAGAGGAGCCTGCTGATAACAATAAAGCGGATGCAAATAGGACCCCTTTAACAAAAACTCTGAAGGATTGAAAATGGGCTGACATTAATTACAAGACCTAGAACTGAGGAAAGAAGCAATAACTTAACTTAATGAGTTAGATATAAAAAATTGCTTAAGAGTTGGTGTCCTCCTTCTGTAAGAACACTCTCAGGATGAAACTGCACACCCTGCAAATGTGGATATTGTCGATGTTTTAAGCCCATAATACTTCCATCTTCAAGCCATGCAGTTATTTCCAAGCAGTCTGGCAAACTCTCTCTTTCAGTAATCAGACTGTGGTATCTAGTTGCAACAAGCGGTTGAGGCAAATCTTTAAAAATACCTTTGCCATGATGCAAGACTTGTGAGGTTTTGCCATGCATGAGTTCATTAGCCCTAACAATTCTTGCTCCGTAGGCTTGAGCAAGTGCCTGATGGCCTAAGCAAACCCCAAGAGTTGGAATTTTGGGAGAAAGTGCAGTCAAAATTTCTAAACAAATGCCCGATTGATCTGGATTTCCAGGACCAGGCGAAAGAATTATTGCATCGGGGCTTAGGTCACTAATATCATTTAATGAAAGTGCATCATTGCGTTCAACTCTTATATTTGAAGCAGAAGGGTAAACAGATGACAATTCACCCAAATATTGGACAAGATTGAAGGTAAAGCTGTCGTAATTATCAATAACAAGTAACATTGGATTCAGAGATTATTGTCCCCACTTAAGTAAGAATGGTGGTAAGAGCAATAAAAGTGCTATTAGCAAAGAGCTAATTGATGCAACCAAAACGGCTGCCGCAGAACAGTCTTTTGCAATACGCGCTAATGGGTGAAAACGACGCCCAATAGCAAGGTCTACAACTGCTTCTATAGCGGTATTTAATAATTCCAAAACCAACACAGCAGTAACAGTTAATACCAATACAGCGAGTTGATTGAGATTGAGTTTCAACCAAAGACCCAAGCCAAAAACAAAAGCCCCGATAAAAACATGAATTCGAAAATTCCTTTGGCTTAAAAAGCCATACAAGATCCCTTGAGCTGCATAGCGAAAACTTGCAGGTAAATCATTAGCTATGCGCCAGGAACCTCTACGCTTCCCAAAACTAGTACGACTAGATAAAGGCGTGATCTTGTCCTGCAAGCTGTTGGCTCTTTGAGGAGACATAAGCAATCTCTTAATCTTTCATCTCATGTGTTTGAAGATTACCGTCGATAGATAAAAGTTGCTCTTGGAAACCAACCATCTCATTTAATCGCTCTGTTGTGGCATGTGTCCATCCCAATAAATGTAAAAATCCATGACTGACTAACCAAAGAAGCTCCTTTTCTAAAGAATGCCCTTGTTCCTTAGCTTGCTTTTCCGCCATCTTAATAGAAACAACTATATCCCCTAGTTCTACAGATTGATCTCTAGGAAAAAAAATTGCATCGTCAATAACAGGAAATGAGAGGACATCTGTTTTTTCAGGCTTTTGACGCCAAGAAGCATTCAAAGCAGTAATAGTTTCATCATCAGTAAATTGCAAACCCATACTGACTGAAGATGTGACCCGCACTACCTTAGGACAAGAAAAAATAGGGTTAATGCGAACATATTGAATCCAGTTTTTTAAAACCTTTTCCCATAATTCAGCTTGAGTAAGAAAATTTTTTAAAGCTTGATCTATATCATCTTCAAATAACTCAGGAGATGCCCCAATAAAAGATAAATCAAGCTCAAGTTCTTGAGCTTCTATAAAGGATTCTTTCATCTTCTTTTTAGTGAGGGAAGTTAGGACGTCCCAACCAAGCGACAATAAGAATAAAGCCGACAAAACCAAATGCAGTCAACCCAAGATGAATTAGGCTTTGTTGACCTTTGCGAACCATATTTCGCATTGCAAGCTTAATAAAGCTGGGGGGTGGAGATTTTGGAGGAGATGTTTCCATCAATTTTGATTCTTTGCTCATGAAATGTTATTTATCTGATTCATCATCGGAAAGGTTTACACCTTGTTTTAGAAGAGACTGAATGAATGGGTCTAATTCTCCATTCATTACGCTTTGGACATCTGTAGTTTCTTCACCAGTTCTTAAATCTTTGACCATTTGATACGGGTGAAACACATAATTTCTAATTTGATTCCCCCAGGCTGCTTCAACAATATCTCCACGAATATCAGCAATCTCTGCTGCCCTCTGTTCCTTAGCAATTACTAATAATTTTGCTTTTAGCAAAGCCATTGCCTTCTCCTTATTTTGAAGCTGAGATCGTTCTTGAGTACATCGAACTGCCAAACCAGTTGGTATATGCAAAATACGAACTGCAGTCTCTACTTTGTTAACATTTTGACCTCCCGCTCCCCCAGATCGACTTGTAGTTACCTCTAAATCTTTTTCTGGAATATCTAATGCAATCTCCTGATCCAGTTTGGGCATAACTTCAACACCTGCAAAGCTTGTTTGTCTCTTACCGTTAGCATTAAAAGGAGAAATTCTTACTAATCTGTGAGTTCCCTTCTCATGTTGAAGATATCCATATGCATAACGTCCTTGAATCTCAATAGTGGCACTTTTAATTCCTGCTTCTTCGCCTTCTGATAATTCATCCACGGTGACTTTCATCCCATGGTCCTCGGCCCATCGGCTATACATTCGCAAAAGCATCTGAGCCCAATCTTGCGCATCAGTTCCTCCAGCACCTGCATTAATGGAAAGGACAACACCTTCTTTGTCATAAGTGCCACTTAAAAGGCGTTCTAACTCCCAACGCTCAAGAGCTATACGCAACTGATCCAATCCAGCCTGAGACTCTTCAAGAAGCTCCTGATCCGATTCAAGCTCATAAAGCTCAACAGTAGCTTGAGCATCATCAATAGCACTTTTCCAATGAACTAATTGTGCTAGTTGCGCTTTTACTTCATCCAAGTAACGCATCTGCTTTTGTGCATTCTCTTGATCACTCCAAAAATCTGGTTGGGATGCGAGTTGTTCCAGATCCTTTTGACGAGCATTTAAAGCAGGTTCGTCAAAGACAGTCCTGAGCATGGCCCAGGCGATCAGTTAACTCTGAAAGGTCCCTTTTAAAATCTGTGAGATCTAACAAAATTGCAATTAGTACTTAATAAACTTGACGCTATCAGTTTAATAAACCTCATAGGATAACTATCACTTCAAAAGACCCAATGGCAACTGTAGAGATTTACACCTGGCAATCATGCCCTTTTTGTATACGAGCCAAAACGCTACTTGAAATCAAAGGTATAACCTACGTTGAACACAAAATAGATGGAGACGCAGAAGCACGTAAAGCAATGTCTCAGAGAGCAGAAGGACGCACTTCAGTGCCCCAAATCTTTATCAATGGCAAAGGTATTGGAGGTTGTGATGACCTTTATTTACTTGAGAATGACAACCAACTAGACATTTTGCTTAAGCAGAAGGAGTAAAAACATGCAACAACATCTTTTCGTTCTCGATCCAATTGACCTAATCAATCCTGCGAAAGATTCATCAGTCGCCTTAATGCAAGCGGCTCAACGCGCATGTATTGAAACTTGGGTCTGCACACCTTCTGACTTGCAAGCACGTGGTAATAAAGCATGGGTAATTGGTAAACCCGTTAATTGTGATCCATGGAAAAAATTATTAACTGCGCAAAGTAAACCTTTAACTGATTTTAAATGTATCTGGATGCGAAAAGATCCGCCTGTAGATGAAGCTTTTTTATATGCCACACATCTGCTTGAGGTTGCAGAACGAGATGGGGTTGTAATTTTAAATAAGCCAGCTTCATTAAGAGCCTGGAACGAAAAACTTGGTGCACTTCGATTTAGTCAATTAATGGCTCCTACTCTTGTTGCTAGCAGGGTTGAGGAGCTTGCAGAGTTTGCACGTGAGCAAGGAGAAGTAGTAGTAAAGCCACTAGGCGGGAAAGGTGGGCAAGGTGTTATTCGAGTCGCAAAAGATGCTCCTGGCCTTGAAGCCCTGCTTGAACTAATGACTAATCAAGAAAATTTGCCAGTAATGATGCAATGCTTTCTTCCAGCAGTTGTAGAAGGTGACAAAAGAATCTTGTTGGTTAATGGAGAGCCTTTAGGAGCTATAAATCGTCGACCTAAAGCAGGGGATTTCAGGAGCAATCTTGCATTAGGAGGTACAGCAGAAGCTACACAACTTTCCAGCCAAGAAATAGAGATTTGCAACAAGTTACGGCCTTCATTAAAAAATCAAGGCTTATTTTTCGTCGGGATTGATGTAATTGGAGGAATGTTGAGTGAAATAAATGTAACTAGTCCGACTGGCATTAGAGAAATTGAACGCCTTATGAATGTTCCTTTAGCCGATCAAGTTATAACTCAAGTGCTCAATCACTTTGGCTGAAGGTCAAGTTGTCCTGCTAAAACAGCAAGCTTCAGTCCAACTTCCTGAAGCTCCCTTTCCGCAACAGAACCTCGTACAAGTCCAGCGCCAGCAGTTAATTCCAGCTCCTTACCTCGTACAAATCCACAACGAATAGCAACTCTAAATTCTGCATCTCCAGAACTATTCAGCCATCCAACTGGAGCTGCATAGGGTCCTCTTTCAAACGGTTCTAGGGTCCGTAACCAACTCATTGCATCTCGACGAGGGAATCCGGCGACAGCAGGTGTTGGATGCAAAGCTCCTGCTAAATGAAGAGGTGGTTGACCATTTACAGAAGCATGAATAGGTGTGTGCAAATGTACTAATTGCCCATGACGAGCAAGCTGAGGAGATCTAATCCTCACAGGTTCGAGAGTTTCACGAATCAATTGATTGCATATCGAAGTAACAACTAGCTCATGCTCCCTCAGATCTTTATCTGATCTCAAAAGTGACTGACCACAATCGTCTTGCGATGCTGTACCCGCTAAAGCATCAATTTGCAGTTTCCCACTCCTCAGACTCATCAATCTTTCCGGCGAAGCTCCAAAGAAAATTTCTTGATTCTTTCTTTGCCATAAGAAACGGCAACTCCCAGGTTGCTGTTTGCGAAGACGAGAGAGCATTGCCAAAGGATCCAAAGGTTCCTCAAGCACAATTGATTGTCGGACAGCAAGAACTAATTTATCTAAAACCCCATCATTTACTAATTCAATTCCTCGTGTCAAAGCAGGTCTATAGCAATCTTCCCATTGTTGGACGAAGGAAAATCCAGAATTAATACTTCTCAAAGGTTTGTTTTCTTGCTCTAACAAAGCTGCAAAACTTTCACGCTTTAACCAAAGCTTCTCCGCCAATTCTCTCGCATCTGCTTCATGGGCAGCTATCGCCGTTAGGCGTAACCAACTATTTTTACCCCGCCGACTAATTTGCCATCGAGGGAGGATCGCTTGAACTCCTGGGAGGACAACTAGGTTTCTCTCTCTCTCGGAAGTTTGTTCAAAAAACGAAAAGGCGAAAAGTATTCGGGGCAAAGCATGTGATGGAGCTTCAGACGACGCATCTATCAAGCGTCCCAGACAAGCATCGCTAAAGCGCTGTGCGAGTTCAAACCTTCTAGGGCCAGACAGTTCTAAATTTTGGCATCTACCTGAAGCAGCAATACAGTGACCTGGCGAAGTGTCCCAAAGGAAACGAAATTGCTCTTTCTTATCCAAGAAAGGAAGTTGACACAGCGGGTCCCCCCCCCTGCATAGGCAGAGCCAAACTTAAAACAGGTTCATCAGATTTCCGTGCATCCCAACCGCGGGTAATTGCAGTCAAAATGTCACTAAAAGTGGGTCCAGCCGTCATAGGTAATACCAGCTGATCACACGGACTGCTCAAATGTATAAACCGTCACCAGGCAAAAAAGGGATTAATTCCATGCAAAACCAACAGGATGTTGCATCCCTTTACTCCAAAACTACTGAAAAAAGACTTCTTTGGAAAGCTGCAATCAAATGGCCTTTGTACTCAGTCGCTGTTATGCCAGTGCTTTTAGCAGCCGGTTGGCGCTTGGGGGTAGGGCAAAACATCCGGTTGGATCAATTAATTGGATTTTTAATAGCATCAGTCTTGCTCTTGCTATGGGAAAACCTCACCAATGATCTTTTTGATGCAGATACTGGCATCGATGAATCGAACAAACCTCATTCTGTTGTTGCATTAGTAGGAGGGAAGAAACCAGTCCGCCGTTTGGCTTATATATCTCTCACACTAGGCTTGGCAATCATCCTGATACTTGCCCTCCGAAGTAACTCTGCTGTTCTCTTTTTAGTCTTAGGAAGTTGTACTTTGGGATATATATATCAAGGACCACCCTTTCGTCTGGGCTACCAAGGATTAGGAGAGCCCTTATGCTGGTTAGCCTTTGGGCCTTTGGCAACCGCTGCAGCTTTGTTGGTACTTTCACCTGTTGAGAGTCATGAATCTGGCATTCCTTGGGGAATAGCAACAACACTCGGAGCAGGACCTGCACTTGCAACAACCTTGGTACTTTTCTGTTCACATTTTCATCAAGTTGCGGAGGATGCCGCTCATGGAAAAAAATCACCTTTAGTTCGTTTGGGGACTAAAAGAGCTGCCTCATTAGTTCCATGGCTAGTAATTTTAATAATTGCTCTAGAAATTTATCCAATTCTCCAAGGCGAATGGCCTGTCACTGCAATACTTGGAATCATTGGATTACCGCAAGGACTTTTGCTCATTCGTTTATTAAAGAGACATCACAACCATCCTGAAAAAATTGGTGGCAGCAAATTCCTTGCATTACGTTTTCAAGCATTCAATGGTTTGGGCTTAAGTCTTGGACTTGCTCTTGCTCCTTATCTACAAATCAACTAAATGATTTAGATCTGATAAATGCTACTAACCCTACATACAAAACCATTCTCATTTAGTCTTAAAGAAAAGCTCATCACATCTCAAGGTGTTCTAGAAAAAAAAGAGGGGTGGTTATTACATATTGAAAATTTCATAGGTGATCAAGGTTGGGGTGAAATATCTCCCTTAAAAAAATCTGAACTAAATGAATGTAAAAATATTATAGAAAATCTGACTCCTACGATATCTCGAGAAAAATTGGAATCTAATATCAAACTTTGGCCTAAAGCCTTAGGTTTTGGATTAGGAGCTGCGTTGGCTGAACTTGATGGATTAATTGGGTCAAAGAGTGAAGAAGGTTGGTTAAATGCACCAACATCTGCAATTCTTTTATTGAGAAATCAATTTCTAAAAGAGACTCTTGATGTATTAATAAATAAGCAAAAAGCATATCAATATCCTCTAACATTAAAATTGAAAATCGCAATTGATTCACAACCCAAAGAGAAAGATCTTCTTACACAAATTCTTAAACAATTGCCTAAAGATGTACGACTTAGGCTAGATGCAAATGAAGGATTGAATCTTTTACAAGCTAAAGAATGGGCACAATCTTTAAAACAAGAAACAAGATTAGAATGGCTGGAACAACCTTTACCTGCTGATGACTTAGAGGGTCTTTTAGAATTATCGCAACTAATACCGATAGCTCTTGATGAGTCTCTTTTAGTAAACCCCTCGTTACGTAAAAGTTGGAAAGGCTGGCAAGTCCGCCGACCGCTACTAGAAGGTGACCCTAGAAACCTACTCAAAGAGTTAAAAAATGGGGCAAGTTACAGAATGGTAAGCACTTCATTTGAGACAGGCATTGGTCTCCGTTGGATTCATCATCTTGCAGCATTACAACAGAAGGGACCTACTCCAACAGCGCCTGGACTTGCTCCTGGATGGTGCCCTGATAGCCAACTTTTTAGTAGAAACCCAGAATTAGTTTGGAAGGCTGCATGAACAAACTAGTTACCTTGAAATGTGACCCAACAAATCCTCAAAAATCCTCCAAAGAATTTGCTTTCTTAATAGATGAAGGCTTCTGGGTTCAACTCATACACCCCATAAATAACAAGGCTGCAATCCCTAACCACCTATTGCCCTCAGGGCCTGGCGTCGTGATCACAAGTGGAGGAAGTACCGGAGGCCCCTCACATTGCCTTCAACCATGTACAAATCTTGATCAGTCTGCTCTTGCAACTGGTCATTGGCTAAAAAAACAAGGCTTAGAGCCTAAAAATTGCCTCATACTTAATTCATTACCATTTCATCATGTCAGTGGATTAATGCCTTGGTGGCGAAGCAGGCTTTGGGAGATAGAACACAAGTGGTTATTGCCATCACAACTTAAAGATCCAAAAACACTACAAAAATCTTGCGAAGCACTATTTAAAAAGAAAACTTACTCTTGCATTACTTCATTAGTACCAACACAATTACAACGCTTAATTAATCACCCAGCTGGTATCCAATGGCTTCAATCATTTGCAGTGATATGGGTGGGTGGTAGTGCTCTTTCAGACAATTTGGCTAAAAAAGCAAGAAGAAAAAATATAAATTTAGCGCCTTGTTACGGGTCAACTGAAACAGCTGCAATGGTGACTGTTCTTTCTCCCAAAGAGTTCTTAAAAGGGAGCAATGACTGTGGGCACCCTTTAGATGATGTCAATCTTCGGCTTAGCCAAAATGGTGCATTAGAAATAAAGACACCAAGACTTGCTTCCGGGCGTTGGATAGATAACAAAATAGAGTTTTTGCAAGATCAAGATGGCTGGTGGCAATCAGCGGATGCAGCCAAATTAACTTTCAATCAAAATTCATATAGCTTAGAAGTGATTGGTCGTTTAGACACAGCCTTTCATTCTGGTGGGGAAACGATTTTTCCAGAAAAATTAGAAAGTAAATTATTAGATCACATTCTACGGATGGAATTGCCTATTGAAAATTTAATTTTATTGCCTATTAATGATAAGGAATGGGGAGAAAGACTTGTTGCCTTAATAAGGTTTAATTCAAAGGTTACAAAAAATGATCAAGACGAGGCTCTCCAAAAACTAGAAAAAACGACACAAGCTTGGATGCCTGCAGAAAGACCTATTACTTGGTATACATGTGATGAACTCACTAATAACAAAGTAGGAAAATTTGAAAGATCTAGATGGAAAAATTGGATAACAAAAATAAAGAAAGGCAAACTTTAAGAAGATCATATTTGCCTTTAGATACAAAGCTACAATGGTCTTGGACCTTGTCCTAAAGATGATGCTTCAATCCAAAAATTAATCTTGTCAGGTAAATTACAACGATTTCTTGTCTTAGAGTTAATAGCCAAATGGCGAATCAGACCTAATGCTACTTTCTCACCTTCGCATTCAAACTCTGTTCGAACTTGGAAGGTGCTAATGTTGATTTTTTCAGGTAAAATCTTAACTTCTAAATGATCACCTACTTTTATAGGTTTTCGAAAATCAGCTTCACAATGAATAATAGGTAAAACAATCTGGTCATCCAATCCAGACCACAGGTCTGGGAACACATCACTTGCATATAATCCATATTTTTCTAGGCTTTCTTCCCAAGCTTCGTGACACCAACGAAAAAGGTTGTAAAAATGAATAACGCCTGCCGCATCAGTATCTCCAAAACGAGTGATGCGTTTCAAAACAAGCCAATCCTCAGCATTACGAAGCGTCAACAACTCAATCAGCGGTCAACTGAACCCATAATGACGTCAATGGAACCCAGAATGGCCATGATGTCAGCAACCTTGGCACCTTTCAAAATATGAGGAAGAATTTGCAAGTTATTTAAATCTGCTGCGCGAATTTTGAAACGCCATGGAGTTACATCATTATTTCCTTGAAGAAAAACTCCTATTTCTCCCTTACCTGATTCCAAGCGTGTATACAGTTCGCCATTTGGAATTTTAAAAGTAGGCGCTACTTTCTTGGCGAGATATTGATAATCAAAACCTAACAAAGCACTACCCTTGCCTTCTGACATTCTTTGAGCTTCTAGATTTTCAGTTGGTCCGCCAGGAATCATTTCACACGCTTGACTCAAAATTTTTAAAGATTGACGCATTTCCTCTATTCGTACTCGATACCTTGCATAACAATCACCTTCTTTCTCCCATGCAACATCCCATTCAAAATCGTCATAACACTCGTAGCGATCAACCTTACGCAAGTCCCAAGGCACACCTGATGCACGAAGCATAGGTCCTGAAAGACTCCAATTAATGGCTTCCTTTCTACCAATTGTGCCTAAACCTTCTATTCGTCTCCGAAAAATTGGATTATTAGTAATTAATTTTTCATACTCATCTATTTTTGGCCCAAACCAATCACAAAAATCCTTACATTTGACTAACCAACCCCAAGGGAGATCACATGCCACACCTCCAATACGAAAATAGTTATTATTAATCAATCGTTGCCCAGTCGCAGCTTCCCAAAGGTCATAGATCATCTCACGCTCCCGAAAAATATAAAAGAAAGGAGTTTGTGCACCTACATCTGCCAAAAAAGGGCCAAGCCAAAGTAAATGGTTAGCAATTCGATTCAGCTCAAGCATCAAAACTCTTATGTAACTCGCTCGCTTAGGGACAGAGATATTCGCTAATCGTTCTGGAGCATTAACCACTATCGCTTCATAAAACATCCCTGCTGCATAATCCATACGACTGACATACGGAACAAACATTACGTTTGTTCTATTCTCGGCAATTTTCTCCATCCCACGGTGGAGGTAACCAATGACTGGCTCACAATCCACAACATCTTCCCCATCCAATGTGACCACAAGGCGCAAAACTCCATGCATAGATGGATGATGAGGGCCAAAGTTGACAATCATTGGCTCCGTCCGCGTTTCTAATTGCGTCATAGGGGCCAAAAAAAGGGATTACAGAGATTTTAGGAAGAAATCATGCCCAACCAATCATCAAATGCAAATTCGAGCTTTAAACACACACCAGTTTTAGCAAAAGCGGTGCTTGATTCAATTAGCCAAATGCCTTCAAGCTTCTTGAATGGTGGGTTAATGATTGATGCAACCCTAGGTGGCGGAGGGCATTCTTTTCTGCTTTTAGAAGCTTTTCCAAGCTTACAAATAATTGGTTTGGATCAGGATCCCAATGCTATTGCTGCCGCAACAAAACGATTAGCGCATTTCGGTTCAAGAGTGAAACTGGTCAATACAAATTTTGCCAATTTCACCCCTCCAAAACAAGCAATTCTGGTTTTGGCGGATTTAGGAGTAAGTAGCCCTCAATTAGATATTCCAGAGCGAGGATTTAGCTTTCTCCATGAGGGTCCTTTAGATATGCGAATGAATCCAAAGAAAGGCATCACAGCAGCTGAGCTTATTGAGCAATTAGATGAAACAGAATTAGCAAACATCATCTACTCAAATAGCGAAGAAAAACTTTCAAGGAAAATTGCT
This sequence comes from uncultured Prochlorococcus sp., assembly GCA_902560875.1. Taxonomy (GTDB): domain Bacteria; phylum Cyanobacteriota; class Cyanobacteriia; order PCC-6307; family Cyanobiaceae; genus AG-363-K07. The sequence continues at coordinate 3,866 of CACENO010000016.1, read as the reverse complement.
AGAAAAATAAAAATAGACTTGTTAAATAAAGGCAAATATGCAAGTACGATTGCTTTTGCATATGCAATAGCAGGTTGTTATCCTCCCAAGAAAAGATATGGTCGAATTCATCCAGCCACTAGAACTTTTCAAGCATTAAGAATTGCAGTTAATAACGAACTAGAAGCCCTTGATAATTTCTTAGAGGAAGCACCAAATTGGCTTAGAGAAGGAGGCCTATTGCAAATCATTAGCTTTCATTCACTTGAAGATAGGCGTGTAAAAAATACATTCATGTTCGACGAAAGATTAGAAAGAGTTACCAAAAAGCCAATACAAGCGAACTCTCAAGAAAAAGACATCAATCCTCGAAGTAGAAGTGCCAAATATCGTATAGCGAGAAAAAAATAAGAGGAATTTAGAAGCAGTATGATCCACTAAAAAATTATAGTTTCAAAAATTCAAAATCTATAATTGGATACTTCGAGAAACTAAGCTTTTCGTAAATCTAATACGACTTTAGTAATAATATCTATCGCTTTATTTACTTGCTCGATTGTTGTTTCTCTTCCTAGACTTAAGCGGAGGGAAGACTCAGCTTCTTTGGAAGTTCTTCCAATTGCCTTTAGGACATGAGATGGTTCTCCATTGCTACAAGCAGAGCCACTACTGCAATTCAAGAAAGGACGGAGGGCTCGATGCAATCGATGACCACGAATCCCTAGCACTGTGAAGTTAAGATTAGTAGCTAAACGATTTTCAAGCGTGCCATTGATAATCAAAGCAGGGATTTTTTGTTGTAAGCCTTCCCAAAGTTGATCACGAAGAAAGCGCAATCTTGTTTGTCTCTCCATTAAGTTATTAATAGAGAGTTCTGCAGCTTTAGCAAATCCAACTATCAAAGGAAGAGCTAACGTTCCCGGCCTAAAACCTTGTTCTTGTCCGCCTCCCCATTGCAAAGGCAATATAGGGACATTTTCACGCATTACTAACGCTCCAATACCTTTTGGTCCATATATTTTATGTGCACTAATAGTTAAAAGATCTGCACCTAATTGATGAAAATCTATATTTAATTGGCCAAATGCTTGTGCAGCATCTGTATGCAAAATAATTCCTCTTTTGTGACATAATTCTTGCAACTCAGCCAAAGGTTGAACTACACCTATTTCATTATTAGCGAACATCACACTTACTAGAATCGTATCATTTTTAAAAGCTTGAGATAATTTCTCAGCACTTAAAATTCCTTGACTATTAGGCATTAATTCTGTCAAGCTAAAGCCTTCCCTTTGCAATTGGCGAAGAGGATCTCTTACAGAATGATGTTCTGTTGAAACAGTTATCAAATGACCTGGCTTTCCTAGCTTTAACGCCTTTGCACGAGCATGGCCAAGTAAAGCCAAATTATTTGCCTCAGTTGCCCCACTAGTGAATATCAATCTGTCAGGCTTAACGTTCAAGCAATTAGCAAGCTTCTCCCTAGCCAAACTAGTTGCCGCAGAAGCCTGAGTCCCAGCACGAGTTTGTCGATTCGAAGCATTACCCCAAAAATCATTCCAATAGGGCTTCATAACTTCGACAACTTCTGGGGCACATGGTGTAGTTGCCTGATAATCAAAATCCAGAGGGATTTCTGGGGAATTCCCTCCAGAGACAGTGAACTTCATCCTGGAAAGGCTGCTTCTTCCTTCTTGCATGAAAACTTATCGGAGAAGCAGATTAGGTGAAAAAATCTCCTTAGACTATTTTTATTCAAAACAAAAGCTGTAAATCGCATAGCCTTTGTTTTTTCAAGTTGCATTACTGACTTAATGAGCGAATCTACAAACCCTACAAGTGAGATTACCAATTCAGCACGACTTCTCTTAGTAGATGACGAACCAGGCATCCGATCAGCGGTCCAAGCATATCTTCAGGATGAAGGGTTTGAAGTCACAACAGCAACAGATGGAGAAGAAGGGTGGGACAAAGCTCAGCAAATGCTGCCTGATTTAATTATTAGTGATGTAATGATGCCTCGTTGTGATGGCTATGAGTTACTGAAAAGGGTTAGGCAAGATGAGCGATTAAGTGGCACACCTGTGATCTTTCTAACGGCAAAAGGAATGACAGTTGACCGTACTCAAGGCTACAACGCAGGAGTCGATGATTACATTTCAAAGCCATTTGATCCAGACGAGTTAATTGCTCGAGTGCGTAACGTTGTTAAAAGACAGGAAAGATTACTAGCGGAGGCTGCAAGATTTGCAGACGCTGATGTAGGACAAATGGCGAGACAAATTACTGAAATTCGATCAATGCTTACACAAGGTGAAAATTTAACATCAAAAGACATAAATATTCCAAACTTCACTCCCAGAGAAGCAAGCGTTCTTCAGCTAGTAGCAGAAGGACTAATGAATAAAGAAATAGCAAGAAAACTAGAAACTTCGATTCGAAATGTAGAAAAGTACGTTAGTCGTTTATTTATTAAGACCGAAACATCCAGTAGAACTGAACTAGTGAGGTATGCTCTGGAGAATAACCTGGTGACATAAAATTAGTTCTTATAATAATGTAAGCATATCAATTAATAGTCTAAGAAATTAACGCAACAATCGTATATACCTAAGATATCAATTCTTTTTCTTAAATTCTATAAGCTGTGAGAAATAAAAAGGAGCTTGATTTAATTTAGTTCTATTTACTTCAAAGCCACATTCATTAGCAGCTTCTATTATTCCTTCTTTCCTTAAAGTATATGCACGAGTAGTTTTACTTGGCCCAGGGAATAGCTGGCCAATTCGCTTTAACAAGGCAAGGAAAGGCGTAAAAGGTGCAAAACTAACTATTAATCTTTCTTGAGATAAATTACATAAATGTCGAACCATTTCTTCAGCCTGATTTTGAGGATAATGAATAAAAACATCTAAACAAATCACAGTATGAAAGACGCCCGTAACACTCTCTAAATCAGAAGTAGAAAATTTCAAACGAGTTAGGTCAAGGCCTAAAGCCTTTGCCCGTCGTTGAGTTTCATCAACCATTGATTGGGATATATCACTGGCTGCAATCGAAGCAGCACCCATAGATGCCAAAGGGAGCGTAAGGCTCCCTACTCCACACCCAGCATCACAAAAACTTATTTCTCTAAGATCATCAGATTCTTTTAACCAAGCAAGAACATCATCAACTGTTTTCTGATGTCCAATTCGAATATTACGTTGGACGTTATTAACATCATCACTATCGCTATAAATGCGATTCCACCGATCAAAACCCATTCCGTTGAAATATGTTTCCACTTCAGCTTTTTCAGCCTTCTTGAGATCTTGAGACTGTTGAAGGGACATGGATTAAAACTTCATTCCAACGAGATCTTAAGCAGCAAGCTGCCATGAGAGCTGATCTTCCGAAGACTTCACTGTCCATCGCAGCAAACTCTTCAAGGATTTGCCTATGAAATAGTCACTACAATCTAGCTTTTCACCTAAAGCAATTCTAGGTGCAATGGTTGAAGCCCATATCGCCGCTGCAGGTTCACAGCTCCATTGAGCAAGCTGTTTCGAACCGTCTAATAAAGGATTAGCAGATCCTGCAAAAGTACCGTCCTGCAATGTACACAAACCTCCATGAGCATTAATTAAACGTTTTCCCCATTCATATTTTCCTTCTCCCAATCCATAAGGTGCCAAGGCATCACTTACTAGCACCACCTTTTCAGGAGCCAATCTTTGCAAAAAGCCAGCCATGTTCGGATGCACATGGCATCCATCAGCTATAAGTCCAATAAAAATTGTCCCATTGTTGATCGCTGCTCCAACGGGACCAGGTGATCGATGATGTAAACCTTCCATTGCATTGAATGCATGAGTAAGCATGCTCACTCCATGATCAAATGCTTG
>CACENO010000015.1 GCA_902560875.1 uncultured Prochlorococcus sp. | reverse complement strand
AGTCCCAGCTATTGGATATGGCATTAGATATGAATTTGGAATTTTCAATCAACTTATTAGAGATGGATGGCAAGTTGAAGTAACAGATAAATGGCTAAAAGGTGGCTGGCCTTGGGAACTTCCTCAACCTGATGAAGCTTGCTTTGTTGGATTTGGGGGTAGAACAGAGAATTATCTGGATGAAAAAGGTAAATATCGTTCTAGATGGATCCCTGACGAACAAGCTATTGGTATCCCTCATGACGTGCCTGTCCTTGGCTATCAAGTAAACACTTGTAATCGTTTGCGCTTATGGAGGGCTGATGCAACAGAAAGCTTTGATTTTTATGCCTTCAATATCGGTGATTATTACGGAGCTGTTGAAGAAAAAGTCGCCTCAGAAACTCTTTCTAAGGTTCTTTATCCTAATGACGGGACAGATGAAGGGCGAAGACTGAGATTAAAACAACAACACTTTTTTGTTAGTTGTTCTCTACAAGACATGTTCAGAAGTCTTGAAAAAAGAGGGATCCCAATAGATGAGTTCCCACAACATTGGACAGTTCAACTCAACGATACTCATCCAGCCATTGCAGTAGCCGAAATGATGCGGTTACTTGTTGATAATCATCATTTGGACTGGGCTAAAGCTTGGGAAATCACCAATCAATCAGTTGCTTACACGAATCACACTTTGCTTCCTGAAGCCCTAGAGAAATGGGATTTAGCTCTTTTCAGCAGTCTTCTTCCTCGCCATCTTGAATTAATTTATGAAATAAACCGACGATTTTTACAGCAAGTGCGTGTTCGATATCCAGGCAATGATTCAATTTTGCGGAAGTTGTCAATAATCGATGAAGAGAATGGAAAAGCAATCAGAATGGCGCATTTAGCGACTATCGGAGCTCATCATGTAAATGGTGTAGCAGCTCTTCATTCAGATTTAATTAAACGCCAACTACTTCCAGAGTTTGCAGCACTTTGGCCTGAGAAGTTTACTAACGTTACCAATGGAGTCACCCCTCGAAGATGGGTGGCATTAGCCAATCCTGAGCTTTCAAAATTACTTGAAAAAGAAGTTGGCCCTACTTGGATAACCAATATGGAGTTGTTAACAAAATTAGAAAGTAAGGAGTTTGACAAAGGCTTTCTTGACCAATTTGGGGCAACTAAATTATCTGGAAAGCAAAAATTAGCTGGATATATACATCGCCAAACAGGAATAATTGTTGACCCATCTAGTATGTTTGATGTTCAAGTTAAACGAATACATCAATATAAACGTCAACATTTAAATGCGCTACAGGTTATCACTCAGTATTTGCGAATTAAAAATGGGAAAGATGAGGGCATAGCGCCTAGAACAGTTATTTTTGGAGGTAAAGCTGCACCTGGATATTTTATGGCAAAATTAATAATTAGATTTATTAATGGTATTGCAGAAATGGTAAATGCAGATCCTGATATGGATGGAAGACTAAGAGTTGTATTTCTTCCTGACTATAATGTGAAGCTTGGAGAACAGGTTTATCCAGCAACAGATTTATCAGAACAAATATCAACAGCAGGTCAGGAAGCTTCTGGGACAGGAAATATGAAATTCGCAATGAACGGAGCCCTTACAATTGGTACACTTGATGGAGCGAATATTGAAATTCGAGAACGTGTTGGTGCTGAGAATTTCTTTCTATTTGGAAATACTGAAAGTGAAATAATGAAGCTCAGAAATAATGATTATGATCCAAAAACCTATATAAATGATTTACCAGAATTAGCCGAAGCTTTGCGATTAGTTGAGCTTGGTCATTTTAGTAATGGAGATGGTGAACTATTTAGACCATTACTAAATAGTTTAACGGGGAATGATCCATTTTTCGTAATGGCTGATTTCGCAGATTATCTAAGAGCACAAGACAATGTAAGTAGCGCTTGGCAAAATCATCAAGAGTGGAATCGCATGGCCCTTTTAAACACCGCAAGATCAAGCTTTTTCTCTTCTGACAGATCAATTAAGGAATATTGCGAATCAATTTGGAAAGTTGATCCATTCCCAGTAGAGATTACTTGTGACGTTAATTCTTTCGCAAAGAGTTAAATTACAAAAACAGATAGTTACAAGTTTATAACTTAAATAATAATGATCAAAGTTTAATTTTTATCTGGAAGGTCAGGCGTTTGATGAAGAAGTCTATTTAATCTAAGCCTATCCGCATTCAAAGGATCTGGGGCTAATTCTCCAGCAAATTCCCGAAATTTTTGTTCTATTGCCTCGGGCGCCTTGACATCAAAAACTCTTTCCATTAGTGCCTCGATTGAATAAAGATGCGCATTAATGTTTTCCAGATCTGCAATCGCCTGCTGAAGAGATTCGACTTGCTCGTCAGCACTAGCTTGAGATAAAGAGGGCTGGGCAGAATTCTCATCGCCAATTGCAACATTTTGCTTTTGAAGGTCCTCTAGGACTCGTCCAGCAAGTGTTCTAAAGGACTGCAATGCTGCCCAATTCAACTCTTGTTGTTGTCGAAGAGTGGGGCATTCTCGAATTAACCGATCATGCTCTCTATAAAACCTTTGGCAATCTGGGCATTGGCAGGGCTCGTCTGGCATCGCAGTTCCCTAGCTCTAAAACCATCATTACATCTACTATGCCGCTAATGGTGAATCTCCAGAAGTACTGTCCTCTTCTTGTTCAGGATCGGCGCTCTCAGGGAGAGGGATCTCAATACTCGTAACAACATTTATTACATCACGAATTCTCATTGAATCAGCAAACCAACCCATCGCTTGCTCGGTATCGCCTCTCTTTTCTGCATCACTAGCCTGATCTTCATGAGCCTCTGCTAAAAGCGCAAGCCAACACAGACAACGAGCTTGCACCACAGAAAGATCCAAATCAGTTGGATGAGAATTCGCGATTTGCTCACTTTCTTGCTGAACAAGCAGTCGAAGCCTTAAATCGTGAAGCTGGGTCATAGAGACTGTTTCACTGTTACTACGCTAGCGGCAGTGGCCACTATTTGCCCACCCCACCACATGTAGGATCTAATTAATGATAAAAAGTGTCAACTTACGGGGCTGGCGGGACTCGAACCCACGACCTACGGTTTAGGAAACCGTCGCTCTATCCGGCTGAGCTACAGCCCCACTGGAATGAAGTATGCCTTCGAGGCATTATGGACTTTGAAAGCAGGAGAGGTGATCGCGATCGCTACTTATTTTGCTAAATGCATTACGAGTAACGATTGAGGAAAGTCCGGGCTCCTCGATGGCCAGGCTTGCTGGCTAACTCCCAGTGCGGGCGACCGTGAGGATAGTGCCACAGAAACACACCGCCGATGACTAAGAAAGTGCGTTAGCTCTTTCTAAGAACAGGTAAGGGTGCAAAGGTGCGGTAAGAGCGCACCAGCAGTATCGAGAGGTGCTGGCTTGGTAAACCCCGGCCAGGAGCAAGGCGAAGGCATAAAGGCTGGCCATCTTCCTTATGCCGCTTAAATGAGCCGCTAGAGGCTATCGGTAACGCTAGTCCCAGATAGATGATCGCCCATATGTCTACAAAAGACTATGAACAGAACCCGGCTTATGACCTGCTTTCATCCACTTAAGACTTTAAACATATGTCACCTAAATCTTCGATTTAACAAAAAGTCGAGATCTTAAATTATGAAATCAAAAACAAAACAGAAAATCACATCGAAACGTATAAACCAAATTGCAGCACTGCTATGCAAAATCCAAATAGACCCGCAAGAATTTATTTTTGATAGCGAAGAAGCAAACTTAATGTTAATAAATGAAGCATTAACACATACATCAAAGCAATATGAATACAACCATGAAAAACTTGAATTTCTTGGAGATGCAGTCCTAAGACTAGCCGCATCAGAATTTATCGACCAAAATTTTCCCAATATGAAAGTTGGCGATAGATCTGCACTTAGGTCTCAATTAGTAAGTGATCAATGGCTCACTAAAATTGGCGAAAATATAAACATAGAAGAAATTCTTGAGATTGGGCCGAAGGCTTCTCAAGACTCATCTGCACTAGCAACTCTTCAAGCTGAAGCAACTGAAGCCTTAATTGGAGCAATATATGAATGCTGTCATGATCTCAATCCAATTCATAGGTGGCTTAAGCCATTTTGGGAAAAAACAAGTAAAGAAGTATTAAATGATCCACACAAGCAAAATTCAAAATCTGCGTTGCAAGAGTGGAGCCAAAGCAAAGATCTCAAACTCCCAATATATAAACTAAGAGAACAATCTACAAAACATGGAGATCCAGAAAGATTCTTCTGTAAAGTTTACATTGAAAAAAAGCTTTTAGGTGAAGGCTCTGGCGCTTCACGAAAAGAAGCAGAGAAGCAAGCTGCTACTTTAGCCCTAGAAAATATCAAAAATGAGAATAACCTTTCCAAGTAAAAGATTGATCAAAAATTGTAGATTTTCAGCAAAAATTACAAACTAAACATGGTCCAGATATTGAATGGGAATAGTTATTAACTTATCCCAATTGCCACCTTCAAACAAAACAGCTGCTCGATTACCAGTAATTCTCTGCACAAAGCCTATATATCCATTGTAAATTGAACGAACATCTGTAACTTTGACTGTTGATCCAGGTAAAATTGGTGGTTGTGCATTAGTCACTGATTCAATCCAAACTCATAAGGTCATGATCAACTGATCTCACATATCCAATGATCGGCGACGAAGAATGGCTAACGGTAGGCAAGATTGTTGCCCCTCAAGGCCTTCGTGGTGAAATCAGAATTCAACCATTCTCTGACTTCCCAGAGCGATTCACACAACCAGGTAAACGTTGGTTAAGAAAAAAAGAAGAGAAACCTAACGAAGTCGAATTAATCGGAGGGCGTTCATTGCCAGGTAAAACAATTTTTGTTGTGCGTTTTGAAGGAATCAATATGCGGAGTCAAGCAGAGTCACTAGTTGGGAAGAACCTTTTAGTGCCTACAAGTCAACGTCCCAAACTTGAAAAAAATGAATTTCACTTTCTTGATCTTCTTGGCTTAGAAGCACGGCTAAAGCCTAACGAGCCGCCTATAGGTCAAGTAACTGATCTTACAAATGCTGGGAATGACCTATTAGAAATCAAGCTAATGGAAGGCAAGAAAATTCTTATTCCCTTTGTTGAACCAATCGTGCCTTTAGTAAATATTGAAGAAGGTTGGCTTTTGATTAATCCACCTCCTGGACTTTTAGAACTATAAATTTGCTCGACTTCACTAGTTTTCTAAGAGATGCTGATAGAAATCAAGCTATGAACAAAAAATTGGAACCTAAACCGATAATCCCTGTAATTCTATGCGGTGGAACTGGGACACGATTATGGCCCTTATCACGAGCTAGCTACCCAAAACAATATTGGCCTCTTTATGGCGATGGGGAAGAAACTTTGCTGCAACAAACTTATAACCGTTTGCATGGACTTAAAGGGTTAGCAGAGCCTCTTTTGATTTGCCACGAGAGCCATCGATTCATCGTTGCAGAACAAATGCGTCAAATCGATGTAGAGCCTAATGCAATACTTCTAGAACCAATTGGCCGCAATACAGCTCCAGCAATTGGTGTAGCAGCACTCAAAGCCACAGAAAAAGGTGATGATCCACTTCTATTAGTTTTAGCTGCAGATCACATAATTCATGATCAAACACAATTTATCCGTACAGTTGAAGCAGGAAGAACTAATGCTGAGGGAGGAAGATTAGTAACTTTTGGGATAGTTCCAACAAAGCCAGAAACTGGTTATGGATATATCGAGGCATGTCAACCTCTACAAAATGAAGCTCTAAAAGGTGTTCCAATTTCAAGATTTATCGAAAAACCGGATATACAAACTGCCAAAGAATTTCTAAAAGATACTAGATTTACATGGAATAGTGGAATATTTCTGTTTAAAGCAAGTGCAATTATTAGTGAGCTAGAACGTCTAGCCCCAGAAATCGTAAGTTGTTGTAGGGCTTCTTTGGATCAAGAAATACCCGATCTTGATTTCTTTAGGCTTGAACGAGAAGCGTTTGCTAAATGTCCTAATTTGGCAATCGATGTTGCAGTTATGGAAAGAACTAAATTAGGAACAGTCCTGCCTTTAGATGCAGGTTGGAGTGATATTGGAAGTTGGAATGCTCTTTGGGAGACTGCAGACAAAGACGAAAATGGCAACGTACTTCGAGGGCATGTAATAGCAGACAAAAGTAATAGTTGTTACTTAAGAAGTGAGCATCGACTTGTTGTTGGATTAGGGCTAGAGAATCTTGTCGTAGTTGAAACAGATGATGCTGTATTAATAGCAGAAAAAAACCAAGCACAAAACGTCAAAAACATTGTCAAAGTACTTGAATCTGAGGGAAGACCAGAAGGCATTGCTCATCGAAAAATTTATCGACCTTGGGGAAATTACACTGGGGTGGTACAAGGTAGTCGCTGGCAAGTAAAAAGGATTGAAGTTAAACCAGGAGCCAGCCTTTCTCTTCAAATGCATCACCATAGAGCAGAGCACTGGGTAGTTGTAAAAGGCACTGCATTAGTTGAAAGAGACGGAGAAAAAAGCTTGATAAGTGAAAATCAAAGTACATATATCCCTCTAGGTTGTAAACATAGACTGAGCAACCCAGGCAGAATGCCTATGGAATTAATTGAGATTCAAAGTGGTACATACCTTGATGAAGATGACATAGTTCGTTTTGAAGATCGCTATGGGCGGATACAACAAATGAATATCAATACATCTACTCAACTGTGACACTCTTTGCCAAGTTTCTAGGCTGATCAATATCTAAACCTCTGTTTGCTGCAATGTGATAACTAAGTAATTGCATAGGGATAACAGAAAATAGGGGACTGATCCACTCGCTTACTTCAGGAATTGGCATCAAAGCATCAAAAATTTCAGTTGCAAGGCCTTCAGGAGCAACTCCAATTAATTGAGCATCGCGTGCTTTTGCTTCTTGAGCATTGCTTAACACTTTCTCAAACACAACACCTGGTGTAGCGATCGAAATGACTGGAACTCTTCGTTCTAATAAAGCAATAGGTCCGTGCTTCATTTCACCAGCAGGGTATCCCTCTGCATGGATATAACTAATCTCCTTAAGCTTGAGCGCTCCTTCCAAGGCAATCGGGTAATTAATACCTCGGCCTAAAAAAATCACATTTTGCGTATCAGAAAAGCGTTGAGCCAATGTCACGGCAAGTGCATCATGCTGCTTTACCAAAACAAGTAATTGTTTTGGTAACAATCTCAATTCATTAATCAAACTTGTTATTTCTTCCAATGAACGACTTTTTCTTCTAGAAGCAAATGAAAGAGTTAAGCTATAAAATGAAAGTAATTGAGCCAAAAAAGTTTTTGTAGCAGCAACTCCAACCTCTAATCCTGCCCCTATATCAAGAATATTTGAAACCTGTCTTGCAATAGAACTTTCTGCTCTATTTGTTATTCCTAATTCGCGAGATAAGAAATCAGGATGCTTATAAACTTCTCGCCTTTCTTTTTCCATTGCTAAGGCCGCTAGGGTATCAGCTGTCTCACCAGATTGAGTTACACCAATTGTGAGTGTGTTTGGCGCTAAAGGAGGAGGCGCATATCTAAATTCACTTGCATAAAAAACAGTAGTCGGTATACCAGCAAACTGTTCTAGTAAATATGCACCAACCATCGCGGCATGCCGACTTGTACCACAAGCAAGAATTTGAATACGCTCTATGCCTTCATAAAAAGAATTTTCAAAAGGCAAGGCAACAGGTACTGCTTCAGGTAACCCAAGAGGAAGATGTCGATCTACCCAAAGTCTTGCTGTTTCAGGCTGTTCATATATCTCTTTAAGCATGAAATGTCGAAAATTCCTCTTGCTAACGACATCTTCCAGTCCATGTAAAAAAGAAGGGCTTCTTTGTTGGCGATGGCCTTGACTGTCATAAAGCTCAATTCCTAAAGGAGTTAATAGAGCTACTTCACCATCCTCCATTGGCAAAATCGTACGGGTAAATCCTGCTAACGCTGGCGTATCACTAGCACATAAAAATTCCCCTTCACCAAGACCAATCAAAAGAGGAGCTTGTTTTCTTGCTACAACTAAAGCTTCTGGGGTTTCTTGCCATACCACTGCAAGTGCATAGGCACCTTGTAATTGCGAAACAACTTTTCTGACAGCTTCTAAAAGTAAAGTCGCATTCACAATTCTCCCTTGACTCTTCAAGAGATTTAATTCTCGAGAAATCAAATGAGGAATAACTTCAGTATCTGTATCTGACGCAAATTTCACTCCTTCGAGCTGAAGTGCTTTTCTCAAAGCACTGTGATTCTCGATAATGCCATTTTGGACAACTGCCAGGGAACCTGACGAATCTCTATGAGGATGGGCATTTCTCTCCTCTGGTTTCCCATGAGTTGCCCATCGCGTATGACCTATCCCTAATTGCCCAGGAGCACCCTCACTGTGAACTTTTTCCACAAGATTTGCCAATTTCCCATTGGCTCTCTTGCAGATCAATGATCCAGTGGATGGGATATCTCGTGTGGTAACTGTCGCAAGACCTGCTGAATCGTACCCTCTGTATTCAAGTTGCTTCAAACCTTTTAGAAGCAAGGGAGCTGCGTCCCTTGAACCAATTACAGCTACGATTCCGCACATTTTTTAGCCCAGCTCACAAAAGCCGAGCCTATTAACTGCTCTCACGAAATTAACCGAGCGGCACCAAAAGCAAAACTTTTAGTAAGCCAAGCCCATACTTCGAGTTGTTTCATCTCCGAGATAAACCCTGATACTGATGAAATCTGTTGGACAAGCAGTTTCACATCTCTTACACCCAACACAATCTTCTGTGCGGGGAGATGATGCAATCTGACCTGCCTTGCATCCATCCCAAGGGACCATCTCAAGCACATCGAGAGGGCATGCCCTCACGCATTGTGTGCAACCGATGCATGTGTCGTAGATCTTGACGGCGTGGGACATAAGTCCTTTTCCGGAACTGGCCTGTAAAGAGACTACTCTGCTTAGACGAAATTAAATGGATTCTCCTCTTTGCCGTCACTCTTGTTAACTACTTACCCTCAACCCATCAACTCGTAGGATGCGGGGTCTGGTTTTAAAAACTATGTCCCAGGAAGCGATCCTAGAAAAAGTTCGTTCTATTGTTTCAGAACAACTCAGTATTGATGCCGGCGAAGTCAAGCCGGAATCAAATTTCCAAAACGATCTCGGTGCAGACTCGCTCGACACTGTTGAGTTGGTAATGGCTTTAGAAGAAGCCTTTGACATCGAGATTCCTGATGAGGCAGCAGAAGGTATCACCACAGTCGGTGATGCTGTCAAATACATCGAAGAAAAACAATCCTGAGGCTCAATATGGTGGAAGGTCTTCATCGCGTTGTGGTTACTGGCCTCGGCGCGATCACACCTATTGGCAACACCGTCGAAAAGTATTGGGACGGTCTTATAAATGGTCGCAATGGAGTTGCGGCCATAACCCTTTTTGATGCCTCTGCTCATGCCTGTCGGTTTGCTGCTGAGGTGAAAAACTTTGATCCAAAAGGAATTTTGGAACCTAAAGAGTCAAAAAGATGGGACCGATTTTCCCAATTCGGAGTAGTAGCAGCCAAAGAAGCACTCCAACATTCTGGATTGGTCATAACTGAAACCAATGCTTCCCGGATTGGAGTGATCATTGGCTCTGGGGTTGGCGGTTTAATGACAATGGAAACTCAAGCCCATGTCCTCGCTGACAAAAGTCCATCCCGCGTGAGTCCGTTTACAGTTCCAATGATGATTCCCAACATGGCCACTGGCCTTGCTGCGATTGCCTTAGGAGCTAAAGGACCCAGTTCAGCAGTTGCTACGGCTTGTGCTGCTGGATCTAATGCAATTGGTGATGCCTTCCGATTACTTCAACTGGGCAAAGCTGATGCAATGTTTTGCGGAGGAGCCGAGGCAAGCATTACCCCTTTAGGAGTCGCTGGATTTGCCAGTGCCAAAGCACTCTCCTTTCGAAATGATGACCCTTTAACGGCGAGCAGACCTTTTGATGCTCAACGTGATGGCTTTGTGATTGGCGAAGGAGGTGGAGTAATGGTGCTTGAAACTCTCGAACATGCTCAACAAAGAGGTGCTTCAATCCATGCCGAGATTGTGGGTTATGGAACAACCTGCGATGCTCATCACATCACCTCTCCCTCTCCAGGCGGTATAGGTGGAGCTGAGGCAATTCGATTAGCACTGGATGATGGCAAAATTAATCCCGAAAGCATTGATTACATCAATGCACATGGAACGAGTACTCCAGCCAATGACAGCAACGAAACATCCGCCATTAAAAGTGTCTTAGGGGAACAGGCTCACCAAATACCTGTTAGCTCTACCAAATCAATGACTGGGCACCTTCTAGGAGGCTCAGGTGGCATCGAAGCAGTAGCTTGCGTACTTTCCTTAAAGAATGGATTAGTACCCCCAACCATTAATTATTTCAACCCCGATCCTGCATGTGATTTGGACTATGTGCCAAACAAAGCAAGAGAACATACTTCCAAAGTGGTTCTATCAAACTCCTTTGGTTTTGGAGGCCACAATGTTTGCCTCGCTTTTAGGCAAATGATCTAAAAAGATCTGCCAAAACCTTTCCTTCATAATTACCCAAACCCCCATTAAACAAATGGTCGCTGCGCCTGCCTCTCTCGACAAGCTCTGTATTAACAGCATCCGAATGCTCGCCGTCGATGCAGTTAACAAATCCAATAGCGGCCACCCTGGTCTACCCATGGGTTGCGCTCCCATGGGATATGCACTTTGGGACAAATTCCTTAGGCACAACCCTAAAAACCCTCAGTGGTTCAACCGTGATCGATTTGTTTTGTCAGCTGGTCATGGATGCATGTTGCTTTATGCGCTATTGCATTTGACGGGCTATGACTCAGTAACTATTGATGACATAAAACAATTCCGTCAATGGGGAGCAAGAACACCAGGACATCCAGAAACATTTGAGACCCCTGGAGTCGAAGTAACAGCCGGGCCATTAGGTGCAGGAATCTCAAATGCAGTTGGGCTAGCCATTGCAGAGACCCATCTGGCTGCAAAATTTAATAAGCCAGACGCAACAATAGTTGACCATTTCACTTATGTGATTATGGGCGATGGTTGCAACCAAGAAGGAGTTTCTTCGGAAGCATGTTCACTTGCTGGACATCTAAAGCTTGGCAAACTTATAGCTCTATATGACGACAATCAAATAACAATTGATGGTCGAACAGATGTTTCCTTTACTGAAGATGTTCTTAAAAGATATGAATCTTATGGATGGCATGTACAGCACGTTCAAGATGGGAATACAGATGTAAATGCCATTGAAAAAGCTATTGAAGTTGCAAAATCAATTACGGACAAACCTTCAATAATCAAAATCACAACTACTATTGGTTATGGATCTCCTAACAAAAGTGATACTGCAGGAGTGCATGGAGCCCCACTCGGAGCCGAAGAAGCAGCACTGACTCGAAAACAACTTGACTGGAATTATGAACCTTTTGAAGTCCCTGAAGAGGCATACAGCCAATATCGTCAAGCCATAGAGAGAGGAGCAGAATTAGAAAGCAATTGGAACCAAATACTGACTAATTATCGAGCAAAATATCCAAACGAATCTAAAGAGTTTGAACGGATGCTTCGGGGCGAACTTCCTACTAATTGGGATAAAGGCCTACCTAGATATACATCTGATGACAAAGGACTTGCGACAAGAAAGCATTCACAGATTTGCTTAGGAGAACTCGGTCCAAATCTGCCTGAATTAATTGGTGGCTCTGCTGACCTCACGCACTCAAATTACACAGACATCAAAGGTGAAAGCGGATCATTCCAAGCTCAAAGCCCTGAAAAACGTTATTTACATTTTGGAGTTCGTGAACATGCAATGGCCGCAATCCTCAATGGGATTGCTTATCACAACAGCGGTTTGATTCCATATGGAGGAACATTCCTTGTCTTCGCAGACTATATGCGTGGATCTATGCGACTTTCAGCATTAAGTGAGCTCGGGGTTATTTACGTGCTTACCCATGACTCAATTGGCGTTGGCGAAGATGGACCTACTCACCAACCAATAGAAACAATCCCATCCCTACGAGCAATGCCAAATATGCTTGTTTTCCGTCCAGGCGATGGGAATGAAACTAGTGGTGCTTATAAAGTTGCCATTGAAAACCGAAAACGCCCAAGCTCCCTCTGCCTTAGTAGACAAGGCATGGCAAACCAGAAAAATTCCTCTATAGAAAAAGTTGCCTTAGGTGGTTATGTACTGGATGACTGCGAGGGCGCACCTGAATTGATTTTCATAGGCACAGGAAGTGAGCTTGACCTTTGTGTACAGGCGGCCAAAGAACTTCAAAACGAAGGTTATAAAATTCGCGTAGTTTCAATGCCTTGTGTAGAACTTTTTGAAGAACAAAGTGATTCATATAAAGAACAAGTCTTACCATCATCAATTCGCAAACGTATAGTCGTTGAAGCAGCAGAATCCTTTGGCTGGCATAAATTTATTGGACTAGATGGAGACAGCGTAACTATGAATAGCTTTGGAGCTTCAGCTCCTGGCGGAACTTGCATGGAAAAATTCGGATTTACTGTTGAAAATGTAATAAATAAAGCGAAGAAATTATTAGAATGAAGCTTGCAAGATCAATGTGTGCATGATGCAAGACTTTCCTCTCTAAAATCATATTAATTGAGGAAAGTCTTCAATCCTAAAACTACAAAATCACATAGAGATTGATTTTCTCAATAAAGATATTCGTTTAAAATTCATCAAAATATCAATTAATTTTTGCCTTAGATGTTCCATCAGCTTTGATTTTTTCTTCAAGCTTCTTCAAGTCATCATCAGTAATTTTTGTCTGCATTGGGCAATGCTTAGGCCCGCACATTGAACAAAACTCAGCTTCTTTGAAAATTTCTTCAGGCAAAGTTTCATCATGATATTCACGTGCCCGTTCTGGATCAAGGGACAAATCAAATTGCTTATTCCAATCAAATGAATATCTTGCTCTACTAAGTTCATCATCCCTCTCACGCACACCTGGACGCTGTCTCGCAATATCGGCCGCATGAGCTGCAATTTTATAAGCAATCAATCCTTCTCGGACATCTTCTGAATTGGGCAAACCCAAATGCTCTTTTGGGGTGACATAACAAAGCATTGCAGTCCCGTACCAACCTGCCATTGCAGCACCAATTGCACTAGTTATGTGGTCATAACCAGGAGCTATATCTGTCACCAACGGACCCAAAACATAAAAAGGTGCTTCAGAACAATCTTCCATCTGCTTTCGCACATTGAATTCAATTTGATCCATTGGCACATGGCCAGGGCCTTCAACCATTACTTGAACATCGTGCTTCCAAGCACGCTTTGTTAATTCACCAAGTGTTTTTAATTCAGCAAGCTGTGCTGCATCAGAAGCGTCATGCAAACACCCTGGCCGCAATGAATCACCTAATGAAAAAGAACAGTCATAACGCTTGAAAATCTCGCAAATATCTTCAAAACGTGTGTACAAAGGATTTTGTTTGTAGTGATAAAGCATCCATTGCGCAAGTATTCCTCCACCTCTACTAACAATGCCAGTTATACGACCTTTAACTTTAGGAAGATGCTCAATTAATAATCCGGCATGAATAGTTTGATAATCAACACCCTGCTTACAATGCTTCTCAATGATATGTAAAAAGTCATCTTCAGATAACTTTTCAATGGAGCCATGGACACTTTCTAAGGCCTGGTAAACAGGAACTGTCCCTATGGGTACTGGTGATGCATTAATTATTGCAGTGCGAACTTCATCCAAATTCACACCGCCCGTAGATAAATCCATAACAGTGTCTGCGCCATATTTAACAGCAAGCTCTAACTTTTTTAGTTCTTCGCCTACATCACTTGCATTTGGAGAAGCTCCAATATTTGCATTCACTTTGCATTTTGAAGCAATGCCTATAGCCATAGGCTCAAGATTCAGATGATTAATATTGGCTGGAATAATCATCCTTCCTCGAGCCACCTCTTCTAAAACCAGTGACTCAGGAAGATTCTCTCGTTTAGCGACATAAGCTATTTCTTCAGTAATTACTCCCTGACGTGCAAAATGCAATTGCGAAACATTGCTTTTACCCTGACGAGAAGCGACCCACGAAGTTCTCATGACCAAAAAGAAATTTAAGAAAATCTTGAGGTAATTTGGACAAGAGATCACGCCTAATCACTTCCCTTCGCCAGTGCAACCTGGATCAGGTTCAGAGGGTGTGATCTCAGCCAACAAGCAAAAAGCTGCTTGGCACCCCTAGTGTTCTACAAATCTAGCTGTATTTCTTTAATTAAGCTGCAAAACAGTCACTAAAAATCCATTTTCAAGCAAATCACATCAACTTAACCCAAGATCCAAGCGTATAAGAAAGCTCAGAAGCAAAAATAGAATGATCTTTAAGCCCGATTAAGCAACTACCAAGAACAAATACAATGGCTAATTCATAATTCGGAAAAGAAATATCAAAAGAATAATTACTGCTTATCTGGATTAAAATTTTGAATTGCTAAGAGAAGTTTTTTCCTCCTATTCCTTCGTCCCAATGCCCCACTAATTACCAATCCTGTACCAACAAATAAAGCAGGCAATACTTGTAATTTATCACTTCCCTTTCTATGGGATAATCCAAAAATCGCAATCATTATAAGTAAAGGGGCTGCTAATGATAGCAATGGATTATAGAAGTGTTTCATGATTCGTTTTTACTAACTTTTGAATTTACTCTCAACCATTCCATAAGAGTTTCAAAAACAACCTCAATACCAACTACAAGACTTCGTTCATCTAAGGCAAATTGACCACTATGTAATGGGGCGCATCCATTTTCCCCCGCCACGCCTAAGCGAAACATCGTTCCTGGAACACCTTGCAAAAGTTCTGCAAAATCCTCTGCTCCTAAAGAAGGTTTATCCAGTCTATATACATTTTCAGAGCCAAGAACAGAGAAAGCACATCTTTCAAGTAATTCAGTTAGCCCTGGATCGTTATACACAATTGGTGCAATACAGCGATAATTCACCTTCGCTTTTGCTCCAAAACTAGATGCAATGGATTTAACAAGCTCCTCGATCCAGGTGGGCAATTTTTCATGCAACGATTCATCCAAACAGCGAACAGTTCCGACAAGTCTTACCTGATCAGCAATCACATTGAAGGCCTTCCCTCCCTCTATGCGTCCAAAGCTAATAACAACAGGATGGAGCGCATCAAGACGACGACTAATTGATTCTTGCAAACCACTAACAACTTTTGAAGCAACCCAAATCGCATCAACTGACTGATGTGGTCTTGCTCCATGTCCTGATTCTCCAAAAATTTGAATTTCCAGCTCACCTGCCGCAGCAGTCAAGCATCCACTTTTCACTCCAATTGTTCCTACAGGCAATTCAGGAAAAACATGTACACCAAATAGAGCATCTAAACCCTGAGTTGCTCCTGCTGATTTCATCCATCTTGCTCCAGCTGCTATTTCTTCTGCTGGTTGAAAGAGCAAGCGAACACTTCCGGAAAGTTTGTCTTCTGCTGCCAATAGCCTTGCAACTCCAAGCCCTATACAAGTGTGTAAATCATGGCCACAGGCATGCATCAAACCTTGTTGTCTGGACGCATAGCTCAAACATGTTCGCTCTTCTACTGGTAACGCATCCATATCTACGCGCAAACCAACCCTAGGACCACTCTCAGGACCTAATTCAGCCAAGACTCCCGTACGACCAACAGCCTCTTGAACTCTCCATCCATATTTCCGCAACTCACCTGCAACAAGAGCAGCCGTTTGATGTTCATTCCCGCTTAATTCAGGGTGTGCATGCAAATGACGACGCAAGGCAATTAATTCTGTCAAAAAATCATTAAATCTTGAATTAGAAGGCTTTAAAAAAATCATGCCCTCTCCAAAGCTAAAAATGCTAAAAGATCTTTTGTTGGCTTTGGTGGCCAGCGACGAATTTCCAACAACCAGTCACGTTGTTTATAACGACTATCCAGTCCAGAGGCAGCAGCCCAATTACTCTCAGCTTCTCCATAAGACCCTTTCCTCCATAAAAGTGCACTAAGAGCAGCTCTTGCATCAGCAAACATGGGATATCTACGAATCAATGTGCGCAATTCTGATTCGGCTTCACTAAATTTTCCATTTTGATATTTAGCTAAAGCCATATTTGATCTAGCTAAAACAAAACCAGAAGAGACTTTTGAAGCTTTAGCAAATAAAGTTTCAGCCTCTAGCCAATTGGCTTGCACAGCACGAATATTACCCAAATCATTCAAAGCAAAAGCATTTTCAGGATCCCGTTCCAAAACCCATTGATAATCAGCTTCTGCTTCATCCCAAAGATTTAGAGCCTCTTGAGCAATTCCACGATTTAAATGAGAGTCAATTTCATTAGGAAGAATTTCAATTGACCTGGTCTGGTCCGCAATTGCACCTTCCAAATCCCCTAATGCCAATCGCACATTGCCACGATTACTCCAAGCTAGGGAATCATCTGGGAAAGCTTCAAGAACTAAATTCCAATCTTCTAATGCTTCAATAAAATCTCCTGTTTGAGTAATTTTTAAAGCATGCTGAAAAAGACTTTGATGTGATTGCTGCGCAGCCAAACCTAAAGGCTTAAGTATTAGCAAAACGCTCACAAAAATTATCGCTAAAAGGGCTTTAAAAGAGTTTTCATAAAAAGAGTTCATGGTTTTTTTTTGTTTGCAAGATGTAATTTCCCAGAAGAGGTCACAACTCTTCCTCTAGGGGTTCGCTTGAGAAAACCAATCTGCAAAAGGAAAGGTTCAACCACCGCTTCCAAGGTTGCCGTATCTTCACCTAAAGCGGCAGCCAATGTCTCTATGCCTGCTGGTCCACCACCATGAACTTCAATCAAAAACTCCAATAGCCTCCTATCACTTTGATCTAAGCCACGATTATCTACACGATGCAAATTCAGAGCGTCATCAACCAAAGCTTCATCAATTAAATCCACTTGACCAAGGACAGATGCAAAATCCCGAACACGCTTTAATAATCTATTTGCAATTCTAGGAGTACCTCTACATCTGCGCGCTATCTCAAGGCAACCTTCCTCAGTCATCGCAATACCAAGCAAACATGCTGTCCTTTTCACAATCGCCTTCAGATCCAGTAATTCATAAAACTCCAATCTTTGCGTTAATCCAAACCGATCTCTTAAAGGCGAGCTCAAAGAGCCCGCTCGCGTAGTCGCCCCAACAAGAGTAAAAGGAGGCAATTGTATGGATCGCATACGTGAAGTGCTTCCCTTACCAATAGTTAAATCCAATCGCTTATCTTCCATCGCTGGATATAAGAGTTCTTCTGCAACCCTCGGTAGTCGATGAATCTCATCAATAAATAGCAAATCACATGGTTGCAGGTTGACCAACAAACCAACTATGTCCCTTGGCCTTTCCAGTGCTGGAGCACTGGTAATGCGACATCTAACTCCCAGTTCCTCTGCTAAAACAAGTGCCATAGTCGTTTTACCTAAGCCTGGCGGGCCATATAACAAAACATGGTCCAGCGGATCACCCCTCCCAATCGCAGCTTTCACAGCAATCCCAAGTACTTCCTTAAGTGGAATTTGGCCAATATATTCATCTAAAGTTTTTGGCCTAAGACCATCATCCCGAGCAGTGCGGGCCTCATCTGGAAGCGTTTCTGAATCAACAGTTCTATTCTTTCTAGGAATGAGCTCTGGATCAGATGAGCCGATATTGGAAGAAACAATCGCCATGATGGAAGGGTAACCATCCCAACCGATGGACGAAATATGAATACTCTGAGATGGCTAAACCAAAGACAAAAAACTTGAAAGATTCTGCAAGATTGGCAGCGCAAAAACGTCTTGCAGAAAATCGCTTAGCAAGGCATCAATATGAAATTATGGAAACTCTAGAAACAGGAATCGAGCTTTTAGGAACAGAAGTCAAATCTATCCGCGCAGGTAAAGCAAACTTAAAAGATGGATTTTGCCTAATAAGAAAAGGTGAGTTACAACTTCATAATGTGCATATTTCACCACACACTCATGCGAGTGGCTATTTCAACCATGATCCTTTACGCGTGCGAAAGCTATTAGCCCATCGGCGAGAAATAGATAAGTTGAAAGTACAACTAGATAAAAAAGGACTAACTTTGATTCCACTAAGCCTTCAACTCAAAGGTTCATGGATAAAATTAACCATAGGCCTAGGGAAAGGACGAAAGCTCTATGACAAGAGACAATATGAGAAGCAAAAACAAGCTAATCGTGAGGTAAAAACTGCATTGGAACGCTACAAGTGAACATTTCAAGACACATAAAATGGACAAAAAGAGTCAACAAGAACAGATACAACATCAATTTGATGATTTTATCAAAGGTCTTGAAAGTTTATACATAAAAGAATTCGAAAAACTTGTCAACCGAAACATGAGTCCAGGCTTGATATCAAAAGCATCACAGAGATTACTTCAATCACGTGAAGGTGCAATATACCCCTTAAAAACAGATGATAATAAAGAAGCATTATAAACCTATCGGTCAATCAATTACCAAAATAGAACTCCATTGATAAGCAGCTTACTTTTACACATCTAAAAATAAATTAGACAAAAAAGAAACAACAATAGAGATTAAAGAAAATTAAGTATATAAAAGTGATTTGATTATTTTCTAAAAACTGCTAAAAGCTTCAATTATTTCTACCAGTAAAAATAATTAAATTTAACTTAACACTTATTTAGAAGGTGGCTGCAGGCTCACATTCTCGGGCGGGGGAGTTGGATCTGGATCTGCTATCAGCATATGTTGAAGGACAATTTCAGGCCTTTCACTATCTCTCCACCTAATCCGATAAGCAGGCATCTTGGTGCCTCGACTAGTCGTCTGCTCAACAGGTTCCATAACCCAACCACGCCTAGATCGACCTTGTGGATTGCGCTTGACCACAGCATCGGCGTGTTTGAAACGGAACCCTACTCGCTCACCACTCATCTCAGCAGAACCTCACCACTCGCATATTATCCACTGTGGAGGGTCAAACTAGGAAGAAATTCATTTTGACTCAGGTCGAAGCAAAGGGAAAGCAATTACATCTCGAATAGAAGGACTATCCGTTAAAAGCATTACCAAACGATCAATTCCGATACCTAAACCACCTGTAGGAGGCATTCCCACCTCTAAAGCGTTGAGGAAATCTTCATCTAAACTATTTGCCTCAAGATCACCAGCTTGGCGACGAGCCTGCTGATCCTCTAGCCTCTGTCGTTGATCAATTGGATCAATTAACTCACTAAAAGCATTCGCAGTCTCCCGCCCAGCAATAAATAACTCGAACCTTTCAACAAACCCTTCCTTAGTTCGATGCTTTCTAGCAAGCGGGGATATTTCAACTGGATAATCAATTACAAAAGTTGGCTGAGTAAGGCTTGCTTCCACTGTTTGTTCGAAAGCCTCATTGAGCAATCTCCCAACACTATTTGCTTTCAAAGGTGCCTCCAATCCTAATTTAGACATCTGCAAAGCAGCCTCTTCTCGATCCATAAATAAATCAAAATCCAAACCAGTCTTTTCCTTAACCAAATCTGACATAGATATACGTCGCCAAGGCGGAGTTAAATCAATTTCAGTGTCTTGATAGACAAATTTGGTCTTGCCAAGAATCTCAAGGCAAACAGAAGAGATCAATTCTTCCGTCAAGGTCATCATGTCGTAATAATCAGCAAAAGCCTGATAGATCTCTACCGATGTGAATTCAGGATTATGACGAGTGCTAATACCTTCATTTCGAAAAATTCTTCCAAGTTCATATACCTTCTCAAAGCCACCAACTACAAGTCTTTTTAGGTGCAATTCAGTGGCAATCCTTAAGAACAGAGGCAAATCAAGTGTGTTGTGATGAGTAACAAATGGTCTTGCTTCAGCGCCACCAGCTTCAGCTTGCAAAACTGGAGTTTCAATCTCTAAAAATCGACGCTGATCTAACCAGCGTCGTATAGCACTGACCATTAAGGCTCTTCTTCGAAATGTATCGCGAGATTGAGGAGAAACGATCAGATCCACATACCTCTGCCTATATCTTTTTTCTACGTCTGTAAGGCCATGCCACTTATCAGGAAGTGGTTGCAACGATTTTGAAAGCATCTGCCATACATGAACTTTTACAGAAAGTTCACCTCTATCTGTTCTGCGCAAAACGCCACTAACACCTATCCAATCCCCCGTATCGACTAATTCTGTTAATTGCTCAAAACTACCTAGATCTTTAGAACCATCAGAATCTGAATTAAGCGTAGCTTTTTCCAAATACAACTGAATTGTGTCCGTCTCATCAGACAAGGCAAAAAAAGCAAGCTTGCCCATTACTCGTCTAGAAATGACTCGACCAGCTACTGCAACATTCACCAAGCGCTCTTGGCCATTGGGCAAATCTTTATGTTCAGCCTTTAAATCAGCTGCGTGATGTGTTCTAGGAAAATTTACCGAATACGGATCTTTACCTAGAGCTTTCAATCTTTTCGCCTTTCCAAGACGAGTCTCTCTTAAATCAGACAAGATGAATTAGCTGACGGCGCCATATTGCCTGGGGATAGGCACTTGTATGCATCTAAACAATGTCTTCTTCAACTGGCTATAGCTGTAGGAAACTCTCCCATTCTCTGAGAAGCATAACCAATACCTCGGACGGTCAGTATCAATTCAGGATTACGAGGATCAGGTTCTAATTTTCCTCTTAAGCGTGCAACGTAAACATCAACCACTCGGAGGTCTGCTGCTCGTCGAGGTGGGTAACCCCAGAGTTGTTCAAGAATCTCAGCTCTAGGAACAACTCTTCCTGGTTCTCGGAACAATAATTCCAACAAGCTAAATTCTGTATAAGTCAGCCCAATCCGCTCACCAGCACGACTAACTTGACGACGATTGGTATCTACAACTAAATCACCAAGACGCAAAACTCCTTGACCAACAGGCAATTCTCTTGGTTCAGCCACAGCAGCCCCAGGTCCCATGCGTCTCAAGATCGTTGCGATTCGGGTTTCTAATTCTTTAGGGCTAAATGGTTTAGAAAGATAATCGTCAGCTCCTAAATCAAGGCCAGCAACTTTTTCCGAAATTGCTTCCAGTGCCGTAAGGAAAATTATTGGCACACAAGATTCAGCTCTAAGACGTCTACAAACCGCAAAACCATCGATCTTCGGCAGCATTACATCGAGCACAACCAAATCTGGTTGCTCTCTATGAAAAACCTCTAAAGCTTTTTCTCCATCGTCAGCAGACAAAACCTGATATCCAGCCAACTGCAACCTGGTCATTAAAACCTTAAGGACTGCTGGCTCGTCATCCACTACAAGGATGGTTGCCTTAGGACTAGAAGACGCCCTTTTAATCGGACCATCAACGCTTTTAAGCTCTGATGGACCTTTCCCTGGCATGTGGAATTCCTTATCAAGAAGTGTAACCATAACCTTCCACCCGAAAGAAAAAGGGTTCAAGAAAGGTCAGTCAGAAGAGTTTTTTGATTTTTTTAAGATTTCTAAAGTATTTCTACTTAAGTATTTTTACTCAATTTTAAGCAAAATAACTTATATCAAAAGTTACTTTTGAACGTAAAAATTCAACTGTAGAAAAGCATTTCGCCCTTTTCGCTGTTGCACTTGCCTCATATGCAAGGGGATTTAAATGTTGATACATATTTCTTCGCAAGTTGCTGAGGGTCAGAGATTCCTTTTCAGGAGTTAAGAAAAAATCCTGAAACAACCTCCTTTTTTTGTGATGGATTTCCATATATGACTAAATCCTAATTTTTCTAAAGCAAATGCAATTGCTTATCTTCAGTCTAAAAGCTATAAAATATTTTTTAAAAAATAATTAAGCCAGAAATCTGATCGCCATAAACTTAACTCCTACGATTCTTAAAATATAGAAGAAGCCAAAAAGAGATAATAGGTGATAACAATCCCGTAATTAATGATTGACTTAAAATAGTTTGAAAGCTCCAAGAATGAAATATCTCAAAAGATATCTGAAGATGTCTTAGGTAAAATTGAAGCCACAAGCTAATACCCACACAAAAACTTCCCATATAAGCCAATAGTCCAAGGCTCAAATTATTATGTGTTGCAGAACTGACTTTTCCCAAACGCCCCCACCAAAAACCAAGCACTATTAATGCAGGTATTTGTGTAGCGCCATATAGACTTATCGAATCTAATAATAGTCCCAAACATAAGCCAGCAAAAGACCCCAACAAAGGTCCTCCTGCAAGTGACCAAGGCAATAGCCATAAAACTACCCAGGAAGGTCCTACTCCATTTATTGCCAACAATCTAGGATTTATCAAGGCCAAGCAAGGTACCAATATTGCTGAAGCTATTACAGCTGATTTGGTATATCTAACAGTCAACGCTTTTGAACTTGTACCCAATCAATCGCCTCAGGAGCAGAAAGTAATTGGACGCTAGCAATTGGAGCAGGTAATGCTTTTTTGTCCAAAGACTGGATAACTCCTACGGGCAAATTAGGAGGCAAAATTGTACTTGCAGGGGATGTACTCACAACATCTCCTGCAATCACTTTGGGGTCCTTATCTAAAAAAGTTAATTGAGGTCGGTTGGTACCTATTCCAAGCAAAATTCCATGATGCTTTGCACGATTGACCCAAACACCTACTCGACTACCTGGAGCCGTCAGCAATCGAACTCTTGCAGTGCTTGGAGTAACACTTTCAACTATCCCTAGTAACCCGCCAGGGCCCATTACTGCTGCCCCTATTTGAATACCTGCTACTGATCCCTTGCCTAACTCCAATTGTTGCCACCATCCATTTGATTTACGTGCAATAACTGGCACTGATACAAGGTCAGGCGTTGAGCTGCTTTTAATTGCAAGCATTCTTCGTAAGCGATTATTATCCGCTTGAAGCAAATCCACCATGACCTGGCTTTCAACTAAGTCTCCATATTGCAACCACTCTCTCTGAGATGAACCAGGCCAAAATGGTCGAGTAATTAATGCATAAGTATCTACAAAAAAAGCCCCTTTACTCCATCTAACTAAAAACAAACATCCAACCAAAAAGAAAAAGGGTAATACTTTACGCAAATGATGCAAGCGCAAACCAACTAATTTTGGCCCACCTGCCATTAATTCAATCCTTCGCTGAATTTCTTGCAAATTCAGGAGTATCCAAGACTCTTCTTAAACGCTTGAAATCCTCTAGAACTTGTCCACATCCATTAACAACGCATAACAACGGATCTTCAGCAACATGTGTGAAAATTCCAGTTTCATGACTAACTAAATCACTGATACCCCTAACTAGGGCACCACCGCCTGCAAGCATGATTCCCCTATCAGCAATATCAGCTGCCAATTCAGGGGGCGTTCGCTCTAATGTTCTCTTGACAGCCTCAACAATTTTGCTCAGAGGCTCAGACATAGCCTCTCTTAAATCTCCTGCTTGAAGATTAATCGATCTTGGAAGGCCCGAAAGCAAATGCAGACCACGAACATCCATAGATTTCATATCGTAATCATTATCTGGAAAAGCTGATCCAATTCGTATTTTGATCTCTTCAGCGGTGCGTTCTCCCACCACCAAATTATGAACCTTTTTCAAATAAGTTGCTATTGCATCATTAATTTCATCTCCTGCAACTCGAACTGATTCACTTAAAACGGTTCCTCCCAAACTCAATACAGCCACCTCAGTAGTACCGCCGCCAATATCAACAATCATCGTGCCAATTGGTTCTGTAACTGGGAGTGAGGCTCCAATCGCTGCTGCTACTGGTTCATCAATCAAATGAACCTCTCGAGCACCAGCCATACCTGCTTCCCTAACAGCTCGTCGTTCAACACCTGTGACTCCACTAGGTATACCCACGACTAACCGAGGTGAGATAATCCCTCGGCCTTCATTACATTTTTGAATAAAGCTTTTGAGCATCTGCTCTGCAGCATCAAAATCAGCAATAACTCCGTCCCTTAGAGGTCGAACTGCTCTGATATTTCCTGGGGTTCGACCCAACATCAATTTTGCATCATCACCTACGGCAAGAGGGACACCCTCCTCCACATCTAAAGCCACCACAGAGGGCTCTTGCAAAACAATGCCCTTTCCAGATACGTAAATCAAAGTGTTGGCAGTACCAAGATCAATCCCGATATCGCGAGAGAACTTAAATCGACTAAGAAACACAGGTTTTTTTGATTCAATGCGGCGAATCATAGAGGGCGTAAGCGACCAGAGATGTTACTTACAAAGAAGAGTCTTGAACCCCTTGCATCCATTCACCTCAAACTTGAAGCATTATTAAGCAGAATAAAAATCGATTCATCAATGGGCATTAATTCAGTAACTCTTGTTGGGAGAGCAGGCAGAGATCCAGATGTTCGATACTTTGAATCGGGAAGTATGGTGGCTAACCTCACAATTGCAGTAAATCGACGAGGTCGAGATGAGGAACCTGATTGGTTCAATCTTGAGATTTGGGGAAAGCAAGCACAAGTAGCTGCAGACTATGTAAAAAAGGGCTCCTTATTAGGAATAACAGGTAGCTTCAAACTGGATACATGGACCGATAAAAACACTGGGGAAGGAAGGAGTAAGCCTGTTGTTCGAGTAGATCGATTAGAGCTTCTTGGATCAAAGAGAGATGCAGAGTCTAATAACTTCAATAGTGGCAGAGCGGCAGGAGCTCCTGGTGGTAGTCCAAATGATGAAGAAATTCCGTTTTAAAATTTAATTAGAGCCTTTCATATTTCTAAAAGTTCTCATTAATAACCAAATAAAACCAGATAACAATCCCAAAACAATTAATACTTTGATGGCCTTTGAGATAGGTTCAATCCATATCTCAACATTGCTATAGCCCTCACCCAAGGCAAGACCAGCAAGAGTTAATAACACTGTCCATATGAGACTACCTGCAGTAGTCCATATCAAGAAAGGAACCAAAGGCATCAACTCAATTCCTGCAGGTACAGAAATAAGAGTTCTAATCCCAGGAATTAATCGCCCCCAAAAAACCAATGGGATTCCATACCGATTGAACCAACGTCTTGAACGTAAAAGATCTTCAGGACTAATACCTAACCATCGGCCATTCCGCTTTAACCACTCACCTAATCTTTCCTCATTCACCATCCTCCCTATTCCATACCAAGGGAATGCTCCCAAAACTGTTCCTATTAAACCAGCCAAAACTACGGGTAAAAAATGTAATTGACCCTGTTGTACATAGAAACCTCCAAGAGGCATTATTAATTCGGATGGTATAGGAGGAAAAAGATTTTCCAGAAACATAGCTACTAAAATGGAGGAATAACCAATCCATTGATTAGCGGCAACCGCATTACCAATTAATTCAGGTAAATTTGTACTTAGTTCTATTAAATTCATAAATAATCCATTTCAAAAGCATCAGATTCTAAAAAAAAATTAATCATAATCATATAATTAATAACGGTAATGCTCAGGCTTGTAAGGTCCTTGTACAGGAATCCCTAAATAATCAGACTGCTGAGATGTCAACTCAGTCAAATTTACTCCAATTTTTTCTAAATGAAGTCGCGCCACCATTTCATCAAGATGTTTTGGAAGGACATAAACCTCATTCGAATACTTAGAACCTTTAGTAAATAATTCAATTTGAGCCAATACCTGATTAGTGAATGAATTACTCATCACAAAACTTGGATGCCCAGTTGCGCAGCCTAAGTTAACTAATCTTCCTTCAGCAAGAAGAATGATTTTATTTCCACTTGGAAGAGTTATATGATCAACTTGAGGTTTAATTTTTTCCCATTTATATTGCTTCAAAGATGCAACATCAATCTCATTATCGAAATGACCAATATTGCAAATAATTGCCTCATGCTTCATGCAGATTAGATGCTCATGACGAATGACTTGAAAATTTCCAGTAGCAGTAACAAAGATATCTACATCCTGAGCAACATCATCCAACCTGACTACCCTATAACCCTCCATTGCGGCCTGTAGAGCACAGATTGGGTCAATCTCAGCGATCATCACAGTTGCTCCCAGCCCTCGTAAAGACTGCGCTGAACCTTTGCCTACATCTCCATATCCCATAACAAGAGCAACCTTTCCCGCAACCATTACATCTGTGGCACGCTTAATTCCATCTACTAAAGATTCTCGACAACCATAAAGGTTATCGAACTTACTTTTAGTCACCGAATCATTGACATTGATTGCAGGGAATGGCAATTCTCCATTCCGCTGCATCTGATACAGCCTTGCTACGCCTGTAGTAGTTTCTTCTGTAACTCCTTGAATAACAGTCTTTATACGAGAATAAAAAGTTGAATCTTCTAAAAGTTTCTTCCGTATAGAAGCAAATAAAGCAATCTCCTCCTCGTTCCCAGGATTATCTAAAACAGACAAATTATTTTCTGCCTTACTCCCAAGCATTACTAAACCTGTTGCATCCCCACCATCATCAAGAATCATGTTTGGCGCTTGCCCATCTTCCCACTCAAGAATGCGATGGGTATAAGCCCAATATTCTTCGAGCGTTTCTCCCTTAACGGCAAAAACAGAAATTCCTTCAGCCGCGATAGCAGCCGCGGCATGGTCCTGGGTAGAAAAAATATTGCAAGATGCCCATCTAACCTTTGCTCCCAAAGCAACCAATGTCTCAATCAAAACACCTGTCTGAATAGTCATATGCAAACTGCCTGCTATGCATGCACCAGCTAAAGGCTTTGCATTTCCATACTTCTCTCTAAGAGCCATTAACCCAGGCATCTCAGTTTCAGCAATCGTTAATTCTTGCCTACCAAAATCCGCCAACCCAATATCTGCTACAACATAGTCAGCAGAGTTCGCCAAAGAAGCGGTGGATGTAGATACTGCAACCATGAATCTAACTTGTTAGAAGAAGAAGAATGAAAAAGAATTTTTTCGGAAGCTCAAGAACTTCCTCTGCAATTGAGAGGCAATATACAGATTCATCCTGGAGACTCAAAGACCTAGAAGCAACATTGGCTCTTGGAAAGACCTTAATAAAAAGGATTCCAGATTTAAAATTGCTTTTACTACAAGGCCCTTTAGGCGCTGGGAAGACCTCTTTAGTTAAAGGAATAGCTTTGAGCCTAGGCATCAATGAACCAATCACCAGTCCAACGTTTCCTTTGGCTCAGCACTACACTTCAGGGACTCCTCCACTAGTTCATCTTGACTTATATCGATTAGAAAGCCCAAATAGTGCTGATGAATTATTCCTACAAGAAGAAGAAGAAGCTGAAAACCTTGGAGCCTTAATGGTTGTGGAATGGCCGGAACGTTTAGCTCTGAAACTTCCAGACGCATGGAAAGTGATATTGACACATGAAACTAATGGAGAGCGACTGGCTCAATTACTGCCACCATCAACAATTTGACAAAAATTCTTCCACATCTTTTTGAGTTGGCTGTGGAGCAATTCCTCCAGCCCCTCCACATACAAGCGCCCCACAGGCTGCAGCGAAACGCATCAACTCAGGGATAGTTTCGTGATCAAGGTTCATCGATGAAAACATGGTTAATTGATGAAGTAAGCCCGCTGTGAAAGCATCTCCAGCCCCTGTCGTATCAACAACTTTTGACGGAGATAAAGCAGGCATTTCTCCAGCACAACCTTTAATACACCACTTCAGTGCATTTCCTCCATCTGTCACTACAACATCCGGATGATTAGGTAGAGATTCTGAAATACTTAAAGGATTAGAACTATTAAAAAACCAAATTGCTTCTTCTTTTGCAAGTTTAATCAAGGAAACTTTCTTCAAAAGATTATTTATCCTACTTAAAGCATTCTTATTAGGAGCACTATCCGAAGAATTATTCAAATCCCAAAAAGTTGGCCTCCAGTTAACATCCAATGCGATTTTTATTCCTCTTTCCAATGCTTTTTCAACACTCCAAAGTAAAGCTGATGAGGAACCAGAACCAAGTGGAATGGTACCTATTAATAGCCAACGAACATTTTTATCCAAATTAGCCCAAATATCTATTAAATCCTTTGTAGAAATAGCTTCATCAGCAAAACCATTACCTAGATCGCCATCAAAACCTTGAAATGATCGTTCCCCATCATGATTACGCTGAACTAAAACAATGCGAGTAGGCCTCTTATTGTCAATTTGCAATCCAGTGAGATTGATTTCACGCATTTGCATCAACTTTTGAAAAGCATGACCTAACTCATCATTTCCAAGACGCCCTACAAATGCGACTGAAGTGCCTAGCTTCGCAAGACCACATGCAACATTTGCAGGAGCACCCCCAAAACAATCTTCCACAGGTTTATCTAATAAAGGGTCTCCTCCAAGAGGACCTAACCGATCCAAAAGAGCTTCTCCAAGGCAAATAATCACGGGAGGCGTCAATTGCACAAGGAACCAATCCAAACTTCTAAAGAGTCTAATTTTAGGAACTAGAAAGCTTTATCGAACTTCCCTGATTGAAGAGTTTCAAGTAAAGCATTAATCATTTTTGAGTTTGCAGCTGGGAAGGGATAGCGGTAAAGCTCATTTGGGGCAACCCATCGCAATTGCTGACTTGCTAAAGGTTTAGGAACTCCAGTTATCCAAGTACAAATATGAACAATAAAAAGGAGCCTCTTATGACTATAAGAATGTTCTAAAGAAATTAATTGATCGCCTACTTTCACCTCAATTCCCAATTCCTCTTTTAGTTCACGAATGATTGTTTCTTGGATACTTTCATCTGGTTCTTGTTTCCCTCCTGGAAACTCCCACATACCACCTAAAAGTCCTTTATTCAATCGCTGATCTATAAGGACACGTCCTTCCCTATCAAAAACAATACCGACCCCAATCAGTTCAAGCGGCAATGGCTTATTTGAATCTTTCACTGGAAATTTATTTGATTGATTAGAAGCGTAAGCAATACAATATGAATTCCAAGGGCACTTAAAACAATTTGGATTATGTGGAGTACAAACCATCGAGCCCAAATCCATTAAAGCTTGATTGAACTTTCTAGGATTCTGACGATCCAACAAATAATTACTAAGTTTCCACAATTCAGAAATACATTCTTTTTCTGGCGTGGGATTTGCAACCAATCTTCCCAATACCCTTTTAACATTTCCATCCAACAAAGGCGCTGGGAGGTCAAAGGCAGAAGAAATAATGCTTCCTGCAGTATTACGACCTATCCCTGGCAAAGCCATCCAAGTCTCTAAAGCATTGGGCCAACAATCTGGATCTAAAGAACCAGCACTACCTACCAATTGAAGTAATTGCTTGGCTGCACTATGAATTCGACGTGCTCTTGAGTAATAACCAAGCCCTTGCCAAAGAAGAAGCACCTCTTGTT
>CACENO010000014.1 GCA_902560875.1 uncultured Prochlorococcus sp. | reverse complement strand
AGAAAAAAGCATGAGCCAAGCAGCAAAAACCTCCTCAGAGCAAACATTTCTTAGCCCAATGGGAGCAGAAGCTCATGCCGAACGTTTAGAGAAGCTGTCTCTTTCCAAGAGGGCAACTTTAAATCGTGAAATCGGTTTAGAGCTTTTCAAAGATATGACCCTAGGGAGAAGGTTTGAAGACAAGTGCGCAGAGATGTATTACCGAGGAAAAATGTTTGGATTCGTGCACCTCTACAACGGGCAAGAAGCTGTAAGCACAGGAGTCATAGGCGCTATGAAGAAAAAACATGATTGGTTTTGCAGTACTTATCGCGATCATGTTCATGCTTTAAGCGCAGGTGTTCCAGCAAGAGAGGTGATGAGTGAACTTTTTGGCAAAGAAACTGGATGCAGCAAAGGACGAGGAGGTTCAATGCACCTTTTCTCAAAAGAGCACCATCTCCTAGGAGGATATGCATTTATTGGAGAAGGCATACCTGTAGCACTTGGCTCAGCCTTTACAAGTCGATACAAGAGAGACTCATTGGGTGACAAAAATAGCGACTCTGTTACTGCGGCATTTTTTGGAGATGGCACTTGTAACAACGGTCAATTTTTTGAATGCTTAAACATGGCTCAACTTTGGAAACTTCCAATAATTTTTGTAGTTGAGAACAACAAATGGGCAATAGGAATGGCTCATGATCGTGCCACTAGCGAGCCTGAGATTTGGCGCAAAGCAGATGCTTTTGGAATGGCAGGGGAAGAAGTTGACGGAATGGACGTTTTAGCAGTTAGAGGGGCCGCCCAACGAGCAATAGAGCGCGCAAGGAGAGGAGAAGGACCAACCCTCATAGAGTGTCTTACCTATCGTTACCGAGGGCATTCGCTAGCTGACCCAGATGAACTTCGCAAAGAAGAAGAAAAAGATTTTTGGGCTCAAAGAGACCCTCTTCAAAAACTCGAAAAAGAGCTTAAAGAAAATGGTTTTGCAACAAGTAATGAGCTTCGTCTTCTAGAAAAAGAAATCGACACAGAGGTGATGGACTCTGTCGAATTTGCACTTTCTGCTCCTGAGCCTGATTCCAAAGAATTAACCAAATATATTTGGGCAGACAAATAACAACAGACAAATTAATTACTTTCTAGTTCTAATGAAATTCAATAATTAAAACTGTTTTAGTGTTTTAGATCCCGCTTGGAAGTTTTCTAGTGAGGTTCCTTAATTTTCTAAGAGCCTTTAGCTCAACCTGCCTCACTCTCTCTCTAGAAACCTCTAAAAGACGACCGATCTCAGCGAGAGTGTGTCTATCATTGCCTTCTAGCCCAAAACGAAGTCTAAGGACATGTTGCTCTTGTTCACTTAAATGACTCAACCATCGTCCTAGTTGCTCTTGATGAATTCGTTGTTCAACTTTGTCTAGAGGCTCTCCGAGAGAGGAATCAGCAATTAAATCACCCAGAAAACTCCTTCCTTCGTCACCATTCACTGGAGCATCAAGGCTACTAGTTGTTAACGCTTGTCTTAGCAAAGAGTCCAGCTCTTCAAGAGGAATATCCATTTCTTCTGCAATCTCAGCCCTACTAGGCATTGCTCCTAATTTATGTGCTAAATCAAGACTCACTTTTCTAATCGTGGTAAGCCTCTCACTCAAATGAACAGGAAGACGAATTGTCCTTGATTGACAAGCAATCGCACGAGTCATGCTTTGACGAATCCACCAAAACGCATATGTAGAAAACTTATAGCCACGGGTAGGGTCAAATTTCTCGACAGCACGTTCTAAACCAAGAGAACCTTCTTGAACAAGATCTAAAAGCTCTAAACCTTTACCTTGATATTTTTTTGCAACGCTAACAACAAGACGAAGATTCGCTTTCATCATCCTTTCTTTTGCCCGTCTTCCTATTCGGATCAAACGCCTTTCCCGAGAAGTAAATTCTTTTGTTTCTCCCGTAAGCAAGCATTCCTCAGTCAATCCCATCATCATCTGGACTTGATTGCCCAACTCAATCTCTTCAGCTGGCGTCAGCAAAGGAATACGGCCAATTGTGGAGAGATACCAACTAATTGGATCGCTGCTCCGACGTCTTTGAGATTCTGTTGCCTTTGGAACGGACGAAACCATTTTTTCTCCCCATCACATTTGGGAGGACTTTCCTACGGAAATGCGAAAACAGGCCAGGGTTTCAACAACCCTTCAGATTCTTGTGTCTAAAAGTACACATTTGCCCCCCAAAAGCCCCCTAAAGGCCAATTTATGTATCCATTCGAACACTTTTGGACTGGATAGCTTTTGTAAGCGAAGCAAGTGAATCTGCAATAGCGCTAGGAGAAGACCCTTTATCACAAATGCGTGCAGCTTCTGCATGCAAAAAAGCAGAAGCTGCAAGAACTTCGCAGGATAATTTTCTTTTAGATGTCATCCCGAGGGCTCCAGCCCCTGCAACGAAGCCAGCCAACAAATCTCCAAAGCCAGCTCTTGCAGCCCAGGGTGCCGTATGAACCAATTGCCAAGTAATCCCACTTGGATCAGCAATAACACTATGTGCTCCTTTTAAAAGAACCCCTGCACCGGTCAATTGCGATGCTTCAATTGCTGCATCTAAAGGAAAAGAACTCTGAATTGAAGGAAATAATCGGCGAAATTCATCGAGATGTGGAGTAATCCAAGTGGGGCCAGCTCGTTCTTTAATCCATTTCCAGCTTTCAGAAGAAGCTGCTAATTGGTTCAACCCATCAGCATCAAGAACCAATAATCCATTAAAAGCTTTAAGAATTTTGAACGCTACATTCCAATTATTTTCACTTAAGCCCAATCCTGGTCCAATCAAAATTGAATCCAACCTTCCCAAATCCTTAACAGATAGGCACTCCTCCCAGAAATTTTCTGTCGTTTCTTTAGAAAAGGTCCCAGAAACTACTACTTCCGGCGCTACTTCCCATAAGGAATCAGCCACAACGTTAGGAATTAAAGCTTGAATACTTCCCGCACCACTAGAGATTGCCCCCCGAAGGGCTAAGAACGCAGCCCCTCTATATTCATCACTCCCAGCAAGAATTAAAACCCTCCCACGTTGATATTTACTTGCTGACAAAGAAGGCTGCGGCCATCTCAAAGTATTCAAATCCGAAGATAAAACCCTCAATAACAATTTCTCTGGCAAAAGATCCAAAAGCTTTGATTTAAAACCGATATCAATTCGAATAAGTTGGCCTACATAAGCTAGAGCTAAATCCTGAACTAGGCCTTGTTTAATTAACCCAACAGTCAACGTAAAAGATGCAACTGCCCCCCCTCCCGCGAATGGCTGCCCTGTATCAGAACAAATACCTGAAGGCACATCCAAACTAACTAAACCTCCTGGCCTTTTTCTATGTCTTTCTTGAAACAAATTTGCTAATAACTCAGGCATAGGGCGAGATT
The DNA here is from genome assembly GCA_902560875.1 of uncultured Prochlorococcus sp. Lineage (GTDB taxonomy): Bacteria > Cyanobacteriota > Cyanobacteriia > PCC-6307 > Cyanobiaceae > AG-363-K07. The sequence goes on along the minus strand of CACENO010000014.1, from coordinate 30,839 downwards.
GTCCTAGTCCAAAAATTGCATCAATCCACAAAGCCTTATCTTCAACATCAGGCTCCCTTTTTAATTGCTTAATCCCAAGCCAATTCACATGAGAAAGATGTTCTTTCGTCAGGGCTCTGCTTATAGAGAATGGACACCAAATACTTACACTTATACCTGCAAGAAAAAGCTCTCTAGCAACCACTAACCCATCACCACCATTATGACCTGGGCCAACAAGCACTACTACACCATTAGCAAGCAAGCAAGATTGGCTTAACAACCAACTAGCCATAGATTGACCTACCTTCTCCATCAAGGCTGGAACAGGAAAGCCACTAGAGAGGATCTGACTCTCTAGCTTTCCCATCTGCTCAGAAGTAACCATGAGATGGTCGGCATTCTTTTGAGGCCAGATCACGTTATTTAGGCATATGTCCTAACTATGCTGAAATCCAAGAAGAAATGCCTTTCTGTCCAATCTGAAAGATCTGAAGTGATTGAAGAACCCCCATTATCAACAAGTTCTTTTAAGGAAACTATTGAACGCCTCAAGCTCCTCCAAGGAGAGCATGCAATTGCAGTTGGCTTGTCAGGCGGGGTGGATAGTTCCTTAACAGCAGCTCTCTTACTAGAGGCAGGGTGGAGAGTAGAAGGGCTAACACTTTGGCTGATGAGTGGTAAAGGCTCGTGCTGTTCCGATGGCTTAATTGATGCAGCTGCAATATGCAAGCAACTATCTATCCCGCATCATGTTATGGATGCAAGGTCAACTTTTGAGAAGGAAATTATTAACGAATTAATAAGCGGGTATCAACAAGGTATAACACCCATACCTTGTTCTAGATGCAATAGATCCGTAAAATTTTCAACAATGCTTAACTGGGCAAAAAATAACCGAAAAATTAATCGGATAGCAACAGGACATTACGCAAGAATTAGATACATGGATGAAGCCAGCAAAAGGAAAGTCTCAAGAGAAATGTACAAAGGAAGAATACAACTTCTAAGAGGGATTGATACAAACAAAGACCAAAGTTATTTTTTATATGATTTATCTCAGGACGTACTTAGTAAAGTTGTTTTTCCTTTGGGCGAGTTAACTAAAGAAGATACTAGAGCAGAAGCAAGTCGATTAATGTTGAGGACAGCTAAAAAACCTGAAAGCCAAGATCTTTGCCTTGCAGAGCATCATGGATCTATGAAAGCCTTTTTAGATAATTACATTCCTCCCCAAAAAGGCGAAATAGTCTTACATGATGGCAGGGTGATTGGAGAGCATGATGGTATTGAACATTTTACAATTGGGCAGAGGAAAGGATTAGGAGTTGCATGGAATGAGCCCCTCCATGTAATCAAGATAGATGGCAGTAAAAATCAAATAATTGTTGCACCACGAGCCATGTCAAGCAAGTCTAGTTGCATTGTCGGTGAGGTTAATTGGGTATCTATTAGTCAACCCCAAAAAGAGTTAGAAGTAGAAGTTCAAGTGCGCTATAGAAGCAAGCCTGTAAAAGCTCTACTGTCTTCGCTAGAAGCAACACCTAAAGATATAGAAATGGATCGTCCTCATCGGTGCAAAATATGTTTCGAAGATGAACAGTTTTCAATTACGCCTGGCCAAGCAGCAGTTTTTTATTCAGGAGAGGTTCTGCTAGGCGGCGGAATAATTCAGCCTGAGAGTTGAAAGAATAGAAAGTTATCAAATTAGTTTTTCTTACTTAACAAAGTCAAGCCTAAAAAACTAATCAGCAAAACCAACGTTAGTGGGGCCTCCCGCCATCTAGTATAAAATGTTTTATTATTACGCAAATTTAGGTTTACCAAGTCAACACTTTCCTTGAAAGGAGTCATTTCCTTCTGAACTTTTCCTGAAGCAATAACTAAGGAAGAAGGCCCTGTATTAGCCACGGTAATTAAATCCCTTGATGTTTCAATACTTCTTAATTGAGATAAAACAAGAAACTGTCTCTGAAGAGAGATTGGATAAGGATCAAGGTTGGCTAAGACAAGTATCCAATCGGCACCACCCTTAACTGCCTTTGCCATGGCATTTCCATCACTTAACTCATAGCAAATTGCCACAGCAACAGGAGGTCCTGACCACAACAATAATCGCGATGAAGCGCCAGGCTCTAATCCTCCTACAGCCGAAAGTCCTTGCATAGCAAAACCTGGGATTTTAGGAACTTGTTCTCCCAAAGGCACCAAACGATGCTTATCAATAGAAGATGAAAAACTCTTATTTCCTTCATCAATTACAAGCAAGGAACTTCTCTGAGCGCCCCTAACCCAACGAAATCCTCCTGTTAAGAATGGAATTGGTGCGGGAGAAATAAGATTCTGTTTAGCGCTTAATGTGCCTTCAGGAGCAACAAGCCAAGAAGCTGACAAGCTTCCAGCTTTCTCTAATGCAATTTGAACAGACTTAGTAAGTTGAATCTGCTGTTCTTGGGAAAACTTTTGTCGTACGGGAATATTTGATTGCCAAATAGCAACAGGCACCCTTTTAAAACTTGATTGATTGACTAAAAAGCTTGCCCCAAGAACATGAAAAAAGATCAAAAGAAAAGATCCAATTAAAAGTAATTTTTTTCCTCCTCCTCCGCTCCGAAAAGCAAGGAATGTTTGCCAAACCCAGAAACCGATTAAGAGTTGTAAGGATGCCAATCCTCCCGCTCCAATCCATTGAGCCCATCCAGCAAGCGCTATGTCACCAGGCAACAAACTGGATCCAACACCTATCCAAAAGAAAGGAGACTTAGCCAAAACGACTTCAGACAAGCCCCAGAGGGATGACAAAAAACAACCGCAGCAAAGTCTTCCTAAAGCAGATCCATTTCTAAATCGAACCAGCAAAAATGTATTTCCAACTAATGCCCAGAGCCCTACTAGCAATCCAGCAAATGCGGCACAAAACAGCCAAATACTAATTGCAATTGGCAAGCTCAATGGCGCAGGTACCCCTATCCAATTGAGTGGATGAAGGGCCAAAAGCCATTGATGACTAACTAAGATTGCAACAAACCCCCAAAGGAAACTGGCAAAAATACTTCTCGTTATTGACCAAAGCAATGCAATGGCCAAAGGCATAAAAAGAACTCCCAACTGAGATAGAGCCAACCCAGCAAAAAGGCCGCCTAAAAGACCTCTAAATAACAAAAATGATCTTTCTTTGCTCATATTTCAGCTTGCTAAATAGGATCAAACATCCACATAACCCGTTCTAAGGAAAGCAAAACAAAAAGCTAAAAGGAAATTTAGGTAACCAAGACTCAAAAAAGCTTTATTAAGTACAGTTACCCTGCAAGAATAAATTTCAATTGAATTTCAAAGACTACAACGTGCACGACATCCTCATTAGTTTTTCGGTTTTTTTGACATGCCTGATTGTGGCAGTCGCTAGCCAAATCATTTCCCCTTCAACTGTTGACGCAAAAGACTTAAGCTCAACTTATCAAGCCGAGGTGAACACAATTCAAGCCCCCAAAAAGGCTAATAACAATTTTGAATTAGATCCAGACGAACCCAATCCAACCCTTTTCGCTATGGCTATAGACAAACCAAACTCAGAAGAATCAGTCTTAGGAGGCCCTATTGAGAATAAGGCCCCAAAAGTTACAGCAAGTGGCCTGAGCATTACTGATATTGAACAAGGAAATGGAGCAGAAGCCAAAGCCGGTCAAAGAGTAACTGTCAATTACAGAGGCATGCTTGAGAATGGGAAAGAATTTGACAGTAGTTACGGGCGAGGACCTTTCAGTTTCCCTCTAGGTGCTGGCCAAGTCATTAAAGGCTGGGACGAAGGAGTTGCAGGAATGAAAGTAGGAGGCAAAAGAAAATTAATCATTCCATCCGAACTAGGTTATGGAAGTAGAGGTGCCGGTGGAGTTATACCTCCAAATTCAACCTTGATCTTTGAGGTAGAACTTTTAGAGGTTAAATGAGTATTTAATCAATCAAACAACTTTTAGGTCGCCAATCAAAGAGATATCCAAGTAGTCTGTTAAAAGGCTATCCATAACTTGCCAGATGTTGCGAACAGCACTTTCAGCCATCTTTAACAGCCTTCCAATCAAAAAGGCGAGCGCTCACTGCGATGGGCCGTGCGGTGTTTATGACCCGGCTTCTGCTCGTGTAGCAGCAGAAGCGGTTCTATCCATGACCAAAAAGCTATTAGCCCTAGAGCCTCCACAAGGCAGTGATCCAGTTGCCTGGGCTTCATATAACAATACTTTTTCCCGCTTTGTTGCTATCAAAGAAGATCAAGCAAAAGAAGCAAAAAAAGAGTTGTTGATTCTATGGACTGACTATTTCAAACCAGAGCATCTTGCTACTTTCCTAGACCTTCACGACACTTTCTGGAAAGCGTCCAAACTATGTAGTACATGCAAAGTCAACATTGACCAAGAGAAGGCAGAAGAACTAATGCAATCTGTACAGAAAATTCATCATATGTTTTGGAAGTCGAAAGGTCGTGCTGATGCCTGGGTTACAGCAAGCTGAATCCATCCTTGTCAAAAAAGGCCTTTCCCTTCACTCTTTTTTTCTATTAATAACGGGTCTCCGAAGACTTTGTCGTGTTGAAGGTGATTCAATGCTTCCTTCACTAAATGAAGGAGATGTTGTTATGTACAAGCCTATCAACCCCGAGAAAGTCTTCGCCAAAGAAGGTGAAATAGTTGTAGCTAAACACCCACTAGATCCCCAAAATTTAATCATCAAAAGAGTTCAAGGCAGCAGTCTTTCTGGCCTTGACTTAAGAGGTGATAATAATTCATCGAGCATAGATAGTCGTCAATTTGGACTTGTCAGCAATCGGTTTCTAATTGGTATTGTTGAAAAAGTAATCTCTAAGTACTAGTACAAAAAATATACCCAATATGCAATCAAATAAAACCTATGAATTAAAAATACAATCGATGAATTTTATTTAGGCAGTTCAAATCAATCATGAAAATCTCATAAACATATATTTGAATACTTCTTGGCAAATCCTCTTGGAATTGGGCTATAAAGAAATAGTTTCTGAAGTATTAGATTTTGAGTAAAGATTCAATCAATCAAACCAATCATCATATCAATGATTCGCCAAAGTTTTTTTCTTTTGGTATTGCACCTAGAGGCATCATTGCAATTGGAATATTACCAATGGGGTTCATCTCAATTGGCTTGGTCTCAATGGGAATCATTTCTGTTGGCGCAGTTGGAATGGGACTAGTCAATGCCTCAGTAGTGGGGATGGGCCTAGTGACGATAGGAGCAAAATCAATGGGCATTATTTGATATATCGATTTTTCATAGAGAAAATAAGCCGCCAGTTTATTCTCTTAAGTATTTCATAAGTAATCTTGCAAAAGGTATAATAGGAATTGATTGAATTACTTTCTTACTAATGTGACCCATTGGACAATTGATGCACTCTTGTCAATTATGTTCGTTGCATTCTTCTCTTTATTAGCATGGCAAATCTTATATACAGAAGAAGACTAGAAATCAAACCAAAATAATCATTATACAGAAAAACGAAAATAATAGGATTCACTAATTATGCTAAAAGAACCGTCTCTTACTTCCAAAAAATAATACTAGAAAGTTTTTAATATTAAAAAAGTGACAATTATAAGAGTTAATCCTTTTCTTGAAGCACTGAAGGAAGTTTACCGCCAGACAAACCCAAGAAGAAAAAGTATATGGCGTACAAAGAGAATATAAGAACAACCAATCCAATCAACGAAGCAACTATAATCAATTGTAAACTCATAATAAATACTAAGTCAATAATACCTAAGTTATTATCCCTTCCCTAAAATATCCACCAAATATAATCTTATGGATAGCAATTGAAAGCATGCAAAAAAGATAAGGTCAAAATCTAATCCTTATTTTAAATAAAGATTCCTTAGAGGTAGGAAGGTTCGAAGGTTCTTCCTTTGAGGTGAAATAGAAATTTGATATTACTTAATTAGCCTAATAAATCCCAACTATTTTGAAGCCAGAAAACACCTGTCACCACAGAAAGGCCACCAGCGAATCCTACTATCATTGGCATAGCTCTCGCCCCAGCCTTCATAGTTGCAATAGAAATGGCCATCAAAAACAAGCCCATTGTTCCAATTGAACCAAGCAAATATGCAAACATGTAGGCCACTCCACCCATAGTTGGCAAGGCCAGCGCAGGAATAACAGCTAACAAATGACTAGCCCCTGCAAGGCCATGCAAAATCCCTAATCCAGTTGCCGTATGGGAATGTCTTTCATGTTTCTTATGGCCTCGAAAGTGAAGGTGAATATGATCATGTGTGTGACCATATTTATGCTCATGAGAATGTTTATGAATATTAAGGCCTAAAGAAGTTCTTATTGCCAAAAAACCAACTATTAATAATACTATTCCAACAATAAATTCAGCTAAAGTTGACATCTTTTGAATATGCGCCAAATCTTTCAATAAAATTGCTATTGACGAAAGAATAAGAACCCCAGTGGAATGACCAAGCCCCCAAGCCAAACCATTACGAAGTGCGACCCGTGGATCTCTAATAGCTACAGGTGCCATGCCAACCAAGTGATCAGCTCCACCTACTACATGGATGGCACCTGCAGCTATTCCTGTAAGTATGCTTATGAGCATTTAAGAAGTATCCCAAAGTTAATTCTGATTGAACAACTCAGCGTTAGAAAAGCTTGTATATAAAGTGGCATGATTGTTTTTTAAGTTTTCTTTGAAGTCTTAATCAATTTAACCAAGCCTCGACAGATATCCCCCTCCCTCATCAAAGATTCTCCAACCAAAACAGCATGAGCACCTGCTGCCAAAACTCTATCTAAATCTGTACGAGTCGATAATCCAGATTCACTTACTAAAAGGACACCTTGTTCTTTTAAGAGATTGTCGTAATTAGTCGATAAGACTTCTGTAGTTGACAAGTCAGTCTTGAAAGTAGTCAAATCACGATTATTTATACCCACCAAAGGGAATGAACCAAGACTGAGTACTCTTTCTAATTCTGAAGAGTCATGCACTTCAACTAGCACCGTCAACCCAAGCCCGCATGCAACTTTGCGCAAATAATTCAGATCTTGGTTAGAAAGAATTGCTGCTATAAGCAAAATTGCATCTGCCCCAGCTGCCCTTGCCTGATATATCTGATATGGCGCCAATATGAAATCCTTACAAAGAATTGGAAGATCAACTGTTTGCCTAACTTTAATAAGAACATCAAAACCTCCCTGAAAGAAGGTTTTATCTGTAAGAACTGAAAGGCAACTAGCCCCGCCAGCTTTATAAGCCTTTGCTATCAAAACAGGGTCAAAGTCCTCTCGAATAATTCCTTTACTAGGACTGGCTTTTTTTATCTCTGCAATAACAGCAGGAAGACAACTCTGCCTTTTCAACGCATCAAGAAAATCTTTTGGCTGTGGTAATAACGCAATTTGCGATTTCAATTCATCAAGTGGAAGCCGCCTTTTTGCAAGTTCAACTTCACGATCTTTCTCCCAAACAATTTTTTCGAGAATATTCCTAGGTTCAGATTCTGAATGAGGAATTGCATATTCCAAATTTGCAACCTTTACTGTTGGGTTAGGTGGACGTCTACGAATTTCCATAGGTTTAATAATCAAGTAAAAAGCACAAGGGAAGAATGAGAAAACTAAAAACCATGTTCAATTAATCGTCTAACTATTTATTTGTTTAGCAGCCTGTTTATAAGCCACTTCAATAACTTCGCTAAGTGTTGGGTGAGTATGTACTTCACTAGACAACTCAATAACACTTTGTCTTCTTGCTATTGCATTTGCCACCTCTTGTATTAAATCAGCGGCATGCAGCCCAAATATATGAGCTCCTAAGACCTCACCTGTATCTTTGCGAAATAGCAACTTCATAAGTCCGTCACTCTCAAGTTCTGCCAAAGCTTTTGAATTTGCTTTGAAATAACTCCGTACACAACCGACCTCAAAACCTTCTTGAGAGGATGCTTCTTTTACTTCCTTATCTGTTAATCCAACAGAACTTATTTCAGGATGAGTAAATGTCGCTGCTGGGATACTCCTATAATCAATAGTTCGGCTATTTCCAAGAATATTTTCAACAGCGACAATTCCCTGCGCTGCTGCTGCATGAGCCAACATTAACTTACCCGTAACATCTCCAACCGCCCAAAGATGAGATACAGGCTTTCCTTTGGACAAAACTCTCATGCTTTCATCTACTGGTACAAATCCCCGATTTGTATCAACAGCCAAAGAGTCCAAATTCAATTCTTTACTGGTTGGGACCCTTCCTGTAGCAACCAGTACTGCATCAACCTCTAGTTTTTCCACTAGCTCTCGATTTTTTACATCAGATAATTCAATCTGAACTGGACAACCAGGCGTTATCTTGCTTGCCAACAAACTTGCCTTTGCATCAATATCACGACCATCAAGCAAATGTCGAGCTGCCAATTTAGTTAAATCCGGGTCAAACGTAGGCATTACACGATCAAGCGCTTCAATCATGGTGACTTCACAACCTAAAGCTGTATAAATATCCGCAAACTCAAGACCGATATATCCACTGCCGATAATTGCGATCCATCGAGGAAGCCATTCAAGATTTATTGCTTCGTCACTTGTAAAGACAGTTCTTCCATCAATTTCAATTCCAGGAGGGACAAAGGGATCAGAACCTGTTGCAATGATGACATCCTTAGATGACAAAACTCGATCAACCCCATTGAGCTCTCTTACTCCCACTCTTTGAGGGCCTTCTAATCTTCCGACTCCTCGAATAATCTTTACACCAACCCTCTCTAAGGTCTTGGTCAAATTAATTCGGATATTCTCTACTAGTTGGTTTGCGTGCTCAGCAATTTTTTTTCTTTCAAAACGAACTGGAGAGGCATGAATACCAAACCCCGCCAAGTGTTCAGCATTAGCAAGCTCGCGAACTCTCCCACTTGCTGCCAACAAAGCTTTTGAGGGCACACAACCCCTATTGACGCATGTCCCTCCCATTTCACGCGATTCGATAATCGCAACTTTTAACCCATGATCTGCCGCATGTTTGGCAGCATCAAAGCCGCCATAACCTGCTCCTATCACGATCAAATCAAAGTCGAATTTAGCTTCGTTCACAAGCACTGTTTATTTCTTTATCCATTTTGGCCCGCCGCCGCTCCAACAGCAGAGGAACAGCAGCAGATGCCACATTAAGCGACTCAACACATGAATTATGAGGCAATGTGATGCTATGAGTACAGCAGGCCTTAATGCTTGGGTGAAGACCTGAGCCCTCATTTCCAAGAACTAAAATGGTAGGTTTCGTCCAGTCGAGCTCCCAATAAGGAAGAATTGATTTTGAAGAGGTTGTTGGAACTGTTGTTCCAACAACCTGATGTCCATTACTTACTGCACATTCAAGTCTTTGGGCAAACCTTTGAAGGACATCCTCCTCGCTTCCCTCAAAACGTTCATAAGGCAAATTCAAAACCGCGCCAGAAGAAGCTCTTAAAACTTTTTGCCCTAGTGGATCAGCTCCTAACGCTAGCCAAATGACTTCTATATCTGCAGCCAATGCAGTGCGAAACAAAGTACCAACATTCCCAGGATCTTGCAAACGATCCAAAGCTAAAACATAACTAAAGTCCTTTAGAGGCTTAGGTAAAGCCTCTAAAGGAAACAGAGCGGCCACACCATCAGGGTTCTTAGTAGTTAAGGCAGCCTGAAGCACAGATTGAGTAACCTCACGAAGAACTGTTTGACTAGGGATAGTTCTCAAAAAGTCGGAATGATTTTCCAACCAATTACTAGTTGCAATAATCTCAATTGGAAGGAAAGAAGTTCGCAATGCTTCCTTTAATAAATGCGTGCCTTCTAACAAAACCAAAGAATGCCTTTCTCGCCCTTCACGAGAAGCAATGCTTTTTAATCGTCGAACCAACGGATTTCTTCGACTAGAAATCAATGGCAAAGAAGAATCTAGGTCTAATAATTTAGTAGTCAAAATATTCTTTTGTTTCTAACTTTAAAGCCGTCATGAACCTCTAGATGGTTCTTGACTATATCTAATCCCTTTATTGATGAAACTTCCCCTTTTATTCCTTCTTTCGCAAGATTCTCGATCATTCTTTTTATAACAAGGTCCTCTACTGTTGATTCATCAACAAACTCAGGAGTCAGCCGTTCCACAAAGTCTCCTAATTTGGCAGCAACCAACTCAGAAGCATTAGAAATTTTCAGCACAATCATTAGGAATACTATTGTCAACTAAATCAAGATAATGCGGATGGGGAGACTTGAACTCCCATGACATTGCTGCCACTAGTACCTGAAACTAGCGCGTCTACCAATTCCGCCACATCCGCTAACGGTTGGCCCCTAGGACGGTAAGAAGATAAAGCATCAATTGCTTTCTGTCTTAAGCATCACATAGAAATACTATGCACTTTTAATAACGATCGCCTGGACGTAGCTAATTACATTTGTAAACATGGCTGAAAGCTTAAAAGTGATAGGGCATGCCCATAGCGGCCACAATCTCTAAGAAGACCATCAAGCCGCATCTGGAGGTGAAAGGCAAGTCTCCATTGTCAGGGGAGCTAATAGTTAGTGGTGCAAAAAATTCGGCACTAGTTCTAATGGCAGCATCTCTCTTAACTGAAGATGAACTGAGATTAAAGAATGTTCCACGTCTCACTGATATTGATGGGATGGCAGAAATTCTTTCCACAATGGGAGTAACCGTAAAAAGAAACAACTCTGAACTTTTTCTAAAGGCAAGCAAACTGCATCATGTAGAACTCCCTTATGAACTTGTGCATGGATTAAGAGCAAGCTTCTTTTGCATTGGTCCTCTACTGGCACGACTTGGTCAAGCAAAAATTCCATTACCTGGAGGTTGCGAAATAGGAGCTCGTCCTGTTGTGGAACATATAAAAGGTCTGAAATCCTTAGGCGCATATATCAATGTGGAGCATGGTTTAGTAACAGCATCAATCCCAGGGACTCAAAAGCATTTAAAAGGAACTGATGTTGTTTTGGATTGCCCCAGTGTTGGTGCCACTGAAACAATTCTGATGGCAGCTGTATTGGCAGAAGGAAACAGCAGCATCGAAAATGCTGCTCAAGAACCTGAGATACAAGATCTTGCTAAAATGCTTAATTCTATGGGTGCAAAAATCTCTGGAGCTGGTGGTCCCAAAATCACCATTCAAGGAGTGAAGCAATTGAATGGTTGTGACTACTCAGTCATGCCTGATCGAATAGAAGCAGGAACTTTTCTCATTGCAGCTGCCATTACACGCTCGAATTTAAAAGTCACACCAGTTATTCCTGAGCATCTCAACGCAGTGCTCCAAAAGCTAAGAGATTGTGGATGCAAAATTCAACAAGAAGGAGAAGGTATCCGAATCATCCCAATGGAAATAAAAGGAGTTGATATCACAACCCAACCTTTCCCAGGTTTCCCGACAGACTTACAAGCTCCATTTATGGCTTTAATGACCACTGCCCAGGGGACAAGTGTGATCACTGAAAAAATATACGAAAATCGTATGAAGCATGTAGCTGAATTGCAGAGAATGGGCGCTTCTATACGGGTTCAAGGGAATACTGCTGTCATTGAAGGTGTTCCAGAGTTAAGTGCAGCGCCTGTTTTTGGAGGAGATTTAAGATCAACTGCCGCTATGATCCTTGCGAGTCTTACAGCTAATGGAACAAGCAAAGTAGAAGGACTGCAGCATCTAGATAGAGGCTATGAAGAAATGGAAAAGAAGTTGAATCAAGCTGGAGCTCAAATCCTGAGGGTATAGCACGAAAACTTCCTCTGACATAAACTCTAATCAAGGGAGCGTGGTGGAATTGGTAGACGCACCGCACTCAAAATGCGGCACCTTCGGGTTTGTCGGTTCGAGTCCGACCGCTCCCACTGTTTTGATGGATACATATAAACGCCTCCCTCTTGCGATACAGCGAGGGAAAGGCTGTTGGGTATGGGATACGAAAGGCAAGCGCTATCTAGATGCAGTTGCAGGAATAGCAACCTGCAGTCTTGGGCATAGCAACAATGCCCTTCGGCGTTCTTTAACAGCACAATTAAATCAAATTCAACATGTTTCCAACCTTTATGAAATTCCTGAGCAAGAGCAACTAGCAAGGTGGTTAGTAGATCACAGCTGCGCAGACAAAGCATTCTTTTGCAATAGTGGGGCAGAAGCCAATGAAGCCGCAATCAAATTGGCACGAAAATATGCACATTGCGAAAGAAGAATTAATCGTCCAGTAATACTGACTGCAAAGGCAAGTTTCCATGGCAGAACACTTGCAGCTGTTAGCGCTACAGGACAACCTAATTACCACAAAAATTTCGAACCCTTAGTCGAAGGCTTTAAATTCTTCTCCTACAATAATTATCAATCTTTCATAACATCATTTGAGCAGGCAGAAATCAATGGCCCATCTGTTTGTGCCGTTTTAATCGAACCGCTGCAAGGAGAAGGTGGGATTCACCCTGGAGAGGTGATCTTTTTTCAAAAATTAAAGGAAAAATGTGTTAAAGAAAAAATTTTATTAATATTTGACGAAGTACAAACCGGAATGGGGCGCACAGGAAATTGGTGGGGTTATGAAAATCTAGGAATAGAGCCTGATGCTTTTTCAATAGCCAAAGGTCTAGGCGGAGGTCATGCTATCGGAGCATTAATGGTAAAAAATCATGCGGCATTATTCGAGCCTGGAGACCATGCAAGTACCTTTGGTGGAAATCCATTTGCTTGCAAAGCAGCCTATACAGTTGCCACAGAGATCGAAAGAAGAAATCTCCTTCCACAAGTTAAGCAACGAGGATCGTACTTAAAAGACGAGCTAAAAAAACTCGTTAATAGGTTCCCAAAACAACTAAAAGAGGTTAGAGGTCTTGGCCTTATACAAGGATTAGTAATTAGAGATGATGCAGCCTTAACTGCACCAGCTTTTATACATCTTGCACTTAAAGAACGACTTCTTGTATTGGCAGCCGGGCCAAAAGTTATTCGGATTGTCCCACCCCTTATTATTAACAACAACGAAATCAACTATATACTTGCCAAGCTTGAAGCAGCGTTAAATAATTGTAGCTAATTGAAAACCAATATCACTAGTGAAGAAGATTTCTTTAATGAACTAATTCCTCAATTTTCTGAAAGGGGAATTGATCTTGGAATTGATCGCATGCGCATGGCTTTAAATGCATTAGGAAGGCCATGCGATGACATACCAGCCATTCAAATTATCGGAACTAATGGTAAAGGCTCAATTGCAAGCCTTATCGAAAGCACACTGAAATTTGCAGGGATAAAGGCTGGTACAACAGTTTCGCCTCACCTAGTTAGTTGGTGCGAAAGGATTCACGTAAATGGAGATTTAATTTCTTACCAAGAATTTCAAGAATGTCTCATCTCTATAAAACCAATAAGTGATAAATACAATCTGACGCCGTTTGAATTAATTATCGCAGCAGCTTTTAAGCATTTTAATAATCATAATGTTCAAGCACTGATCTTAGAGGCAGGTCTTGGGGGCCGTCTAGATGCGACTACAGCTCATCCTTATAGACCAGTAATCGCAATGGCCAGTATTGGTCTTGATCATTGTGATTATCTCGGAAGCAATTTAAAAGATATCACCACAGAGAAAGCAGCCGCCATAACCCCTGGATGTCGAGTAATAAGCGCAATTCAACATCCTCATGTCTCTGAGGTTCTTGAACAAACTGTTAAAAGCAAAAATGCACACATTGAATGGGTATCACCACTACCTGAGGATTGGACCCTTGGCCTCAATGGAGATGTTCAACGCAACAATGCCGCGGTTGCGAAAGGTGCAATAAAAGTGTTGGAGGATTTTGGGTGGAAAATAGAAGAACAACAAATTCGAAAAGGGTTTGCTTTAGCAAATTGGACTGGAAGGCTGCAAAAAGCCAATTGGAACAATTTTCCGTTATTGATAGATTGTGCTCATAATCCACATGCAGCAAAGCAACTTTCCAATGAAAGGAAGCACTGGGAGCACGAGAATAAGGGAATTCAATGGATCCTCGGAATACAAACCAATAAAGATGCTCCAAGAATGATATGCAATTTGGTCAGACCAAACGACCGAGTTTGGATTGTTCCTGTGCCCAATCACTCGAGCTGGAGCAAGCTTCAATTATCACAATCATCTCCAAAATTAGAATCAAAACTTCTTCAAGCAAATAATGTTGAAGAAGTTTTGATTGAATTTTCTTCTAAAAATATGTGGCCAAACCCTTGCCCAGTGATTGCAGGGTCTATATATCTCATAGGTGATCTATTGAGAAAAAAAATTATTGAGACATCAACCAAAGAAAAAGTTTAAATACAAAATCAATAAAAAAATCTTTAAGTCAAACTTATTTCATCCACCCCTTCAACTTTCCTGGGTTAAGAAGGCCTTTGGGATCAAAGCAATGCTTCGCATGAACTTGATTACCATCAATAACTCCAAGTCCACCATCTTCAACAGTAATTACATGGGGGTTAAACATAATTGCACCAGCATTTTTGCAATCAGCAATCAACTCCTCTAAGAAAGCCTGTCCTTGCCAACGGACAATTGGCAAGGCAGCCAACCTCTGAACTCCCTGCTGACGAACAACCTCTATATGCCAAAGGAGGTCATCGCCCCATTTGTTTTTAAGTAGAGACATGCTTTCAAGTTCACACAGAGGCAATAACATTTGCAAGTACGTCCAATCAGAATTTATTGCACGCATATGTAGTGTCGTGTGATTCCATGTAAGTTCTCGCAATCCACTACCAGTCTTAGCCTTCTCAGATCCCAAGCACTTAAAGGAAGCACCTGCTGCTATCGCCATCCTTTCAAGTGTGCTTACCCCATCTGGATTAACCAAGATCAATAATCTATGTCTACCTGTTGAAGGACCAGACCAAGCAGGAAGAAGGTCAACAATTTGTTTTTCTAACAAGCTACAAAGGTGCAAGTCAACAGCTGCCCGAGCACAATCAAGCAAAAGTTCTACTGCTCTTGGCCAATCACGACAATCAATAGCCACTTCTTGCCAGGCAACAGAAGGTGCTGTTGCCAGAGTTAACGCTGTAATAATTCCATTCGTTCCATATGCATGATTGAGTGCCTCTGCAGCATCAGCTTCCAGGCATAATTTTCTAGGTTGTTCCTCAACTGTTACCACCTCAAGAGAGAGCAAATGACCAGGATCCCTCAAGAAGCCCCAACGGACTGACCCAATACCACCAGAACCTCCTGCCACAAAACCAGCTACAGAAGCACTCCTCCAAGTACTTGGTAGCAAGCGCAACTGACGCTCTTTAGAAAAAAGATACTTATCAAGATCTCCCATTAAACACCCTGCCTCAACCGTCACAAACCCAGTTGATGAGTTGAAATCTCGAATATTGTTTAGTGAACTCATAACCATAACCACACCTGATCGAAGCGGAACACACTGGCCATAATTTCCAGTCCCTGCTCCCCTCAAAGTCAAAGGAATGTCTTCCCTATAACAAAGCTGAGCTACTGAAATAACATCTTCTACAGAATTTGGTTGCACAACAAGATCTGCACAACAATTTTCCAGCCTTTTTTTTAATACTGGTGAATAGTCATAAAAGTCTCGAGAGAAACGTTCTTTTTCCTTTGTTTTTTTAAAAACTTTCAACCCAGAGATTGATTGAAATTCGTTAATGAGTTCATTAGGAAGTGACGAGTGATGCATTAGTAGAAATAAAAAACAAATTGACTAATTGGATTCATCTAACCATTTACCTTTAATCATGACTTGTCTAAATGGAGATGAAGAAAGAGCCTCTGTCCAATTCCTTGCAGCCAGCAAAAGAAAATCAGCAGGACTACCTTGAGTAATAGTGCCATCCCAATCTAAATCCATAACATTGGCAGCAGCGGTAGTCAAAGGTGCTAGCCCTAATCGATTCCAAGGAGCTAATTGAGCAAGCGGGACTACCGATGACATCAAAGCTAGTGGGTCAAAGTTACCTCCAGGGAACCAAGGGTCTTGAACATTGTCACTTCCGACAGCAACTAACACCCCTGCTTCTTGCAACTGAGCAATTGGTGCCAACGGTCTATTCACAGAAGTTGTCCTTGATTTGCGACTAAGCAACCAAGCGTTAGTTATGGGCAATGCAACCACATTTACATCATGTTGTGCCAGACGATCTGCCAAATTACGCAACTCGCTATCTGCTAACAATCCCATACTGCTTGCATGACTACAAGTTATAGGGATATTGAAACTAATTTGATCAAGCACTTTGATTAATTGCTTTAGACCAACTGCAAAGTGTGTGGTCGATTCATCAATATGAAGGTCAATTCCACATCCCAAACTTTTTGCAAGCCTAAGCATATTTGTCAGATAAAGAGTAACTTCTTTTTTATTACATGGAGGGACAAGAACACCGCCCAAAAAGCCTCCAGATGCTGCAACTCTTTTAGCTAAAAGATGTCCATCATGAGTGCTCCAATATTCCAAAGGAACAAGAGCAACCAATTGCAATTCAATAAAAGGCTTCCATTCTTTCTGGAGTTCGAGCAAAGCATCCCAATGTTGATTTGCACAAACCCCAAAACTGTCCACATGACTACGAACTGCCCTAAGTCCATTCTTCAGGGATAGGTTTAATGCCTTCTCTGCTCTTGAACGAACAAGTTGAGTAGTACGACTTTGATGCTCTTTAAGATTTGCCTCAAGAGCACCTTGATAAGTACCTTTCAAGTTAGGGAATTTGGTCCAAGTAAATGCTTTATCGATATGAGCATGTGGCTCTACGAGCCTGGGGAGGAGAAGCTTTAGAGGGGCTTCATGCTCGCAACCAATCGCCTCTAAAGAAGAGACATAACCATCTTGCAGCCTAATACGACAAGAACACAATCCTTCAGCAGTTACAGGTGCTGAGCAAACACCTTTGAAATTCCCAATCAAACCACGTGGTACCAACACATCAAGACTTTGCCCTTTATGCTCATTCATTCGAAATGCCACTTAGTCAATCATCCAAATCAAGTTGAAAACTTCGAAACATAGTAAGTAAAACTGCCATAGTCATTTCTAGAGTTTATTGAAGTTTCTAACAACAGCACTTTGCTCCAATTACTGCAAGGGTTGTGCAAAAAATCGGCCCCATAAGGAATTTTAAGAGAAATGAAGAAAATATTGAACGGAAACATTTAACATTGATTACCAAGCGAATTGTTAAATTCATAGTTACGAGGCGGGCGTCGCCAAGTGGTTAAGGCAGCGGCTTGTGGCGCCGCTATTCGGGGGTTCGAATCCCCTCGCTCGCCCTCAAAACTGATTTCCAAAGGGGTATAGAAGTTCCTAAGATAAGAATTCCTTTGGGCTTAATCCTAAAGGAATTCACCTGATCCATTAATTACTTTTGGATCAACCCATGTCGTGACAAAAGCACCCTCAAAACCACCTTCAAAAACGCTACGAAACACGGACAAAATCCGTGGAAGCTATTGGATTACAACGTTTGGCTGTCAAATGAATAAAGCCGACTCTGAACGTATGGCTGGAATTCTAGAAGGGATGGGATACAAAGAAGCAACAGCAGAGCTTGAGGCAGACCTAATCCTTTACAACACTTGCACCATTCGAGACAACGCTGAACAAAAGGTATACAGCTATTTGGGGCGCCAGGTAAAACGAAAACAAAAATCACCTCATTTAAAACTCATAGTTGCTGGATGCGTAGCCCAACAAGAAGGAGAATCTTTATTGAGAAGAGTACCTGAAATTGATTTAGTAATGGGGCCACAGCACGCAAATCGTTTAGAGACCCTACTTACGCAAGTTGATAATGGTCAGCAGGTTTTGGCAACAAGCGAACAGCACATCCTGGAGGACCTCACAACTGCCAGAAGGAATAGTAAAACTTGCGCATGGGTAAATGTTATTTATGGCTGTAATGAACGCTGTACATATTGCGTTGTTCCTTCCGTTCGAGGCAAAGAACAATCAAGATCCCCACAAGCAATTCATTTCGAGATAGAAAATCTGGCTTCAATGGGTTTTAAAGAGATAACTCTTCTTGGTCAAAATATTGATGCTTATGGAAGAGATCTGCCAGGTATCACGAAAGAAGGTAGGCGCCAAAATACCTTAACTGATCTGCTTTATTACATTCATGATATCGAAGGCATTGAACGCATTCGTTTTGCAACAAGCCACCCAAGATATTTCACGAATCGTCTAATAGAAGCTTGTAGTGAGCTAAAAAAGGTTTGTGAACACTTCCACATCCCATTTCAAAGTGGAGACAATGACATTCTAAAAGCAATGTCTAGAGGTTACACAATTGAACGATATAAAGGAATTATTGACAGGATAAGGAAAAGAATTCCCAATGCTTCAATTAGTGCTGATGTAATAGTTGCATTCCCTGGGGAAACGCACAAACAATTTCAAAAGACCCTCTCAATTATTCAAGAGATAGGCTTCGACCAAGTAAATACTGCAGCATATTCACCACGTCCAAACACACCAGCAGCAACTTGGCCAAATCAGCTACCAGAAAATACCAAAATAGAACGCCTCAACGAATTAAATTTACTTGTTGAGAGAACAGCAAAGATAAAAAATCAACGTTATAAAGAACTTACTGAAGAAGTTCTTGCAGAAGGAATCAACCCTAAGGATCAAACACAGTTAATGGGAAGAACTAGAACAAATAGGCTCACATTTTTCCCCTCAAAAGGACCAGAAGGCTATATATATAAACCTGGAGACCTCGTAAACATACGTATAAAAGAAATCCGGTCTTTCTCTTTAAGTGGTATTCCTATTAGATAAACTTTCTATTATCAACTGATAACTTTTATTCTATTAACTAAAATAAATGCACCCAAAAATCCCACAAGAAAAAATCACTGTCGGAGTAGTTTTTGGTGGAGAGTCTGGTGAACATGAGGTCTCGATCAACTCAGCGAGAACCGTCCTTAAAGCACTGAATAGTGGATTAAATCAAAATCGATTCAATGTAATTTCTATATATATAGACTTTCTTGGTAGATGGTGGCCTAGTTCTATTGCTCAAAAAGCACTTGAAAAAGGTATTGCACTAAATGAAAAAGACTTGAACTTCCCATCACAAACTAGAGGTTTTCAAGCTTTGCCTCTTGGGAGCGAAAAAGTAGACATCTGGTACCCCGTTCTCCATGGACCAAATGGAGAAGATGGGACAGTGCAGGGACTCTTCAAACTTATGAAAAAACCCTTTGTTGGGTCTGGAGTTCTTGCATCTGCCGTTGGGATGGACAAACTTGCTATGAAAGCAGCCTTTTCATCTGCTGGACTCCCACAGCTTCCCTACTTTTCTTTAAATGCTTTTGAACTTTCAAAAAACAATTTCACAGAAGAGCTATTACACAAACTTAAAATTCAGTTCGGATACCCATGTTTTATAAAGCCTGCAAATCTAGGCTCCTCAGTAGGGATTACTAAAGCTTCTAATCAAGAAGAATTTTTAAAAGGGCTCTCCGAAGCTTCCAACCATGACCAAAGAATAGTTGTAGAGAAAGGAGTAACCGCTAGAGAACTTGAATGTGCTGTTCTTGGTGGGCAATTATTAAAAGTCTCTGCTGTTGGAGAAATAAAGTATGAAGCTGACTGGTATGACTATGAAACTAAATATTCGCAAAATTCAAGCAAAACATTTTTACCAGCATCTCTCCCAAAGGGTGTGAGCGAACAGATACAAAATCTAACCTTACAAGCCTGTAAAGCCATTGATGCAAAAGGTATGGCAAGAGTCGACTTTTTCTATGAAGAAGAAAAAGATCAAATCTGGATCAATGAAATAAATACCTTGCCTGGCTTTACATCTCAGAGTATGTATCCAACTCTCTGGCAAGCTTCGGGTGTCACTATCGAACAACTAGTAGCAAAGCTGGTTGAAATAGCTAAAGAATAAGAATGAATCACCCTTCTTCCTTAAGCAAATCCTTCTTTGACTTCCAATGATTCACGGGTTGCTCTGGTTTCCACTACTGCTTGTATTTGTTCTTTTAACCTCACTCGGGTGGCTAGAGAGGCGAAGACAAAATCTATTCTTGATATGGGCTCAAGAAGCAGAGTTGTCAAAACTTGATGGTGCTGGTGCCGCTTGCTTGAAGAATGGAGTTTTGATCTGGAGCAACTTTGAAGCTGGAAGTTTTAAAGAACAAGGTTCTTTTGAAATAAAGGGATTGGAACTTGTAGAACTTATGGCTTTAACTTCTGGAGAAGCACCATTAACTTCTGAATCTCAAGGCCGTTGTCGATTAAGACTTATTGGTAGTGGCAAAGAAATGGATGTCCCGTTTTCCGATGCTGAAAGAGCACGAAAATGGATGGATGAACTCATGGAAAAAGCACGCTGCGATCTGTGAATAGATCTGTCAATCAAAATTCTTCATCTCTTCGACCAGGGTCAACAAATCCAAGAGAAGAAAAAAGACGCAGGATTCGCTTAGAGAAGCGCAATGCTCAATTAATTCAACTTTGGCGTTTTGTAATTTATAGCTCAATTACATTTGGGTTGGGTCTATTAATAACAAGAAATGGATGGAGTCCTATAAATGCTGAGCAAATTTATGTTCATGGAAATACAAAATTAAGAGCAAATTCAATTATTGAAGCATCTGGTCTCAACTTTCCAATAGGAATATTGGCGATTAATCCAAAAGAATTAGAAATAAATTTAATGAAAGAATTGCCTGTAGAAAATATTTCAATTCGTCGCAATATCATTACTCCTTCCATAGAGATAGGACTTCAAAAAAGAAATTTAATAGCTTTTGCTGATAGAAGGGGGCCAAAAAGGACAGAAAAAGGAATGCTTGACAAAGATGGTAATTGGATACCATTAAGAATTGCACAAAAAATAGATCAGCCAAATACAGGCGTCTATGTAAATGGATGGATATCAGCTCATCAAAGTTGGATAGCAG
Source organism: uncultured Prochlorococcus sp. (assembly GCA_902560875.1). GTDB lineage: Bacteria > Cyanobacteriota > Cyanobacteriia > PCC-6307 > Cyanobiaceae > AG-363-K07. The sequence goes on along the minus strand of CACENO010000014.1, from coordinate 9,881 downwards.
AAATTCTTGAACAGAGAAACACCCTAGGAAGCTCTCTGCAAAAAATAATTATCAACCCTAATGGTGAGCTAATCTTACAGACAAAAGACTTTGAGAAAGTACAACTTGGAGCTAATAAAATGAATTTTAGAGAACAAATTAAAGCTCTAAATCAATTGAGCAAGAAATTACCTGAAGATTTCATTAATCAAAAAGGCACAATTCTTGACATAAGAGATCCATTTAAGCCTGAGCTGCAGATGCCCAAACCAGATTAATTGGTTTCCTAAAATATCAACCAAAAGCGCACAATCATTTTAATTCCGCCTAACATTATTTACCCCCTTTGAGTTTAACATCTGGAAATCCGATGCAAAAGATCACTAATATCTCTTTGATCTTAATAAAAAACACAACTAATCATCGCAATAGGACTAGCCTAAAAGCAAATCAATTGATATCGATAGTGTAATTATCAACTCGCTTAGCAACGTAAGATGACCTTATCTGCAGGCACTTTTACATATTGGTCTTTATTAGGACTTTCCCCAGGAAGTGACTCTAATCAACTTAAGCAGGCTTTTAAGAGAGAAGCTAAACGCTGGCATCCAGACATGAATATCAACAAACGAAATGCTGAAGAACGTTTCAAATGGATCAATGAAGCATATTTAGTGCTAAATGATCCCAAAAAACGATTTGAATGGGAGTTAGCAGGTCGCCCGACCTTCGAAATTAGAGAATTTGCAGTAGAAGTGCCTTCAAAAAATTGCGAAGACAAAAAAAATACGTCAGAAAATGATGATACAACTTTCAATTCTGCAGAAAAAATTTTAATGCTTTTAATTTGTTCAATTACAATATTTGTACTGAACGCCTTTTTATTTTGATCCCAAGACCCTTTTAATAACTAGGTTTTGAGCTGATATCCAACGTTCAACAGAACAATTTCCATACAGTTCGAAGGCCACAAAAAAAATATAACTTTTTTGAAAATCTCAACATCAGACTATCGTGAGTACATAATGCACCAAAACTCAGTGCTTAAATCTGAATATGGAGATGGGTAGCGGAAACAACTCCGGGTTGATGAGAATGGACGGAATCAGTCCAAGCCAGTCAGCTCGTATAGAAGTCATTGGCGTTGGCGGTGGCGGCAGCAATGCTGTCAACGGAATGATCATGAGCGACTTAGAAGGTGTTGCCTATCGAGTGCTCAATACTGATGCACAAGCTCTGATTGAATCTCAAGCCCAAAACAGATTGCAGCTAGGCCAAGCATTAACAAGAGGCTTAGGTGCAGGAGGGAACCCCAGTATTGGACAAAAGGCTGCTGAAGAATCTCGGTCTGAACTTCAAGAAGCCCTTCAAGGGTCTGATTTGGTCTTCATTGCAGCAGGTATGGGTGGAGGGACAGGGACTGGTGCTGCACCTGTAGTAGCAGAGGTTGCCAAAGAAAGTGGTGCATTGACCGTTGGGATTGTCACAAAACCTTTTAGCTTTGAAGGCCGTCGCCGCATGAGGCAAGCAGATGATGGAATAAGCAGATTGGCTGAAAACGTTGATACTTTGATTGTGATTCCTAATGATCGATTAAAAGACGTGATTGCAGGAGCTCCGTTGCGTGAGGCTTTTAGGAATGCTGACGATGTTCTTCGTATGGGAGTCAAAGGAATAAGCGATATCATTACCTGCCCTGGACTTGTAAATGTTGACTTCGCTGATGTTCGTTCTGTAATGACTGAAGCGGGCACAGCCTTACTTGGAATAGGTCTTGGGTCCGGCCGATCAAGAGCAGTGGAAGCTGCTCAAGCTGCAATCAATAGCCCGCTTCTAGAAGCAGGGCGCATTGATGGTGCCAAAGGATGTGTAATAAATATCACTGGAGGGAAAGACATGACACTTGAAGATATGACTTCTGCGTCAGAAGTTATTTATGAAGTAGTGGATCCCGATGCAAATATCATTGTTGGAGCAGTAATCGATGAGAAATTAGAAGGTGAAATTCAAGTAACAGTTATTGCAACTGGTTTTGAGAGCAATCAGTCGTATAACAATTCAAGGACTAGAAACAAGCTGTCTTCCCAAGCTATCTACAGCCAAAATGATCTTAAAGAGCCAGGTCCAGGTATTCCTGATTTTTTACGTCTAAGGCAAAATCGTAAAGAATCTGACAACTAATTTTCAATTTTGGGTGACCCGGAATCCACGCCTGCTGCGAGCATCCCTTTTGGCTGCTACCTTCCGGTCCTGACCAGGTTTAGGAGTCGAAGCCGCATGGGGCCGAGTCAACTAAATTTTAGCAAGAGAAAGTCGGAAGGGCTCTAAAAAGATGCTCCCTAGTGAATTAATAAAATTCAAACAAGCAGGTCGGCCAATAACAATTCTCACTGCTTGGGACAGTCTTTCTTCATCCTTAGTTGAAGAAGCAGGTGCAGATGTAGTGCTCGTTGGGGATTCATTGGCGATGGTAGCTCTTGGACATGCAACTACTTTGCCAATTACTTTGGAGCAAATCCTCCATCATGCCCAAGCTGTAGAAAGAGGTTTTAAAAAGCCCCTAAACAAACAACCCCTTATCGTTTGCGATCTTCCTTTCCTTAGTTATCAGTGCGGGGAAGATAAAGCGGTAGCAGCAGCAGGCACTCTCCTAAAAAACTCCTCTACTGCCGCCGTAAAAATAGAAGGAGCAGAGCCTGAGATAGTTGAAGTTATCAAGAGACTTGTAAGGATGGGAATACCTGTAATGGGACACCTAGGTCTTACGCCCCAATCTGTACGTCAACTTGGATACAAGAGGCAAGCTGAAGACAAAAGCAGCCAAGAAAGATTAATTTCTCAGGCCTTGCAACTTGAGCAAGCGAGTTGCTTCAGCATTGTCTTAGAGCATGTACCAGAAGAATTAGCAAAGGAAGTCAGTAATACTTTGAGAATTCCAATTATCGGTATTGGAGCAGGAGATCAATGTGATGGCCAGGTCAGAGTCACTGCTGACTTACTTGGCCTTACCAAAAAACAACCCCCATTTAGTCAGCCTCTAATTCAAGGACGTCAACTATTCATTAAAGCTCTCAAGGAATGGGTTGATCAGGAGCACAATCAGACAACGAGTCCCACCAGATGAGCATTTGCACAAGAATTTGATTGCTAATTTCCATTCCTTCTGGGTCAGTCAACTTAAATCGCCAACCACAATGATTTAAAAATCCTCGATCAATTGAATCTTGCCAAATCTTTTTCAATTTGTTCAGATTTTCATTGCATTGCTTCTGATTCCATCCCCAGCATCTTGCCAACTGCATTAAATCAATACCCTCTCTTCGTCGCAAGCCAACCATGACTTGATCATCAAGAGAAGTTCTCTTCGCTGATTTTTGTTCTAATGAAGGATCTAAACCTGTACTCTCCTGCTCTTCAATCCAACCTTTGTAAGCATTACTCGTTCGAGGTCGTGTCAATCTCTCTCCCCAAGGAGAGCTAGTTGCACCCTGTCCAAACCCCCACCATCCAGCTCCACTCCAATAAACCCGATTATGTCTAGAAGTATGACCAGGCAATGAATAATTAGAGATTTCATAACGAGCAAAACCCTCTTCCTGAAGTTTTGAAGAGGTACATCTGAACATTTCTATAGATACATCCTCTGTGGGTAGTATTAGCTCTCCACGGCTTCTTTTCCAGGAAAAAACTGTCCCTGGTTCTAAAAGCAAATCATAGATTGATAAATGAGGTGAATTCATTTCAATAGCCAGTGAAAGTTGTTGTTCCCAGTACGGCAAATCCGTCCCAGGTAATCCTTGAATTAAGTCAAGATTCCAAGATTTAATAATTCCACTTCTATAGAAGTCGTTTAACCAAAGGCATGCTTCAACTAAATGAACGGAATTATGCCTTCTTCCTAGCCTCTTTAAGACCTTATTATCAAAACTCTGGCCACCCAAACTAAATCTATTAATACCTGCTTGAAGATACCCTTCAAGGTCCTTCTTGATAAAACTCGCAGGGTCAACTTCAAGACTAACCTCTGCTCCCAATTGCAATCCAAAGTGACTCCTTAAATGAATCAATAAAGAACTTATTTGATCTGGGGTCAAAAGAGACGGCGTCCCTCCTCCTATGTAGACAGTTGACAATGGCGCGCCTTCAGGTGCAATTGAGATTTCTCGGTGCAAAAAATCTAAATAAGATTTGATCGATTGACTTCCTGGGCCAACCTCTCCGTTGGCTTTGTCACCAAGCGGAACAACAGCAAAGTCACAATAGAAACAACGTCTATGGCAAAAAGGAATGTGGATATATGCACTTCTGGGAAATTTCAAAGAATCAACCGAACCCATAGCTAATCTGAAGAGGCAGAGTGACCCACCAAGAACAAGTTAATGCCGCCAAGCATGATGATTCAAAGTTCCAAGCAGAGGAATGACTAGCTAATCCAATGGGCGAACTCTTTATACTGTTTTTATTTCTTATATCAGGTGCATTAACAGGATGGTTTTGTGTTGACTTGCTACCTGAAGATTTTTTGCAGCAACTTCTACTAAAAGAGGGGTTATTTGAACAATTAGCTAATAAATCTGATCTCAAAAGTCTTTTAGCAGGAATTGGAGCTTTCTTAGGTTTATTAGTAGGGTTGCTTTTTAAGCAATTACGGAAAAGATTGCTACAGAAAATTAGAACTATGCCTACTGATTTGCTAATTAGCAGGTCAGTAGGTCTTATTTTAGGATTACTTGTTGCGAATCTTTTACTTGCACCAATTTTGCTTCTGCCAATCCCGAAAGAAATCATCTTTGCAAAACCATTGATAGCAATCCTAAGCAATATCTTCTTTGGCTTAATTGGATACAACCTAGCAGAAGTTCATGGGAGAACACTTTTACGACTTTTTAACCCAAATAGCACGGATGCACTCCTCATAGCAGAGGGTATACTCACACCTGCTAGCGCAAAGATTCTTGATACAAGCGTAATTATTGATGGGCGAATTAATGCTCTTTTAGAATCAGAGCTGATTGAAGGAAGAGTGATTGTTTCACAGTCTGTGATAGACGAATTACAACAATTGGCTGATTCAAGTAATAATGAAAAAAGAGGCAAAGGGAGAAGAGGCATTAAATTATTAAATAATTTACGTGAAAAGTATGGCAGAAGATTAGTGTTAAATAATACCAAATATGAAGGCTCTGGGGTGGATGACTATCTTCTTCAACTAACAGCCGATACAGGAGGAACACTTATAACCGCAGACTACAATTTATCTCAAATAGCAAAGGTTAAAGATCTAAAAGTTTTAAACCTTAGTGAGTTAGTTATTGCCCTTAGAGCAGATGTCCAGCCTGGAGAAAAAATTACTCTTAAAATCGTCAGAGAAGGCAAAGAGGAGAATCAAGGAATTGGGTATTTAGATGACGGAACCATGGTTGTCATAGAAGGCGCAAAGAAATCAATAGGGCAACGCTTAGTAGTTGTGATAACAGGAGCATTGCAAACTCCTACAGGAAGAATGATATTTGGTCAAACCGAGAAAAATTCTCCTTCAAACAAATCCAACAAAACAAAAGCTTCTTAAGGCAAGATACCGTTAGGCTCCAAACTATAAAAAATTTTGCTGCATATGACGGTGTCCGCCCCTTACTACGGTGATTCTGCCGTGATGCGCACACCCCCTCCGGATCTGCCATCACTCCTGCTTAAAGAAAGGATTGTCTATTTAGGGCTTCCTTTGTTCTCAGATGATGATGCCAAACGGCAGCTGGGAATGGATGTAACTGAACTAATCATTGCTCAACTGCTTTATTTGGAATTTGACAATTCAGAAAAGCCCATTTACTTCTATATAAATTCCACAGGAACAAGTTGGTACACAGGAGATGCCATTGGCTTTGAGACAGAGGCATTTGCAATATGTGACACCTTGAGCTACATCAAACCACCTGTTCATACCATTTGCATTGGTCAAGCAATGGGAACAGCCGCCGTAATTCTCTCTGCAGGGACAAAAGGGCAAAGAGCAGCCTTGCCACATGCATCAATAGTGCTTCATCAGCCCAGAAGTGGGGCGCAAGGTCAAGCTACTGACATACAGATTAGGGCCAAAGAAGTGATACATAATAAACAAGAAATGCTTAAAATACTTTCAAAGAATACAGGCAAAAGTGTTGATCAGTTATCAAAAGATTCTGATCGAATGAGTTATCTTAATCCACAACAAGCAGTTGATTATGGCCTGATAGATCGTATTTTGACTAGTCGAAAGGACTTACCTACATCAGCCACGTAAAACTAAAGAAATGGGCGTAATAGTCCAATCTAAAAAATCTTTCTTTAGATAAACCTTGGCAAACACCTTTTCTCAATTCCTCTCACTCAATTTTTAAAATGCCTATTGGTACCCCCAGTGTCCCCTACCGCCTTCCAGGAAGTCAATTAGAACGTTGGGTAGATATTTACACTCGACTTGGTGCAGAAAGAATTTTATTTCTTGGCCAAGAAGTTAATGATGGTGTTGCAAATAATTTAGTAGCTCAAATGCTTTATTTAGATTCCGAAGATAGTAGCAAACCTATATATCTTTATATCAATAGTCCAGGAGGTTCTGTAACAGCAGGACTAGCTATATATGACACCATAAAATACGTGAAAAGTGATGTAGTTACTATTTGCGTTGGGCTAGCCGCTTCAATGGGTGCATTTCTTTTGTCAGCAGGCACCAAAGGGAAAAGACTAGCCCTCCCTCACAGCAGAATCATGATCCATCAGCCTCTTGGGGGTACTTCCCAAAGACAAGCTAGTGACATAGAGATAGAAGCCAAAGAAATTCTTCGCATCAAGGAAATGCTTAATAGATCAATGGCTGAAATGACAGGTCAAACTTTCGAAAAAATAGAAAAAGATACAGACCGTGACTACTTTCTTAGTGCCAGCGAAGCTCAAGAATATGGCTTAATCGACAAAGTGATATCACACCCGAATGAAGCCTAAATAAAAAAATTAATTAAAAAATACTTCCTTTGAACTAAAGCCTTAAAACCAAAAGGCAAGTAGACACTGAAAAAAACAAATCATGGTTTTCTCGCTTTTGGAACCCTCTTGCGTAAGCTCAGCCCTACATACTGCAATGAAATAGCGACCGCATGGCACAGCTTTTCTACGACACCGATGCTGACCTCACCCTAATCAAGGACAAAACAATCGCAATTATTGGCTATGGCTCGCAAGGCCATGCACATGCCCTGAACCTCAAAGACAGTGGTGTGAATGTGGTGGTCGGTCTATATGAAGGCAGCAAATCAACCAACAAAGCCATATCAGATGGATTAGAGGTGCTTAGCGTTTCAGAGGCCGCTGCAAAGGCAGATTGGATAATGGTCCTTTTGCCCGATGAGTTCCAAAAGGATGTTTACACCAACGAAATTGCCCCTAATCTCGCTGAAGGGAAAGTCCTAAGCTTTGCTCATGGCTTCAATATCCGATTTGGACTAATCAAGCCTCCGTCCTACGTGGACGTTGTAATGATTGCGCCTAAAGGGCCAGGTCATACGGTTCGCTGGGAATATCAAAATGGTCAAGGAGTACCTGCTCTCTTTGCAATTGAACAAAATGCATCAGGACAAGCCCGAGAGTTAGCCATGGCATATGCAAAAGGAATTGGTGGAACAAGAGCGGGCATATTAGAAACCAATTTCAAAGAGGAAACTGAGACTGATCTATTTGGTGAACAAGCAGTTTTATGTGGTGGCTTATCAGAATTAGTCAAAGCAGGGTTTGAAACGCTTGTAGAGGCTGGCTATCAGCCAGAACTGGCATATTTTGAGTGTCTACATGAAGTAAAGCTAATTGTGGATCTTATGGTCAAAGGTGGGCTTACCGCCATGCGCGATTCCATTTCAAATACTGCTGAGTACGGCGATTACGTAAGCGGACCTCGACTTATTACGTCAGATACTAAAACCGAAATGAAGAAAATTTTGGCTGACATCCAGGATGGAACTTTTGCCAAGAACTTCGTTTCTGAATGCGAAGCAGGAAAGCCTGAAATGAAGAGAATTCGTGCGAAGGATGCATCTCACCCTATTGAACAAGTAGGCAAAGGTCTCCGCTCAATGTTTAGTTGGCTTAAAACAGACTGAACTATGCTATCTCTCTGATAATAGCGGCAGCTTGCTTAGACCTGCTAATAGGAGACCCAAAATGGTCTCCTCATCCTGTCCAATTCATGGGCAGAAGTATTGAATTACTTCGGATTGCATTTGAAAAAATATCTCAAGACAATCCTTTAGCACTAAGATTTAGCGGGATATTAATTACATTAATTCTAACTACTTCTAGCGGCCTATTTGGATGGAGTTTAGAACGGCTGGCTCTATCTAAAGTCCTGACTCACCAATATATAGGAGCATTCCTAATAATCATTTTCCTCGCAAGCACGATTGCAGCACGAAATCTTCAAGATAGTGTTTTTAAAGTTCTCATAGCATTAAAGAAAGGATCAAGGGAAGATCCCCTCACTCCAGCGCGAAAAGAGTTAAGCCAGATCGTTGGGAGAGATGTTTGGCAATTAGATAAGGATGAAATTCTTAGAGCAACTGCTGAAACAGCAAGTGAAAATTCAGTTGATGGAGTATTTGCTCCGCTTTTTTGGATGTTGATAGGTGCAACCTTATGGAAATTTTCTTCAGCTTTGCCAGGGCCTTTAGCCCTTTCATTAATTTTCAAAGCAACAAGCACAATTGATTCAATGATTGGATATCGTTTTGGGAATCTGAAATGGCTTGGCACAGCTGGGGCAAAACTTGACGACCTAATGACTTGGCTACCTTGCAGAATTGTAATGATCTCCTTACCTTTAACAAGCCAAAGATTAACCAGAACTCCCACTCTTATTAAAGCCGCATTAATAGATGGTTCACAAGATAGTTCTCCCAATTCAGGTATCTCTGAAGCAATCTTTGCCTACTGTGCAGGAGTAAGAATGGGAGGAAATAGCAGATATCAAAACATATTAATTAAAAAGCCTATCCTCGCTAAAAACGAACCAAAAGCAAGTTTTGATTCAATAAAAAGGATAATGGAAATGAGCTTAAGGTTAGAACTATATTGGCTTATTTTTTTTATAATTGTAGCGATAATAGTATCACTTATTTGAGTCAATAAGCACCTCTATCCATGGGAAGAAATAAGACACCAAATGTTCTCAAAATAACTCTTATATCTAGAATAAAGGATCTCTCCCTAGCATAAATAATATCCAACTGAACTCTTCTCTTATAGCTAAGGTTATTACGTCCACTAACTTGCCATAAGCCAGTTAGCCCAGGTCTTACCGAAACAACTTCATCCATACTTTTTCCATATCTAGGAATCTCTTTAGAGACTATTGGCCTTGGGCCTACAATGCTCATCTGGCCTATCAACACATTCCAAAACTGAGGCAGTTCATCAAGACTTGATCTTCGTAAAAATCTACCTATAGGTGTAATTCTTGGATCTTTTCGCAACTTAAAGTCTCTTTCAAACTCCATCCTTAGTTCAGGAGACTTTGCAAGTAAATTAGACAGCAAATCGTCAGCTTCTGCATACATAGTTCTAAATTTAATACATCCAAAAGAGGAATAATTACGGCCAACTCTTTCTTGAATATAAAATACAGGTCCGGCGGAACTAAACTTGACTAATAAAGCCAATAAAAAGAATAAAGGTGATCCAAGAACCAAAACCAAGATCGAAAAAATAATATCTCCCAATCTTTTAATAAACCTTCCCAAGAGAATCTGTTTGAAATTAGTTGATGACATTAAAATTATTAGGAATTAGGAAATTTTTGTCCGTAAAGTAATCGCAGATCTATCAGCCAAAAGCAAAGCCAGCAAAGATGAAATATAACCTTGTCAGCTAACAAACAT
>CACENO010000013.1 GCA_902560875.1 uncultured Prochlorococcus sp. | reverse complement strand
TTCAATCACTATTGGGCTTTCCATTTTGAAAATTCATAGGTTCGGAATTCTCTATATGTAGGTTCGGCGTTATCTCTACCTAGGCCCTGGCATTGATTGGGTTAATTCGATACGCTCATTACAAATTGCATTGAGTGTTGTGTTCATGAGTGACTCTAATTCCGAGGAGAATCAAGCTCCGGGCTTTGAAACTACTCCAATGGACAATACAGTAAAAGAAAGTGAAGACAATAATGTTGCTGAGCGTTTCAGTGAGGTAATGGGATCAGTTAATGAGACGCTGGGGAAAATTGACTGGAGTCAGATGGGTAAATATGGCAAAGCTGTTGGAATTATTGCAGTTGTAATTGTTGCTCAGGTAATTATCAAAGTAGTGATAGATACAATTAACTTTTTCCCGGTTTTGCCTGGGTTGTTAGAGCTGCTTGGAGTTGTAGTTCTAGGCCAATGGAGTTGGCAAAATTTGTCGACCAGTGATAAGCGCAATGCTGTATTTGAAAGGGTTCAAAACCTTCGCAAAGAATACTTGGGTTAAAGTATTAGAATGAATTATCACTAGTTGTTTAATTTATTTCCTTAGATATTCTTCGTAATGTATTTAAAGTCTGATTGATATAACTTCCTCCGAATATGTTTGCGTGGTTTAACAAATGATATAGGTTATAGATTTCTATTCTCTCATTATAAGATGTTGGTAGTGGCCAAGTAGTTTCATAGCCTATATAAAATTCTTTTGAAAAACCTCCAAACAGTTTAGTCATTGCTAAATCGACTTCTCTATCTGCCCACCAAACAGCGGGATCAAAGATAACTCCCTTACCATTTTTTGTATTGGCTGCATTCCCACCCCATAGATCTCCATGAACAATAGAAGGAGTGGGCTTGTGGTGATTTAATACTGATTCTAGATTTTGTAGAAACTTTTCCCACTCTTTGATATTTAAACCCCACTTTTTTGCAAGTTTGATTTGAGGAACTAGACGAAGATTGACGAAACATTTTCCCCAGTTTTTATCCCAACCCCTAGGTTGAGGGCCTGATCCAATAAAGCCATCAATCTCAAATCCAAATCTCCCAGAGTTTGAAGTGTTAGAAGATTGATGCATAGATGCTAGTCCTTTTCCTAGATTTCTTTGATTTCCAGTATCCAGGTCTAGCCACGGTAGTAATAAAACTGCATTGTTGCCTAAGACCATGAGAACTAAAGGTTTTGGTATTACTAATAAGCTTGGACTAGTAAATTTTCTCAGTATGTTTAGTCCTTGGGCTTCAAAGCTTAATCTTGGGAAGTCTTCTCGCGATGTAGTTTTGGCAAATAGTTTTTGTCCATTATCCAATTCCACTCTCCAAGCAGAATGAATAGACCCCCCAGCTACAGAATCAATATTTTGGATCAAGGTATGGGTGAATAGATCCTTTGAGTGATTAAGAACTTCTTGTAAAAAAGCACGCATTTAATGTTCATTTATTCTCTATACAGCATGGCGCAATGGAAGACCAATCAGTACTAGTGATTGGAGGGGGTGTTGCGGGCTTAACAGCCGCGGCTTTATTAGCGTACGAGGGAATTTCAGTCACGCTTTTGGAGGCTCATCATCAGCCGGGTGGGTGTGCAGGTACATTTCGACGTGGGTCATATGTGTTTGATGTTGGAGCTACTCAGGTAGCGGGCTTTGAATATGGAGGTATACATGAGCGTTTGTTTAGGCATTTAGGTATTCCTTTGCCTCCTGCAAGGATTTTGGACCCTGGTTGTTTAATTGATCTGGCTGATGGTTCAGAGCCTATAAAGCTTTGGCATGATCCTCAATTATGGAAAGAAGAGCGCAGAAGACAATTTCCAGGGACAGAACTCTTTTGGGTGTTATGTGAGCAATTACATAAGAGCAACTGGGAGTTTTCGCAAAGGGACCCTGTCCTTCCAATTCGAAATAGTTGGGACACTGGGCAATTCTTCAAGGCACTTCGCCCATTCAATTTGGCCACAGGTTGTTTTACCTTTTTTACTGTGGCTGATCTCTTAAAAATTACTGGGTGTAATGAGGATTTGCGTCTTAGAAAATTTCTAGATTTACAGCTCAAGTTGTATTCCCAGGAGTCTTCAGATAGAACTGCTGCACTTTATGGTGCGACTGTTTTGCAGATGGCACAGAAACCCTTAGGCCTTTGGCATATTGATGGATCTATGCAAAAACTTAGTGATCGTTTAGTGGATGGTGTTTTATCCAATGGTGCACGATTACTTTGTAGAAATCGTGTAGTAGGTCTTAAGGCTGACCAATTTAGGGAACAGTGGATAGCAAATGTCATTGATGCAAAAGGGCGTGCAGTGGAATTTCAAGCGAGAGATGTTGTTTTTAGTTTGCCTCCACAGTGTTTATTGGAATTATTGGTTTTCGATGAACTCTTAGATAATTATCGCCAGAAATTAGAACAATTGCCAAAACCAACTGGAGCAATTGTTTTCTATGGAGCAATAGATCGAAGTCATTTGCCTACAAATTGTCCTACCCATTTTCAATTTGCGGTGAAAGATTTTTCTTCTTTATTTCTTTCTATTAGTTGTGATGGTGATGGCCGTGCACCTCTAGGACAAGCCACTGTTATTGCAAGCATATTTACCGAAGTTGATGAGTGGTTTTCTTTAGAAGACTCTGATTATCAATGTTATAAACAAGTTTGGCTTTCTAATATTCTTGATCAGCTTAATGCATGTCTTGGAATTGATTCTAATACTTGGTTGCATAAAGAACTTGCTACACCGAAAAGCTTTGCAAAATGGACGGGAAGAGCTAAAGGGATTGTTGGCGGATTAGGTCAGCATCCATCGGTTTTTGGGCCATTTGGTCTGCCTAGTCGTACGCCCAAGAGGGGTTTATGGCTATGTGGTGATTCTATTTTTCCAGGAGAAGGCACTGCGGCAGTTAGTCAATCCGCTTTTATTGCAACTCGACAATTAATGGCTGAACGTGGTCAAATAATTCAGGTTGCAAAGTGATTGAGTTAGTTCATACTTTATGTTTCTCAAGTAAAAAATATATTTGGTTTTATTTTTGTTGTGATTCATAAATTATAAATTTTATTGGGCCTCTAGATTTTTTTATGTAAGAGTTTCTTTGTTGTGTCTAGATAGAATCTTAAGAAATTATCTTGAAGTGCAGGAAAGCTAACTTTTAAGAAAAGATGGTCGAAAGTTTTGTGTTTCTTGAAGTTCATTTTGAATTTTTAACCAGTCTTTAGAGATAATAGATTTTTCTAATTCTTCTAAGTTTCTTCGATAATTAGTTAAGGTATCTAGTATGGCCGAAGTATTATTTTTCATCATTGCAGTGCCAAGAGTTGGATTGCCGCCTCCAATTCTTGTGGTATCAGTAAATCCACTAGAGGCAATTTCCTGCGCCAAAGTTAGTAGAGATGAGTTACTTTCATTTTGAACAGTTTTCAATAAAGCAGCACTGACAAGTACAGGTAGATGAGATACGAGTGCTACCGCTTGATCATGCATTTCGGCATCGGCTGTGATCCAATGACTGCCTAATTCACGTGCTAATCGATGGACTGTCTGCAGAGCCTCTGTATCTGTATTTTGTTCAGGTGTAGCAATCCAAGGTTTATTGCGAAATAGATTTTGCAGCCCTGATTCGACTCCAGAATTAGCGGTCCCAGCCATTGGATGACTTGCGACAAAACGTGGATGAAGTTTTCTCCAAATTTTTAAAACTGGAACTTTTACTGAACCAACATCAGTCAACACAGCAGATTGAGGCAATGAATTGATTAGAGATTGTGTTGGTTTTAGTAATTGGTCTATAGGCAACGCCAGGATTATTAGATCACAACTAGCAAGAATTTTTGGATCTGTGCTAATTACTTGCGCAAGACCTCTTGCATGGGCTCTCTCTAAGGTTTTTGATTGATGTACTAGGCCATGTACTTGGTATCCAAGTGCTTGCAGATCTAGGCCTAATGAGCCTCCGATTAGACCTAGTCCAACTATCCCAATGCAATTAGATGTTTTTTTGTTTTGTTCCATTTCAGCTTGCTCTCTGTTCTCCATGATGATCTATTACTCATCATGGAGAATTTAAGTTTTTGTTTGGAGTAAGTCTGGCCTCATGCTGGAAGCCCATGCGCACAATCAGTTAAAGCATCTGCTTCAAGGTGAGTCATTTCCTTGGCCTCACAATTTGACTTTGAGTCGCCTTGTCGCGAGGAGCTTAAGGCGTGGAGATAATTCATTGATACAACTAGATATTGGCAGTCATGATTTTTGGTGGATTGGATTACTGGTGCCGCTTTGTTTAAAACCATCAAATGCGGTCTTAGTTCTTTCCAAGAAACAACGTAATCATCTGTTTAATGTTGAGCTGCAAATATTGAAGCAAAAGGGTTTCCAGCTTGCTTGTTGGGAAGGACTTGATCCACCTTCTGAAGGACAGCTTTGGGTGATTGATCATGGTCATTTGATTAATGCTTTGCATCATGGTTATCTTCACTCAAGACATTTAATTATTCCTGAGGCTGAATTCCTGACAGAAAGACTTCGTGATGCGATGTCCTTACGAATTTCTCTTCAAGATTGGGAAAATTTGAGACGAGCACACCCATCTGCAGACGCTGCATTACTGCAGCTTTATGAGCGTTTAAGTCGCAGACTTTTTTCTTTCTCAACGCGTATTAATGCCCAAGTGAGGATTGATTGTAGTGAACTGGTTGCGTTGCGAGATCTGGTTGGTTGCCTCAGTTCTTCTCCATCCCCTTGGCCTGAATTATTGAGTTATGAAAGTCAAAATTGGGCTAGTTGGGCCGAACTTAATCATAAAACACTTAATTGGATGTGGCTTTTGAAACCTTTAGAGCCGCTTGCCAAGTTGAAGAGCCTGTTTAAGGAACAGCCTTTGCTTTTACTTGCTGGGAGGGGATCTAATCTCTTAAGCCAATTGGAATCTATAGATTGCCCTTTAGATGTCACAGTTGCTTTTGGTGACACTATTTTGAAGGAGCCTTTGTCTATTTTTGCTCCTCGCTTGCAACCACTTCCTAATTCAGAATTTTTTTCGCAGCACTTATTGGAGCAATCTAGAAGATTAATTCTTGGACTTCAGGGTGTCACTATTGTTTTGCTGGATGATGATTATTTGCGTCGTCAGTTAACAAGTGAATTAGCGGCTGAATTTGGGAAGAGAGTCATGCATGAAGAAACTTGTCCTGAATCTAATGGTGTTGTGTGTTGTAGATGGTCATGGTGGCTTGCGTATCAAGATCAACTTCCCGTTCCTAGTCAATTGATAGTTGGTTTATTGCCTTTAGGCAGTTTGGAAGACCCTTTGATAGCGGCAAGGGTTGAGGCATATAAACGTCAAGGGCGTGACTGGTTCCGTGACTTGCTTTTGCCCGAGGCATTAACCAAATTTCCTAAAGCTGTTTCCTCTCTCCGAGGCAATGGAGGCCGTATGGCAATACTTGATGGGAGATTACGTTCGAGGAGTTGGGGTGAGCAGATATATAAAGCTCTTGAGCCTTGGACTCGATTGCAGCATCTTTTACCCCATTAAAGGTTCTAGGCTGTTGGGATAACACTCGTAAATCATGTCATGGGAGAAGCTCGCCGACGAGCTGATCAGGGATTGCCTCCTCGTCAAGTGAAAGCTAAAAAAGAGAATTCTTTTAAGCTTTTCTCTTGGCTCCCTTCTGCTGATAATCCAAGAGAGCAGTTTTACTCCATTACCAAAATTGGAGCTTGGATTGGTATTGGCCTTTTGGCTGTTGCATGGATTGTTGTGAGATTTGTTGGTCCTGCTTTAGGGTGGTGGATTCCTGCCGATAGCAGATAAATAGCGTCTTTTTTAAAGGGACTTGATTGATTATTGAACAATTTGCTTTCTAATTCTTAAGCTGCAGCCTCAGAGATTGTTTTGAGATTTGTTTTTGCTCCGCTGCGAGCTGTAGCTGCTAGTGGACGCATGGAATTGGAACTTACTTCAGAGCCTTCAGTTAATTTTTGCCGAACCAAACTTTCAATTTTTTCTTTCGCTGAAGGGTTCTCTTCTAGCCAAGTAATTGTGTTATCGCGCCCTTGACCAATATTGTCACCTTCATAGCTATACCAAGCACCTTTACGGGTGACCACACAGGTCTCTTCTGCCAGATCTAGTAAACAACCGACTGTGCTTATACCTTTACCAAAAAGAATATCGAATTCTGCAATACGGAATGGAGGAGCAACTTTGTTTTTGGCTACTTTTACTTTTGCACGAATTCCGTATTCTTCTGTACCTTTTTTGAGTGTTTGAATTCGTCGGATGTCTAGCCTTACAGATGCGTAGAATTTCAGTGCATTGCCACCTGTTGTTGTTTCGGGATTGCCGTAAGTAATCCCAATCTTGAGGCGTAATTGATTTAGGAAAATTACTGTGCAACCAGACTTCCCGATATTGCCAGTGATTTTTCGCATGGCTTGACTCATTAACCTGGCTTGGCTTCCGACCGCTAGGTCTCCCATTTCTCCTTCGATTTCTGCTCTAGGTGTTAAAGCGGCTACGGAATCAACAACAACCAGGTCCACCGCTCCTGACCGTACTAATTGATCAACAATCTCTAGGGCCATTTCTCCAGTATCAGGCTGAGAAACTAAAAGATTTTCTACATCTACTCCTAGAGCCGCCGCATATACAGGGTCTAGAGCATGTTCCGCATCTACAAAAGCTGCTACACCGCCGCGTTGTTGTGCTTCCGCAATCGCATGCAAGGTGAGAGTTGTTTTCCCGGAACTTTCAGGCCCGTAAACTTCTACGACTCTGCCTTTTGGATAGCCACCTCCTAATGCCAGGTCAAGAGTAAGTGCTCCGGTAGAGATTGTTTCTACCCTCATTCGAGAAGCATCTCCGAGACGCATGATTGATCCTTTGCCAAAGTTGCGTTCTATTTGGCCAAGCACCAGATTCAGAGCCTTGTCTCTTTCTCCTGTACGTATATCAGTTTGAGGATCTCTATTTGAGGAATGAGTTGATTTCAGGTCGGCTGCCATTGTGATGGTTTGTTAGGAAAGGTTTTTAACTGATGATCTGATTGGGATGAATCAGAAATCTTGGTTGTAGAGCAAGAGTATGTGGACCCAAGGTTGAATCAATTCAGAGGGCTATCAACACCTATGCGATTTATAGTACAGACGTACGCAAGGGAGTCAAGACCACCTCGAAACAGGGCCCATAAAAGTTTTTGTATCTAGGAGATGAATATTTGAAGGAAGAGATTGTTGATCTTCGGGTTTGAGATAGCCCCAAGTGGCTAAATAGCAAGAGAGTTCGGAGAGTTCAGCTTGCTTGAGTACTGTCTCGAGAGTATTAAGTCGATCTTCTATAAATGCTTGAAGATGACGAGTTTTGGATAGTTCTATAAGAACATTTGGTTTGCTTCCTGCTTCATGGCCATAAAGGAGATTTGGTTTGATTTGGAAATGATTCAGCAGTTCAGCCGTAAATTCTTTTCCTTTAGTCGTTAGGACAGCTAATTCATATCCTTCCTTAGGAAGTTGATTGAGGCGTTGAACTACTCCTGGGAAAGCTTTGTGTTTGGCAAGCCAATTTGAGCGATCGTAAGCAATCGCTTGCGCACGTACATGCTCTAATGCTTCTTGTAATTGATCTGGATACCAATTCCAGGCTGCAAGTGCTTCTTTGCAATGTTGTGAGTAATTTCTTGAGAAGACTGTTGCTCCAAGTCGCAATAAACAACTGTCAGACCGAATGAATTCTGCGGCTAAAAGTACCATTTCCCAACCATGGTGAACCCAAGGGCGGAGTTGTCTAAATGCTTCCGGCACAGAATCGGGTAATGCAACAGCTAAGGAATCTTCTTTAAGAAGTTCTAGGCAGGCTTGACGTGAGCTAGTCCAGTATTCATACATGCCATCAACAATGACCCCGTCAAAATCGAATACCAAAAGTGGGTAATCGTTCAAGAGAGTTATTGAAAAACTGGGCCGCTAGGATTCGAACCTAGGAATGTCGGGACCAAAACCCGATGCCTTACCACTTGGCCACGGCCCATTGAGTTCAAATGGAGCTCTAAATAGAGGTTATGTGACTCGCCTCAAATAATTACATACGATGGATGCAAATTTGTATATTCAACGTCAGAGTTTCCATTTCTTAGGGTGGATAGACTCTGAGCCTTTGGTCATTGGATTGTCCAAAAACGTCACACCGTAAGCGATAACGGTGAACAAGATCGGATTGCATTTGAAGCACAGCAGTATTACGTGGCAGTAGGTCTACTGGTTTTCCCAGAGGAACTACAACCTTTTCGAGCGCAAGTCTGCACTCTTCAAGAGCGGAAACCGCATCATCTTGGTCACTGCAAAGTTTTGCAGAAGAGTTTTGATTGTTTGAAGACTTGTCATGTCTAGAGAGAAGTCGTTTGATTGCGCGTTCTACTTGATGCAATGTATTTGATTTAATTACTAAGATTGGGATTCGATGTTTTCTTGCTTCTCGTCTAATGGCTGGATGTTCGCTAAGCCCATGACGAATAGTAATTAATACATCAGACTGATCTATCGCTTCTACTTGATGAACAGGCCAATTGTGATGACGAATTACCTCTTCCACAATTTGAGTTGATATACCACAACAAAGAATATTTAAAGAGTTTATAAAAACAGGCTTTTCCATATTTTCTATTGCGGAATTTGCATGTGTCTGATGGTTATCTTTTGAGACAGAATTTGTTTCCACTAAGTAATGATTATTGATCTGATGTGACGCAATTAGTTTTGGCGCAGGGCGTTTATGGTTGATAGAGCCTTCATCCACACTTAGAACATGCACTTCACCATCATTCCCTAGTGCTCGTTTTTGAGGTTTGGGAGATTGCCCTCTCAATAGAAGGTCAACAGTGGTTGCAACATCTTTATGGATTGACCAACAATCTCGGCTATTGATTTCAACTGCAATAGGAAATGTTGGATCGGCTGCTCTTTCTAGGACTGTTTTTTGAGTGTGACGACGCCTGGCCTCTTCGTCACCAAGAGTGACAGATTGAATTCCACCAATTAAATCACTTAAAGTTGGGTTTTTTATGAGATTTTCAATAGAATTGCCGTGTGCAGTTGCAATTAACTGAACCCCTCTCTCAGCAATAGTTCTTGCAGCTTGAGCTTCTAATGTAGTTCCAATTTCATCTATTACTATTACTTCCGGCATGTGATTTTCGACAGCCTCAATCATAACTTGATGTTGCTTTTCAGGTTTAGTTACTTGCATTCTTCGGGCTCGTCCGATTGCTGGGTGAGGAATATCTCCATCTCCCGCTATTTCATTGCTTGTATCAATAACAACCACACGTTTTTGAACTTCATCAGCTAAAACTCTGGCAATTTCTCTTAGTACGGTTGTCTTGCCAACGCCTGGCCGGCCCATTAGTAAAAGTGATTGATTGCTTTCTACAAGATCTCTGACTAAAGCAACTGTCCCAAAAACTGCTCTCCCCACTCGACAGGTAAGTCCAATTACCTCTTCTTTGCGATTTCGAATAGCACTGATTCTATGAAGGGTTCTTTCTATACCAGCTCGATTGTCTGTCCCAAACTCTCCTAATTGCTTAATGGTTGCTTGCAAATCATTGCGTGATAAATATTCGTTACCAAGGGTGATTGCTTTGCTTGAAAAACGTGCTTCAGGCAGTCTGCCTAAATCAAGAACCACTTCGAGAAGCTCATCCTGGCAATTGTTTACTGCCAGAGCTTTTTGTACTGCTAGAGGCAATACTGTCAAAAGCTTGTTTAAGTCATCTGTTATGAGTTTTGGGGTCATAACCTCGGATTTTTGAAAAGAAGGAGGTTGCTTTCTGTAAGCCTTTTAGCAGGTTTTTTGTTTTGTAGAAGTTTTAGATAGCCATGGCTCTATAAGTTGCTTTGCTTCTTTTACAGCGGCTTGCCATCCTTCGGGCCACTCCCTGAGACTGATTTGATTGGCTTGTGCTTCCAACACCCAGGGTTGGATTGCTTTTCTTGCTATGCCGCCGAACGCTATGCCTGCAGGACCATTGTGATCTGGCAAATGTTTGATGGTTTGAGCATTTGTGCCTCCAGCTAGTTGGAGAGGACCTGGAGGAGCTATAGGACGAACTTGTTCCCAGAGGGCTGTAGCAATTTTTGCTGTACCTATTCCAAGATCTCCGCTCATGCGCCGACCATCTAGTTGCCAGAGGGGTTTGAGATTATTTTTTCTTAAGCATGAATAACGGACCCAAAGTTCTTTGGCAAGTTCTTTTGGAGAAATTCCATGTCCTTCTAGTCCACAACTAACTGCCAATCTTTTGAGGGGGACTTTGGCTGCCATTAATTCCATAACAGTTGCCTGAAAAGCATTTGCACGTCCCGGCGCTGTATGAATCTCGACAGCATCCGGTCGTAATTCTTTGAGTAACGGTGCTATATCGGTTAATTGTATGGAATGTTCTTGTTCTGTGATTAGACCGAGGGGACAAGTAGTAAGGCAACGCCCACATCCATAACAGCGTTTTGAGTTGATGCCCCCTATGGCTTCAATTGCTTTTGCTGGACATATCTTTTGACAGGGTCGTGGACAGTTGGTTGGACATTGTTTTGGATCAAACCAGGCTTTTCTAAAATGTTCGTCTTTCCCATCACTCAAGCTAATCATTAACCATGGTCGAATACCTTTGATTGCTTGAACCCAATCCAGGGCTTGTCTTGCGGCAAAAACGACTGCAGTATCAGCTGCTACGTCAATGCAATGGACTCCTGCGGTTGCGTACACAGCGCAAAGATCTGCTATCCCAGGAAGATCTTGATTGCTTGCGCCACAGATTAACTTGACCCAAGTCCCGTTTGCTAGAGCTTCTTCGCTATCAAGGATGTTCTTTTGATTTACTAACAAAATAAGAGGATTATCAGTTTTCTAAAAACGCATTCATGGGTTGCCACCGTAGGCTACGTGAACCTCCCATTTCTACTACGATTTTCAGCCTTGGTTCTCGTTGACAAAGATTACATAATGCGAGTAATTCAGATTTTGATAAAACTTGGCCTTCAAGTAACCAGAGAACAATTGGTGCATTATTCACAAGTAATTCGTTGAGTTGAGGAATGACTTGTTGGACTTCTCCAAGAGCACCATTTCGACCGACACTTTGATGTCCAAGGTGAGGTGGACGGATTCCATGAAGCTTTAAAAGGAATTCCTCAGGGTCTCCAAGCCCTCTAGCAGTAATGATTTGAGTTCTATATCCAGCACCTCTCAAACGACGGAGTAAACGTGTTTCTGCTCCGCCTTCAAGGGGGACGTGTATTGCCATGCATCCAAAAGCTTCTAGCTCACGGCGAAAAGCTTTTCCTGATAACAAAATAGGCATAGATGGAAATGCTCTGCTTAAGAGTTTGGCAGTTGAATCTGGTAACTAGATTAGGTTCCACGGTGGTGTAGTGTTTTATATCGTTCAACTTTTCTGTGCCCGTCCGCTAGCCGGGCCTCCAGATGGTTGACAGATTCAGCGATTGCGCTGGGTTTTTAGGTCAGAGCAGATGGGCAATTTGCCTTTATTTGCCAGGAAACTGATCGTTCAATCTCAAGTTCGATCAAGTCCTAGCCAACTGATTTCTTCGCTAGCCCTCTAAAGATCTTGTTTTTTAATAAACCAAGACTTTGGTTCGCAAGCGTTTTGCAAGATCAGCACATCACCTCAATTGTGAGGTTTTTACGGCTGGCGTTATTTAATCTCATGTCTATAGGCATCCTCGGTAAAAAGTTGGGCATGTCCCAATTTTTTGATGATCAAGGCAGAGCTGTTCCGGTCACTTTGATCGAAGCAGGTCCTTGCCGGATTACCCAAATGAAAACTTCTGATACTGATGGTTATTCCGCAGTTCAGATCGGTTTTGGCGAGACTCGTGAAAAACTTGTCAACAAGCCGCTAAAAGGCCATCTTTCGAAGTCTGGTCAAGATTTTCTTCGCTATTTGAAGGAGTACCGAGTAGATGATTTAGAAGGATTACAACTTGGGGCTTCAATTACGGTAGGCAACTTTGAAGTTGGTGAAAAAGTAGATGTCAGTGGTGACACTATGGGTAGAGGTTTTTCGGGATACCAAAAGAGACATGGGTTTAGTCGGGGGCCAATGAGCCATGGCTCAAAAAATCATCGTGAGCCTGGCTCTACTGGTGCTGGAACCACCCCAGGCAGGATTTATCCAGGTAAGCGCATGGCAGGTCGTTATGGAGGGAAAAAGGTGACTACTCGTGGTTTAAAAATTCTCAAAGTCGATAATGAGCGCAATTTGCTTGTCGTTAAAGGCTCTGTTCCTGGGAAGCCAGGCTCTTTGCTTAATATTCGACCTGCTAATCGCGTGGGCGCCATGCCTAGCAAGGGAGGTAAGTGATGGCTAGTTGTGTAGTCCTAGATTGGGAAGGTAAGGAGTCTGGAAAAGCCACAATCGACTTAAAAGTCGCGAAAGAGGCTTCGGCTGTTGACCTTATGCATCGTTCTGTCCTTCGCCAGCAAGCTCATATTCGGCAGGGTAGTGCTAGTACTCTCACCCGCTCTGAAGTGCGCGGTGGTGGTCGTAAGCCTTATAAGCAAAAGGGTACTGGCCGAGCTCGGCAGGGTTCAATTCGTACTCCATTGCGTCCCGGCGGTGGAATTATTTTTGGTCCAAAACCTCGCACATATAGCTTGTCCATGAATCGTAAGGAGCGACGTCTTGCATTAAGGACAGCTTTAATGGCTCGAATTACAGACCTTAAGGTTGTTAAGGATTTTGGGAAGACCCTTAAAACCCCTAAGACAAGCGAAATAACTGCAGTTCTTGAGCGACTTGGTCTAGAACCGAATTCAAAAGTTTTGATTATTCTTTCCAACCCTTCTGAAGTGATTAAGCGTTCAATTCGTAATCTTCAGAAGATAAAGCTAATTGCAGCAGATCAACTCAACGTTTTTGATTTGCTGCATGCCAATTATTTGGTTGTTGGCGAAGACGCTTTAACAACTATTCAGGAGGTGTATGGCAATGACTGAGCGTTTTCAAGGCAGACTTGCAGATGTAATTCGTCGTCCATTGATTACTGAAAAGGCAACAAGGGCATTGGATTCGAATCAGTACACCTTTGAGGTAGATCATCGCGCTGCTAAGCCTGATATCAAGGCTGCAGTTGAAAAGATGTTTGATGTAAAGGTAGTCGGTGTAAGCACAATGAATCCTCCAAGAAAGACCCGACGAATTGGCCGTTTTTCTGGTAAACGTGCCCAGGTAAAAAAGGCCATTGTTCGTTTGGCCGAAGGCAACTCAATTCAGTTGTTTCCTGAGTCTTAAGACAGCTAAAAAATTATGGCAATCCGCTCTTTCCGTCCTTATACCCCCGGAACTCGAACAAGAGTTGTAACTGACTTTAGTGAGGTTACTGCTCGAAAACCCGAACGATCCCTTGTTATTTCAAAGCATCGACGCAAGGGGCGTAATAACCGAGGTGTTATTACATGCCGCCATCGAGGTGGGGGACATAAACGTCTTTATAGGATTGTTGATTTTCGACGTAATAAGCATGGAATCCCTGCCAAGGTTGCGGCTATTCATTACGACCCTCATCGTAATGCTCGATTGGCTTTACTTTTCTACGCTGATGGAGAGAAGCGATATATTCTTGCCCCAGCAGGTATCAATGTTGGTCAACAAGTCATTTCTGGCCCTGAAGCGCCTATAGAGACAGGTAATGCAATGCCTCTTTCTGCAGTGCCTTTGGGTTCAAGTGTTCATTGTGTCGAACTTTATGCAGGACGTGGCGGTCAGATGGTTAGGACTGCAGGGGCGAGTGCTCAAGTAATGGCTAAGGAGGGAGATTATGTTGCTCTTAAACTCCCTTCTACAGAAGTTCGTTTAGTTCGCCGAGAATGCTATGCCACCCTTGGGGAGGTTGGTAATTCGGAGTCTAGAAATACTTCACTTGGCAAGGCTGGTAGGAGGCGTTGGCTGGGCCGTCGACCACAAGTGCGAGGAAGTGTGATGAACCCTTGCGACCATCCTCATGGCGGAGGAGAGGGACGTGCACCTATTGGTAGAGCAGGCCCAGTTTCTCCTTGGGGAAAACCAGCTCTTGGGCTAAAGACTCGTAAGCGTAATAAGCCTAGTAACAAGTATGTTCTCCGAAAACGTCGTCGTGTATCTAAACGGAGTCGAGGAGGAAGAGACTCCTGATGTCATTACTGTTGTTTCACTTCTAAATTAGCCATGGGACGTTCACTAAAAAAAGGACCTTTTATTGCAGATAGCCTTCTACGTAAGGTTGAAAAGCAAAATTCTGATGACGACAAATCTGTCATTAAGACCTGGTCTAGGGCTTCAACTATTTTGCCCTTGATGATTGGCCACACTATTGCTGTGCATAATGGGAAAACACATATTCCTGTTTTCATTACTGAGCAAATGGTTGGTCATAAGTTAGGTGAGTTTGCACCAACACGTACTTTCAAAGGCCATATCAAAGATAAGAAAGGAGGACGCTAAATCAAATGACAACATCAACACCTGATATTTCTGTAGCACAGGCCCACGGTCGGTATATCCGTGGCTCTGTTTCTAAAGTGCGTCGTGTTCTCGACCAGATTCGTGGTCGCACCTATCGCGATGCATTAATCATGCTTGAGTTCATGCCCTATAGGGCTACTGGACCAATTACAAAAGTGCTTCGCTCTGCTGTTGCTAATGCGGAGCATAATCTTGGATTGGATCCTGCTTCTCTGGTTATTACTAGAGCAATAGCAGATATGGGTCCCTCCATGAAGCGCTATAGGCCTCGTGCTCAAGGTCGCGCTTTTGCGATTAAGAAGCAGACCTGTCACATCAGCATTGGTGTGGCTGCTCCAACCGATTCCTGACCCCCTACGACACCTAACCGATGGGACACAAAATCCATCCAACTGGCTTACGCCTGGGGATTACCCAGGAGCATCGTTCACGTTGGTATGCACCTACAAAGACTTATCCGATTCTTTTGCAAGAAGATCATCGGATTCGTCAATTTATCAATAAGAAGTATGGAACCGCTGGCATTAGTGATGTTTTAATTGCTCGCAAAGCCGATCAACTGGAGGTAGAGCTAAAGACAGCTCGTCCTGGGGTAATTGTTGGCCGTCAAGGGAGTGGAATTGAGGATCTCAGATCTGGAATTCAAAAAACAATTGGTGATAGAAGTAGGCAGGTTCGAATAAATGTTGTGGAGGTTGAGCGAGCTGATGCAGATGCTTATTTGTTGGCGGAATATATAGCTCAACAATTAGAGAAGAGGGTTGCTTTCAGGCGCACAATTCGTATGGCAGTTCAGAGAGCACAAAGAGCTGGAGTGCTTGGTTTGAAGATTCAAGTAGGTGGTCGATTGAATGGAGCAGAGATTGCTCGAACTGAATGGACACGTGAAGGACGAGTCCCTCTTCACACATTGAGAGCTGAAATTGATTACGCAACTAAGATTGCTAGCACAACATATGGGGTGCTGGGAATCAAGGTTTGGGTTTTCAAAGGTGAAGTTCTTGCAAAAGAAGATCAGCCTTTGCCTGTTGGCGCCAGCCCTAGGCGTAGAGGCAATCGAAGACCTCAACAATTTGAGGACCGCTCAAATGACGGTTGAACAGGAGATTTAAACCATGCTTAGTCCAAAACGAGTCAAATTTCGCAAACAACAAAGAGGTCGGATGCGTGGCGTTGCCACCAGGGGCAATAAAATTGCTTTTGGTCAATTTGCCTTGCAAGCCCAAGATTGTGGCTGGGTAACTTCTCGCCAAATTGAGGCGAGTAGACGAGCTATGACCCGCTATGTCAAACGTGGTGGAAAGATTTGGATCAGAATTTTTCCTGATAAGCCAGTCACTATGCGACCGGCTGAAACTCGCATGGGTTCTGGTAAAGGTAATCCTGAATTTTGGGTAGCAGTAGTTAAGCCCGGTCGGATCTTGTTCGAGATGGGTGGTGAGGAGATTACTGAAGAGATAGCGAGAGAAGCTATGCGTCTTGCTCAATATAAACTTCCAGTTAAAACAAAGTTCTTGGCTTTAGAAGAGCAGGTCGGCACTAGTTCGCAATCCTCCATTGCGACTGGTAATACAGCAACCTTGGAGTCTTGATTATGACTAAACCAGACACATCTGAGTTGCGTAAGCTCACTGATGCTGACATCACAGATCAAATCGATGGCCTTCGTCGTGATTTATTTGATCTTCGCTTTCAAAAAGCTACCAGTCAGTTGAGCAATACTCACCGTTTTAAGGAGGCTCGCATTAAGTTGGCGAGGCTTTTGACGGTCCAAAATGAGCGAACACGCTCAAATACCTCCGCGTGATCACCTTTTAGAACCAATGGCACTCAAGGAAAGGGTCGGCATCGTCGTCAGTGACAAGATGGACAAAACAGTTGTGGTAGCGGTTGAAAACCGTTTTCCACATTCCATCTATCAGAAGATTGTTAGCCGGACCACTCGCTACAAGGCACATGATGCAGAAAACAACTGTCAAGTTGGTGACAGGGTACGAATTACAGAAACTCGACCAATGAGTGCTACCAAGCGCTGGGCTGTTTCCGAAGTTCTTAGCCACAGTGCTAAATCTCAAAAAGAGGTTGCCAAATGATTCAACAGGAAACATTCCTTACTGTTGCCGATAACAGTGGAGCGAAAAAAATCCAGTGCATTCGTGTATTGGGATCAAATCGCAGATATGCGCATGTTGGTGATGTGATAGTTGCAGCAGTGAAGGACGCCATGCCAAATATGGGCGTCAAGAAATCTGAGGTTGTTAAAGCTGTGGTGGTTCGCACAAAAGCAACGATGCGTCGCGAAACCGGGAATTCGATTCGTTTCGATGACAACGCTGCGGTTTTGATTAATGAAGATAAGAACCCTCGTGGAACAAGGGTATTTGGGCCTGTAGCTCGTGAATTACGGGAACGTAATTTCACGAAGATTGTTTCTCTTGCGCCGGAGGTGATTTAAATGCCGAACGTCATGCCAAAAACGAAACCTTCTTCAAGGATCAAGATGAGGATCCGCAAAGGAGATACTGTTCAGGTTATTAATGGAAAAGATAAGGGTAAAACGGGAGAAGTTTTAAGAACTTTGCCCTATGAAAATAGAGTTGTAGTCGAGGGTATCAACCTTCGCACTCGTCATGTAAAACCAACTCAAGAGGGGGAAAGTGGAAAAATTGTGACTGAAGAAGCTTCATTGCATGCATCTAACGTAATGATTTATTCCAAGGATAAAAAAGTCGCAAGTCGAATTGAATTGGTTGTAGATAAAGATGGAAATAAAAAGCGACGCCTTAAGAAAACAGGAGAATTGATTGATTAATTAATCTTCCTTTTCGCCTTTTTCTCCTTTCTAAATGACTTCTGACCCCGACCAGAAGTATTTCTTTTTAAACCATGTCACTCAAACAGCGCTATCGAGAGACAATTCAGCCAAAGTTGTTGAAAGACTTAAGTCTCTCCAATGTTCATCAAGTTCCTAAGGTTCTTAAAGTTACCGTTAATCGAGGCTTAGGAGAGGCAGCTCAAAATGCCAAATCTTTGGAGGCTTCTTTAGGTGAATTGGGAACCATTACTGGTCAGAAGGCTTTGGTGACAAGGGCTAAAAAAGCAATTGCTGGCTTCAAAATTCGTCAAGGTATGCCAATTGGCTGTGCTGTAACTCTTAGGGGTGAACGCATGTATGCATTTTTGGAGAGACTTATTAACCTTGCGTTGCCAAGGATTAGAGATTTTCGAGGAGTAAGTCCAAAAAGCTTTGATGGCCGAGGTAATTACACACTGGGAGTCAGGGAGCAAATTATTTTTCCTGAAATTTCTTTCGACAAGATTGATGCAATTCGGGGTATGGATATCACCATCGTGACCAGTGCTCGTACCGATGAAGAGGGCCGTGCCCTCCTCCGAGAGCTGGGAATTCCTTTCCGTAGTAACTAAGCCTTCTTTAATAGACGACTATGGCTAATCATGATCCAATTTCAGACATGCTTACACGCATTCGTAATGCGAGTGAGAAACGTCATCAGACCACTCGCGTTCCTGCATCTCGCATGTCACGTAGCATTGCCAAAGTTCTTCAGCAAGAAGGCTTTATTTCTCAAATCAGTGAGGAAGGTGAAGGAATTAGTGCTCATTTAATTCTTGAGCTGAAGTACAGCGGAAAACATCGTCACCCCACAATTAGATCTATGCAAAGGGTCAGCAAGCCAGGCTTGCGCATATATAAAAACACTCGTGGATTGCCAAAGGTTTTAGGTGGATTAGGGGTGGCAATTATCTCTACATCCAAAGGTGTTATGAGTGATCGTGATGCCAGGAAACAAGGTGTTGGAGGAGAAGTCCTCTGCTACGTCTATTGATCAGGAGCTTAAATCATGTCTCGTATCGGAAAACAACCAATCCCAGTTCCTGAGAAGGTCGCTGTCACCCTTGAGGGCCTTTCGGTCACTGTTAAGGGCCCCAAAGGAGAATTAAGTCGTACTCTCCCTGATGGAGTATCCATTAGTCAGGTTGATAAGACTATCGTTGTCGCTCCAACTAGTGATAAGCGTAAAGCACGTGAGCGTCATGGGCTTTGTCGCTCTTTGTTGGCCAACATGGTTGAAGGTGTAAGCAAGGGATTTACAAAAAAGTTGGAAATTGTTGGTGTTGGATCCCGCGCCCAGGTCAAAGGAAAAACTCTTGTTGTTAGTGCTGGTTATAGCCATCCAGTAGAAGTTGTCCCTCCAGCTGGAATTACTTTTACTGTTGAGAATAATACAAATGTCACTGTCTCTGGGGCTGATAAGGAATTAGTTGGCAATGAAGCTGCCAAGATTCGAGCAATCAGACCTCCAGAGCCTTATAAGGGCAAAGGAATCAAGTATGAAGGAGAACGAATCCTTAGGAAAGCTGGTAAGTCCGGCAAAAAATAAGCTCATTTCTTTCATTCGCTAATTAACCATGTCTGTCCTTTCTCGAAAACAACAAACTCGTAAGCGTCACAAACGTCTGCGGCGGAACTTAAGTGGAACGAAAGCTCGTCCACGCCTTTCCGTTTTCCGTTCGAATAACCACATATATGCTCAAGTAATCGATGATGATGCTCAATCAACCATCTGTACAGCATCAACTTTAGATAAAGACCTTCGCTCGAGCCTTCAAACAGGAGGTAACACTTGTGACGCTTCAGTAGCGGTAGGTGAACTTGTAGCAAAACGAGCTCTTGAAAAAGGGATTAAACAAGTTGTTTTTGATCGAGGCGGCAACCTCTATCACGGCAGGGTTAAAGCCCTAGCTAATGCAGCTCGTGAAGCTGGCCTTACATTTTGAACATTGCTTTAACCATGACTGAATCAAACACAAATTCGAATACCAAAGAAGCCTCTTCTTCAAATGCTCCAGCAGCAGCAGATGGCCAATCTCAAGGCAAGCAGGAACAGCAGCAACAACGTCGCGGTGGTGGCCGAGGGGATCGACGTGGACGCAGAGATCGAAGAGGGCAGGAGCGTGACTCTGAATGGCAGGAGCGTGTTGTTCAGATTCGCAGAGTTTCCAAAACTGTAAAGGGAGGCAAAAAAATGAGTTTTCGAGCCATAGTTGTTGTAGGAAATGAGCGAGGACAGGTGGGGGTAGGTGTTGGTAAGGCTGGAGATGTTATTGGTGCAGTACGAAAAGGTGTTGCTGATGGCAAGAAGCATATTGTTAGGGTGCCTTTAACAAGTCATAGTTCTATCCCTACGCTTTCTAATGGTCGAGATGGGGCAGCTAGCGTGCTCATTCGTCCTGCTGCTCCAGGAACTGGAGTAATTGCAGGAGGTTCGATCCGTACAGTGCTTGAGTTGGCTGGGATAAAGAACGTCCTAGCTAAAAGATTAGGTAGTAAAACACCTTTAAATAATGCAAGGGCTGCCATGGTGGCATTAGCTAGTCTGCGTACCCATAAGCAAACAGCTAAAGAACGCGGGATTTCCCTTCAGCAGATCTATTCCTGATTCTCATGACAATTCAACTCGATGCCTTAAAAGCTAATTCAGGTGCTCGTCGCCGCAAATTGCGTAAAGGTCGCGGAATTGCCGCAGGCCAAGGTGCAAGTTGTGGATTTGGGATGCGTGGACAGAAATCCCGATCAGGACGTCCTACTCGGCCTGGATTTGAAGGGGGGCAAATGCCTTTATATAGACGTGTCCCTAAGCTCAAGCATTTCCCATTAGTAAATCCAAATGCCTTTACTGTTATAAATGTATCTGCTTTCAATGAACTTAAAGCAGATAGCAAAGTCAACCTAGATTCATTAGTTAAAGAAGGAATTGTTACTAGTCCTAAGTATCCATTGAAAGTTCTTGGTAATGGCAATTTAAAAGTGAAATTGACTGTTCAGGCCTCTGCCTTTACTGCTTCCGCTAGAAGTAAGATAGAAGCAGTAGGTGGAACTTGTGAATTGCTTTCCTGAAAAAGGATCAATAAAGTTAAAAGAGGAATTTTCCTTGTTTAAACTTTGCATAAAAATTCTTTAATTAACAAAATACATGCTTATAGATCGAGGTCGTAATCCAAGTGCAGCCGAGGTGCTGACCCAACTTGTGAGTAATTCAGAATTGCGGGGAAGGGTGTTAACAACTTTGAGCTTGTTATTACTAATACGTCTGGGAATCTATATCCCCCTTCCAGCCATAGACCGCGAGGCTTTTCAAAGTTTTATAGCTCAAGGTGGGCAATTAATTGGATTTTTGGACATTTTTACGGGGGGAGGAATTTCTACTTTGGGCATTTTTGCTCTAGGTATTCTTCCATTCATTAATGCTTCGATTATTCTTCAGTTGCTCACAGCCGCACTCCCTCAGCTTGAAGACTTGCAAAAGAATGAAGGAGAAGCTGGCAGAAGGAAAATTGCCCAAATCACAAGATATGTAGCCTTAGGTTGGGGATTACTGCAAAGTCTTGTTTTTGCCTCAATACTTCGACCTTATGCAGTTGAAAGCCTTAGTTCAGTAGCTTTTATTGCTCAAACTGCCCTTGCACTTGTTACAGGTTCAATGGTGGTGATGTGGCTGAGTGAAATAATTACCGAAAAAGGAATAGGCCAGGGAGCTTCTTTGGTTATTTTCTTAAATATTGTTGCCACTCTTCCAAAGGCTTTGAGTTCAACAATTGAAAAAGCCCAGACAGGAGACCGGAATGATGTTGTTGGGATAATTGTTTTATTAATGGTTTTTTTAATCACTATTGTGGGTATTATTTTTGTACAAGAAGGCGCACGTCGACTTCCTATCGTCAGTGCAAAACGTCAGCAAATTGGAGGGACCAATCTTTTACCTAACCGGCAGAGTTACCTTCCCTTGAAATTGAATGCTGGTGGAGTAATGCCAATTATTTTTGCGTCTGCATTAATATTTTTACCATTAACAATAGCTAACTTCAGTCAAAAACCTTTTCTTATTAAAGCTGCCAGTGCTTTAAGTCCAGGAGCAGCTAATCCATGGCCATATGCGATTGCTTTTTTTGCATTAATTCTAGGCTTTGCATATTTTTATGCATCCTTAACAATTAATCCAATAGATATAGCTACTAATCTCAAGCGTGGGGGAGTTGCTGTTCCTGGAGTTAGGCCTGGAAGTGCAACAGCAACTTATTTATCAGGTGTGCAGAATCGCCTTACTTTGTTAGGTGGCTTATTTCTTGGTTCAGTTGCAATTATCCCTTCTGCTGTAGAAAGAGCTACAAATGTACAAACATTTCAAGGGCTAGGAGCGACGTCCTTATTAATACTTGTTGGCGTTGCTATAGATACTGCAAAACAAGTGCAGACTTATGTGATTTCGCAACGCTATGAAGGTCTTGTTCGCCAATAACAATTTGTACGAAATTTTTCACACTCATCCATTTAGATAGACATGAAAAAACGTTTACTCTTTCTTGGCCCTCCTGGTGCAGGTAAAGGTACTCAAGCAGTTCGATTAAGTAGCAAAAATGACCTTTTGCATTTATCTACTGGCGATTTATTGAGAGCAGAAGTAGCAGCTGGGACATCTCTTGGCACTCAGGCTGCTGAAATAATGAATAGAGGTGAGTTAGTAAGTGACTCGTTGGTCTTGTCAATTGTTGAAAACAAACTTTCTTCATTTAGCAAAGGATGGGTTCTTGATGGCTTCCCAAGAACCCTTGCTCAAGCAGAGGCTTTGGATCTCTTATTAAAAACGATAAATCAACCGATACAAGCAGTTGTTTTAATTGAATTGGATGATGAACTCTTAGTGACAAGGCTTTTAGATCGTGGTCGAGAGGATGACAATGAGGATGTAATTCGTCATCGGCTTAAGGTATATAAAGAAAAAACTGCTCCTTTAGTGGATCATTTCAAGAAACAGGGGGTACTTCAGGCTATTCAAGGGTCTGGAGACATAGAAACTATTGCTAGTCGAATAGAGGCAAGCTTAATTTGATTGGTGTAGTAAGCTTATTGTTTGGAAATTTGGGGAGTCACACCATATGAAGGTGCGTGCCTCAGTTAAAAAAATGTGTGAGAAATGCCGGGTGATTCGCCGCCACGGTCGGGTTATGGTCATTTGCACCATCCCTAAGCACAAACAGCGCCAGGGTTAGATCTCTGGAAAAATAAAGAGACTCTCTTTTGGTATTTCAACCAAGTGAATATTCTCTTTATTGCCATCCTTTAATAAAGATGGCACTTTCGTCCCCTTTGATTGATTGCTAAGTGGCAAGGATTGCTGGCGTCGACATACCCCGCGAAAAGCGGGTTGAAGTTGCCCTCACCTACATCTATGGGATTGGACTCACTAGAGCCCAAGCCATACTTGGAAAAGCCGGAGTTAATCCGGATATACGAGTGAAAGATTTAGAAGATGGTGATGTTCAGAAGCTAAGAACTGCTACTGAAGCATTCACTATTGAAGGTGATCTAAGGCGTCAAGAAGGAATGGCTTTAAAGCGCCTTCAAGACATTGGTTGTTTGAGAGGCCGGAGGCATCGCATGAGCCTCCCTGTACGAGGTCAACGTACTCGTACAAATGCTCGAACCCGCCGCGGCTCAAGAAAAACTGTGGCAGGTAAGAAAAAATAAATCTCATATCTGTGCTCTCACAGAGTTCAAAGTTCTAAATCCTTATTATCAAGGCCCAAGCTTATGGCCACACCAGCCAAGAAAACAGGTTCCAAGAAGGTTAAGCGCAACGTCCCCAACGGCGTTGTTCACATTCAAAGTACCTTCAACAACACTATTGTCTCAATAACTGATACTTCAGGAGAAGTTATTTCGTGGTCTTCTGCTGGCGCTAGTGGATTTAAAGGAGCCCGAAAAGGAACTCCTTTTGCGGCTCAAACAGCTGCCGAAGCTGCAGCTAGGAGAGCCCTTGAACAAGGTATGCGTCAGATAGAAGTGCTAGTAAGAGGACCAGGATCTGGACGTGAAACAGCAATACGTGCTTTACAGGTGGCAGGTCTTGAGATCACTTTAATTAGAGATGTCACTCCCCTCCCTCACAATGGTTGTAGAAGGCCCAAACGTCGTCGCGTTTGATATCCGCCTTCTTCTTCCAAAGACTTTCCTTTTTCCCCTTTCCCCCCGCTTCAGACCGTGTTGCAATACCAGATTGATCGGATTGACCATCAAGTCGCTGATGATCATGCTCAAACAGGTGTTTTCCTTATTGGTCCTCTTGAAAGAGGACAAGCAACTACTTTGGGTAACTCTCTAAGAAGGGTTTTAATGGGCGGCTTGGAGGGCAGTGCTGTTACAGCTGTTCGAATAGCAGGAGTTAATCATGAGTACGCAACAATTCCAGGTGTCAGAGAAGATGTCCTCGATATCCTTTTGAATTGCAAGCAGTTAACTGTCAACAGTCGAAGTGAAGAATTAGAAATTGGTCGATTAGTGGTCACAGGGCCTTCTGAAGTTAAAGCTAGAGACCTTCAATTTTCCTCTCAGGTACAAGTTGTTGATGGAGATAGGCCAATCGCCACTGTTCATGAAGGACATAGCCTTGAGCTTGAGATTCATGTAGAGCGAGGCGTTGGCTATAGGCCAGTTGATCGCAGGAATGAAGAAACTAGTGCAATTGATTTACTTCAGATAGATGCTGTATTTATGCCTGTTCGTAGGGTAAATTTCACAATAGATGAAACTGCTGTTGCTGAAGGCGGGTCCACTAGAGAACGTCTTCGTATGGAGGTCGTCACAGATGGTTCCACGACTCCTGATGATGCAGTTGCTGAAGCAGCTAATCAGTTAATTGAGCTTTTTCAGCCTTTGGCAACTGTCACAATGGTTGAAGAAGAAATACCAGAAGATGAGCCATCAGCAGAAGCACAAATTCCACTGGAAGAACTCAATCTTTCCGTAAGGGCATACAACTGCCTCAAAAGGGCTCAAGTTAATTCTGTCTCTGATTTGATGGGATTTAGTTATGAGGATTTATTAGAAATTAAGAACTTTGGTTCAAAATCTGCAGATGAAGTTATTGAAGCCTTAGAGAGAATAGGTATTTCTATTCCTCAAAGCCGTACTTCATGAGACCTTTCTTTGTATCCCACTTTTTAGAGAATCATGCGCCATCAACGTCGAGTCCCACAACTTGGTCGCCCAGCTGATCAGCGTAAAGCGATGCTTCGAGGACTAACTACCCAGTTAATTAGAGAGGGTCGTGTAACTACAACAAGAGCTCGAGCGAAAGCATTGCGAGATGAAGCCGAACGAATGATTACTCTTGCTAAAGAAGGCAGCTTGTCTTCAAGACGTCGTGCAATTGGTTACATATATGACAAGCAGTTGGTACATGCTCTCTTTGACAAAGCACAAGATAGGTATGGTGATCGCAAAGGAGGTTATACAAGGATTGTTAGAACCGTTCCTAGAAGAGGAGATAATGCTCAAATGGCCATCATTGAGCTTATTTAAGGCTTAATAATTTAACTTCCTTTGGATGCTCATCAACAGATAGCTCTTCAAACTTTTTCAAGAGAAAGAAGTTGTTCCACTAAGCATGTAAGAAGAATTGCTTTATGTATTCAATATGATGGCAAAACTTTTTGTGGTTGGCAGAAACAAAAAAAAGGGAACAGCGTTCAAGGAGTTTTAGAGGAAGCCATTTCAATTATTGATCCTTTTAGGCCTATTAATGTAATAGCAGCAGGACGAACAGACTCCGGGGTGCATGCTGCTGGGCAAGTTGTACATTTTGATTCTGCTGGCCCGATACCTCCGAATCGTTGGGCGTCAATTCTTAATGACCGGTTGCCTGAGGTTATAAGGATTAGAGAATCTGTACTAATGCCTTCTGGATGGCATGCATGCTATTCAGCCATTTACAGGAGATATAGGTACTTAATTTATAACTCTTCAAGGCCAAACCTTTTTCTTTCTTCTTGGAGTTGGCATCGTTATCAATTTCGTTTAGATGAAGATTTGATGAAGTTTGCCTTAGAGGGAATGATTGGTTCCCATGACTTTTGTGCTTTTCAGCGGTCAGGAAGTACAAGACTTGATTCCATTACAACAATTCAGGCTGTTCAACTAGAGCGCCATGGGGATTTGATTCAGATTGAAATTCAAGCTAGTGGTTTTTTATATGGCATGGTTCGTCTCTTGGTAGGTCAATTAGTTGCATTAGGGGAGCATAGAGTTTCTTTAGAAACGTTTGAGAAACGTTGGAAGGAGAAACTTCGATCAGAAGTGAAGGAAGCAGCTCCTGCAAAAGGACTTTGTTTTTTGCGAGCGGGTTATGCGGAGAAAATTTTTTCTTATGCAGCTTGGTATGACTCTGTGCCAATGTATTTTCTTTCAACTAGTGAAACGCCAAAAGCTCCTCCAGCGATTTGAACCTTCGAGAATATTGAAACGTTTTCATTGGATTTTTTTGGATTTAACTAGTGAATGCCTCGGCCTGAAGACATGAAAGTGTAAAGTTATGGTTTGAGCTTTTAGTAGGTCTAGCTAAATGGACCTGAAGCTCTTTGAAGACCAGCCCTTGCGCTTGCGTTTGGGCAATTTAGTACGTCCTGCCGGCGTGATGAACAAGACCTCAACCCCTTCTATTGATTCAAGCAAACGTCAGTGGTATCTGGTGGATGCAGAGAATCAGACTCTTGGCAGACTTGCTACTGAGGTGGCATCAGTTTTGCGAGGGAAGAAAAACCCTAACTTCACCCCTCACCTTGATACTGGTGATTTTGTTGTGATTGTCAATGCGGAGAAGATCCGTGTATCAGGGAAGAAGTCTGAGCAAAAGCTTTATCGCAGGCATTCAGGCAGACCAGGTGGTATGAAGGTAGAGAACTTTCAGTCTTTACAGAATCGACTGCCAGAAAGAATCATTGAGAAAGCTATTAAAGGTATGCTTCCTCACAATGTTTTAGGTAGACAGTTATTCCGCAAATTGAAGGTTTACAGGGGTTCTGATCACCCACATGCTGCACAGAAACCTCAAGTTCTTAAGTTTGACTCTGCTCCCTTGACTAAATGACTAGCATTCCAAATAACAACGTTGTCTACTGGGGCACAGGTCGAAGGAAGACCTCAGTTGCTCGTGTTCGTTTGGTTCCAGGAACTGGAACTATTACCATTAATGGTCGACCAGGCGATCATTATTTGAATTTCAACCCTGCTTATTTAGCTTCTGTTAAATCACCATTAAATACTCTTGGTCTTGGAGAAGCTTATGACGTTCTTGTGAATGTTCGTGGAGGTGGATTAACTGGACAGGCAGATGCAATTAAACAGGGGGCTGCAAGAGCTTTATGTGAGTTGTCAGCCGATAATCGCAAACCACTAAAGATCGAAGGTTATCTTAGTCGAGATCCACGGGCAAAAGAACGTAGGAAATATGGGTTGAAGAAAGCTAGAAAAGCACCACAATTTTCTAAGCGTTAGGAACTTCTTCAATTTATTCAGTTTCTCTAAATTTTCTCAAGAACTACTTTCCCCATGCCTAAGCCAGATATACATCCAACTTGGTACCCAGATGCCAAGGTCATATGCAATGGAGAAGTTGTAATGACAACAGGGTCGACTCAACCAGAGATCCACGTTGATGTCTGGAGTGGTAATCATCCATTTTTTACTGGTACACAGAAGATCTTGGATACTGAAGGTCGAGTTGATCGCTTTATGCGTAAATATGGGATGGGCTCGACCTCTGATAATTTGACTGAAGAAAAGAAATCTTCTGACCAAGATGCTAAATAACTCTTGCCTATAAATAAGCCTGAAGCTTCGAATAAAAAAACCTTTTTTAATTTCTGTTTGATTCTTATTAGCAGTTGATAGGGATGGACTCTTCAACCCTTAAAACCAGATTAGAAACAGCAACAGTGACTTTCAGGAATCTGGAACTTCAGCTTGCTGATCCAGATGTAGCATCTGATCCTAAAAAACTTGAAAATATTGCCCGAGAACGGGCACGTTTAGAGCCTTTAGTATTGGACTATGAAGCTCTGCAAAATGTTGAGACTGAATTAGATCAGATTAGAGATTTATTGAGGGAAACAAAAGAAGATAAAGATATGGAATTATTGGCAAATGATGAAATTACGCGGCTAGATGCTTGTAAGGAAGATTTGATTAATCGCCTAACCATTGCACTTTTACCACAAGATCCTAGGGATAAGCGTAGTGTAATGCTTGAAATACGTGCTGGGGCAGGAGGCGATGAAGCATGTTTATGGGCTGGCGATTTAGCAAGAATGTATGAACGTTATGGGCAGAGGGTTGGGTGGTCTGTAAAGCCCATGAGTGCAACTGAAGCTGATTTAGGAGGCTTTAGGGAATTAATTATTTCTGTTAAAGGAGAAGCAGTTTTTAGTCAGCTTAAATTTGAAGCAGGAGTTCATAGGGTGCAAAGAGTTCCTGCGACTGAATCTCAAGGTCGGGTTCATACCTCTACGGCAACAGTTGCTGTTATGCCTGAAGCGGATCCTGTTGAAGTTCAGATTGATCCTGGAGATTTAGACATCAGTACGGCGCGGTCTGGAGGAGCTGGTGG
This sequence comes from uncultured Prochlorococcus sp., assembly GCA_902560875.1. Classification (GTDB taxonomy): domain Bacteria; phylum Cyanobacteriota; class Cyanobacteriia; order PCC-6307; family Cyanobiaceae; genus AG-363-K07. The sequence goes on along the minus strand of CACENO010000013.1, from coordinate 6,415 downwards.
CCAAAATGTTAATAAGGTCGAAACAGCCGTCGATTTATTGCATAAACCAACAGGAATTAGAGTTTTTTGCACACAAGAACGATCTCAATTACAAAATAGAGAGAGAGCTATGGAGATCTTGAGAGCCAAGTTGCTGGAGAGGGAAATTGCAGAAGCAAATGCTAAAGAAAGATCTGCAAGACTTGCTCAAGTTGGAACTGGTGACCGTAGTGAAAAGATTCGAACTTATAACTACAAAGATAATCGAACTACAGATCATCGTTTAGGCTCTAACTTCTCTTTAGAGCCTGTATTAGAAGGTCAATTAGAAGAACTTATTGGTGCTTGTATTGCAGAAGAACAGCGAAGGCAAATGCAAGAATTGAGTCAACAAACTGAATAAATAGGTTTTGGATCATTACTTAAACCAATAACATATTTGCTCCATTCTTTATATCGACCAGAGTTTATTGCTCGAGTTGCTTCAAAACTCATGTTACTTAGAGGTTTGTGAGGGGCTTGTCTCAAAGGCATACTGGCTTCCTGAGGGGTGCGATTCCCTTTCATTACATTGCAAGACAAGCATGCTGTCGTGACGTTTTCCCAAGTATCAGATCCGCCTCTGCTGCGCGGCATTACATGATCAATGGATAGCTTTTCACCTGTGGATCCACAGTATTGGCAACGGTTATTATCTCTCTGCAGGATGTTTTTGCGAGTTAGAGGTAATTCGCGATAAGGCACCCGAACATAATGCCGCAATCGAATGACGGTTGGAAGCATCCTGTCAGGCCTTAATTGATGGTTTGGATCTTCTTCCAAGCTTTCTGCTTTACCCTTAAGCATCAGCACGGTGGCACGACGCCAGGTCGTGATGTTTAAAGGTTCATAGGATGCATTTAGGACGAGAACCTGGCCCATGCCAGCCTAATGATTACGCGGCATGCTACCTGCATTGAAAGATTGATGCATTCCTTTTCGCAAAACATATAACCATGGAGAATCGAACCATCACTAAAAAGCATCCTTACTGGGAAAATTTGGAGAAGGATATGGTGATGTCTGATCCATTAGGAAGAGCTTGGATTGAGGTCGAACCTTCTGCGATAGAAGCTAATGCAAGTCTTTTAAAAAATTTGGTTGGAGAGAAGTGTGTATTGATGGCCGTAGTTAAAGCTGATGGTTATGGACATGGAGCAGAAACTGTTGCGCGTGCGGCACTCCGTGGCGGCGCTGAAGTTTTAGGTGTAGCAACTTTGCAAGAAGGCATAGATCTGCGCCAATCAGGATTGAATTGTTCGATCCTTGTTTTAGGAAATCTCACTAACCGTTTTGAACTTAGTGCTTGTTTAAAATGGGATCTGATGCCTACATTAAGTAGCAAACAAGAAGCATTTATTTGTCAACAAGAAGCTGAAAGTTGCGGTAAGAAATTTAGTGTTCATTTGAAAATTGATACTGGAATGACAAGACTTGGATGCGACCTTAGTGCAGCACCAGGGCTGATTCACATAATTGATAATTGTGAGAATGTTCTTCTTAAGGGTGTATACAGTCATTTAGCACTAGCAGATGCCGAGTCTCCTTATGTGACTTTTCAACAGAGTAAAAAATTTGAAAAGTTTGTTCAAAACTTTTCCTCAAAGAGACAAGATTGTTTTTTCCATTTGGCCAATTCTGCAGGCACGCTCCGTGACTCTGCTCTTCATTACGACATGGTACGAGTTGGCTTGGCACTTTATGGATATAGCCCAATGAAATTTTTGCAAGATGATTTGGGTTTAAGGCCTGCCTTCTCAGTAAAAGCTCGAGTAACTCTTTTACGCAAAGTGCCTAAAGGGATTGGAGTGAGTTATGGCCACTCATTTGTAACATCAAGATCATCGTGCCTAGCAGTCGTAGCAATTGGTTATGCAGATGGAGTAAATCGAGCTCTGTCTGGAAAAATTCCTGTTTTGATTAACGGCAGCTTTAGCCCTCAAGTGGGAGCAATCACGATGGATCAATTGCTTGTGGATGTTACTGATAGTCCTGATGTGAAGGTTGGCAGTGTTGTTACTTTGCTTGGTTCAGATGGGAACAATTGTATTAGTCCTCAACAATGGAGTGATGCGAGTGGAACTATTCCCTGGGAAGTGCTTTGTGGTTTTAAGCATAGGCTTCCCAGAGTAGTGATTGAATGATCTTCAAATGCCAAAACAAATGACCTGAGGATATAGATGTTGATAAGGTATCCAGGTCACTGGAGAGGTGGCTGAGTGGTTGAAAGCGGCTCCCTGCTAAGGAGTTACAGGAGGCAACTTCTGTCGAGGGTTCGAATCCCTCCCTCTCCGTTCCTAACCAAATCAATGGGTGGAAGTATTTTCTCTGATTTGTTTGTTTAACAAATTTAGGTAAATCAATATTTCTATGGTTGAGTTAGCCTAATTAAATTTTACGATATTTGAGCTCTTTACTTTGCAAGCTTTTGTTGTTTGGATCGTAAAAATAAAATGTTATCTAATCTCCCATTTTTGAGATTACCTGTAGGGTAAAATTCCCAAAAGCTTTTAAATGGCTAAGCAATATGCTGATCCATCAGACATGTCGCTATTAATTAAATAGTAATCGCAATCATTTCTTGTAAATTAATCTCAGATTGGGATAAATCTAAATAAAGGTGTAAAAATGGCTATAATTTTAAAAGCAGGTTATTATCTTTTCAATATCTAAGATAAAGATGTGTGGTTTTGCAGGTTATATATCTAAAACCATTCAGGCAGATAAAACAATAGCCAGTCAAATGTCTGAAAAGCTTTTTCCCAGAGGTCCAGACTCTAGAGGGGTTTGGTGTGATGAAGATTCTGGGTATGCAGTTGGTCATCAAAGATTATCCATCCTGGATTTAAATAAAACAGGTGACCAGCCTATGTTAAGTTTTAATGGAAGATATGTATTAGCATTTAATGGGGAAATTTTTAATCATTTGCAGATAAGAAATTTGCTTGATGCAGAACAAAAAATTCCATGGAAAGGCACCTCAGATACTGAATCTTTGAACTCTGCTTTCGTTTGTTGGGGTCTTGAAAAAACCTTGAATAATATAAATGGTATGTTTGCTTTTGCCTTATGGGATAGAGAAAAGAGAGTCTTAACACTAGCCAGAGATAGGCTAGGTGAAAAACCTTTGTATTATGGATATCAAGGCAGAAGCTTTGTTTTTGGTTCACAGTTAAAAGCATTATCTCAGCATCCTGAATGGGAAGGTAAAATAAATAATATTGCTCTAGAGAGTTATCTTAAATATGGATATATATCATCACCATTAAGTATTTTTGAAAGTATATTTAAATTAGAAGCAGGGGAATATATGCAGGTTTCTGGTGTTAATCTAGACATCCTAAAACAAAAAAAGTATTGGGATATTCAAAAAATTATAAGAACTAAAAAAGATCGAATACTGGAACCTAGTTTGGCGGATATGAAGGTCCAATTAGAAGAGAAATTAATGTCGTCTGTACAAAAAAGAATGTTATCAGATGTTCCTTTGGGAGCTTTTTTATCTGGAGGTATTGATTCGTCACTTATTGCATCTTTAATGCAATCTCAGTCATCTTTACCAATTCAAACATTTACAATTGGTTTTGATAGTCAATTATTTAATGAAGCAGGTAAAGCTACAAAAGTTGCAAGATATTTAGGAACAAATCACAACGAAATTATGTTCTCAGAGAGAGAATTAATTGATTTGATTAGTGATCTTGGAGGTGTTTGGGACGAACCTTTCTCTGACACCTCGCAGCTCCCAACTCTTTTACTTAGTAGAGTCACCAAAGATCATGTTTCAGTTGCTCTTTCTGGTGATGGTGGCGATGAGATTTTTTGTGGATATAATAGATATAATAAAGGTTATGATTGGTATAAAAGGATTAAGAATTTAACTTTTAATCAGTCATTAGATTTTTTGAATACTACGAACCCTTTTCTTTTAAATGCTATTAGCAGCATTAGTTTTGGGAAAGTGCAATCGGAACAGGTTGAGAAACTTATAAATTCAATTAAGGCACAAAGTCTTTCGGAGTATTATTCAAATGTAGTTCAGATTTTTGATGATAATGATGACATCCTAATACAGCGAAAGAATATAGAGAAAGAATATGAGTTTGAGCTTTTGCAAGATAAACGACTTTCTGATGAGGAAAAGCTGATGTATTTAGATGTTCTTTTTTACTTGCCTGATGATATTTTGACAAAGGTGGATAGGTCTTCTATGTCTGTGGGATTAGAAGCAAGAGCTCCATTCTTGGACCATGATTTAGTGGAATGGTCTTTAAACGTGCCCATTTCTTTTAAGAAAAGGAATGGCAAAGGTAAATGGATTCTTCGTCAACTATTAAGAAACTATCTTCCTGGAAGCATTATTGATTCTGAAAAAAAAGGTTTTTCTGTTCCTTTGGAAGATTGGTTGAAAGGACCATTAAAGGATTGGGCAAAGAATCTTTTGCATGAAGAAGGTAGCAATCCTCACAGTATTTTTAATCCTCAAAGAATAGATAATCTACTCTCAGATGATTTCTATGAATTCAGAAAATATCAAAAAATATGGACATTGGCTATGTACTTATCTTGGAAGAAATCGTTTCCAAACTAATTACAGAAGCTTGCTTTGACATTAATTTATATTAATTATAGGACTTTAGGTGTATAGAGTATGATTAGGGAACTCAAAGGATGAAAATTGGAAGATAAGAATTCTTTAAAGGACTCTAGGCCGATAATGTTAATAGCAAATAGTAGCTGGTATTTAGTGCATTATAGGTTCCTTTTGATTAAGGAGTTATCTAAGAAAAATAAACTGATAACTATGTCACCTGTTGATATGAATAGTCGAAAACTTTCGGAATATTCAATATTTATACCTTGGCGGATTGAAAGAAGTAAAGATACAAATATCTTCTCGCTATTTGTATCATTCTTGAGGATGTTATTTTTGGTCCGCGCTATTAAGCCAAAATTGGTGCACTCTCATACTCTAAAGGCGAACCTTCTTGCCTCTATTGTTACTGCGATATATGGAATTCCTAGTGTTCTGTCTTTTGCGGGCATGGGAAGAATGTCCAAAAGAGTAGGATTAAGTAGAATATTTTTTACTAAAATTTTAGAATTAATTGGATATTTCTCCTCACATCAAAGAGAGTCTCGTTTGTCTTGGGTTTCTTCTTATAAGCGCACTGCATTGATTTTTCAGAACCCTATAGATAAGAAGACTTTTGACAATTCCTTGGATAGAAGTTTTAGAGGCTTGAATATATTAATACCAGGGTCTGGTTTGCCACAAAAGTATCTTAATAATGACAATGCATTGGAGTCTAACCAATGGTATTCTGGTCAAACAGGAGAATATTTAGACGTTTCTAATATATCCTTGATATATTGTGGAAGATTATTAAAGTCTAAAGGGATAGATTTATTCCTTGATATTTGTAGTGAAGCTACATTTAGAAGTTGTAAGATTTTTGGGAGTATCGACCCATCTAGTAATGACTCTTTGACTAAGGATTCTATTCGAGTATTTTCTGAGCAGAATTCTAATTTGAACTTTCAAGGTTCAATATTGGACCCATTACTTTTGTTGAAAGATTCATACCCTATTCTTATTTTGCCATCAGAATATGGGGAAGGTTTGTCAAGAACAATATTAGAAGCAATAAGTTTAAAAATTCCAGTAATTTGCTCTAATACAGCCACATGTGGAATTTTTAATGATGATTTACTTTACGTCGCAAATGATTCAACTAAGGAAGAATATATGAAACAAATAAGCAGGGTAATTATTGACTATAATCAGTCTAGATTAAGAGATAAATTATTCAACTCCTATAACTTTATCCAAAATGATTTGACTGAGTCCTCCATAGTTGATCACACTATAAAACTTTATGATCAATTGTTGAATGATCATGTATATTCTTATCTTATAGGCAAGGATCTTCCTAAAGAAAATAATTGGTTGGCACAGTAAATTGACTCCATCTAAAAATTAAATTTGTTATTTTGCGTACTGCATTTCTTGAAATTGTAAGGAATAAATTATTATTTTATCGTTCCTCTTAATTCCACTGATTATTTTTGTCTTTAGTCTTGAATCTATTTTCTAGATTTTTGTCAAAGATTGCGGAACTTGATTATGACAGTAATTTTAACTAAGTAAGTTGGTGAATAATGTTTCGAGCTGGGTGCTTGAATACTCTTAATCCACATAGATCTACCAGTGGCTGAAAGGAACGCAGTAGCCGAGAAGAAAGCAGCCGCAGACAGGAAGGCTGCTGCTGAAAGGAAGGCTGCAGCAGATAAGAAGGCTGCTGCAGATAAGAAGGCTGCTGCAGAGAAGAAGGCTGCAGCAGAGAAGAAGGCTGCTGCAGAGAAGAAGGCTGCTGCAGAGAAGAAGGCTGCAGCA
>CACENO010000012.1 GCA_902560875.1 uncultured Prochlorococcus sp. | reverse complement strand
TTCAGCTTGAACTTCAGAGAAACCCTTCTTACTTCGTCTATAATTTCCTGACAGTCCAAACATGCCAGATAAAGAAGAAGGAATAGGAGTTACTAAAGAAAGAAGAGAAAATGGAATATTTAAAAGAGAGAATTTACCTATTCCACCCTGTAATGGGCCTGAAATTGTTGCTACAAATGGTTTGCCTTGAAAGTCAATTTTATTTCTCCGACCTTTAGGCCACAATTGACCAGAAAGCTTTAAATCCAAATACAGATCATTAAGACTAGGTCCCTCTAACTCAATAACTGCATCAACTTCACCCTGGAAATCATTTGGATTAATTTGCCTATAGTTAGATTTTACTGGAAATTCTCTTATTAAAGAAGCTTGGGTTTGTGCTAAAGCACTTAATCGTCCATCTAAAGATGTTCCAAATGTTTTGACAAAAAATGTGCCCAAGTCACTTGCATTCCCGCTGGCCGAGGTAGCCTTTACACTAATCTTAGGCAACTGAAGTGCGCTATCTGTAATCCATTTAGCACTAACACCAAATGCATCGGTCCTTGCTTTTAAGGCACCTCCTACATTTCCCTGTACAAAAAAGGAGACCTTACCTTTGTCTGGAGGATAAATATCTCCTTTGACTCTGAAATCGCTATCAAAATATTTCCCTTGAAGTTGAGTTTCTTTTAACCTAAGACCCATCAATCGTGGATATCTCATGGTTAACTCACCATCAACCAAAAGAGGGTTTGTTGCAAAAATCCCCTTGCCACTCAATTGGCCGAAGATACGCTTAAAACTATTCTCTGGAGGGATAGCAACTTCTACTCGATCCAATCTGAAATCTTTTGCTTCCCAGCTATAGATATCCTCTTTCCTTTTTAGTGAAATCTGACCACCTAACCTATTAATATTAAAATCATTAGGCTGCCATGCAGTACTTAAATTAGCTTCTAAGTTACCAGGAACCGAGGCGCCAACGGAAGCCATTTCTATCCTGCCTCCCCCTCCAGGAGAACCAAGCAAAGTACCACGCCACTCTTCCTGCAAACGAAGACCGCTAAATTGAGGATTTAGGATGCCTAATGCAAGATTTGTTTTAAGAGCAGTAAAAGGTCCAGTTACGTTCCCAGTAGCAGATAAAGTCCCAGCGATTGAAGCACCATAAACCGAACCAATAGGAGCTAAAGGGAAGGATTTTAATTTCAAATCAGCAAAAAAATCACCAAGAGTCAATTGACTATCTGAGAATCTAAATGGCAATCTAGCTTCGACAATTAGCCCTTGATTATCTACACCTTCGAGTCGTACAGAACTATTTAAACCCACCTGAAAATTATTCTTTGTGCTTATTGGAATTTGACCATTAATGGAGGCGATCCAAGGGCCAAATTTCCAATTACTTAGTGGAAGTTCAACAAAATCATTTCGACAATTAAGGATTGCCTCCTTAGATGAAAGGGAATTTCTATCAGCAGTTCCTTGGATAAGGAAGTTGCCAAGAGTTATTCCCCCTTGGCAATCAAAAAGGCCATTATTAGCAAAAAGCTGTAAATCGCCATTGACCTGACCGTGAATTTTTAAATCATACTTTTCTTTAAAAATCCCCTTAAAAGATTCAAGATCTACTTCTTCAAAACTCGTCCTTATATTTAAAGATAACCGATCCCAGTGGCCCTTACCTTTAAAAAATATACGGCCATTTTTTGGCAAGGCAACTTGTAAATTGCCTCCAACTCTCTTTTCTCTAAGAAAAAATAGAGTTTTACTCTTCGCAGCTAACTCGATCTTTGATTGCTTAAAAAGAAGTTTGGCTGGCTTACTTAATTTCAAAAAGATCCCTAGTCTAGGAGGTGCAGAATCTGCTATTCCTGGAACCCAATAAGACCCGTCTTGATTTGCATGCAAATTTATAGTTGTACCTTCAGGACTTAAAACTAAAACTGGGCGGAGATTAAATAAGCTTGCAAATGGGGCAAACTTGACTGTTAATGCAGAGAATGTTGCTGAAGAATCATCTTTCAATCCAGGACTAACCTCAGATGGACCAATAGCAATTCCCCATGGTCTTAATCCCTGATATGGGCCTATAACTACTGGGTGCCCTAAAGGTTTAGAAAGTTTTTCTGCAAGTTCAGGTCGGTAACGATCAATAACCCTTGCTAAGAAACGATCACTACCAACCCAAACCAAATAGCCTCCAATGAGAGCAAGCGTCCCAGCAAAACCCCAACGAACAACTTTTAAGGACTTGATCCTCACTCCCATTGCAGCTAATTAACCTTCGAGGGAGTAAACAAACTATAAGAAATGAATCTGATCTTTACCAGTCCATAACATGAACCTCGTCCAACTTTTAGAAGAGTCAACAAAATGGTTCGCTTGGCTTGGCCTGGGCCTTGCTTTATTGACCCTTATTTCATTCATAATTAACTGGGGGATACGCTATCGGCTTGTTGGTGCAACTGTATTCAGTATTTTGTTATCTGCTAGCAGTTGGGCATTTACGTCAAGTTATAACCCACCATTCCTTGTAGAAGGTGCAAGATACGCCCCGGTTGTATTTGATAACGACTACGACCTTGTTATTGCTCAAGCCACAGAGGATTTTCCGGAAGAGTCAATAAAGCCAACACTGGAACAAATAGCAGGGAACCTAAAAGGTGGAGGAAGAAGTGGGGCAATGGTCCACATAAGACTTAGAGAACTCCTACCGGCAGGTGAAGGGATAACACAACCAGTAATTTTAGGTGAAGTAATCAGAGATATAAATCAAGGCATAACTATCACTTCACCAGAACTCCTAAAAGAAAACCAACCAAATAACCTTAGAATTGAAGACCAATTTCCTGGTATTGATCTTGATCTTCAACAACCACTAAATGATCTCATCACTGAAGAAACTCTTCCTGATCTTGATCTTCAACAACCACTAAATGATCTCATCACTGAAGAAACTCCTCAAAGGAGAACCCAAAAGAAAAGCACTACAAAAGAACAGAATAACTGGTCCTTTAACAAATACTAAACCCTAAGAAATGGTCATCAATAAACCACTGATAAACCTCCCAAAGAATTTCAACTTTGAAGAAAAAAAATTGATTTCAGAAGGAATTGACAGCTGGTTTTTACTAAAAGAGCTAAGTGATGGTGATTTAGTAGAACTTGCTCAAACAAGTCTTGCAACACAAAGAAACTTGAAATCTCTTCGTAGCATGTCAACTTTTATTTGTGACATAGATCTGTCTCAATCAGAAGCAGCTTTGTTAATACATTCTGGAATCCCAACCATCAAAGCTTTGGCATCCCTTACACCACAAGAGTTAATTCATAAAATAGGACGGCTAGAAAGACTGCTGAATACTGGGCGCAACCCTCTCATAGATATACCAAAAGCTCTTTCCTGGATAAAAAATGCTAAAAGGGCAAATACAAAACTGACCCAATAAAGCAACTCAAAATCCCATTAATACCCAAATAATAGGAATAGCCTCAAAAAAGGGGAAATGCGCTACTTATATACAGCAATCATTTTGCTCATTGCATCATGCCCTCAATTATTAGCTCAATCAAACCTATTGGAAAGCGTCAAAAGAAATCCACAAGAGGCTATTGCTTTATGCAACCAACTAAAAGACCTTAACTCTCAAGGGATATCAGCTAGCTCAGAACAAGCTATAGAGCAAATTTCAAAACAAAGAAATCTAAATACAACCGATGCAGAGATCCTCTCCATCTATGTAATTGGGCTCTATTGCCCAGAGGTTAATTAATACCTCTCAATATGAAACCAGTAATTTGGAGGGATGAATTCCTTACTCTTAAAGATGGAATAAAACTCGCATCAAGACTATGGACGCCAAAGGAAGGAGGGCCTTGGCCGGCTCTTTTAATGAGGCAGCCATATGGCAGAGAAATAGCATCCACAGTGACGTATTTACATCCAACATGGTGGGCAAGTCATGGATATTTAGTGATTATTCAGGATGTCAGAGGTCAAGGAGGTTCGGGTGGGAATTTCAAAGGTTTTCAACAAGAAGCCATTGATACAACACAGACCCATAGATGGGTTAGATCCCTTCAAGAATGTAATGGTCTTTTAGGTACATTTGGATTCTCATATCAAGGTTTTACTCAACTAGTTGCAGAACCAAATACACCTCCTCCAGATTGCTTAGCTCCAGCCATGACAGGGTTAAAAGAGAATGAACACTGGAGTTGCCATGGAGGGGCTTTTTGGTGGCATTTAGGCCTAGCGTGGGGGTTGCAATTAGCCGCATTGAGGGCTCAAAGAAATAAAGACCTCAATGCTTGGGGAAAATTACGACAAAGCCTTGAGGACAAAAGTTACCTACGAGAAGGTCCAAGACTTCTTGCAGAATTCGACCCAGAAGGAATGGCAAATAATTGGTTGACCAATTCAAATCAAAGTAGCCCTACATGGTTGATCCACACGCCGCTTGAAACTTGGCTGAGCAAGCCAATGCTTCTAATTGGTGGATGGTGGGATCCACATTTGACTGGGATCATTGATCTTTACAAGAAATCAATTAATTCAGGTGGATCTCCAGAACTCCATATTGGTCCAGCGAGCCATCTTCATTGGTGGGAGGAGTCTCAAAATCTTCTGCTGAACTTTTTCAATACTCATCTTCAACAAGTACCCCCTAAAAAAGACCTAAAACCAAAACAAAGATTATGGAATCTCACTAAACATGAATGGCAAGAAAAGATTGATGCAGAGAATTGCATAAATCACTGGGGTCTGTCCAGCAATGGATCTGCCTGCATTGACTCAAAAGAGGGGACTTTGCACCTCAACAAGAATGGAAAAGGATTAATAAGCATTGTCCATGATCCATGGAGACCAGTTCCTGCCATTGGGGGTCATTTAAGTCCTCATCCTGGAGAGGTTGATCGAAGTGAGTTAGACATGCGATCAGATATCGCGGTTTTCACTAGCCCAAAGCTAATTAATAACATTCACTTAGAAGGCACTCCGATTCTCGCAGTGACTGCCAACGCAGACAAAGAGGGATTTGACTTATGTATTGCAATTTCCATAGTTGATCCAAATCAGGACAACAAAGCAACCCAAATTTCAACAGGGTTCCTAAGAGTTTTAGGAAAAGATGCGAAAGAACCTTTAAAAAGACAAATTTTTTGTCAGCCACTCCTGGCTGACTTAACCAAAGATACGCGTTTACGAATATCTATAGCTGGATCTGCCTGGCCAGCTATAGGTATTAATCCTGGTGACCGGAGAATCCAATGTGGTTCATCGGGAATACATTGCCAAGTGATAACCATAAATCTCAAATTATCTGACTCAAATTTCCATATCTCACCACTTATTTCCCAAAAGCTCTAGAACATTTACACATGTCGGATTAAGCTCCGAGATTATCTCGCTCTTCTTTCATGAATACCAGTGTCGTATTTGACTGGATCACAGAAGAAGGGAAAAGGCTTGCAGAATGCAGGCAAGATAACCCTTATGGAGTCCTTGGCCCACAAGCGCATAAAGAGAATTGGATCGTTCGTGTGTGGATGCCTAAGGCAGACAAAGTAGACCTCATAGTAAATGGATCTTTAATAGCCACAACATGCCCTAACCATCCATGGATATATGAGGCTCTTCTGACTGAAAATCCTGGCAAAAATTATCAAGTCAAGGTTGAAAGAGGTGAAATAATTCATCAACAAAGTGATCCCTGGGCTTTTAGAGAAGAGTGGATGGGAGAAATTGACCGCCATTTGTTTGCAGAAGGAAATCACCATCACATCTGGAAGAAGATGGGAGCTCATCTTCATCAAAACGAAGGGATAGAAGGAGTAATGTTCTGCCTATGGGCACCGAATGCCCTAAGTGTTTCAGTTATTGGCGAGCTGAATGCATGGGATGGCAGACACCACCCAATGCAAAAAAGACTTGGAGGGATTTGGGAATTATTTATCCCAGGCATTAAGAAAGGTTCTCTTTATAAGTATGAAATCCGAACACAAGAAGGACATTGTTATCAAAAAGCGGATCCTTATGGATTTCAACATGAAGTGAGGCCATCAACTAGCTCTTTAGTAAGCAGTCTAGATGGATACGAATGGAAAGATAAAGAATGGATAAAAGAGAGAGAAAGTAATAGTGCCTTAAATAAACCTATTTCAGTATATGAAATGCATTTAGGAAGCTGGATGCATGAATCTATTGAAAATCCATTTATAGAGGCAAATGGTTCAAAAAGGCAACCAGTACCAGCCGCAGATATGAAGCCTGGAGCTAGACTTCTAACATATACAGAACTAACAGAAAAATTGATTCCCTATGTAAAAGAAAGAGGATTCACACATATAGAATTAATGCCTATCTCCGAACATCCCTTTGATGGATCATGGGGCTACCAAGTTACAGGTTGGTATGCTCCTACCAGTAGATATGGTACGCCTGATGAGTTCCGAAAGTTTGTAGACTGTTGCCACGAAGAAGGTATCGGAATAATCCTAGATTGGGTACCTGGACACTTCCCTAAAGATAGTCATGGACTTGCCTTCTTTGATGGATGTCACTTATATGAACATGCAGATCCTAAAATCGGAGAACATAAAGAATGGGGCACACTAATTTTTAATTATAGTCGTAATGAAGTAAGAAATTTTCTTGTAGCAAATTTAGTTTATTGGTTTGAACAATTTCATATAGATGGCATTCGAGTTGATGCAGTTGCTTCAATGCTTTATAGAGATTATTTGAGACCAGATGGTGAATGGATACCTAACGAAAATGGAGGGAGAGAAAATACAGAAGCAGTGCATTTCTTGCAACAAGCAAATCACGTTCTATTTGAACATTTTCCAGGTGCTTTATCCATTGCAGAGGAGTCAACAACTTGGCCAATGGTGACACAGCCAACTGATATTGGTGGTCTTGGATTTAACTTAAAATGGAATATGGGCTGGATGCACGACATACTTGATTATTTTGAGCTTGATCCATGGTTTAGACAATTCCATCAGAACAACATTACTTTTTCTATTTGGTACACCTACACGGAAAATTTCATGCTTGCACTTAGCCATGATGAAGTTGTACATGGCAAAAGTAATCTTCTACATAAGATGCCTGGTGATGATTGGCAAAAGTATGCAAATACACGTGCATTACTTGCATATATGTGGACACATCCTGGTAAAAAAACAATTTTCATGGGGATGGAATTTGGACAAAGGCAAGAATGGAATGTATGGGGTGACTTGGAATGGGATTTGCTAAACTTTAAACCTCATCTTGGTATTCAAAAATTAGTAGATGATTTAAACATACTCTATAAATCAGAGCCTGCATTATGGAGAGACGATTTCGATCAATATGGTTTTCAGTGGATAGACTGTACTGACAACCGCCATTCTGTTATAAGCTTTATGAGGAGAGAAAAGGAAACTGGAAGTTGGTTGGTAATTATTGCAAACTTCACACCACAAAGTCATTCAAACTATAAGATAGGTGTACCTAAAAAAGGTTTTTATAAGGAAATATTTAATACCGATGGTGCATGCTATGGAGGCTCTAATCAAGGAAATATGGGAGGTAAAGTTGCTGAAGAGTATAATATTCACGGATACAACTGCTGCTTGGATTTATACCTACCGCCTCTTAGCTTGTTAGTATTTAAATTTCAAGAAGAAATAGCCAAGCAACCTGTTAACTAATTGCTCAATTTAATTAACATGTATAATTATCAATAACAGAATATATCATTGAATTATATCAAGTTGCTAACTAGAGTCTTATTCTACTCTGATAAATCTATAATGTTCAATAATTATTTTCTAATTCCATAAATCCATTAGCTACTTCTATTAACCTGACCATAATAAAAACCCTGAAATATAAATATAAAATCATTTCATTTAGAGGCAAATGCACCCATGCACCACATTAAAACAAGTATCAACTTTACGTCATAAATTCTAAAAACAGAAAATAGGCTGAATTGATGTAAATAAGGCTTGCATAAAAGGTCAGGTGATATGAGAGGCTGCTCAAGTAAGTTTAGTCCAAAATGATGAGCGATTCCCTCCCTTTATTGCTACGTGCTGCGCGTGGTGAATCAGTGGAGCGTCCGCCGGTTTGGATGATGCGACAAGCTGGTAGATACATGAAGGTCTATAGAGAGCTAAGAGACAGACACCCAAGTTTTAGAGAGCGTTCTGAGAACCCAGATCTGTCATATGAGATCTCTATGCAGCCATTTGAAGCATTTAAGCCTGATGGAGTAATACTTTTTTCGGATATTCTCACCCCTCTTCCTGGAATGGGAATTAATTTCGACATTATTGAAAGCAAAGGACCAATAATCCAAGATCCAATTAGAGAGCTCAATCAAATTAAACAGCTGCGCAAACTGAACCCTGTTGAAAGCATGCCTTTTGTAGGAGAAGTCCTTACAAGATTGCGTCAAAGTGTTGGAAATCAAGCCGCTGTACTGGGATTTGTTGGTGCGCCTTGGACTTTGGCTGCTTATGTAGTAGAAGGCAAAAGCAGCAAAAACTATGCCGTTATAAAAGCTATGGCATTCAGAGAACCAGAGCTATTACACCAACTTCTGGATCATTTTGCACAATCTATTGCAGAATATTTGAAGTATCAAATTGAATCAGGGGCCCAAGTAGTTCAAATGTTTGATTCATGGGCAGGCCAACTTAGTCCTATTGATTACGACACATTTGCTGCACCCTACCAACAAAAAGTTGTCGACTTAGTTAAAGAAAGCTATCCAAACACCCCAATGATCCTTTACATATCTGGGAGTGCTGGTGTCTTAGAAAGGATGGGCAAAACAGGAGTTGACATTGTTTCCCTTGACTGGACAGTTGACATGGCTGAAGGTTGTGCTCGCCTACCTGAGGGAGTAGGAGTGCAAGGCAACGTTGATCCTGGTCTTCTCTTTGGGACACCCAAAGCAATTCGAGAGAGAATTGTTGATGCTGTTCAAAAAGCTAAAGGACGTACTCATATTCTTAATTTAGGGCATGGAATACTTCCTGGGACGCCAGAAGAGAATGCGAAAGTATTTTTTGAGGCTGGAAAAAATGTTAACGAGTTAATTAATACTTCCTCTTGAAACAAAGAATACTGATTACAGGAGCAAGTGGTTGTGTAGGACAATACACTGCCAAATGGTTACTTGAAAACTCATCAGCAGAAATATTGCTTTGGCTAAGAGACCCTTCAAAATTAAAATCTATAGATGCAAAAAATCCAAGAATTAATCTATTAATTGGCGATCTACGTCAATCACATCTTTTTGCTAAAGAATTAGAGAAAGTAACTCGAGTAATACATACGGCAACAGCATGGGGAGATCCCCAAAGAGCCTATGAAGTAAACATTGAATCTGTTAAATCTATCTTAAGACTATTAAATCCAGAAAGATTGGAGCAAATTATCTACTTTTCTACTGCAAGCATATTGAATAAAAACCTCCAACCAATTCAGGAAGCTTTCTCAGATGGAACTGAATATATTCAAACCAAGGCTAAATGTCTACAAGATCTAGAAAGGCATCCATATGCAGAAAAAACTATAGCTGTTTTCCCGACTCTAGTTTTTGGAGGAAAAGTTGATGGGAGTGGAGATTTTCCTTCTAGTTATCTAACTACAGGACTTAATGATGCAATTAATTGGCTATGGCTAGCTCGATGGATTAAAGGATATTCGAAATTTCATTTTATTCATGCGGCAGATATTGCTTTTATTTGTGGCCACCTATCAACAACAACACATCATCCAAATCGAGAACCGGGCCAGGGAGCACTTCGAAAACTAGTTTTAGCTCAACCATCAATTTCCATAGATGAAGCTGTGGACATACTTCTTAAATGGCGTGGGATGAAAAAGAGACCAAGATTTCCATTGAAAGATTGGCTAGTTCTAGCTTTGGCAAGAATTTTGCCTATAAAACTGACCCCATGGGACCGGTTTAGTATCAAACAACGTCATTTTATTCATCACCCCATAACGACTCCTGAACGATTTGGAGGGAAGAGCAAAGCAAAAACACTTGAAGACGTTCTACTTCATTCAGAGCTAAAAAGACGATAAATCACTTAAAAGGAGTTATTATAAAGGTAGAAATTATTTATCACATGGCTTCAATGCTTAGATCAATGGCAACAGCATGCTTTGCCTTGATACTTGTTCTTGCATTTGGAGTTTCTTCCGTGCAAGCTAAGACTGTAGAGGTAAAGCTTGGTACAGATGCTGGAATGCTGGCCTTTGAACCAAGTTCTATCAATATCAGCGCAGGTGACACTGTTAAGTTCATCAACAATAAATTAGCCCCTCACAACGCAGTCTTTGAAGGGCATGATGAGCTAAGTCATCCAGATTTAGCTTTTGCTCCTGGCGAAGCATGGGAAAAAACCTTCTCTTCTGCCGGAACCTACGATTTTTATTGTGAGCCTCACAGAGGAGCAGGAATGGTAGGGACTGTAGTAGTCAATTAATTAAAAAAACTCCTACTAAAGGGCAATCTACTAATAAAAAATTAATACAAAGGTTAAGGAGCCAATCTGCTCTTTAACCTTTTTTTTTTATGAAATTATCAGTTTATTACAAGCTAAATAAAGACTTTTAAAGCAAAATATCCAATATATCAAGAGACTAATCAGATGAGTCGAGAAGATTTTAATAATTTTATTACAGCTGCTGAAAGGAGTCCTGCATTAAAGAAAAAGCTAAAAACATGTAAGGACTTAAAAAGTATTATCCAATTAGCAAAAAGATATGGATTCTTGATAAGGGATGAAGATATTGCTGAAGATGATAAGGCAACAAAGATTTTTGAATGGTTTAAAACTAGTAAGATCTCTCCTATTAATCAGAGAATATTTCCGTAAAGCAATCAAACAAATGGCAAAAGAGACAACCTAAAGTCAATCTATATTTAAACTAAGATTACCGGTTTAAAAATAAAGTAATTATATTCTTGAATCTATCAATGACCGAACAGATAAGAACGGTTTTCCTCCTAAACATATTCTGAGAACCTAAATAGAGTTGCTAAAGAATAAAAGACTTTATGCAACCAAAGGCTGAAAGTTTTACAGAAAAAGCCTGGGAAGCAATTATATTGTCGGAAAATCTTGCAAAGAATTTTAGACATTCACAAATAGAACCAGAGCATTTATTTATTGCTTTACTCTCACAAAGAGATTTTGTTGTGAGGATATTAGAAAAAGCAAAAGTATCAATAGCCAAAATAAAAGAATCATTATCTAAAAAGCTAGTTACGCTAGCTACGTTAAACATTGTTCCTGACAATATTTATTTGGGTAAAAATTTTACTCTAGTATTAGAAAAAAGTGATGTAATAAAGGATTCCTTTGGTGATAAATTTATATCAGTCGAGCACCTATTAATTGGTCTGTATGAAGAAAAGAAGACCTGCTATGAATTGCTAAGAGAAGAAAATCTAGACAAAGATAAACTTATTTTAGAAATCACAAAGCTCAAAGGAAATCACACAGTCACGACCAAAAACCCAGAAATGAACATCGAATCCCTCATCAGATACGGCAGAGACCTAACAAATGAAGCACGTGAAGGGAAGCTAGACCCTGTAATAGGAAGAGATGAGGAGATTAGACGTACAATTCAGATACTTAGTCGCCGAACAAAAAATAATCCTGTACTAATTGGCGAGCCGGGAGTAGGCAAAACAGCAATAGTAGAAGGCTTAGCCCAACGGATTATTAATGGAGATGTACCAACATCACTACAGGAAAGACAGCTTATTGCTCTTGATATGGGAGCTCTTATTGCTGGAGCAAAATATAGAGGGGAATTTGAAGAAAGGCTGAAAGCTGTTCTCAAAGAGATAACTGATTCAGATGGGCAAATTATTCTATTTATAGATGAAATCCATACCGTCGTGGGGGCCGGGGCAACTGGTGGCGCAATGGATGCAAGCAACTTACTAAAACCTATGCTTGCCAGAGGTGAATTAAGATGTATTGGCGCAACTACGATCAATGAACATCGTCAACATATAGAAAAAGACGCCGCCTTAGAAAGAAGATTTCAGCAAGTACTTGTAGAGCAACCATCTGTTACAGATACAATTTCAATTCTTCGAGGGCTAAAAGAGCGCTATGAAGTGCATCATGGAGTACGTATTTCAGACACAGCATTAGTTGCTGCAGCTGTTTTAAGTAATCGTTATATAACTGATAGATTTCTACCAGATAAAGCTATTGATCTAATAGATGAGTCGGCTTCTAGGTTAAAAATGGAGATTACTTCAAAACCAGAAGAAATAGATGAAATAGATAGAAAAATCCTGCAACTGCAAATGGAAAAACTTTCTTTAAAGCGTGAATCAGATTCTGCTAGTAAAGAAAGGCTATCCAAAATCGAATTGGAACTTTTAGATTTAACAACACAACAAGAATCACTAAATAATCAATGGCAATCAGAGAAAGACTCAATTAATAAACTCCAATCAATAAAAGAAGAGATTGAGAAAGTTCAATTACAGATAGAGAAGGCAAAGCGCAGCTATGACTTAAACAAGGCAGCGGAACTTGAGTATGGAACATTAATAGAATTACAGAAAAACCTAGCTGAAAAAGATAATGCAATAATCCATACTGAAAGAATTGAAGGGAAATCACTCCTAAGAGAAGAAGTTATGGAAGAAGATATAGCAGAAGTAATATCAAAATGGACTTCTATACCAGTTTCGAAACTTGTCCAATCAGAAATAGATAAGATATTATCCCTTGAAGAGAATTTGAAAAATCGTGTAATAGGACAACACGAAGCTGTTAGAGCAGTCGCAGATGCAATTCAAAGATCTAGAGCAGGGATGAGTGACCCTCATAGACCAATAGCAAGTTTTATATTTTTAGGCCCTACAGGAGTTGGGAAAACAGAACTTTCAAAAGCATTAGCATCACAACTTTTTGATAATGAAGATGCAATTATCAGAATAGACATGTCTGAATATATGGAAAAACATTCTGTTAGTCGATTAATAGGTGCGCCACCTGGTTACATTGGATTTGAATCAGGTGGACAACTAACAGAAGCTATAAGAAGGCACCCATATTCTGTTTTGTTATTTGACGAAGCAGAAAAAGCTCACAAAGATGTACTAAACCTATTGCTACAGATACTTGATGAGGGACGCGTAACAGATGGCCAAGGTAAGACAATTAACTTTACTAATACATTAATAATCTTAACGAGTAATATAGGAAGCCAATCTATTATAGATTCATACAATAGTGGTCAAACTAAAAACCAATTAGAGTTCACAATAAAAAATTCTCTCAGACAGCATTTCAAACCTGAATTTCTAAACAGGATAGATGAATCAATTATATTTCATAGCTTAAAAGAAAATGAATTAAAAGAAATAGTAAGTTTACAGATTAATCATCTGAGTAAGCGAATAGAATCAAAGAATCTAAAATTAAATGTAACCGAGCCTGCTAAATCATGGATTGTCAAATCTTCTTATGATCACTCATATGGAGCCAGACCCCTTAAAAGATTTATTCAAAAAGAAATAGAAACTCCAATTGCAAAAGAATTATTACGTGGCAAGTACCATAATGGCCAAACTATTACAGTTGATTTTCAATCAAACAATTTAGTATTTAGGTAAATTCACGTCTAGACTAATTCAAATAGTGTACAAGATTTACAAAATTCATTCAAATATAGGAAAGAATTATATATTGTTCGAATTATAGAAAAAATATGGGAACAGATCGACAAATTTTTCACCTGAGATTATCCAGTAGATATGCATTAGAACATCTACAGAAGTAGGTTTTATTGATTAGCTATAGACAGATCAAACAGAAAGATTGCAAATACATTAATACAATCAAATTAATCAAAATCTATTATACTCAATACCATTCAGGGACCATTTGATAGCGAGCTGCATTGGAATAATTCTCACGAGCCTCGGTAGTCCAACAACAAGCTCGACCGTTGTACTTTTCCTTTAAAAATGAATTGGCCCAATTCCAAACAAGTTCAGCACTAGACTCCATTCCAACGTTATCCATTACACGAAGATCTAAAGCACCCTCTTTGTGTAGTTTTTGCCAAGACAAAAGAAGAGGATCATCAGAATTAGCAAGAAAAGTATGATCAAACTGACTTTTTAATTTTTCTTCTAATGGCTTAAGACTTGAAAAATCTACAACAAATCCATAAGAATCTAATTTTCTTGCTGCGAACCAAAAGGTAAAACTTCTGCTGTAACCATGAACAAACCTACAATGCCCCAAATGTTTCCATTGCCTGTGGCAACAAGGGAAATCAAGATAATGCTTGCTGCAGGTAAAACCAATACTTGGAATGCTTGGAATAGACATCTAAAACAGCGTTAAGGAAACCAAAAGAGTCAGAATGTAATCCTGATAGAAAGAGTATGAACATGCAGCCAATCAGCTCAAGCTTCATAGAAAAGCTTTGTTTTAATGAAAAAGGGCTTATCCCCGCTATTGCTCAAGACTGGCTTGATGGAACCGTTTTGATGATGGCATGGATGAGCCGTGAATCAATCAAGAAAACAATTGAAACTAATGAAGTGCACTATTGGAGTAGATCCAGAAATGAGCTTTGGCATAAAGGTGAAACAAGCGGGCATATACAGATGCTTAAAGATCTTAGATACGACTGTGATGCAGATGTATTACTCCTATCTATAGAACAAAAAGATTCAATTGCTTGTCATACAGGTTCCAGAAGTTGTTTCTTCGAAAAACCTAACAAAACAAGCAATCAAGATACTGATAAGACTCAGCCCTCCTCAGATGCTTGTAGTGACCTTTATAAAGTAATTGAAGGGCGATATCAAAACCCACTAAAAGGTAGTTATACGAACAAGCTACTCGAAGGTGGTGACAACCAAATACTGAAAAAGATAGGAGAAGAAAGTACTGAATTCGTAATGGCATGCAAAGACAATAATTCAATAGATATTGCTAGTGAAGCTGCAGATCTTATTTTCCATATGCAAGTTGCACTCGCATTTCATGGAGTCAAATGGAGAGAAGTTCTAGAAATATTAGCCAGCAGAAGAGGTGCCGCTCGACGAGATTAATTTTAATTATAAAAGTGTCATAATATAATGATGAGAAGTAGATAGAGAATTATGAAAGACCAACACCTCTAGACATTAATGATGCAAATATTGGTATTAATGCAAATCCAACTAACTCTATATTAAGCGCCAATTTAAGACGGGCCACAAGGGTTGATCCAACTTCAGGTAATTCGCCTTTTGTAATTGGAACTGACCAGAGAATATACGTGATAGTTGGATAAAGAGATAAAGAACCAACAAAAATAAAGACGCCTACTTTCCACCAAAATAGAGGGTTATCAGTATAAAATTCACTCCCTTGGCCATAATAAAGGACTCTTAATATTCCACTTACTAAAAGCGCTATTCCAGCCACTCCGTAAATAATATCAATCACAACCATCGTTATAGCTTCTTCTCTATTTGGAGATACCTTAATTAATTTTCTTTCAAGAGCCAAAGCCGCAAAACAAACCATGAAGCTTATGTAATGGATCGAGGCGACACCGGCACTTTTAACAATCTGTGGGGCAAAAGTTGATCCCAGAAGCATTTTTTTATAAAAGCAGTCAAGACAGTAGCGAAACATGGGCCCTTCTCGCAAAGGGAACTATTCCGGTATATAGCTGGACCTGGCTTGAAAGTGGTCAAGAAGAGAGCCTTGGTTGAATAATGTATAAAAGTTGAATTCCTAACTCTTCATTACACAATAAGAATACAAATACTTTCGCTCTAGGTTAAATAAGCAGAGGAGGTGAAAATGGTGAGTTCACTTAGTGCCTTTCTTGGCGAGATAGGGCGACATCAGCTACTAACGCCAGAACAAGAATTAACAATGGGAAGAAAGGTTCAAGCAATGGTAGCCATTACTGAACGCTGTCATTTTGCTGGTGGTGAAGGGCCTGATTGCGATTACTCAGAAGAAGAGAAAAAAACAATACGAATAGGAGAGAAGGCCAAAAGCCAAATGATCACAGCAAACTTAAGACTTGTTGTGAATCTAGCGAAACGTTATCAAGGAAAAGGCTTAGAACTTCTTGATTTAATACAGGAAGGAACGATTGGTCTTACTAGAGCAGTAGAGAAATATGATCCAAAACGAGGACATAGGTTTTCAACCTACGCATATTGGTGGATTCGACAAGGACTAAACCGAGCACTCTCTACTCAAAGTCGAACAATACGTATACCTGTAAATGTAAATGAGAAGTTAACAAAACTTAGAGCAGCTAAATCACGTCTAATGCAAGACAACGGAGTAAATCCATCATGTGAACAACTTTCAAAAAAGATGAATTTACCTCTACAAGAAATTGACGAGCTGTTGGCTTGTGAAATGAGAAGCATCACAGTAAGTCTGCAAGGGCTAGTGAAGTCAAAATCAGACCCTTCTGAATTGGTAGATATTCTTGCAAGTGAAGAAATTCCACCTATGGAGTTAGCTGAAATTGCAGAAAGGAGTGCCTCAGCATGGACATTGCTAGATAAAGCAAACCTAACTCCAAAAGAAAGAACAATAATTAGTCTTAGGTTTGGTTTAGATGGATCTAACGAATGGCGAACTTTGGCAGAAGTTGCCAGACATATGAATTGCAGCAGAGAGTATTGCCGGCAGGTAGTTCAGAGGGCCCTTCGGAAATTGCGCAAAGCCAGTGTTCAAAGTGGGCTAATAGAAAGCAACATCTGAAAAAATATTTACGAAAATAAAGTAAAGGTAGATAAGTTGTCTAACGTAATCCTATTAAAATTCCTAAATTAAGTAACAATATGAGGAGATGGAATATAGAGATTATTCCTAGGCCATGAATAACAAACAAAGTTCAAGCGAATACACTTATGAGGCAGAGGTACTAGATAGCTCTGTTATTGACGAGAGCCTTTTAAGGAAAGTCTTAGTCAGGGCAGGGCGAACACTTGCTCAACCTGCGCTTGAAGCATTTGAAATGGTTTTAGATAGCTCAATACCTCCACAAGCAAGGGTAACAATGATTGCTGCCCTTGCATATTTAATAATGCCAATGGATTTAGTCCCTGATCTAATACCTGTAGCAGGATTTAGCGACGACCTTGTTGCGCTTACTGCTGTAATCAGTCTTTGGCAGAATCACATCACGCCAAAGATTAGAGATAAAGCACGTCGCAAACTAGATCTTTGGCTACCGCTTTAAAGACAATGATTCAATGGTCTGATGAATTGGAAGAAGAATTAGCAGTCCTATTGAAAGATTGGCTGAAGTCTCAAGGGAAAACACAGGCTGACCTTAAAAGAAGTCTTCAATCTGAATCTAGCCGCATGCCCTCTTTACTTTTAATTCTAAAAAAGGAGCACTCAAGAAATGGAATTCCTGGGATAGCGACACTGCTATGCGAGATTGAAGAAATCTGGAACAGAGGTGATAAAACGATTCAAGAGAATGAATTGTCCCTCAAAGAAAATAATTTTGATCCTTTTGGACAACTAGATCTTCTTTTAGAAGAGATTCGTGAGGATTGTGATAGTTAGAGAAATTTCAACAAGAATAACTACACCTTATTTACTCTTTAGGTTTATTCATCTTTCATTCAAACAAGATCAAAACCTTTTTCAAGGTTCTTGAAATACACGAGAAAGACATTCAGCTTTAGCTAAAAAGCTGAAAAAAAAAACATTGCACAAAAAAACAAAGAATCACACTTTTGAAAATCGAATTCGTAACCTGATAACTATTACATAATTCAAAATGGAATAAGATAGTAACTGGAAATTTCTATAAATGGACTAAATCCCTCTGCTTACAGGTGGAAAGGATTTTTACTGACAAAAAAGCCATTCTAAAATTACACATATACTAGATGTATTGATTCACTTACCTCCAGACCTCTATCGATGGGACCCAGCTTAGAACTGGTCGAAAACGAAACCAACCTGCTCTTGTTCAGAAAAGGAATAAGAAAAATAAATTTGCAAGCTCGAATTTCTAAATATCATGGCTCTAGAAGAGTTAGAGAAACGGCACTCTGAGTGGACTAATACACTAAATTTTAGAGATCTTTTCCAAAAGGTACTAATTCTGGGAATAGAATATAAAATATAACCTTTAGAAATATCCAACATACAAAGACATATTATGCTCCATAGTTTGTCATGATAGTGATCAGATTAAGATTTTTAGATGCGTTACTTAAAGACCTATTTTTGCAAGTTTAGTTAAAATATTGGCGTTTCAATAATTATAAGATTAAATGGAGTTTAGGTTACTTTTTATTAGCATTATTTGACAAGAACAGTAGCTGAGAATAATTGTACTTTACTTTAGCCAACCCGAAGAAATGCTTTTAAATTGGAATTAAAACAAAGCATTACATGGACTATCCTTTAGAATAGATTTTCCAAGAGTCTAAAGTAATATCAAATATGAATATTCTTCTAAAAAAGCCGCATTCCTTATAAATCATAATGAGCACTCTACAAAGAATCATTGAGGTAATAGGGAGGCTAATAGTACTGCCCTTATTGATCTTGTTAATTATTTTAGTATTACCATTACACTCTTACTCCTTGACAGAAGAGTCTGGGGAGGCTCTATTTGAGATGAATTGTTCTGGCTGCCATGTAAACGGTGGAAATATAATCAGAAGAAGCAAAACTCTAAGGATTAAGGATCTAAAACGAAATGAATTAGATAATCCAGCAGCCATTGCAAGAGTGGCACGCGATGGGGTTGGAATAATGAGTGGTTATGAAGAAGTTCTTGGTAAAGGTGGTGATGAACTGGTTGCAAATTGGATATGGGAGCAAGCTCAGAAAGCTTGGATCCAAGGATAAACATCTAATGAAGTCCATATGCCCTCTTTCCAATAAACGTCTTTTTGAAGTAGTGCCTGAACACCCTCAAGACTATCGGCTTTAAAAACTCCAAATACATATCTAGAACATTTAGTTGGTCCCAAGGTAATCAATATCCCATCTTCTTTTAAAGATGCAAGCCTATCGAGGTGTTCTTTACGAAAAGGAGCACGTTTTTCAAGTGCATTTTCACAGTATCTACCCCAAAGAACAAATAGGTCCATAAGAAAGAAACAATTAATATTGAAAGATTGATTCCTAATCATTGCACAAAAGCTTGATAAATTGCTATGTTATTTAAGTAGATTCATTTATTACAGATCATGCTCACTGGTAGCGACCTGCTCAGCAAAGTCAAAGAACTTGGTGATGTCAGCAAATCTGATCTTGTTCGTGCTTGTGGATATGTATCCACAAAGAACGATGGTGGCGAACGGTTAAACTTTACTTCCTTTTATGAAGCTCTTCTAGAAGCTAAAGGTGTAAACTTGGGCGATACTGGGAGTGGAGGTATTGGTAAAGGTGGAAGAAAGCTTAGTTATGTAGCAACCGTACAGGGTAATGGCAATCTATTGATTGGCAAGGCATACACAGCACTACTAGATCTAAAAACAGGAGATGAATTTGAAATTAAATTAGGACGCAAGCAAATAAAGCTTACCCCTGCAGGTGAACAAGAAGGAGACGATTAAATAGAGTATTGGAGAAGAAACCAAGATTAATAAATTCACGGTAGAATCAACCAATAATTAAAAGCTCTGAAAGCATTCAGGGCTTTTAATTGAGAAGCAATATCTAACACCTCCTCTAGAAGTTTTTTAACTAACAGCGGCTCGTAGTTTTCTACAAAATTTTCCGGCTTCTTCAACTGCTAATCCTGGTTTGGCTTCAAAAATACGCTTAACTAACGCACTTCCGACAATTGCCCCATCAGCCCCCCAATCCCTTACTTTTCGAACATGCTCAGGATCGGAGATACCAAATCCAACCGCAATAGGTCCAGAGCAGGAATCTTTAAGATCATTTACCAAGAATTTAACGCGATCTTCTAAAACAGACCTTTCTCCAGTGACACCAGTAACACTAACTAAATAAGTAAAGCCCCTACTTTGTGAAGAAATTCTTTTCATCCTTTCTTTTGAGGTTGTTGGCGCAACTAGAAGAACTAAATCAATGCCTCTAAGTTGTGCTATTGGAGAAAGCTTCTCTGCTTCTTCTAAAGGGAGGTCAGGAACAACCAATCCACTAACGCCAGCCAAAGCCGCTTCATCGCAAAACCTCTCCATACCATAATTGAGTAATGGATTGCTATAAGTAAAAAGTATAATTGGAATTGACAATTTATCTTGCAATGTAGATAACATTGCAAGAACATTGAGTGGAGTCGTACCTACTTTAAGAGCGCGAGATGCTGCTTCTTGAATGACAGGGCCATCAGCAAGTGGATCACTGTAAGGAACGCCTAATTCAATTAAATCTGCGCCCTCATCCTGCAACTTAATAAGGATTTCAGAAGTAGTTTTCAAATCTGGATCACCTGCCATTAAAAAAGGCATTAATGCGATTCTTCCCTCGTCTTGTATTTGCTTAAATCTGTTTTGAATCAAAGATCTTCTTGGCATGCTATTGGTTTCCATAAAATGATCCTTAATAGTTCTAGTTAAACATCAAAATAATCAATATAAAAAGAACTTACCGGTCCGGAGAATTGTCAAAAGATTCATCCTCCTTTGCTAGTTCTTGAAGTAAACGAGCCTGCTCTTCCTCTGACATAGATTCAAACCTTGCTTGAAGATCAGCTTTGGTTATTTTTTCATATGCCTCTCGGTATCGCTTTCTCTGTTCATTGAAAGTCATTTTACCGTTTAAAACTCTGAACAAATAAGATCCTGTCCAAACAACTACTAGCAGAACCAAAATAGCTTGTGAGGCAATACCTGCTGAGAAACCTTCAAAACCAATTAAACGAAATCCACCATATCCAATACCTCCAAGAAGTAGGAGGCCTAAACCAAGCAAAAGCACATTAGCTCTAGTCAAAACCTCAGACCTCTCCCTGACCTGTTAGTCGAAGATTGAGAAAAGGAGAAAACAGAATCAAGCCTGGAAAAAACAAAAATACGCATCCATATATTCCTAATCTTTCAAACTTACCCATGATGTGCCATCTACTATTCATCCAGAAAAAGAGGAAAAGTGGTACAAGAATCAGATAAATGAAACCAAGCACTGCATATATAGCCAGTACTGGTAAAGAGTTGTTAGCAGTTAAGGCACCTAAGAAAGTGTTAGACATTATGGATAAAAGCACTGATGGAAATCTAGGATGTAATTTAGAGGTTGGTTCGACCCCTCAAGGGAGCATGGCGGAATTGGTAGACGCAGCGGACTTAAAATCCGTAGGCCGTAAAAGGCTGTGGGGGTTCAAGTCCCCCTGCTCCCACCTATAAAACCAATTACTTGAATTATAGGGTTATTCTCTAGCAAGGAAAAACAAACAAGTCTCGCTTTATATATCTGCACTAATTTCATCGTCATAGCTTAGACTGTACGATGCTATAACTTGAAACTACAGACCATTCAAGTATTTTACCTGCATGAAAATGGACAATTCTTTCTATAATTTTATCGTTTTGTTTTACTTCTAAAAAATTTGGTATCAATTGCGGACTTTTAACAATGGTTATTCTTTCAGAGTTTAAGGGTAAACCATAAAATTTTGCGCCAAAGATACTGGAAAAGGATTCAAACTTATCCAAAGCATTTTCCTGATCAAAGACCTCTAGGTAACTTTCAAGAGCAAAAGCAGCATTAAAAATCCCAGCAC
The DNA here is from genome assembly GCA_902560875.1 of uncultured Prochlorococcus sp. Lineage (GTDB taxonomy): Bacteria > Cyanobacteriota > Cyanobacteriia > PCC-6307 > Cyanobiaceae > AG-363-K07. The sequence continues at coordinate 13,553 of CACENO010000012.1, read as the reverse complement.
ACCCACAAGAATTTTCTTTAAAGTTTCGCAAATGTGGAGCCGAGTCAGTACCAAGAAAGAAACAGGGTTCACCACTTGTAGCAGCCTTTCTAAGAGCAATTCTATGCTTCTCTCTCTTCGCTATGGGTAGACAATAAAAGTCACTTCTTATCCCTCCATCAAACATAGAATTGCGATTAATATGAAGATGATGAGGCGTAATAGTTGCTCCTAATTTACCTTTATTATTTTCTACAAATTCAACAGCTTCTTTAGTTGTAATATGCTCTAATACAACTTTAAGTGATGGGTAACGAGATAAAAGAGGAATAAGGGTTCTTTCTATAAAGTATGCTTCTCTATCGAAAACATCAACATCTAAATCAGTTACTTCTCCATGTATTAGCAATGGCATGCCAATAGATTGCATAGTTTCCAGAAGAGAGTCAATCTTTCTTATATCAGTTACACCATCCGAAGAATTAGTCGTAGAATTAGCTGGATATAATTTTGCACCAAAGAATACCCCTTCTTTATAACCAGTTTCAATCACTTCCTTAGACAAATGATCTGTTAAATAAAGCATCATTAAAGGAGTGAAATTTATTCGATCAGGAATGGCTGATAAAATTCTTTCTCTATATTTAATAGCTTGTTTAACACTAGTAATTGGTGGCTTAAGATTAGGCATAACAACCGCACGGCGAAATACCCGAGCAGTTGAAGCAACTACAGCTTTAAGAATATCTCCGTCTCTGAGATGTAAATGCAAGTCATCAGGTTGCATTATTGTAAGTTTTTGTTCTTGGTGCTTCAAATCAAACCTCTTCAAAGCCCATAAATAAAACAAGCAAACTTTACCAAGTCCTTTAAGACCATGCCGAACTTTTTATTATCAGCGATAGAGATGCTGATTGGAATCGGCCTGTTATTTGCTGGTGGTGAACTTTTTGTTCAAGGTTCAGTGACATTGGCAATAATTCTAGGAATCCCTCAACTTGTAATTGGATTAACAGTTGTCTCACTAGGCACGAGTGCTCCAGAACTTTTTGTAAGCGTAAGTTCAGTCTTAAAAGGATCAGATGCTCTTGCTGTAAGCAATGTAGTTGGGAGCAATATTTTTAATGTCTTAGTCGTCCTTGGAGCTAGTGCTCTGGTACTACCTTTAAAAGTTGAAAGTAGATTAGTAAAAAGAGATGTACCACTTTTACTTGCCGTATCAACTGCTGTATGGGGTATGGCCTCTACAGGGAGAGTTACTTGGCAATCAGGTTTAGCCTTACTAGTAGCATTAGCGATAAATACAATCTGGGAAATTCGAACAGTTCGAGAGGAACCTAAAGAAAGTAAAAATGCAGAGCCTGAAATAAGTTTAGAATTTGCATCTAATGGAATTATTAAAGCAATTTTATATCTTTTAATAGGTATTTTACTACTTGGTTTTGGATCAAATCTATTAGTAAGTGGGGCAAGTACTTCAGCAGAATTACTAGGAGTTAGTGAAGCAATTATAGGCTTAACAATAGTTTCGGCAGGCACATCGATGCCTGAATTGATAACTTCACTCGTGGCAGCAATTAAAGGAAGAACTGACTTAGCGATTGGGAATGTTGTTGGCAGCAGTCTATTAAATCAACTGCTTGTGTTAAGTAGTTCTGCAATCTTTGCAGGAAAACTAGGTCTTAATGTCGAAAGTATTCTAATCCAAAGAGATATGCCATTAATGATTTTAACAACCTTAGCTTGTATGCCAATCTTCTGGAGCAATGGGGAAATAAGCAGAAGAGAGGGAGGACTACTTATTCTACTATATATTCTTTACTTAACAGATCAAGCATTACCAATAACATTACCCTCTTGGCAATATAAATTCAGATTAATTGTCTTATGTATAGTACTTCCTTTAACAATAATATCAATAATATATCCAACTCTAAAATATTGGACGAAAGTTCGGTCAAAAAATTAATTATGGTTTATTACATAATAATTAAACTAATTATTAGGCATCGTTACAAATTCCTCTGCTACAGTTGGGTGTAAAGCCATTGTTTTATCAAAATCTGATTTTTTTGCACCCATAGATAAAGAAATGGCAGCCATTTGAATTATTTCAGATGCATGCTCACCTACCATGTTGCAACCAATAATTTTCTCTGAGTTCTTATTAGTGATAAGCTTCATCAAACAAGGATATTTGTTCTTAGCTAAAGATTGAGACATAGACCTAAAAGAAGAGCGATATACTCTTATATTCTCTTTCCCATACTGTTCTTTAGCTTCCTCTTCACTAAGACCTACAGTCGCAATTTCTGGAGTAGTAAATACCGCTTTGGGGATAAATTGATAATCAACATTTACATCAATGCCTCCAAAAACTCTATCTGAGAATTTACGACCTTCGTCTATAGCCACTGGAGTAAGATTAAAATTATTAGAAACGTCACCAATTGCAAAGACATTTTGTAGATTAGTCATCTGAAGATGATTAACAATGATTCTATTATTTTGATATTTAACTCCTACAGCATCTAAATTTAAACTCGTTGTACGAGGAATCCTACCTATTGCAAAAAGCACAGCTCCGCAACTTATAAAATCAGACTGATTAGTAACTAATGAAAGATATCCAGGTTGCCCTTTAATTTCTGATAGTGTTTTACTAAATAATAATTTTATCCCTCTTTCTTTCATATTATCTTCAAGTACCTTCGAAATCTCTTTATCAAAGCCATTTAATAAATTAGTTGCTCTTACCAATTGAGTCACTTTAATACCAAGGCCATGAAATATACATGACATTTCACAAGCAATAAAACCTGCCCCAACAACAACTATAGACTCTGGCAATTCTGTTTGTAAAAAGACATCATCACTGACCCATGCTAATTCCGAACCAGAAATAGGAAGTCGTTTAGCTTCTCCTCCTACTGAAATAAGAATTTTGTTGCCAAAAATCTTTTTAGGCTCCTTCTCTTTTTGAGTAATCAAAATAGAATTTGCATCGATAAAACTAGCCCATCCAGAAAAAAGTTCAACGCCTGCCTTCTGAAGTAAACCAACATGTAAAAGATTTAATCGATCAACTTGTTTTCTTACATTTTCCAAAAGCAATCCAGAATCAATTCGAGCGTTCTCAAGATAGACTCCATAACCTAAGGAATTTTCTATATAGTCTTTATATTGAGACCCATAGACCAATAACTTCTTGGGTATGCACCCCCTTATTACACAAGTGCCACCTACTCGGTCTCCTTCTATAACTGCTACTCTTGCACCATAACTAGCCGCTCTCTTGGCAGCTGCTAATCCACCTGATCCAGCTCCTATAACAATCAGGTCAAAATAATTTTGCAAAGCTACAAACGATTTAATAAGAATAAAATTCTAAGCTATTTCTATCAATATTTTTGAGAGGAAATAAATCTTTTATAGATTTACAAAACAAGATAAGGTTATCAAAACTTTTAAGTTAACGTTCTCTTGGTGACATTAAGCCTCCATTGCAATATCTAATTCTTGAGTCTAAAGGTATATCCTTCCAATTCCAAAAAACCCCATAATCCGACCAAGTGGTAACAATACAACTTAGCTTTAGTGTTTCATTAATTGCAAACGGGAATTGAGTCAAAGCCAAAATTAATAATCCTATGCTGGTAGAATTTGGCTTAAGTTTAATTTGCATTTTTTTAAAATTTAGAAAATAGTTAACTTCATAAAAGCAAATTGATCATGCGAGGATAAGTAAATGGACCTATCATCTGTAATTTAGAGAACATTATACAGGTAAAGGAATTAAATTGTTTTTATATATGAAAGCATAAGCTAATAATAAGCAGTTAATTTTCATTATCCTTTTTAATCAAAGACCCAATTAAGTTTGCAGAACTAACTCCTACAGCAAGGAAAGTAAAAAGAGATAGGCCAATAAGTATACCTATTGTGATAGGAGAAATATCAAGTTCTCCAAAAGAAACAGCAAATAAATCAGGACTTCCCAACATTCAAATGAGCAAAGTACTTTAGGAGTTTAAAAGATAAATTGAATAAGAGAGGACAAATTAAAAATGTGATCAAAAGTATTTGCAATGAGTAGTAAAAATCCTCAAGAGAGCAAATCTCAAGTCTGGTTCACTGAAGAGGAAATTTCTTCATAAAAGCTTAGAGCTGTTGAGGAAGAACGGTTTGTCTGTTAGAAAAGCATCTCAATTCAAAACTGATAATTTGAATTCCAAAAGATCAATGCGGAGATTTCTTCTTGCACAAATTTTTTTCCTAATCGCTGGAGGCTTCTCTGTCCCTCTAGCGGCAAATGCAGGTTACTGGCTGGTCATAGGAAGTTATCGACAAGGCCCAGGAGGGAGGCCAGAAGTAAGTGGGATAACAAGTCCTTCAGTCTTTGCTATCCCTATGGAATCAATGAACCAATGCAAGGAGGCAGGCGAAAAAATCACCAAAGATATCTACAAGCCAGTATGGCAATTTGATAATCGTTGGACCTGTGTATCAGGAAGTAGTTCTAATTAAAATCCCTGAGAGATGCCTCAATATCTAGCACCATCCTCCTCATTTGAAGTGAGAGCAGGGCTCCGGAGCTAAATCCGTCCATAGAGGACTAGGTATTTACCCTCACGCTGCTATACAAGGTACATAGGTATTTATAGCCATGATCGCCAAAAACATGAAAGCCGCAGAGCTGGTCAATGGAAGAGCTGCAATGATCGGTTGCTCTGCTATCGGGTTTGGTTTATTGAGTATCAAAACCAACATCCTCCAAGTCGCTCTGTCACATGATTTGCAATCACTTTGGTGGTCCATAGGGGTTTATTCAGCTCAATGAACTGATGATGTAACCAAAAGGGGAGAACCGAACTCGTATCGGCCAAGAATATGCAAAAATAATTAAGATTCTCAAATGTATTGACGGCATGAGGAAGTCAAGCCTAGTCAAATTCATAGCTTTATTTGTTGCCATCTGGTCCACCTGGTCCATTTGGGATGTGTTGCAACCTTTCATTGATATTGACCAGCTAGCAGCATTATTTTTGTTTTTACCGATTTCAGCTCTACTCGTAGGGATTTCATTTCTCATAGATGACGAAGATGATGATGACCTAGGTGGAGGACTTATGGAGCCAATTTGGATTAGAAGCAAAAGCTGAAATCACAATAGATTTGCAACCAAATAGTCTTATTTACCAACCAAAATTAGAACTGGCTCCAAGGAGATTATGTAGCTTCATTGATAAGCTCAACATTACACAATAAAAACAATGATTAGGTATTAAAATTAGGATTATCCTAAAGAAACCTAGATGGCAACTGCAAAGGAAAAAAAAATAGAGGTCAAAGCGCATCTAAAACAACTTCGTTCTGAACTCAGAGAAATCCACCTAGCCGTCACAGAAGAATTAACACTTCCAGACCCAAAAGAAATAAGAAGAATAATGACAAGTATGGAAGATCTACTAAAGGTAATAGAGCCAAAATCAGCTAGGAAATCTAAAAAATAAATAAACCAAATAACGATAGAAAGACTAATATTGATCAAGTATCTCAACTGGGATTTCTACAGAAATAAGCTTCCAATCAAACAAATTTGATCGCTGCCAATATGCTTTTACCGGTTGATTGGTGTTGTTTGTATCACTTGACAAAACAAACCTATTCAAGTTGGTATAAAAAAGACTTATTTTATTTTCCTGCTCTTTATCTTTATCAAAATCATCTAGTTTAGAAATATTAGGTTTAATATGATTATTAGAGGTATTTGAATTACTTAAAATGCCATTGTTTAAAAGTAGCTTGATACCTCTAGGAGTAGTAGTTGAATCAACAATACTATTCACTATTGGTTCTGCCATGAGGATACCTAAATCGGAAAAGAGATTAGAACCTATTCGCTGTTTGAATTTTCTCGCTAAAGGAGCCTTAATTTGTTTCTTCAAACTTGTTCTAAGAGACGAAAAAGCGATCATACTATTTAAAGTTACATGATCACTATTATCTAATGCCATTTTAAATCTAAATAGAGCAAGGTATGGTGAAATAAAGAAACTAAAGCCGAATAACAGAATAAATAATGGAATTCCGACTTTCCTATATCCTCTAGTTTTAGAAATCATTTGGGTTTTCATTGTTGGAATAAAGAGTTAGCAGTACTGCATCTTGCCAGTTCACTTAAATGGTCAAGATTATTCTTGATAGCTATTAATTCCTTATCTTCATCATTATATTGTTGGGCAATTATTAGAGCTTTATAGGCATCCTGAGCAAATTGATTAGCTTTCTTGTAATTGAGACACCCTTTATACCTCAGGCCTTTTTTCAATTCTTGATCTCCTTGTAGCAAGAAGGATTCAGCCTTTAAACTTTTATCTCTCCATTCGAGCATCGAATAAGCGTATTGAGAAGATTCAGAGTCGGCTCTCACTGGCAAAGGACTCAAAATAAAAATAATAAGAAATAAAATCGAAACAATTTGGATTGAATTTGTGAAAATATATTTAAATACTAATTGAAATTTAGATTCAATATATTCTAGAAAACACATGCTCAAGATTTGGAATAAAGAACAATTCAGAGAGTCTGGCAAAGGAACTTCATAAACTAGAGAGCAAGATCAGTAAAAATGATATTTAAATCATTATAGACAAGTTAACTAAACTTGCTTGAAGAAAAGAAATTTATCGAGAACATGCGCCAAATGATTTGAAGACATAGCATTTAGTCAATATTGCTATACATAAAATCATTTTTTTAATACTATTAAGTCTATTGAACAAGTATGCGTTGTTGACGCTTACTAACTAAAATATATACAAAATCAAGTTTACTCTATGAAAAATAAGAAATTTGAAATAGGCTTAATGATAAGCATTGGCTGCCTAATGAGTAGCTGTTCTCTAATTGAGAAGGCAGAGGAAATTATAATCCCAAGTGAGAATGGCGATATAGAAACATCATTAACACAAGAAAAAACTATAAAAATAAGGTGTGATAGAGATAGCATTAAAAAATATATTGATGAAGGTTGGGAGATAAAAAATCAGAGTGAAAAAGAAGTTCCTTGCACCTGGAAATCTAAAAAATCAAAAAAAGGTTGTGATTTAGATAAAGATAAAGGATGTAAGATCACTGTTCCAGATACTATGGGAAAAGAAGTAGAGTTCTTACTAGAGAAGGTTGTTAATACTAATAAGGAAGAGTATAAGAGAAAGAACATTCTAGATATGATTAAATTTCGTTAATATTAAATTTGAGGAATGGGAATATATCTCTATTTCTCGTCAGATGAACTCTTTACTACCCTTCTATAATGACCTATATAAAACCATCGCCAGGTAGGAATCATTACAAATAACCAAACCCATATGAGATAATTTAAACTGGTCTTGTAATTAGACGTTTTACAATTTAATTTAAATGATTCTAAACTTTTCTTGTCTGTAACAGAATTTTCCAACTCTCTACAAAGAAGCATGCCATGGATTCCAAGAAACCCTATTGTCATAGTAGTTGGAACCAGAGATAAAATTGCGGCTAGGCATAGATTACCAAGCTTTAGCCTTAAATCTAATGTCTTAGCGATATTCATCTAAATTATTAGGTGCCATACAATAATAACAAATTTTACCTAATACAGTAAAAAAGAAATAGAAGGAAAAATAAAACATAATATATTCCGTAAAAAGATATTGATCCCTACATACATTATTGATATAAATAAGGACAAAATGATTATTTAGCAAAAGGAATCTAAATCTAAGAAAAGATTTTTAAGCTTAATAGAATTCTTAAGACAGTTATCTTGTATAATAGCTAGGTAATTGTTTTAATGACTTGCAACTTATCCTTCAAAATATTCTTTAGAAATAAATGACTAAAGAAATTTCACAAATCTTTCTTTCTGATAAATCAGAAGAGCTTCCTAGATATATTCAACAAGCAAGTAAAACAATAAAGGTAAAATATCCCGAATACAATTATGAAGTATATGACTTAAGAAAATTAGAAAATTTCATTAGAAAAAACTATGACAATGAAGTATTATGGGCGTTTCGTTCTCTTAGACCTTTTTCATATAAATCAGACTTAGGGAGATTTTGTCTGTTATATAAGAAAGGAGGTTGGTATTTTGATATAGCAATTAAATGCCTATACAAATACGAAGTTGATCCAAGTATAGATATGGTCTGTTTTAGGGACGAGCAAAGGCATTCTCAAACATCTTGGGCTGTAGCTGGAGGAATAATATGGTCAAAGCCAAGAAACAATATATTATCAACAGCAATAGATATGATAATCAGGAATTGTAGAGAGAAGTGGTACGGTCGAACACCACTTTGTCCGACAGGGCCAGCTTTATTTGGAGAAGCAATTGCCAAAGAAAATCGTGGTAAAAATATAAGTTTTGGTTATTTAGAAAGACCAATGGTACCTTTTACTAATAAAAACTTTCCCTACTTTAAAAGAATAATAAAGGCTAGTTTTAGGTTAGAAAACAATAGAAAATTTGCCTTGTTAAAACCATCAGCGGGTGGTGATCTTAAAAATCTTGGAGTCAAAGGCGCTAATAATTATAATGATTACTGGAAAACAGGAAAAGTCTATGCGGAAATCAATCCTGATAATATAGATATAATCAATTAGAATACTTATAAATTTCAAGTTTTCCTGTCTATAAAAAAGATTTTAGTGAAGTTTCTATAAAGTGATCCTTTATATTCCTTAAATACTTATTAGCTATATTATATCCATTCCAAGCTATTTTTGACGCTTCAAGAGAATTTTGTTCAGCCCAAGAAAACTGATAATGCAAATCAGAGAAATCTGTTTTAACAGGTATAAAATGTTGCCATGGTTGCATAAATCTTTCATAAAAAAGTTGACTAGAATAGTTAGGTTTGAAGACCAAGTTACCCCTTAAATGCTTTTTGATTGTTCCCCAGGAACCACATGTTTCATTATTTCCAGGCAAATCAGGATAATATTTATATTCACTAAATTTTGACTCTCTCACTCTTGATGAAAGAATGTGGTTACTTTGTAAGAATTGTCTTATTATTTGTTTTGGTATTTTGTTCTGAACAATTCTAGAAATCTTAATATCAAAACACTTGTAAGAATTATATTTTAGGCAAGTATCAACTCTTAAAAGTTGTCTTAGCGTATTAGATGATGTAATAGGTTTTCCTGTTGTACTTCCCCTCCAAAACATTAGATTTTTACGCTGTGCCCAATCAAATTCAAATGATGTCAAATCATTCCAACTAATCTTATCTAGAATTAGTTGGCCTTCAAACATTGCATACTCATCAGGAATAATATTATTAGGATTGGTACCAACCATTGAGAGAAATTTTTCATTACCCCAATCACTTGCATTCAATGAAAGGGAAAAGGCTTCTTGTTTTATAGATAAAATTTCTAGGCTATAAGGTAACCAAAACTTAAAGCAGTTTGCTAATCTAATAACATTATTGCCTTTATCATTTAGATCGATTGGTATAAGAATATGTAAAAGAACTCTACCAAAATCTGTGTATTGCAGGTGGATTTGAACGCTTAAATCATAAAAAGAATCCTCAACCTCAAGTGAGGAAAGTATTACATTATTTTTCTTACATATATTATTTAAATACTTAAATGTGCGAGGGTGAGAATGACTCATACTAATGGAAGCTAAATAGATTAAAATTGAAAAATTAAGGTTGTGTTAACCTGAAAGACTTATCGACCATGAGAGTTCTTACTTTGATTTGTTTCATTTTGGTTTATCAGGCTAGTTATGGATGATCGGCAAATTAACCTAGTTTATATATTTAATACTAGCAAAGCAAATGAAATTAAGTAAAATTTCTATTTTAATATTTACATATATATTGTTTCCTATCATATCGTTAGAAATATACTCGCAATTACGTTTTTATAATAATATTGGGAGCAAAGCATATATTGCAAACTTCATTAAAGATCCAAATTTAAATAATCCACATATATATGGTCTACACAAGGCTAATATAACAACGATTGAGACTCAAAGTACCCTATATGATTGGAAGCCAAGCATACTAAATAAGTCTAAGGAAATTATTTTTAGAACAGATAAATACGGGACAATAGAGCCAAGTTCATTATCTAAAGCAGTTAAAACATCAGGACCATACATTTTATTTTGTGGAGGTTCAACAACAGAGAATAGCCACGTTTATGAAAACTATAGAATGGCAGATGTATTTGGAAGGTTAAATTCAATTAGTACAGTTAATGCGGCAAAGAGTGCAAAAAATCTAAAAGGTTGTATTGAAACTATAGGTTATTTACTAATGCAATCAAATAAGGTTCCTAAGAAAATAATTATTTCAAATAATGTGAATAGTCTATGGGAATTTGGCAGAAGCAAAATAAAAGTGGAGTCTTTAAAAAAGATCTCAACAAAAGAATATATAAAGTATATTATTCCTGGAATTTATACACTCTCAAAAGAAACGAAAAAGGCAATATATATAAACTCATTGAGAAATGCGAGAAAAAGTAGATTGAGCTCATATGAAAAATCTCTTGCAAAAGGATGTTGTCATGGAGCAGCTTCTATGAATAAAGAAAAGCCATTTCAAGTTGATTGGGAGAGTAAAGAAAATAAAGAGTCTTATAGAAAATATATAAAGCAACTTATTATAGAACTAAACACCCTCTTAAATAAGAAAGACTATCCCAAAAAAGACATCATAATCTTTATGCAGCCCAATTCATATGGCCTAAAGAAAATTGCATCAAAGTATGATTACAGGCAACTATTCCATTCTTTCAATGGCGATACACTTAGCTTACAAGAATCAAGGGAGATAACTAGTATCTATGACAATATATACTCTAATGCCATGCTCAAATCAGGGTATAAAGTATTAAATTTACCTGACAATTATATGCGCAAGCAAGATTTCTATGATGCAGCGCATTTAACAAAAGATGGGGCAAAACACATAGCAATATTTCTCTCAAACGCCATCAATTTAAAACCTCTATAATATATCTTTTATATTATCTATTAAGGCTTTATATATTTATATTTTCTATTTGATTAATAAATCCATTTAGAGTATGATCTATTTAAATTCAAAACAATTATGAGTGATTCTCCCTATCTAATTGCTCTCGCCTTAGTAAAAAAAAATGAAGAAAGAGCTATGCCCTTAGGAGGAAAGACTGTTAAGCAGAGTTTTAAAGAGAAATCTATTCTAGATGATAAGTTTCAAACAATTTCATTAGAGCTTTTATTGAGATTATTCGACAAAACTGAGAGTTTCACAATACACAGAGCAAATAAAGAAAATAGCATATTACTAACAGAGCTCCCCTTAATAGCCATGACAGAACAACTGCCTATACTCAAGCAAAATTGGATTCAATCAGGAGATACTTATCAGCTAATCAAAGGACTAAAGTCTATAAGCAATGGAGTATGGTCAATAAACTTCAAAAAGCATACTGGCATAACAACAAATAAATTATAAGTACTATTCTCTAATTTTTCAAATATATATCTACTTGATTTACTTTATTGAGTCCAAAACCTAAAAATAAATTAATTTAAGAATTTTCTAAATTAATTCCTATCATGGCTCTATTCTATTATTATATGTTTAGATGTTATTATTCTTTAAATTCCCACTTCTGAAAAGAATGGAATCATCTGAGTAAAATGAAAAATCAACCCAATAACAACAATACAAGTGCAAATAGCAGTAAGGGGAGTCAAAATAATAATTTGAATAATACAAATGAATCCCTTAAGGGGGATAAACTCCTTTCCTATATTGAATCAAACAAAAGCAAATTCAATAATGATGGAGATGCCCTCTGCATTCAAGCTGGATATGGTTACAAAAGTGAAGAAGGTAAAACTATCTGTCGCTTAGATTTATTTAGCAATGAATTAATAGCCGCTAGACAGGTTAATTATTTAAACCTGGGAAAAAATCAAGCAAGAGAAGAAATTCTTAAAGTATATGATGCTAATACATTAAAAGGTATAGCCGAAGGTGGTTGTCTAACTGGAATAGCAAATCTACATTTGCAAATAAAAGACCTTGAGGTCTTTTATGACAAGCATGACGAAGAAATAGAACTTGTTGTAGAAAATAGTTTTGGGAAAGGATATATAGAACAAATTGCCAAAAGAGGAGGCAATGATTCCATTCATTGGAAACATAGGGCCGTTTGGAAATTTATAGAAATTGTTGCAAGTGACGAAATTAATAAATAATCCAATTGGCCTTAGATTCTCTAACTTATTTAAAAGAATCAGTACTCAATCTAATTCTATGAAAATACTTATACCTTCTTTAGCCAATAAGTTTATAACCCTTATCTAAAAGCTTCTGATAGGTTAGTCGAGCTTGAAAAAGTAAAACCCTTTCACAAATCTCATCATTGTGTATAAGGTTGAACCAATTTTTATCGCGCTCATTCTTAGAGAATTTGACAAAGTCTTTGCCATTTACAAGTGTCCATTCACTATTGTTCGAAAGTTTCTGCTCAGGTCCAAAATCCCATGGACAACTTGCTGGATATTTTTCTTGAGCCACAACCAATAACAGGAAAGGATACCTACTTATTTTTAGCACAATCCTATGCCTGTAGACAATCAGTTTCAAAAAATTTCCAATTTTCTTTTGAGCCCCGAGAATATTCATCGAATCACTATCTAGAACTAATAGACAAAGCAAGAAGCACTAGAATATTGAATCTTTCTTAGGAAGCAAATAAAAAGAAAATTTAAATTGCGTGGATTTTATACAAATTAAAAACTCCGGAATTGGAATTAATATTATTTATATAGGGATTAATCTTATGTAATTAGAATTTCTACAAATCAAAGTAAAAAATATCTTTGAGCCATAGGCAAAACTGTAGCTGGTTCGCAAGTAAGTAATTCTCCATCGGCAAACACTTCATATGTTTGTGGATTAACATCTATAGAGGGCAAAGCTTTGTTGCATAACATATTTTTCTTAGAAATTTCTCTTGTATCCTTAACAGGAACACAAATCCTATTAAGTTCAAGCTTTTCTGGTACAGAATCTTCCATAGCATCTTTACTCATAAAAGTAAGGCAACTGGATGAAACTGAATTTCCAAAAGATGCAAACATAGCTCTTCCATGAACTGGTTGTGGGGTAGGGATAGAAGCGTTAGGGTCACCCATTTGCGCCCAAATAATCGACCCATTCTTAATAACTAATTCTGGTTTTACTCCGAAGAAGCCAGGCTTCCATAAAACCAAATCTGCAAACTTCCCTGTTTCAATAGAGCCTACATAATTACTAATTCCATGAGCAATTGCTGGGTTAATAGTAACTTTCGCTATATAACGCTTTATTCTTGAATTATCATTTCGATGGGGATCTTCAGGAAGTGAACCCCTTTGTAATTTCATCTTATGAGCAGTTTGAAAAGTTCGTGTAATAACTTCACCGACACGTCCCATTGCTTGTGAATCACTTGCAATGATTGAGAAAGCTCCTAGATCGTGAAGAATGTCTTCTGCAGCTATAGTTTCTCTTCGTATT
>CACENO010000011.1 GCA_902560875.1 uncultured Prochlorococcus sp. | reverse complement strand
AGCAAAAGACCAACTAAAGCTTGAGAAGTAACCGGTTTCCACAAACCCTTGCCATTTGGAATAGGCCGACCAATCATTAAAGAGGCAAAAACTAATGTCAACAAAGGGGAAGGCAATTGGACCCAAATCTCAGTAACTCGTTCCGGCAACAAGGGAAATTGACCAAAAGGTCCTATAAAAAGAGCTAATACTCCAGCAATAAGAGCTATCGGAATTCCCAACCTTTCTAATCTCACAGCAAATTCAAGACGTCTTCCAAAACTCAACAACAAAGCTAATAAACAAAAAAGAGCTATTGCCAACCTGAAAGCTGGCATCGCATTTATATAAGAAAAATCATTTATCACTTGGAGAACAAGTCCATCACTATGGTTTTAAAAGCAATGGCCTAAGAAATAATATTACTTTTTAGTGAGCTGGTCATCGATCTCAAGCATTAGATAAATTACTTCAAGATTCGAATATAAATGTCTTTCTATTTTTTAGAAATATTTTCCGTTCGCAAATTGTATAAATGCTTATCTTCGAAATACATATATTCCCTGGGGCTAAAGAAAAGTTGTACTTATATCAATAGTATTAAAATTACTGCTTGGAAAATTAATTCAGCAAGACCTAAGTGTAATTTCAAATTCTTGTCACTAGATTCCTGAAAATTAGAAAAATTCATTTCCTGTGAGCCTCCTTCCTGCATTTCCATAGCAACAATTTATTCTCCGTACCTCTTATTGAGACAAAAAAGATGCGTTCTAGCAACTCCTATATATAGCGTACTAAACCCAATAGGCCCCCAGGGAAGGCGTGTATTGTTTATGTGATGGGACTCATTTAATGATTTTGAAGGTATAAGCCTCAATTTTTGAAAGTTAGTATATGCAGAAAAGACTCGATAAGGAATAAAGGCTTATCAATGGGTACTAATTTAAAATGCGTGCGACAAGCATCAGATTCTTTGCAAAAATCCTTTTACCAAAAAACTACTTATCGCAAAAAATGGTTAAAAGCAAATAGATTCTGAAGAATCCTTCTTCAAAGATGGCCACACCAATAAGTAGAACTGATTTGAGCCCTGTATTTATTTTATAGCTTTAATTATTAATGTCAGGAAAGGATGATGGATCATTTATAGGAAGTTAAGGCCTAAAGAGACTTGTCACAGTGAAAGATGGAATGTTTATTCAGCTTAACGAATAACCTCAACACCTATCAAGCAAAGTAAGAGTTGACGTGAAATGATTTTATAATAAAACCTCCTTACAGCTTACAAGTGTCAAACGAACAAGGTTCAGAGAGGGAGCCCAAGTGGGATTACACCTCTAATAAACAAAACATGATTACAGGAGGTTTAGTGATAGGAGGCAATTTGATGCTGCTTCTCGCTTATGCGCTTTACAGAACAATCCCTTCTGTTCATCAATTCATCTCAGGCAAACCACTCTAAAAACTTCGGGGGAATGTGGTTTAATTTGCGCAAAGGCAAAGAAAGCTCCATTAAACAAACTTGGCATCATCTCTGCCATGGCCTTTCTATAAATCTGCCACCATGCCAAGGCCACATTTCTCTGGCAAGACTTATCCTTACAGCTGTCCACTTAGCTTTAACGACTTAGGCGCAAGTTTTTGCCCGTTTAGCGCCAATCAAACTAGATTCAAAAGCTTTACAAAACCTTTTTTTTATTTTTTGTCATGTCAATAAATTGAGCCCTAGACCAGGAAGAACTCAATGGACTAACTTCATTGAATCAATGCATACAAATTAAAATGTCTGGTGGACCAATCTTGCAGTTTTGGGAAGCAGTACTTTCCAATCCTCTGGTTAAAGACCTCAGAGTCCGATTTGCAGTCGCCATGCTGGGCAATCTGGTAGCAGCTCTGTTCCTCTTTTCCTATTTAAAAAGATTCTCCCCTGACTTGCCCGACCTGCCCTTTGGCTAAATTAAAAATAATTACCAGTAATTTGATAACTTAATCTTGATCTCAAAACTCAACTGAAATATAATCTAGACAACATTAGTTTTTATAGTAAGTTTAAAGATTTACCTTGTTTTCAAGGCGTGAAAACCAAATCTTCAAAGATTATAAAATATTGGTTACTTGATTCAATTCATAACTAGGAGAGGGGAAGTTCCGGAAAACTTCATGAGCAATCCATTAGAAGTATCCTCAGACACAAGTCTTGAAATGGCCAATGAGACTTTTTACAGGAATCAAGCGAATTCCTATCGAAAATCAGAGGAATATAGCCAGATGGTTAGACTTTATCCAGTACTCAAGCACTCTATTGGGGAATGCAAGAATGAAAGTTTTGTTGCTTAGTTAATAATTAGTTAATCTTATGATGAAGTAAACATAACACCTATCCTAAATTTTCATGCGGCAATATTGTTAATAGGAGCATCCTGTGCTCGCCAATAAGCTATTTCTTCCTTGCACCATCTCAAATGATAAATGACTTCAGGAGTCCAAGGGTTTACTTGTGAATTCTGGGAGCTTCTCCAATGCGTGCCTGGCTTAAGGTAGCCAACTTCCCTCCATAGATCGAGGGTTCCCTCACTAACGCCAAGTTTTTCACTCGCTTTCTTCCCTGAGAGCCACGCACTTTCAGTCATTAATTCTTATGGGATTTATCTATTAATAACGTAGTTTCTTCCTATGGGAAGAGTAAATACAACATTCTCAAATCAGGTTATGAACTCTAAATACATATCCTCAAACAATGGCAATTAAATAAAAAGCTGAATCTAAAAAATTAGCAATAAAGTTCCCAAAAAATAGATAAATACTAGGCGAGTGCAAGGTATATATACCTTGAAGGTTCTACCCTGATATTAAAGTGAGGAATCTAGTCATATAGCCAAGGCCTTACAAAAGATTCGCGTAAGGGAGCGAGTAATCCTGAATCAATTGAAGGATGAAGACAAGTTTGGTTCTTGTGAATTTCCTCTGAGCTAACAGCATTCATTGGTGAATTTGCCTCCTCTCTGGATAATTGCATCCAACCACTTTGCCACTTTGATACATCAATAAGCTCAATCCAATCGACAATAAACCTGACCTTGCCATCTAAAACTGATACCATTAGAACCCATCTCTTAATTCCTTCGCCGCCATAGTTAATGGCAACAAAATGTCGAAATCCATTCCTTTTGGATGTACAAGTCCAAGCTTTATTAGGAGGCCACTTAATCAAGTATTTGATTCTAATTAGGTCAATTTAACTTTACCAGGTATAGAGAATTAAACAATAAGAACTAGACTTAATAGTAAAACTTAATTAGTTAAGCTTATTTATGAAAGATTATATATAAATATATTTAGAAGAGTTTTCTTAAAGCATTTTTTATCTTTGAACATCATGTGCACAGCCGTCACCATCGTACTTATCACTGTCATAATATCCATTTCTAGTTCCAAAATAAACTGTTGTAATTACAAATGGAACTGAAGCCCATATCAGAGTTGTTGCTAAATCCAACTTTATTATGCATTAGATAATGAGAATTTAGTTCTTTATTCATGAAAAAGCAACCAAATCAGTATAAAAAGACAGTGTCAAGGAATACACATTTATAGGGTTATTTATTTCGGTAGCCTGGCTCAAATTCACGCCTTGCAGCCTCAGTTCTTAAAAGAATTTGTCGTGCTGTACTAGCCAAGCTATAACGAAGAGCCTTCCCAGACTTAAACATTGCCTCGCCAACTGCCTTAGTCCTTGTTAATTC
The DNA here is from genome assembly GCA_902560875.1 of uncultured Prochlorococcus sp. Lineage (GTDB taxonomy): Bacteria > Cyanobacteriota > Cyanobacteriia > PCC-6307 > Cyanobiaceae > AG-363-K07. Next base: position 32,745 of record CACENO010000011.1, on the reverse strand, counting down.
AATTTGATATGCACGACTCATTGCCCGTTCAGCATCAACATTGGCAAGTTTTGCCTGAAGTGCCAATCTTTCAGTTCTTGACTTTGGCAAAACTGTGGGAGTGCTTTCAGGTTCGGCCCAACGCCACAACCAATTGTTCTTGGCCTTTGTGATTGCGCCAGATTTTTTGTCCATTCCCATAGTTCCTTCCTTCTTTTTTGATGTCACCAAAGTTAATTAACACCTAGATATTAGCGTCCTTAAAGATTTTAGGAGACTTATTGAGTGCACTATTAAAAGAGGAATAATGGTCCCTTATCTTTCTCTGCGAAGAGAATGTATACAGTTCTAATCGCTAATAGTAAATTTTAGCATATGTAGTAAAAACTATTTCCAAAAGAAATTTAACATGCCACAAAAAAAATAAAATGATATAAATTATATTATTCTCCATTATAAGCAATCAAATAACATGCTTCAAGATTCCTTGATGGCAATAGTTTTTCGAAACTATAGATCAAATTTTAAATTGGCTATTAATAACTTGAAAGTTTAGATCATGAGATCCAATAGACACTAAAATAATAAATTAAATTTCAATCAGGAAGATAAAATAGTCCAGATCGGCAAATCTCAAGAGTTTTTTTTACTTTCTCTAAATCTAATTTGCTAATCTTATTTTTGCTCTTAAGACTTTTAGGAATTACCAATAAATCATCTTGATTAAGTCTAATGCGTGCTCCAAACCAACTACCATATTTAAGAATCGAAGCACGGCATAAAATATCATTGTCTTCTGAGTCATATTTACGCTCAACAGTCCAATCTCCAATTTTATCTAAGAACGTATATTTATCCAAACCAGCTTTCATGCTTTGTGGAGATAGAAAAAAGATTAATGGTAAAAAAGCAACTGCTATCATGAATTTAATGCAAATATAAAAATCTAAGAAAGAAAAATATCACTAGAATATCATCGTAATTACTAAATTAAATTATAGTACATTTCATAGGACGCTAGGAACATAATACCATCTGTAGCGCATCATACTATAAATAGTATTTAATGATATTAACTTTAGCCAAAGGAAAGAAATAACGCCAATGACTAATCAACAGGTGGCTAGAATAGTATACTTTAAATAAAATTATATAGTGAATTTTAATTTAAAGTAAGTCCACTCCATGGCAGGCTCCATCCTAAAAGATCGAAGAGCCAAAGACCAAAGGCAACTTTGGCTCCAGTAGCTAAAAGACCCCAGCCAACAAGCTGCTTCTTCGAGAATCCAAAAAGCATTAAAAAAATCTATTAAATGAGTTCCACTTTACTAAGACGTTCACTTAAAAGTGCAAGTAGTTTTAAGACAAAAATACAAATCAGGTCGATACGCACCTTTGCTCCCCCCCCCCCATCTCAAAAGAATAGAGAAACAAGCTTATAGATTTTAAAAACCTCAAATCTCAAGTGCTCTCCAAATAAATCATAGCTTTAGAAAGAAAGCAGCAATTTTTTTTTATCAACCACAAACCTTGCTACCACATGATCCTCAGCATGAGTGGAGAGTTGAAAAAAGCAAAAAATGTTTTGCCGAGAAAGAGATTTGTCCTGAATGGGTCGCCTGAGATTCGAACTCAGGACCAGCCGGTTAAAAGCCGGATGCTCTACCGCTGAGCTAGCGACCCTTATTGATGTACCGCATGGAAATTATCATGCTGCCTACCTTAATTAAATCGTTAATGCCTTTTCAAACATCAAACAGTCCTTAAATCAATACTTTTCGTCCTGTTCAAAATCAAATTAAGATCTATTCAAAGTGATTAATGCTTTGCCCTCTTCGAAAAGCGTTTTAATTATTGGAGCAGGTTTGGCTGGGACAGAAGCAGCCTGGCAAGTCGCTAAAGCCGGCATCAAAGTCAAGCTGGTAGAAATGCGTCCAGTTTCCTCAACACCTGCTCATCACACCAGTGATTTTGCCGAGCTTGTCTGCAGTAATAGTTTTGGGGCATTAAACAGTGATCGAGCAGCAGGCTTATTACAAGCTGAGCTCAGAGAATTGAAATCTTTAGTTATTGCTACCGCTGATCAGTATGCAGTTCCAGCAGGCGGGGCTCTTGCTGTTGACAGAAGTCAATTCAGTAAAAGTTTAACAGAAATCCTTCAATCTCATCCTTTAATTACTATTGAAAGATGTGAGCTTAAAGAATTACCGAATGAAGAAAATGTGACTATCATTGCTACTGGTCCCCTTACAAGTGATGATCTAGCAGAAGAGATAAGACAATTTACAGGCCTTGAAGAATGCCACTTTTTTGATGCTGCTAGCCCAATCATTACAGGGGAAAGCATAAACTTATCAATATCTTTTCGTGCTAGCCGCTACGACAAAGGAGATGCTGACTACATTAATTGTCCTCTAGATAAAGAGCAATATTTTTCTTTTCGAGAAGCCTTGCTTAAAGCGGAGATAGCAGAATTAAAAAGTTTTGAAAAAGAACAGGCTATTTACTTTGAAGGATGCCTACCAATCGAAGAGTTGGCTCGTCGAGGTGAAGAAACAATGCGCTACGGCCCCCTTAAACCTATAGGCCTTTGGGATGAGAGATGGGGCGACTTGCAAAATAAAGATTTACGTAGAGAGAAGCGGCCATATGCTGTAGTCCAGTTGCGTCAAGAAGACAAAGCAGGCCGCCTATGGAACTTGGTTGGCTTTCAAACTAATTTGAAATGGGGGGAACAAAAGCGAGTTTTTCAAATGATTCCAGGTTTGGAAGATGCAGAATTTGTTCGATTTGGAGTCATGCATAGAAACACCTTCCTGGAGTCACCAAAACTCTTGTCTCCAACTCTACAATTTAGGAAGAGGTCTAATCTTTTGGCAGCTGGTCAAATCACAGGTACAGAAGGATATGCCGCAGCAGTGGCAGGAGGATGGCTTGCTGGCACAAATGCTGCTTTATTAGCAATGAATCGCAATCCAATAAGCCTTCCTCCTACGACAATGATTGGAGCACTAGCCAATTTTGTCACCAGTACCGCTAACAACAATAAGAGTGTGAAAAGTAGAAATCATTTTCAACCAATGCCTGCAAATTTTGGTCTCTTACCTGAGCTTCCTGAAAAAATAAAGAACAAGCGGCAACGATATGGTGCATATAGGGACCGTTCCCTTAATGATCTCGTGTCTGCAATTAAAAAACCACCCTTAACAACACATCAAAACAAATAACAAATAATTTCTGACTCGATTTCTAAGATTACTCTTGAACATTTAAGATTACTTGTGAACATTTTATCTACAGAAGTTAATTAAAAGATATGGATCAAACTCTCAAAAATAAAAACCACTGGGATGCAATCGTAATTGGATCAGGACTAGGTGGTTTAGTTACCGCAACCCAATTAGCCGCTAAGGGAGCAAAAGTCCTTGTTTTAGAGCGTTATACGATCCCTGGAGGCAGTGGTGGTTCTTTTCGAAGGAGTGGATATACATTTGATGTTGGAGCTTCAATGATTTTTGGTTTTGGTAAAAAGGGTTATACAAATTTACTTACACGTGCACTAGCTGATGTAGGAGAAAAGGTTGAAACTTTGCCTGATCCAGTTCAACTTGCTTATCACCTACCTGAGAATTTAGAAATAGCAGTGAATCGAAATTACCAAGAATTCATATCAGATTTAATCTGCATTTTCCCTCATGAAGCTTATGGGATTAAACGTTTTTATGATGTTTGCTGGCAAGTCTTTAATTGTCTAGATTCTATGCCATTGCTATCAATTGAGGATCCTCTATATTTAATGAAAGTCTTCTTAAAGTCTCCAATCTCTTGTTTAGGGTTGGCAAGATGGTTACCAGTAAATGTAGGAAGTATCGCAAGACGCTTTATTAAAGACCCTAAGTTATTGAAATTTATTGATATTGAATGTTTTTGCTGGTCTGTAATGCCAGCAGATCAAACTCCAATGATAAATGCTGGTATGGTTTTTTCTGATCGTCATTCTGGGGGGATCAATTATCCGAAAGGAGGAGTAGGGGTAATTGCAGAAAAACTTGTAGAGGGCTTAAGGAATAATAGTGGAGAGATAAGGTACAAATCTAGGGTCACAAAGATACTCTTAGAAGGTGAAAGAGCTGTAGGCGTTGAACTTGCAAATGGAGAAACGATTAATGCATTAAAAATAATTTCAAATGCCACTCGATGGGACACATTTGGAGGAGAAGGATGCAAAAAACCTTTAATAGATTTAAAGCAAACTCCAAAATCTGAACACACATGGAGAAAGCGTTATATCCCATCATCTTCTTTTCTCTCCCTACACCTTGGTGTGAAAGATTCTTTAATCCCTAAGAACACACACTGTCATCATTTAGTTTTAGAAGACTGGGGAGATATGGAAGCTGAACAAGGAGTAGCATTTGTTTCAATTCCTACGTTATTAGATAATTCATTAGCTCCTGAAGGAAATCATATTGTACACACATTTACACCATCGTCTATGAAAGAATGGGAAGGTTTAAGTCCATCAGCTTATAATGAAAAAAAGAATTTATGTGCAAATCAGTTAATCGCAAAATTAGAAAGAATTTTTCCAGGGATAAGTAACTCAATTACTCATAAAGAAATTGGCACCCCTAGAAGTCATCGTCGTTTCCTTGGGCGTCATCAAGGTAGCTATGGTCCGATACCGTCAATGCGATTACCTGGTCTACTACCAATGCCTTTCAATACTACAAATATCAAAGATTTATTTTGTGTAGGTGACTCATGCTTCCCTGGTCAAGGTTTAAATGCAGTTGCCTTCAGTGGATATGCTTGTGCTCATAAAATTGGAGCACAATTAGGAATTAACTCTTGGTCTCTACCTAGTTAAAGGAGAAATATAAAATAAAAACATTTCCATATAAAGCAAATAATTTTTGAGATTAAAAAAATATGCAACTTTCTTTCTATGAATAAGGTTTTTCCCTAAGAAATATAATCTTTTTCTTATTCACATATGAATGGTTAATCTTAAAATGAAACCAATATCAAACTGATATTGATTAGAAAATTAAGCCAGAATATCTAAGCTAAAACGATAACCTTGTTGTCTAACAGTTGTAATTCCGCCGCCTTCTCCTAGTCCAGCTTGTTCTAATTTTCTACGAAGAGTAAGCACCTGTGTATCTACAGATCGAGGTCCCCCACTAAATGGAGGCCATGCCATCCTTAAAAGTTCCTGACGACTACGAACCATTCCTGGAGGCATCAATAACGCACATAAGAGCGCAAACTCTCGTGGGCTTAATTCGACAGGCTTTTCACGCAAAGTTACTTGTCTCAGTAATAAATGAACTTCTAAGGGGCCAACAGTAACTCGCTCCTGCAAACCTATCCGACCTCTTTTTAAAAGTGTTCTGCAACGAGCAGCCAACTCTTCAAGTCCAAATGGTTTGCGAAGGACGTCATCAGCCCCATCATCCAAAAGCCCTACCAAAGGTTCAACTCCTGATCGGGCCGTGAGAACAATTAATAAACAACCTAATTGCTGAGCAAGTCTTATAGCTGAACTTTGGTCCAAGACCTCTGCGCATACCAATAGATCTGGTGTTTGATCCCTACAAAGATCTACAGCCTCTATCCCAGATGCAACAGCAGCAGTCAGATGCCCATCTTGCCTTAATCGCTGCGCAAGGACAGTACGAAGGGTGGGATGAGGCTCAACAACAAGAACCTTGGAGGGGTTTTGTGTTGTGGACTGTGAAGCAAGCATCCCCAATGAAGCAGAGGAATCTTGCTCATTTGAAAGCAAATCTGAAGGAATAGAGGTCACATGCCATAACACAGTCCCCTTAAGCTAAAGCAATGCCATGGCAAGCTGTTGAAAGAGACTGTCTTGCTCTCAATCCATGACAACTCTTGACCATCCACATGCTATAAGGCATTTTCAATCCCTTTGTGATGCATGTCAGGCGCTAACAAGCAACTATCACAACCCTTCAGAACTAAGGCTATATGCCGATGGTTATTTGCATGCGTTGAGAAATTGTGGGCAGTTAGAACGAAAAGAACAAGAGAAATTGGAACTGCTTATTGAGAGATGGATACTCGATCCTTCAAGCTTCATCGGACCTGATGGTGAGATAAGCAACCTATTTTTCAAGAAACAAGTTTAAAAAGCGTAAACAATTTTTAACTTATGACGCCAAAGCAATTTCAAGCTTTTCAAGTAGTTCTCCTGAGTTATACATCTCAATAAGGATGTCAGATCCACCTAAGAACTCTCCTTTCAGATAAACCTGAGGAATAGTTGGCCAATTTGAGTAATCCTTAATCCCTTGACGAATTTCCACATCCGATAGCACATCAAAAGTCTCAAAACTCATTCCAAGAGCATTCAAAATCTGAACAACATTATTAGAAAACCCGCATTGAGGCATGAGCTTCGTTCCTTTCATGAAAACCATTATTGGACTTGAATTAATTAGAGACTCGATGCGAGTTTTAGTACTTAATTCCATATGAAAAAAAAATAGGTGTTTATTGAGGGATAGAAGTATTCAAAGCCAGGGCATGAATAGCCTCGCTTGCCAGCTCATCTTTTAGAGCACCATAAACCAATTGATGTTGACGAATTAAAGAAAGTCCATTGAAAGCATTAGAAACCACTTTCACCTGCAAATGGTCACCCCCGCCACTCAAATCGTCAATAGTGATGTGCGCATCAGGCATTTCGCGCTTAATCGCAGCTCTGATTTCTTCAAAATCAAGCATGATAATAGAAATCGAAAGGCAGCAAGATGTCTAAAGGAATAAAACTCATAGTACTTTCAAAACAAGGACTTCTTACTTTGAACCAAGAAAGGGGGTATTAGCAAAACCTAATTCAACCAGGCTCTGATAAGCCGCTTGCCCCTCAGGTTTTGCTGGAGTGGTAAGCCTCACCACTTCAACTAGTAAAGGTACGGCAACTTCAGGGTCGCCCTGACGGCGGAAAAGAGCGGCGAGGCGAAGGTTAGCTTTTGCAAGAAGGACCAAACTTTTACGTCCTTTGGCATCCATTTCTCGAGGTATACGTGCATCTAAACCTCTGAAAGCACCTGAAAGATCTCTGTAATAGGAAAAAAGGAGTTTTGAGACTTCTGCTGCCTTATCAAAATGTTCTCTTGCTTTAACCAAGTCATCATTGGAAATTGCACTATCCCCCTTTCTTAAAAGCCCTTCGACCGCTGAGAGATTAAAACCGCCTTGCTCACTAGCTAAAACTTTGTAATTTGCGGAAGAAGAAGTCTGAGCAATTGAGGTGAGCGGCGAGATAATCAAACTAGCCGTCAGCGCAAATGCCGTCATCGGAAAGCGACAACGCATAAAAATGAAAATCAAAAGTTACTCAACTCTAAATCGCTTTCTTCTTACCTCCTACAGCCTTGAGGGCCGCTTGTTCAGCTGCATCCATCCGAGCAGATAATTCCAAATTAAAATTTAGAGCGGCATCTCTCCCAAATCCCTCAACTTTCATAGGTTCCTTGAAACAAATCGCTGCTTTAGAGAAAGGCCTTCGTTTTACTGAGCTGTAACCAAGACCGACTGGAACCACTTGGACATCAACGCCTTTTGTTTCTGCAATTTGAGCAAGTCGGGCTAAACCTTGTTTAAGCCTTATTGGTTTTTCGGTACGATTAATTTTCCCCTCAGGGAAGACAACAAGCTGATGTCCATCAACCATTAGATCAATGGCAAATCTTAATGACTTCAAAGAGGGTCTTCTCTGATCTACAGGAAAGCACCCCAATCGCTCCAAGAACCACCCTTGCAACCCTTTCATTTCAGTACGAGTAACCATAAAACGACAATCACGTCCCGTAACTCGTCGACCTGCAGCCAGCGTCAACATCAACCCATCCCAACGAGCACGATGGGTGGGAGCAAACAAAACTGCTCCTTCTTTTGGTAAATGATTGAGTCCTAAAACAATCCGCTCACGAAAATAGCTACTCAAAACAATGTCTTGAGTAGTAACCATGGCAAGTGGACCCCAAAAAGGATCTACTCCAAAACCTGTTTCGCGATTAGCAATGGAAGATGGCACCTAAACTCTGGCGTCCATTCATATGAACTTACCTTTTGAACAATGCTTTTACCTATTAAGGTTGGGCAGTTAACCTTGCGGCTTACATACCCTATATAGGGAATCCGTCCAAGTCTCTTAATAAGATTAATTCAGATTAAATAAAATCATGGCAAGTCTTGGCGTAAATATTGATCACATTGCAAATGTGCGGGAAGCTCGTAAGACAATTGAACCAGACCCAGTTTCATTAGCACTTTTAGCAGAACTTGGAGGAGCAGATGCGATTACAGTTCATCTAAGAGAAGATCGCAGACACATTCAAGATAGAGATTTAAGACTCCTCAAAGATACGATTCGAAATCGATTAAATCTTGAGATGGCTGCAACTCCAGAAATGGTTGAAATATCACTAAAAACCCTACCTAGCATGGTCACACTAGTTCCTGAGAAAAGAGAAGAAGTTACTACAGAAGGTGGTTTGGCTGTCTCTAAAAATCAAAATCATTTAGAGGGTATTATTAAAAAAATTCAGTCATCTGGAATTCCAGTTAGTCTATTTATTGACCCCGTAATAGAAGAGATAGAAAGTTCTGCAAAGCTTGGTGCAACATGGGTAGAGCTTCATACTGGAAACTATGCTGATGCATCGTGGAGTGATCAACCAAAAGAACTAGCTCGAATAGAAGAGGCAACCGCTATTGCAAGAAGTTGTGGGTTAAGGGTTAATGCAGGGCATGGCCTAACTTATCAAAATGTTGAGCAAATTGCTGCAATAGATTGCATTGAAGAATTAAATATTGGTCACACAATAGTTGCTAGAGCAATAGCAGTAGGACTCAAAGAAGCCGTAAAAGAAATGAAAGAGCTAATTAATAATCCGCGACGAGAACCTCTGTTTGGGATAAGACATCATTAAAGGAAATTATTATCTGGTCTATAAACTTTTCATCTTTTAGAATTAAACTAGCGAGGGGCCTTAACCCTAATCTAATTATCTACTTGAATTCAGCCCAACAAAATATATATGACTATTGCATATTCATTTTGCAAGCGCATGCTTTCCAAATATTTAGATCGCATGAGAAATTCTTGCTTAAAATCTCACCAAAGAAATCAAAGCATCTTACAGAGTAGCGATCCAAACAAGTTTGTTTGCTTATTCAAACAAAACCCTCAAGGGGCATTGGGTCTTGCCGCAAGTCCAAATCCTTAATAAGTAATTTACCATTTCAAAAAAGACTAATATATAGAATGCGTATTAGAAAGAAAGACTAGAAGCTAATCATTAACTCTTCTAAAACTTTTTGATGTAATTTTCGAAACGCCATGCTTTATAAATACGATTTCAAGTAATACTCATAAGGTATCTCACAAGTACAACGCATTATCAAACCTTGCTTACTGTCTATAGAAGCAATCGAGCAGAATGGTTGGCCTCCGTATTATCGGAGCAATTAAGACTTGTTCCGCCAGATCCATTCGAGAAAGTTGACATAATAGTAAACACCTGGCCAACTAGTAGGTGGCTAGGTGAACAACTAGCAAAAGTCAATGGAATAAGTGCACTCATTAGATTCCCTTTCCCAGGGACTCGTTTAAGGGAATTGGTCAAACTAATCCTAGGCCTAGAAGAAACAGTTGCAGATCCTTGGATAAAGAGTCAACTGGTATGGCATATTTTGGATGTTTTACCTGAGCTCTTAGAAGCAACTGAAGCAACAAGACTAAAAGAACGACTTCATCAACATATATCTAATCCACAAGAACTAAGAAGAGAAGAATGGCAACTTGCAAAAAGTATCGCAGATGCATTTGATGAATATGCACTTTATAGGCCAGAAGTTTTAGCTCAATGGATACAAGACACTAATAAGTCCAAATCTAAATCCTCTAGAGCAAACAACGAAAGTGAATGGCAACCATTACTAATGCAACTACTTTCCAGGAGAATACAAACTTATCCATTTGGAATAGAAGCAGGTCATGCAATTGAGAGGATTAAATCTAGAGATGTTGCAATAGAAAAACTACCAAATCAGCTACACATTTTCGGCGTGAGCAGTTTGGCACCTGTTCAAATGGAATTCATTCAAGCATTGTCTGGAGTAATAGACATAAAAATCTTCTTATTGACTCCTTGCCAAGATCTTTGGAAACGCTGCGAAATCAGAAGAGACCAACTTGGCAATGGTTGGCGTATCCCACTAGATGGACATTGGTTACTTCACTCTCCTCGGCTAGAAGCAAATTTTGGTCGTATGGGTGCAGAATTCCAACAACTGTTAGAAGGTAGCGGCGAGAGTCAACTAGGTGAATGGCGCGAAGGTGATCTTTTTGCAGCCCCTACAAACATCGCCATTGAATCAAACAAAGAACCAACTCTTCTTGAGCAACTCCAACAGCAGTTAATCACACTAGAAAATCAAAAGGCATTAAAAAGAGACAAAAAAGATACATCTATAGTCTTTAATGCCTGTCCTGGACAATATCGTCAAGTTCAACTAGTTAGAGATCAAATAATTCAATGGCTTGCAGCCGATAAGAGCCTCGAACCAAGAGATATATTGATAATGACACCTCAGATAGAGAGATATTCACCATTAATTACCTCTGTATTTAATGATAAATCAGCAACAAACGTGGATATACCTTGGAAAATCACAGATCGCAGTCAACAGGATAACCCTGGATTAACATATTTTATGTTGCAATTCCTACAAACAGCTAGTCAACGAGTAACTGCCTCAGTTTTATATTCATTGCTTTCGAACCAAGCTATCCAAAAACAGCAAGGGGTCAACCAGGAAGATGTAAATAAGATTAACGATTACCTACAACTTACAGGTTTTCGTTGGGGACTGGATGCAAAAGATCGTGAGGGGGAAGAAGTACATAGCCTCGGCTGGTGCCTAGATAGGTGGCTATTAGGATTGGTTTTGCCTAGCAAACCTGGATTATGTACAAATAATGTTGCGCCCTTCAGCGAAGGAATAGACCTTAATGATCTCACAAGATGGTGGGGGTTAACATCCAAAATATGCAATGGTCTCAAAGAAGCGCGTAATCCTCGGACATGCACTAAATGGGTAGAGTTCCTAGAAAGAGCTGTAAAGGATTTTTTTGGTAATGGAGGGCCTTGGGCCTTTGAACTCAAATCCTTTCTCACAGCAATTGGAGATTGGCATAAAATTGCATCAGGTTGTCAATTAAAAATAGAAGCCTCAATTGTTGTAGATATTCTGAACGAATCCCTAAAGAAAGAAGCTGGAAGATTTGGCCATAGAAGTGGACTAATCACTATTAGTGCTCTTGAACCTATGAGGGCTATCCCCCATAGAGTAATTGTTTTAATGGGTCTAGATTCAGATGTTTTCCCGCGCCATAAAGACTTACCCGCCTTCCATCTTTTGGCAAATTCTAGGCAGCTTGGTGATCCAAAGACAAGTGATAAAGATCGTTATGTGCTTTTAGAAGCATTAATGTCTACACGACAACATTTATTAATTACATGGAATTGCAGAGATGAAAGAACAGGGGAAGTTATTCCAGCAGCCAGTCCTGTCCAACAATGGATTGGCTACCTGCATAACGAACTAGACGAGGAAAGTAGAAAAGGACTTCTCAGACAGCCTCCCCCTAATCCTTTGGCACGTGCAAACTTCCTACCATGCGAAAACAACCAGCCCATAAGCTGTGATCAAAGGCATCTAGAAGCTCGTCGATGGCTAGACAAGAATTTAATGACTAATTCCATTGCTTTAGCATTGCCATTGACCTGGGATTCCTCAAAAATCAAAGAAAACTCTCTCGTCTCAACTAAAAACCTGAAAACTTGGCTGCTAGCACCACAACGAATTTGGCTAGAACAATTCCTTTTGGACCCTCGTGAATGGGCTAGCCCTATTAAGAATTTAGAAGAGCTTGATTTGAATGAATTACAACGTCATTTACTTCTGAAAGAGCGTTTTGAAGAACTAAAAAATACCTTCTCAAGCCCTTTATTAAATGGCCACAATACTGACTGCTTTGATTGGGAAACTCATTATGCAGGCCAAGGAAAATTACCTCCTAAGAATGCCGCATCAATTGAATGTGATCTATTAGAAGAACGTTTTCAAAACCTTCATAAAACCATTCAGAGCCTAGGTCAATGTAAACAACAAGTCTTAGAATTAGAGAATGAATCACTTGAAATCCTTTGGGCCGGAAATCATGTCGTTGTTGCTGAAATAGGTGTGTTGAAATCGAAAGCAGCTCTTCAAGGATGGCTAAAGCATCTGCAAATTTGTGCTAGCAACCTGCCCATTGAATCAACAGTAGTTATTGCTCGAAACCAAGCTAAAGCTAAAGAGAATCAATTTGAAATTTCCATTCAATGGACTCCAATCTCTACCGAGAAAGCAAAAGAAGAATTAAATAAGCTAAAGTCTTTAGCATCTCATGGACATTCCCATTGCTGGCCAATACCACCAGAAAGTGGGTGGCTACTAGCAAAAAATAGCATCAAAAGTATAGATAAAGGATTAAAGGCATTTCATCAGAAATGGAATGGGGGGTTCAATAATCCTGGCGAAAAGGACAAGCCAGAAATGCAACTATGCTTTGGCAAAGATTATGAATCTGATAACTTTTTCTCTAATGAAAGTTTTGACAAAGCATACTCAGACCTTTATGGAACATTAATTAAATATTTAACTTATTAGACAAGCTAGAAGCTGAGTGACCATATTTTTTCAACCAACTTAAGAATCAATTCAAGAGGCCTTAATTGAATACAGGTATCAGAATAAGCAAAAAAGACTACAAAAAGAACTTAAATTATTTGCATCGAATAACTACATTTTGTCCAATTTCAAACCTAGCGATGTCTCAATTGCTACCAATGATAAATATTATTGGTCAAAGCTCATGCTTGACTAGTGGTGTTATTAAAAGACAATTAAATTCCTCTAGACACATGAATACATCATCTCCCAAATGGATTCGCCAAACGGTCCTTGAAGGAAACAGAAGAACTTCTGTAGTTTTTCTTACAGGTGATATCCCTATTGCAAGAAAACCTAAAGTCCTTCAAATGAATAGAGCAGTAAATCTTCCAAAGCAATATAGCCAAGGATTAACTTCAAATTAAGTTTGAATTACATCAAATCACTATATAAGATTAATCAAATTTATTTAGAGATAATAGAAAGAGCTGTATTAACAATTTCTTGACGGGGGTCTTTAATGAAATTTTCAAATCATAAAAAGCAGTCTGAGTTACTTCGCTTGGCATTTTCAGGATGGGGGCTTAGCTTTAATGGCGTCATTAACAATCAACAGGGAGAATGGTGGCTGGTTGGGCAACTCACACTAATTTTTGCTCATTTATTAACACCATGGCCTTTGTTAAGAGGCTCAAGCTTTGTGTGGCCCAAAATATTTTTTATTACTGGCCTTTGTCTCCTTTTCATAGGAATAATATTAACAATAAGGGCATTCTTTTCGCTAGGTCCTAGTCTATCGCCACTCCCAGACCCCAAACCAGGTGCCGCCTTGATAACAGATGGCCCCTATAAGCAATGTCGTCATCCTATTTATCAAGGTCTTTTAATTAGCTCCTGTGGGGTAACGACCTCACTAGGGAGCGCCCTTCATCTCATACTCTTTTTAAGTCTATGTATATTACTGAAAGGCAAAGCGCAACGAGAAGAAAACCGGTTAAAATCACTCCATGCTGACTACAAAAGTTATATGGCTAAAACCCCAGCAATCATTCAATACTTTCCTTTACTGGATTGGCGAGTTTAAATAGATGATTAAGAAAAGCCTCTAAAAAATAGACAAATGATATCAATCAATATAAATAGTATTAAAAAATCCCAACTCAGTAAAAACAGATGAGTTAAGAAATAATGGACAAAAATGGACAAAAGTCGCTACCTACATTCGAACCAAACAAATATCCACTTAATCCTGGCCTTAGATTTATAGAGGCAAGTGCTGGCACAGGGAAAACATTTGCTTTAGCGCATCTAGTTTTAAGACTTCTCACCGAAAAGAAACAATCGGCCAATGAAATCCTAGTCGTCACATTCACTGAAGCTGCTGCAGCTGAGCTGAAAGGAAGAATTACTACGAGACTAGAAGAAACACTAGGAGGTATAGAAGCTATAGAGAAGGGTAAAGAGTACAGATGTTCCGATGAAGTGCTTTGTCAATGGCTTGAACTGAAAGCCCAAGATACAAACAGTAGATATGAGATTTCCGGATTGCTTTTAGATGCCTTAGAAACTATCGATCGAGCAGACATAACTACAATTCATGGTTTCTGTAATCGCACTTTAAGAAGAGAAGCACTTAACAGTGGTGACTCTATGAATCCTGTCCTAGAAGAGGATAGTTCAGAAATAATCCAAGAGATAGTCCATGACTATTGGCGAAAAGAAATACTTTCAATACCCCCTAAAGACTTAAAAGGTATTAAAGATGCTGGCTTGTCAATTGAAAATATATGCAAAGGGCTACAGAAGATTGATAGCGACCCAAGTTTTGTTTTCAATCCAAATATTGAAAACTTAAACACTAGTCAATCGCTTAGTGATCAATTTGACTATTGGCTATTGAAATATTGGCGTAGCTTTGTTTCCTCTTGGCAAAATGAAGGTTTACTTTTGGAAAATTCTATCAAGGATCAAGCTGCTCAATGGCGATCTGAAGGAATAAAAGACACTAAACCCTTTAGTCCTAAGCCAAGACAAAATCGTCACGATATGATTGACAACTGGATCAAGCACATACAAGAGAATTTTGAGGGAGAAAATCTTCATGAGTGTCCTTCATACTATGAAATTCGCAAGCAAAAACTTTTAGGGAATTATTTCCACCCTGGAGGAATAAGTGCAGTAGCCCAACGTTGTGGAGAAGAAGATTTCTCTATATTGGTACCCCAACTTCAAGTAGCCATTGCAAAATTATGGGATGGGCCTGCCGAATTTATCTGGGAACATGCTTTATTCTGGACATTAGAAGTTTTAAATGAACGCAGATCTAAAAGTGGAGTGATCAGTTATGGAGGACTACTAAAGGCCTTAGACCCAGGCCCTTCAGCTCATGAAAATATTCAAACAGAATCAAAAGAGTCAAGTCCCTTAATACGTAGTTTAAGAAGTCGTTACAAGTCAATTCTTATAGATGAGTTTCAAGATACTGATTCACTTCAATGGCGTTTATTAAAACAAACATTTGGAGATAGTTCAGATCATCTCCTATTAATGGTAGGCGATCCAAAACAGGCTATTTATCGTTTTAGAGGAGGTGATCTGAATGTGTATATGCAAGCAAGAGGTTTAGCAAATCGGATTGATGTATTACTAGATAACTTCAGGACATCACCTACTTTAATGAATGAAATCAATAGTTTGCTTTCCTCTGGACTTAAACATTCTGCATTATTAGTCCCTGCCTTAAATCCACGTAGCAAAGAAAACAATCAGCATTTAACAAAAGTAACGCATCCTCTCCAGATTCTTACCATACAGTCAGAGATCACCTCTGATCTTAATTCGGAGTCCGAATCAACTTCGTCAAAAAGCAAAATCGAGCAACTCATCCCAACAGCTGTGACTAATGCCATATTAGAAATATTAAAAGTTCAAAAAACATCAATACAACCCTCTGATATATGCATTTTAGTAAACAGGCATGACCAAGCATCAAGTATTCGTGAAAGTCTGGCCATTGCAGGTTTGCCAAGTTGTCTAGTTCAAAAAGGGGATGTTTTAGCCAGTGAAGCAGCACAAGTTTTACAGCGATTCCTAGATTGCTTAGCTCACCCTGAGAATTCAGGAAAGCTAAGGCTTCTTGCCTCTTCAGCTTTAATGCAATGGAATTTAGAGAACCTAAAAGATTCAGAAAGGAATGGAGAATTAGATCAATTAGCAGACCGTTTTAAGGGTTGGGCAAAACAATTATCAAAATTAGGTGTTTTAGGTTGCCTCTCAGAATTACTTGAGGGGCGGACTCTTGCTGACATTTCCGCTAGAGGAAGAATGTTTGGCGATCTTCAGCAATGTGCCCAATTGGTTCAAGAAGAAATCCACCGTCAAGGTTTAGATATAATGGGTGCAGCCAGATGGCTAAGACATCAAAGACTAAACCCAGTAGAAGATATTCCAAGTCAACGTGAGCCGCATAGCGATATTGCTGAAAGTGCAGTCAATGTATTAACTATTCATCGAAGCAAAGGACTGGAGTATCCAATAGTTATTTGTCCTTACTTGTGGCAGCCTCCTCCAATGCAAAACACAACAATCTGGAGATCGAGCAAAAATAATAATTGGCTCATAGCATTAAATCATCATTGGGGAAAAGGGAAAGAAGCTTTTCAAGAAGCAAAAAAAGCTTCAATTGAAGAAGCAGAACGACTAGCATATGTAGGTATTACACGAGCACGGGATCAACTGATATTGATCTGGGCCAACAGTTCCAAACAAGAAGGGAACCCTCTACAATATCTATTGTTTGGACCAAATTCATATAAATCTGCAACCAAAGGTTTAAGTCTCGAGGAAATGAATCAATGGTTAATGATTAAAAAATCTAACATAAATGTCCGTCCAGCTCAAACAACAGAAATACAGAATTATTGGTATAAACAAACACCTCAAGGGGATCTTTCATTAGGAGAAATACCTCATCACAAACTTAATAAAGCCTGGGGAAGAAGTAGCTACTCATCATGGATAAAAACAAATCATAATGAGCAGATGAAATTTCTTGATCCTGTTTTACTAGAAGAAGGCAAAGATATAGACCAAGAAAATTCAGATGATCCAATCAATAAAGTTTCGAACACAGCAAAAGATAAGAAAGAGTCTTATTGGTCAAGCCAGAGTTCTTTAGGCCGATTTCCACGAGGCCCAGCTTCTGGTGATTGCTTACATAAGATTCTTGAGAGAATAGATTTTCTTCAGCCACTTGATCATCCGAATACAACAAATGCAATAGAAGAGGAACTTCGCAAAACAGGGCTAGAGATAGATTTATGCACAATCGTTCAAGAGGGTCTTTCACAAGTATTAAGCACCCCTATTGGTGGGAGGCTAGGGAATTTGATGTTTAATCAGCTCAGCAAGAGCCGTAGGATTCACGAACTGAGTTTTGATTTACCTATTGCACAAGAAGGCAAGCAAGTCCAACCTCTAGATCTGGTTAATGCATTTTCAAAAGACAAAAAAGCACGTTTTTGGGGAAATTACTACAAAAAGCTAGCTAACTTAAATTTTTCCAGCCAAGGCTTTTTTACAGGCTCAATTGATTTGGTTTTTACAGATCAAGTAAATACTAAAACTGCACGTTGGTGGGTTGCCGATTGGAAAAGTAATTGGATTGGAAGTTTTGACAAAGAAAGCCAACAATATCTATGTGGACCAATGCACTATGACGACAAGGCAATGGAGAACCAAATGCTTATCCACCATTATCCTCTTCAAGCTCATCTATATCTAGTTGCCCTACATCGTTTTTTAAAATGGAGGCTTCCAAATTACAACCCTGCAAATCACCTAGGTGGTTACGTCTACGTATTCTTAAGAGGCGTTCCTGGGAGAAAGGCTTTGAATGCAAATTCAACAAGAATAAAAACACCTGGGATAATTATTGAAGAAGCCCCGATCGCAAGAATAATTGAGATAGACCAATTACTCCAAAATGGTGGCCAATGATTCAGATAAATCATAAAAAACATTCCAAAGATATAAGCAGGGCCTTATACCAAACTTTGCTGAAACTTATTCCTCCAAAAAATCATTCGCCTTATCTCGAAGATTTAGTTAATGCTCTAATGGAAGCACTCTCTCAAGGTGAGATAGAGATCGACATAAATGAGAAGCTTCCAAATATCGATTACGAAATTCAAGGTTGGCCTAAAGAACATAAAAAAGCATTAATAGCTAGTGGTTGGTTATCAGGTGAAAATGCTCCAATGGTTTTAGAAGGAAGCAAATTAAGTTGGCAACGTTGGCATAATGAAATTAATGAAGTTATAAACGACCTAACTAACAGAGCAACGGTTAAGAATAAAAACCACAATATTCCACAACTATATTTAGATTCAGCAGTAAATTCAGTACTTAATCCAAGACAAAAAAAAGCCGTAGATGCAATTGCAAAAGAAAAAATAATTCTACTAAGCGGAGGTCCTGGGACAGGGAAAACAAGTACCGTTATGCAAATGCTGGAAAATGCATTCTGCATAACAACAACTTTAAAGATTGGACTCGCCGCACCAACTGGCAAAGCAACAAGACGATTACAGGAAAGTCTTCAAGCTGGAATCAAAGCAACAAAGCCCTTTCATGAGAAGGCCTTGTTGCAAATTCCATGCAATACACTTCACCGCTGGCTAGAAGCAAGGCCACAAGGGTTTGGAAGAAATAAAAAAAATCCTTTAAATCTAGATCTTTTCGTCATAGATGAAATGTCAATGGTAGATATGAGTTTATTCAAAGCCGTATTAGAAGCTCTCCCTATAAACACCCAAATAATATTAGTAGGAGATCCTAACCAGCTATCACCAATAGGTAGTGGAGCAATATGGGATCATCTCCAACAAAAAGATATTTTTGAGAGTTTCAAAAACAGCAGAATCCATTTAACAGAGCATTATCGAAACCGTGGTGAAATAGCATTGTTAAGCAAAGTACTTTGCGAGAATGGACTTTATTCATTCTTGATAGGGCTTTCAGAACTAAAACAATCAGCAAATATCCAAACTCATAGTTCCAGTATTAATACAATGCCAGCCGTATTACTAGAACGATTAAAAAGTCATTGCAAACAGCTCAAAAATATTGCAGATTTACTTTTAATAAGTTTGCTAAAAGATTCAACAATATCTGATACAGGAAATATAGTTCCTGAGAAACTAGGAATACTTCTTCAAAATGCTCTAGAAGCATTAATTGTTCTATGTCCAAAACGCCTTGGACCTTGGGGGGTAGAACATATACATCAATCCCTGCTTGGAGACAATAATTCCGAAGATATAACAATTTGCCCTCATGGTACACCAGTTATTTGCACTGAAAACCAAGCAGAGTTTGGGCTTGCTAATGGAGATGTAGGCATCATTGTAGGAGAAGGAAAAAGTCTTCGACTAGTATTTTGTGTTTTTTCTGAAGAAAGAGAAATTTCGACCCGGTTTATTCACCCAGCAAGGTTAAAAAAAATTCAACCCGCGTTAGCCATGACGATTCACAAAGCCCAGGGTAGTGAAGCTAATGAAGTTATTTTGCTATTGCCTGAAAAGTACAAAGATTTATCTCCACCAAGTAAAAGCAATAATAAGAAGAGAACCTATGAAGAAAGACTGCTCTACACAGGAATAACAAGAGCCAGAAAGAAAGTCGACCTTATTTTCAATGCAGAGGGATGAGTGCTTATATGCTGAACCAATAGATAATTAGCAGCACTATGGACTTGGTCGAATGATAAATTACAAACAACCTTTAAAAGGGCGAGTCAACACAGCACGGTTATTTACCGATTGGACGTTGTCTGCCTGATTTGAAGGAGTAATCAGGCTATTCCTTTCTAGATGACCAATGAAAAAAAGCAGGAGAGCTCCTCTTGCTCGGTTGAGCTCACTGTGGATAAAAACACTCCATCCACAAAAGAAGAAATTGGTGATAAAACTCCTCACCTCAATGGAGATGCTTCACGAAAAAATGTTTTAGAGGAGCAAGAAACGACAATAAAAGATCTAAAAGATCCAGGGTTTGATGGATTTGGTTTCACTCCTGAGCTTCTTAAAACGATTGAGAAGAAAGGATATAAGGAACCATCTCCGATCCAAAAGGCTGCCTTCCCGGAATTAATGCTTGGCCGTGATCTTGTTGGGCAAGCCCAAACAGGAACTGGAAAAACAGCTGCCTTTGCACTACCCCTTTTAGAACGCCTCAAGGGAAATAACGGCCAGCCTGAAATCCTTGTTCTCACTCCAACCCGAGAACTAGCAATGCAAGTAGCTGATTCATTCAAAGCTTATGCAGCAGGTCACCCTCACCTAAAAGTATTAGCAATTTATGGAGGAGCAGACTTCCGATCTCAAATCAATTCTCTTAAGAGAGGTGTAGACATAATTGTTGGTACTCCTGGTCGAGTGATGGACCATATGAGACAAAAAACCCTGAACCCTTTTGAATTCAAATGCTTAGTGCTAGATGAAGCTGATGAAATGCTTAGAATGGGTTTTATAGATGATGTCGAATGGATTCTTGAGCAATTACCAAAAGATCGTCAAATGGTTTTGTTCTCAGCAACTATGCCATCTGAGATTCGCAAGCTTTCAAAAAGATATTTAAATGATCCTGCTGAAATCACGATTAAATCACAAGAAAAAGAAGCTAAATTAATCAAACAGAAATTCATCACTATCAAAAACAGCTACAAGCTAGAAGCTCTTAAAAGGGTCCTGGAAACAGTAACGGACGAAGGCGTGATTATATTTGTTAGAACCAAGTTAATAACCGTCTCAGTTGCCGAGGCATTGGAATCTATTGGACATGATGTTGCTGTATTAAATGGTGATGTACCTCAGAACCAACGTGAAAGAACAGTTGAACGACTAAGAAAAGGAGGTATAAATATACTTGTCGCTACAGACGTAGCAGCAAGAGGACTCGATGTTGAACGGATAGGACTGGTAATTAACTACGATATGCCTTTTGACAGTGAAGCTTATATTCATCGAATTGGTCGAACGGGAAGAGCTGGTCGCAATGGTGAAGCCATACTTTTCGTGAACCCTAGGGAAAGACACTTCTTGTATAACCTTGAGCGGGCTGTAAAACAGCCCATCCAACAAATTGATGTTCCTAATAATGCAGCTATTAACAAAAGTCGTATCGAGAAACTTTACCAACGACTCTTAAAAGCCGGGAAAGAAGGAAGAGTTGACGAGGAGGAAACTACAGTATTAAATGAACTCCTTCAGAAAGCAGAAACAGAGCTCCAATTAGATACAAACGAAATTGCGCTAGCAGCTTTAAACCTCGCAGTTGGCCCAACTCCTCTGCTTGCACAAGGAGATGAAAGTTGGATAAATCAATTAGGTCAAAGCAATCGCAACGAAAATCGAAGAGAGGGCCGAAACTCCTCACGTCGAAGGAATGAACGTGATCAAGGTCCACCCGAAAATCATATGGAACGATTCCGTGTAGAAGTTGGTCACCGTGACCGAGTGAAACCAGGAAACTTAGTTGGAGCAATTGCCAATGAAGCAGGCATTAAAGGTCGGATGATTGGTCGCATACAAATCTTTGAAAGCTATAGTTTTATAGATCTTCCTAAGGGGATGCCAGAAAATATATTTAATGATCTAAAGAAATTACGAGTAATGAAGAGAGAGCTCCAAATAAATAGAACTTCTAACTAAGACTTATATGACTGTCCAAGGTAACTGTAAGAAGACAGTGAAACTCATAATTATATTTGGTTTGCTTTCAACAGGTCTTCCATCTACAAGTGCAGTCTTAGATGATCTAATCACAGGAATCTGTATTGAGGAATTCAAAACAGAAATGAAAAATGCAAGCCTTTCAATACCAAGAGGTATGGACCAATATACCTGCAAATGCTTTATATCTCTATTAAATAAAGGATCATCATTAGATTCTGCAAAAACAATTTGTAGGGAAAAAGCATCTAAGAAATATAACCTTTAAGCTGGAAATAGAAAAATATTAATTTATTCCTTCACCTAAGAGGGTTTAATAGATATTCATTTTCATGATATTTAAATACCAATAAACTAAAAGCCAAAAAGGAAATCATTAAAGCAAGAATATAAAAGATTTAAAAAGCATTCAAAGCAGAAATTTTCTTTTCTTGACTCATTAACTATATTTATTCATTATTGGTAGCTGTCAAATTCAAACCTACTCCCCTATAGTTTAGGTAAGCATCAGCTTCAGCTCTAAGGATCCAAACGGCACGCTCTCGACGCTTCAGCTTCCGGCTCCAGCATTCTAGGACTTTCCTTTTCGAACCAAGGCTTCACTGATCAAGTTCCATCAGTCCCTTTCGGAATGACCATTTACATCGGAAACTTATCTTTCCAAGCAGAACAAGAAGATTTAGTCGATCTTTTCAACCAATACGGTGAGGTCAAAAAAGCAAGCCTTCCCCTTGACCGAGAAACTGGGAGAAAAAGGGGTTTTGCCTTTGTTGAAATGACTCAGGACGAAGACGAACAAAAAGCAATCGACGATCTACAGGATGTCGAATGGATGGGCCGAATGATACGAGTCAATAAAGCCACCCCAAGGGAAGGCTCCAGAGGAGGTGGTGAAGGCCGGGGAAACTACGGAAACAACAAAAACAATCGTTGGTGATTAACTCAGGAAAGAATGGGGAAGCCACCTTAAATGGCTTCTCCTCTAATTAAAGGCATCTGGCTCAATTAAATCCATCAAGATTTCCCGATTTGAAGCCTGCTTTAGTAGTTCCTTTGAATTGTCAATATTTTTTTTATCTTTATTTGAGCCTTCTTGCAAACAAGGGACTTCTGAACGAAGCGACTTCCTCTTCCTTTTAGCATTAAAACGGTTTGTCCTATTAAAAGCTCGAGATCGCGACATCAAGCCTCCTTAAAGAGATAATTATTTCTAGCCCAAATCGAGAAAAAAAACCGAAAAATTTCTCCAACAATTCAACAAAGATTACAACAAGCTTGAATGGATTCACGCAGAAACTCAACGAAAGCTCCTTTAAATAGGCTTCTTAAGACCCTCAGAAATTATCGTCCGCTTATTCTGGCAGCGACAACCTGCTCGATACTTAACAAGATATTTGATCTGGCTCCTCCAGTCCTTATTGGCCTAGCAGTAGATGTTGTATCAAGGGAACAAAACTCTTGGCTTGCAAACTTTGGATATACCACAGTTCCAAGTCAATTAGGCCTTTTAGCCTTTCTATCTTTTTTAATTTGGAGTGCAGAATCCTTATTTGAATATCTTTATGGTTTCCTATGGCGGAATCTCGCTCAAACAACACAACATAATCTTCGTGTGAAAGGTTATGGGCACCTTCAGAAACTAGAAATGGATTTTTTTGAAGGTGATAGCTCTGGAAGGCTAATGGCAGTCCTAAACGATGATATTAATCAACTCGAAAGATTTTTAGATCATAGTGCAAATCAAATTCTACAGCTAATTATTACTGTTTTAATTATAGGTAGCAGTATGGCAGTAATTGCCCCAGGGATAGCTTTTTCTGCCTTCCTACCTATTCCAATTATTCTTTGGGGGTCAATCAACTTTCAAAAAAAGCTGGCACCAAAATATCAGGAAGTAAGAGAAAATGCAGGTGATATTGCATCTAGATTAAGCAATAATATTGGTGGGATATTAACAATCAAAAGCTTTACAACTGAATCATGGGAATTAGAACGTTTAAGTAAAGACAGTAACACCTATAGGAATAGCAATAGGAAGGCAATTAAACTATCTGCTGCATTTATTCCTCTAATTCGTTTTGCAATACTTTTTGCATTTCTTGCTATTTTAATAATTGGTGGATTACAAACATGGCAAGACAAAATGGCAATAGGTACATATAGTTTTTTGGTTTTTATTACGCAAAGACTTTTGTGGCCTTTGACAACTCTTGGTCACACTCTTGATGAATATCAACGTTCAATGGCATCAACGAAAAGGGTTTTAGATCTCATTGATACACCTATTACAATTTCAAGTGGAGCTAAAAGACTTAATCCTAATGAAGTGTATGGAGAAGTCGATTTTGAAAATATTACCTTTGGATATAAAGATCGTTTACCAATCCTAATAGATTTCAATTTAAATATACCAGCTGGTAAAACTATTGGAATCGTAGGAGCAACTGGTTCTGGGAAAAGTACCCTAATAAAACTTTTACTAAGGTTATACCCATTAAAGACAGGAAATATAAAGCTTGATGGAGATCCTATTTCATCACTTAATCTTAAAGATCTTCGAAGATGCATTGCACTTGTCAGTCAGGATGTCTACTTATTTCATGGAACAGTCCTAGAAAATATCACCTATGGAACAAAAGATGTAACAGAAAAAAAGATAATAGAAGCAGCAAATCTATCAGAAGCTACAGAATTTATAAAAGATCTTCCCAATGGATATAAGACTATTGTTGGAGAACGTGGGCAGAAGCTTTCTGGAGGTCAAAGACAAAGGATCGCTCTTGCAAGAGCAATTCTTAAAGATGCTCCAATATTAATTTTAGATGAAGCAACAGCCGCAGTAGATAACGAAACAGAAGCTGCAATCCAAAGATCTCTTGAAAGAATAACCACAAACAGAACTACTATCGTTATTGCTCACAGACTAAGCACAATAAGAAACGCCGATAAAATTGTGGTTTTAGAAAAAGGTGAAATAGTGGAATATGGAAATCATGAAAGTCTTCTAAACCAAAACGGTTCCTACAAGGATCTTTGGAAAGTTCAAGCAGGAATAAAAGATACAACTAAAACTAACTTTTAAATTCAAATTAAGAACCTAAAAGAGGTAATAACACGTTCAAATATCTTCTCCATTTTACCCCATCTAATCTCATTTGTGCTAGTAGCAAGAGTATATAAATATCCTCGGTCTACTACAACTGTTGCCAACTCATGCCTATCACGATCTTGCAGATGCAATGAATATTCCAAATCGTAAAAAATATGATTTGATTCTTCGCGTTGTCTGGCTTCAACCAAATCAACTGTCCGCCCCGTACCTTCTGGAGCTATGACCTGATTCATCAATCTCTCTCCTACCGCCTCAGGACTGCCAAGTTGTTCCAGATCAACATCGTTTCCTACTTCCGAAATGACCAAGCTCAAGGTTTCATCACTGTTGATTAAATCGTGAAAAACCACTTTTGGGCCACCGCTTACTGAAACTTGAGTCCAACCTGTTGGATACAAAAATCCATAGCGCCCATCAGGGCTTTGAAAAGCATTAAAGCCCGCGGAAAGGCCTCCTCCTCCTGAGCAGGCAACTAAAAGCACAGCCAGAGCGAAGGCTGAAAGCAACCTTATTGAATGTCGGAAGATCCCAACCATCGACACATTTATAACTTGCCTTATTCTGCCGGACCTTTGTGATTACTGACAAAAGAGTTGTAGATCCTGTATTTAGTGCGCTAAAGACTGCTTAAATCCAAATCATCTGCAGAAGAACCCTGAGCGGATTTACTCGCCCACTTGCTCGTCTTATAGACCAGTTCGAACAACTGCCTGGAATTGGCCCTCGCACAGCACAAAGGCTGGCTTTGCACCTATTGCGTCAACCCGAAGAAAAAATTCTTGCTTTTTCAAATGCCCTTCTAAATGCAAAAAGCCAAGTTGGACATTGCCAAAGATGTTTTCATCTGAGTGAGAACACAGAATGTGAAATATGCAGCAACATAAAAAGAAACCAAAGCATCATCTGTGTGGTTTCTGACTCAAGGGATTTATTGGCCTTAGAACGTACTCGAGAATACAAAGGTATCTATCATGTTCTTGGAGGGTTAATTTCTCCAATGGATGGAATAAGCCCAGAAATGCTTCAAGTCTCAAGCCTTGTAAAAAGAGTAGATGGTGAGTCAATAGAAGAAGTCATCCTTGCACTTACCCCAAGTATCGAAGGAGACACAACAAGTCTTTATATTGCCGGTCTTCTCAAACCTTTCACTAAAGTAAGTAGAATTGCATATGGGTTACCTGTAGGAAGTGAACTGGAATATGCGGATGAAGTAACTCTATCTCGTGCTCTGGAAGGACGTAGAGCAATGGAATAGCAAAACCATTTTCAATCAATGCAAATGCCTACCAACAGTAGACAAAATCATTTACAAAAAATTGCCCCCAAGGAACGTCTGCCAAATTGGGTCAAACCCTCTATAGGGAAAGCTTCTGAATTAGAAAAAGTTCAAGGTCTTATAAAGAAACATCGTCTTCATACAATTTGCGAAGAAGGGCGTTGTCCAAACAGAGCTGAATGTTATTCAGCCGGTACAGCAACGTTTTTAATTGGAGGATCAATCTGCACGAGAAGTTGTGCTTTCTGTCAGGTTAAAAAAGGTAGTCCCAACAAAATTGTCGATGATCTTGAACCAGAGCGAATAGCAATCGCAGTTCAACAAATGAATTTAAATTATGTCGTTATTACTTCAGTTGCTCGTGACGACTTACCTGATCATGGGGCCAGTTTATTCGTAGAAACTATTGCTTCAATTCGCAAAATTATTCCTTCAATAGCAATTGAAGTTTTAACTCCTGATTTCTGGGGAGGTTTTTCTGACAAAGCAATTGCAGAAAAGAGTCAAAGAGAAAGGCTTGCAAAGGTTCTAAATGCAAATCCAATATGTTTTAATCATAATTTAGAAACAGTCGAACGTCTTCAAAAAGAAGTGCGCCGAGGAGCAACCTATAAGCGCTCATTAGGACTATTAAAAGCTGCTAAGGAGCTAGCACCAGACATCCCAACTAAATCTGGCTTAATGCTTGGACTTGGAGAAAACTACAATGAAATAGTTCAAACGCTAAAAGATCTCCGATCAGTAGATTGCCAACAAATCACTCTTGGTCAATATTTACGACCTTCACTTGCTCATATCCCAGTTCAACATTATTGGACTCCCACAGATTTTGAAAAGCTAGGTGAAGTTGCAAAAAACCTTGGATTCAAAAAAGTAAGGAGTGGTCCATTGGTTCGTAGCAGTTATCACGCAGAAGATCACTAACTCACCAATTCACTATCTAAGATTTTTGCCAGCGGCGAAGACTTCTTTCAAAAACCTTTCTACAATCAGCAATCATAAGCATTCCCGAACCTCCCCAAATAATTCGCAAAGGGAGGTCCTTAGGAGCTGCTCCAATATCTCTTGCAACTTCAAATCCACGTTGAGAGAAATATCGCACTAAAAGTTCATGCTGCCTTTCATCATCTCGAATAGCCAATAGTCGCGCACTTTTGCATGGGGTTTCCGCTAATGCCCACGCCATAGTTGCAGCCCAAACAAGATCGCCAACTCCTTGAGGAGCTTCCGGATTAACTCTCATAGTGTCTAACTGCAATCCATTGGTTGCGTTATAAGCCCAAGCCTTCATCTCTCCCAATATTCGAACTTTATTTGGTTCTAAATAATCAGCAACAACAAGCCTCAAAGCCCACAAGTTCAAAGGCCTGCTGACTTTAAGGCGAAGTAATAAGCCAACATCTAAAGCCTTGTCGGCCAATTCCTCTAGTACAAGGTTATTCAAAACATAGGCCCAACTTTCTCTTCAGGAAATTGCTTAGCTCTTTGATCATATTGTCTTTGCCTTTCAGCGAAACGAACTCGATCTTTATCCTCAAAGAGGTCTTCACAATAAGAACACTGAATGCCAGGTAAGTAACTCGAATGCTCTCTATCTTGAGGACTAAGCGGCATTCCACACGCATGACATAGCTTGTGATCCCCAGGCAAAAGACGATGATTCAGAGCAACTCTTTGATCAAAGACAAAAAGTTCGCCTTCCCATAAACTTTCACTTTCAGAAACTTCCTCGAGATAACGAAGGATACCTCCTTGAAGATGATGAACATTTTCAAACCCTTCTCTTTGTAAAAAAGAAGTAGCCTTTTCACAACGGATTCCACCAGTGCAAAACATTGCTATTCTCTTTGGCTGTTTTTCCTTTACTAAAGGATGGAGAACTTTTTCAACCCAAATAGGAAATTCTCGAAAACAATTTGTAAAGGGATTTATTGATCCTGCAAAACTCCCTATTGCAATTTCATATTTATTACGAGTATCAATTATCAAAGTGTCAGAGTCATCTAAAAATTCATTCCAATCACAAGATTTCACATAACTTCCTACATTTACCCTTGGGTCAACCTCAGGGATTCCCATAGTCACAATTTCTTTTTTCCTGCGAGCCTTAAATCTATGAAATGCCTGCTCATTTGTCCAACTAATCTTTATCTCCATTGGAGTACTTCCTATGAAACATTCTAAAGCCTGAAGTAAAGATTTAACTCCCTCGACTGAGCCACAAATGGTTCCATTTAGTCCTTCGCTGGCCACTAATATAGAGCCCATAACGTTATTTAATGAAGCAATCTTTAAAAGTTTCTCTAACAATTCAGTGATGATTTCTTCTGATAAAGGTGTGAAGGTATAAAAAGTAACAACTTTATATTTTTTACGGGTATCTTCCTCGTTAATTTTTATCATCTAATTCAATTCCCAATTCACTTGAACTCCTGCCTTTAAAAGCAAATCTCTATCTGCAGCTATTGTTGGATTGGAAGTAGTTAAAAGCGTATCGCCATAAAAAATTGAATCTGCTCCCGCTTGCAAACAAAGGATCTGTGCCTCTCTGCCAAGCTGTTCCCTTCCTGCACTTAAACGAACCCGACTCTTAGGCATAAGAATCCTTGCTGTTGCAACCATTCGAACCATCTCTAATGGGTCAACTGAAGACAAGTTCTCTAATGGAGTTCCTTCAACTGCGACTAAAGAATTAATTGGAACACTTTCAGGATGAGGATTCAAAGTTGCAAGCACTTGAAGCAAAGAAGCTCGATCCAAAATTGATTCTCCCATTCCAATAATCCCACCACAACAAATAGTTATTCCTGCTGATCGAACTCTCTGCAATGTTTCTAATCTCTCTTGATAAGTACGAGTAGTGATGATTTTTTCGTAATGCTCTGGGCTGGTATCAAGATTATGGTTATAAGCCGTTAACCCTGCATCTGCCAAGCGAATAGCTTGCTCATTAGTCAGCATTCCGGCCGTAACGCAAGCCTCTAATCCAATTTCTCGGACACCACGAACCATAGATAGCATCGCCTCAAATTCTTTACCATTACGTATCTCTCTCCAAGCCCATCCCATACAAAACCGATCTGCTCCAGCCTCCTTCGCAATCTTGGCACGCTCAAGTACTGGTTGAACATCAAGATTAGGTTGCCCCGAGACATCACTGCTGTTGTGCATTGATTGAGGGCAATAAGCACAATCCTCTTCACACCCTCCTGTCCTTACACTCAAGAGAGATGCAAGTTGAACCTTATAAGAAGGATTGACTGAACGATGAACCAACTGGGCTTCCCATAATAAATTCATGAGAGGCTTCTCTAACAGTTCAGAAACTTCATCTAAAGTCCAATCATACCTAATTGGCACTTCATCTAATTGAAATAACTTTGAATCAAGTATTGTCATAATCAAAATAATAGTTAAGGGTCTATATAATCAGTATTGATAGGATCTAAACCACCGAAACGTCTGCTCCTTGTTTGATAATCTGCCAATGCTTCTCTCAATGCAGTTGCATCGAAATCAGGCCAAAGCACATCACATATATGAATTTCTGCATAAGCCAATTGCCATAACAAAAAGTTACTTACTCTCATCTCACCACTAGTCCTAATAAGTAGATCAGGATCAACCTCACTAGCAGTGAAAAGTTTTGCAGCGAAGACGTTTTCATCAATAAGAGATGGGTCTAATTCACCTTTTGCAGCGCTTTCGGCTAGCTTCCTCGCCGCTAGGACCAACTCGCGCCTTCCTCCATAATTCGTGCAAACATTAAAGTGAATTCCTGAATTCCTAGAAGTAAGTTCTGTCGCCTCTGCAATCAAATCTTGCAAGCGTTCAGGGAGAGCTTGAAGATCGCCCAAGAACCGAATTCTTACTTGCTCCAACTGAAGTGCTTCCAATTCTCTTTGCAACACTCTCTCAAAAAGAGCCATTAAGAAATTAACTTCGTCTCCTGGCCTAGACCAATTTTCAGTAGAAAAGGCATAAACAGTTAGAGCTCCAATTCCCCAATCATTGCAAAGACGCAGTGTTCGTTTAAGAGCTTCTACTCCTGCTCTATGGCCCATAATTCTTGGAAGGCCTTTAGCTTTTGCCCACCTACCATTACCATCCATTATCACGGCAATATGGCTTGGCATACGTGCTGGATCCAACCCTGTGGGACACAAATCAAGCCTTGAAGACCCTGTATTAATAGGAGAAGGATGCCTCACTGCAGTGACTCATTATTAGAGTTATTTCTCACAACGCTACTCCTGGGAGGTTTTTTTGCATCGATAGCGACAGAGGATATTTTGGAATTATTGACCGAGGCAGAACCTGAGGCTGGTTTTGAACCAGATGTACTTACAGAAGAACCTATCAACTCCTTCAAAAGATCAGTCAACCTACTGCTTGTAATAGGCCTCTCTAATCTCCCTTGATTGGCTAAGGATAGTGTTCCAGTTTCCTCAGAAACTACAACACAAATACATCGATCAAAACGTTCTGTAATTCCTAAAGCGGCCAAATGCCTAGTTCCATAACGACTAATGCCCTGGCGAGATAAAGGCAAAATTACACCTGCAGAGATTATTCTATTACCTTTAACTAATACAGCTCCATCATGAAGAGGAGTATCTGAAGCAAATAAATTAAGTAAAAGCTCAGTTGACAATTGAGCATCAATTGGGACTCCTGGGTAGAGAAAATCCTCTGGTCGAAGATCACTGCCCATATCCACAACTACCAAAGCTCCTCTACGGCTTTGAGAAAGACGACCTGCGGCATCAGTCAAATAAGCAATCGTACTTTCATTTGCTCTAAATTCTTTTTGTGGATTACCTAAAAGAACTGCCAAACGGCCTGTCCCCAATAATTCCATTAACCTCCTCAATTCCCCCTGCCAAAGAATTGCAAGTGAAAGAGAGCAAGCAAGTACTAATGCATCAACTAATTTCGATGTTAATGGAAGATTGGCAAATCTTTGAACAAACCAAGCAAGAGAAACGAGAAAAAGATATCCCCTAAGCAGCCATAGAGTTCTCTGCTCATTAACTCTGGAGAACAGAAGAAAGCCCAAAGAAAAAGCAAATAAAATGTCTAACAGTATCCGTGGATCTTTAAGCCCCCACAAATTCACTACTCATCCCCAACCTCTATTAGCCTACCTCCATAAATCGATCAGGGATAAGGTCGTATTGCAAAAGATCTTCCGGCTGCTCTCTTCTTTGGGTCAAGTCTGCATGCCCATTATTGACAATGACAGCTGGAGGTCGAGGGATTCGATTGTAATTAGAACTCATCGAAACGTTATAAGCCCCTGTTCCAAAAACAGCCAAAATTTCACCACTTTTTGGGGAAGGCAGCAAAATATCTTTCAGTAAAACATCCCCAGATTCGCAATGTTTACCTGCAATAGTTACCTTTTCGTCTTTTTGCGCTAAAGGCCTATCAGCAAGACAAGCTGTATAAGAGGATTGATATGTAATAGGCCGGGGGTTGTCACTCATGCCACCATCAACGGAAAGATATGTTCTTATCCCTGGTATTTCCTTCCTTGATCCAAGTCTATAAAGAGTTACGCATGAATTAGCTATAAGTGATCTTCCAGGTTCACAAATCAATCTTGGAAGTTCCAAATTTCTAGAAAGACAGGCTTCTTTCATTGAATATGAAACTACCTTTACCCACTCTTCTATCGAGGGAGGATCATCTGTCTGAACATATTTAATCCCTAGACCTCCGCCTATATTTATATCTCTCACAGAATGACCAATTTTCCTGGCAAGAGATAACGCATCTGCCATTACGCCTGCCAAATCTCTATGTGGCTCTATTTCAAAAATTTGAGAGCCTATGTGAGCATGTAAACCATTCAAACTAGCCCAACTCATCTGTTTCAATTGAATCAAAACTGATTCCAATTGATCTGGGTCAAAACCAAACTTGCTATCTAAATGACCTGTCCGAATATATTCATGCGTATGACATTCAATTCCAGGAGTTAATCGCAACATTAACTGTGCAGGTACTCCATCCTCTGGAACAATTTCCGACAGTTGTTCAATGTCATGTTGATTATCTATAACGATAGTTACCCCATTTTGATAAGCCAGCTTTAATTCCTTCTCAGATTTGTTGTTACCATGCAGAACGATACGATTAGATGGAACTCCTCCCTTTAAAGCAGTAATCAACTCACCTTCTGAGACTGCATCTAGGCCCATCCCTTCTGATGCAACCAACCTACTGATAGTTAATGAGCTATTAGCTTTAGAGGCATACAAAGGAAGAGATTTACCTGGGTAATAAGTATTCAATGCATTTACATAGGACTTACATGCTGCTCTAATGGTTGCTTCATCAAGTACATACAGAGGTGTTCCATATTGCTCAGCAAGGGATGTCAACTTACAACCTCCAACCAATAAGTTCCCTTCAGTATCAATTTCACTAGTAATAGGAGATATGTTTCGGTTTGGACTTAAGGGGTCACACCCTGGTTCATATTGACTGTATTTAGACATAAAAAAAATGAATAGTGAAACTCAAGAGGAAGAAATTACAGGTCATTCAGTAAAAAGCATTCCTAACACGGGCAATATAGATCTGCATAGAAATCCCTCATCTCTCGTCTTAGCAAGATTAGACCTAAGAAATTTAAATGAATGCATAAAGCTTGATGAGATAGCACTAAAAGGATTTTGGACCAAAAATCAATGGCATAATGAACTAAGCAACTCTCACAGACTTTGCCTAGGGATCTTTAAGGGCACAACATTAATAGCTTTCGTATGCAGTTGGCTTGTAATAGATGAGATCCAGCTCACATCTATAGCTGTTCATCCAAATCATCGGCGACTTGGGTTGGGGCAGTTCATTATGTCAGAACTTCTAATGCAAGGCTTCAA
>CACENO010000010.1 GCA_902560875.1 uncultured Prochlorococcus sp. | reverse complement strand
ATTCCAGGTTTTGGAAAGGAGCTTTTAGAGAGTGGTGTTCTTATAAGAGCTGCAATTTGTTTTACAATTAGCTCCTTTTTTGGAATTATTCTATTATTTAGACCTGGACCTGGACCTGGACCTGGTGGCTTGCTGATATTGCAAGTCCCACTTGCAATTTTTCATTTAATAGTGCTTTTGCCAATGTTTGACTTGGTTGACAAGCTTAGGCAATTCCCTTTACGTCAGGCTTCTGATTTGTTGGTTCAGTCTCAAAGGCCAGGTGAAGCTTTTATTATGATAGGAATTAATAAACCTTCTATACATTTTTATACTGGGCAAGTTGTACTTTATGAGGGAAATACTGCACGTAATTTGGTTAACTTAACAGATAGATTGGGAATCGAGAAAAGACAAGGGTGGTCTGGTAAGTCTATTGATAGAACTAAAATAAATAATACTGCTTTGGTTGTTATTGATGATAAGACAAGTGCATTATCTCATTGGAAAGGTTTAGAGCCTAATGTCATTGGCAAATTTGGAATATATAATGTATGGAGACTTGAGCGAAGACGACTTGAGAAGAGAGCAATTGAATTAATAGTTGGAGGTGTTAAGCCTAATTGGAGGCTTCCAAAGCCAGAGAGGTTTTAGATTTGACTCACAAGTAATAATGTAAAAACTTTGGAATATGAATTAAATTTATAATGCTGATTTAAATTAATAAATTTTAATCAATCTAGGTATTTCAAAGATTGTTTAATTTAAACTTCCTTCTGCAAAAGCTACACATTCCCCATAAGGTAATCTCGCCTCCGGGTGCAGGGCATGAGCATTTAGTGCATTTAGCTAATCCATGAATATCAATTCGACTCGGATGTCTAGACCATACTCTCAATTCATTTTCCTTGGCAATATCTATTTTGGGAGGGTGATATTGCTGTATTCGTAAATCTTTAATGTCAATTCCTGCTGCTTGGATTCTTGCCAGCAATTGACTTCGGTTGTATTGCAATGCTTGAAGCCATTGAGGGTGACTTGCTCCTACAACTAAGACTTTTCTTTGAATACTTAGAGGCTGACAGTTTGAAGCAAGAGGCTGACCTGCAATTTTTAGCCAGTCATTACATAGTGCAGCAATATTATTTTTTTTATTTTTCCAAGAATTTTTAACATCTTCTAGGCAGCTTGACAGGGGGGAAGCAAGTGGGGGCAAGGCTTCTTGGAGTATCTCTCCACGACCAAATCTTTTTCTTTTTTGTTTGTGACTTAACCCCATCCCATTACTCTAGGTGGAGTATTTGATCGGGCTCGCTAACCTCCTATAGATCTTGTCCATTGTATGTATGGGTTTTTTTGACAGATTGAGCCGGTTGTTTCGATCCAATCTCAATGATCTTGTAAGTAAGGCAGAGGATCCTGCGAAAATTCTTGATCAATCTGTTGCAGATATGCAAGCGGATTTGGTCAAGTTAAGACAGGCAGTTGGCATGGCTATTGCTAGTCAAAAAAGGCTGCGAAGCCAGTCAGAACAAGCCCAGTCACAATCAAAGACTTGGTATGAACGTGCTGAATTAGCTATTCAAAAAGGTGAAGAGGATTTAGCTCGAGAAGCGCTTATACGGAGGAAAGCCTTTAAGGAATCTTCTGAGGGCTTAATTGGTCAGCTTCAGGCTCAGGAAAGTCAGGTTGAGATGCTTAAGCGCAGCCTTGTCAAACTCGAAGGAAAGATTGCCGAGGCTAAGACTAAGAAAGACATGCTGAAGGCTAGAGCACAGGCTGCGAAGGCACAGCAGCAACTTCAAAGTGCAGTAGGAAGTGTTGGAAACAATTCAGCTATGGAAGCTTTCGAAAGAATGGAAGATAAGGTTGAGGCTCTTGAGGCAACTGGTCAAGCAGCTGCAGAATTGGCTGGGGCAGATTTGGAAAGTCAGTTTGCCGCTCTTGAGGGTGTTGATGATTTAGATGAAGAATTAAATGTGATTCGTCAAAAGCTAAAAAGTGGCGCTGAGTCCATAGCACTTCCAGCCGGTGGGAATACTCCACTTGCAACTGAGAAATTGGAATCTAATAATGAGATTCAAGCAGTAGAAGTGTCAGAAGTTGACGATGAACTTGAAGAATTGAAGAGGTCGATGGAGAAAAGTTAATTTTTTTATTGAGATTTCTCTGGGAAAAATTCTTTAAATTATTCCAAAACATCTTTAATGCGTTATTGAAACTAAACCCTAATTTGGATTTTCCCAGTTTTCTATTGTTTAGGCTTTCTTTTGATGGAACTTTCAAAACGAATAAACAACTTAGGGACTGGTGTTTTTCAACGCAATGATTTCCGTAAGCAATCTTATAGGTCTTTACCAGAGGGTGAGCAACCTTTCCCACTAGTGGATTTATCTTTAGGAGCTTCTGATTTATTGCCTCCTTCATCAGTTTTAGAGGTAATGAAAAATGCTTTATTTGAACCCGAAAGCTCTTCATATTGTTTACATGCAGCCACGTATCCATTTCGTGAGGCAGTTGCAGCTTGGGCGAAAGGAAGATTTGGAGTAGAGGTAGATCCTGTTGATGAGGTGTTGTTGTTAATTGGTTCCCAGGAAGGAACAGCCCATTTGCCACTTGCAGTTCTTGATGCAGGAGATACTGGTTTAATAATGGATCCTTCTTATCCATCACATAAAGGAGGATTGTTATTAGCAGAAGCGCATATAGAAAAGTTGTTGCTTAAAGAAGAACAATCTTGGAGACCTGATTTTAAATCACTTTCAATTAGTCAATTAGAGCAGATCAAAATGATGATCTTTGGTTACCCCCATAATCCAACAGCTCAAGTTGGTAAACAGAGTTGGCTAGAAGAAGCTATGAGCTTGGGAGTTAAGAATCAGATAGTGATTGCACATGACAACCCTTATGTTGAACTTTCTTTAATAGGAAATGCGCCTTCTTTATTGTTTTGTCAAGGATGGAGGGATTGGGGCATTGAATTCTTTTCTTTGTCAAAAGGGTGGAATATGGGCGGTTTTCGAATTGCTTTTGCAATAGGTGCAAAACATTTGATAAAAGCTTTGCGAAGTCTTAAAGGGACAGTTGACTTTAATCAATCTTTAGCTTTGCAGAAAGGTGGTATCGAAGCGCTTTTGCGTTCTGCAGACTGGCCAAAACATCTTTTAAGTATTTATAAGGAACGTAGAGATAAAACACTTAAAGGTCTTCAGGGTTTTGGTTGGCATGTGTCTACCCCCTCAATGGCGATGTATTTATGGATGCCCATTCCAAAGTGGGCTTCCAGTCATGGATGGGATGATGAAGATGTATCTGCTGAGCTTTTGAAAAAGACAGGCATTGCATTAACTCCAGGTTCGGGTTTTGGCGATGGAGGGAAAGGGATGTTGCGACTCGCTTTGGTTCGTCCAGTAGATGAATTGGAATCGGCAATCGCCCGAATAGAACCTTGGTGGCATGCACACAGTTAAACCTTTTAAAGGGGGCGGAGTTTTTGCCCATCATTGGAGAAAAAAATCTCTTACGAGCAGACCTTGGTCATTGCGTTGGAAGTCTGTTTGTGCGAGTACTGAAAAAGATCTTTCAAATTGGCTAAGGGAAAAGCCTTTATGTGGAGCCTTGCCTAGAGCAATTATTGCGGCAAGGCAAACTAATGGATTTGGCCAGAGAGGTCGAATTTGGGAAGCCCCAGCAGGAGGTGTATGGATAAGTGCTGCTTTTCCTTTGCCTAACAAAAAGAAATCAGCCGGAATATTAGGCTTGGCAATTGCAGTAGCATTGTCTCATCGTCTTGAAATGAATAATATTCCTGTACAGATTAAATGGCCTAATGATTTGCTTGTTTATAAGAAAAAATTAGCAGGTCTTTTGCCAAGAGTTATCCATAGGGGCAATTCCGTGAGGTTCGGGAGAGTTGGTCTAGGTTTAAATGTGTGCAATAGAGTTCCTTTTGGTGGGATACGACTTTCAGAAATTCTTAAATCGAAAAAGTGTCAGCCTTTTTTATGGACAGCTGAGGTGCTCTTGGCCTTAGATCAAGCTATGGAAATTGTTAGAGATGAAGAATTTGTTCGTCTTGAAGCGGAAAGACTTCTTTGGGCAAAAGAATTTATAGACCCTAAATCAGGAGATAAATTCTTTATAGATGGGTTGGACTTAAATGGTGGATTGAAGGTCAATAATGGTTCTTCTCAGGTTGTTTGGAATCGTTGGGAATAAATACTTTGACTTTAATTCTTAAGTTCAACTTTGCTAGTTAGCTAGTTAGCTAGTTAGCTAGTTAGCTAGTTAGCTAGTTAGCTAGTTAGTTAGTTTCCCATCATGAAAATGGACAATTTTTCTTGCTCTAGCAGCCACATCATCTTCATGTGTTACTAAGACAAGAGTAAGACCTTGATCATGTAGTTCAGCAAAGAGATTAAGTACATCTTCAGTTGTTCTTGAATCTAGTGCACCTGTAGGCTCATCCGCTAATAACAAAGCAGGTTGATTAATAATTGCTCTCGCAATTGCAACTCTCTGCTGTTGTCCTCCTGAGAGTTGGTTTGGTCGATTTTCCATTCGATCAGACAGACCCACTCTTTCAAGTGCTTGCTTCCCTTTCTCCTCTCTTATTGATTTAGGGATTCGCGCATAAATCATGGGCAAGATTACATTTTCCAAAGCTGTTGCTTCTGGTAACAAATGAAATTGTTGAAAGACAAAACCTAGTTCATTATTTCTTAGGTCTGCGAGCTCATCATCATTAAGGTCTTCGACTGATTGTCCATTTAATTTATAACTACCACTCGTTGGACGATCTAAACAACCAAGAATATTCATCGCAGTACTCTTCCCTGAACCGCTTGCTCCCATAACAGCTAAGTAATCACCTTTCTGGACTTCTAGATTTAGTTTGTCTAGCGCTTTGACAAGAGCATTTCCACTACCATATAACTTACTAACATCAGTTAATTTAGCAACTGTTTCAATAGAAGACTGATTTCCTTTATCCAAGTGCTCTCTGTCCTCCCAATGCAATTACTTCTTGAAGTAAAGGCGTACCAGCTACAGTGCTATTGGCCCATTGAAATAGTGGATTTGATAAAACTCCACCAACAGCAGTAACTAAAACGCAACCTATTAAAGCTACTCTTAAAGCCGGTAATCCAATAATTTCCCATTTAACTTCCGGATAGGATTTAACAACTTCAGATGCTTCTTGAGGTTCTTTTACTACCATCATTTTTATAACTGAAATGTAATAATAAATTGAGATTACTGAAGTTATTAGACCTACTACTACTAGAAGATATTGCTCATCTGCCCATCCTGCAAAGAAGAGGTAGATCTTTCCAAAGAAGCCCAGCATTGGTGGTATACCTCCTAGAGAAAGAAGGCAAAGACTTAACCCGAGAGTTATTAAAGGGTCTTTTTGGTAAAGACCTGCATAATCAGCAATTCGATCACTCCCAGTACGAATTGAGAAAAGGATGATGCATGCGAAAGCGCCAAGGTTCATAAATAGGTAAGCCGCCATGTATAAAACCATTGCAGCGAAGCCATCCTCAGTACCACAAACTAGGCCAATCATTACGAAGCCTGCTTGCCCAATTGAGCTATAAGCAAGCATCCTCTTCATTGAAGTTTGTGCTAAAGCAACTACGTTACCTAAGGTCATACTTAGGACAGCTAGAACAGTGAAAAGTAATTTCCACTGTGTGTCGAAGGCACTAAAGCATCCGACTAGAAGTCTTACGGCGAGAGCAAAACCTGCAGCTTTTGAACCTACTGATAGAAAAGCAACAACTGGTGTTGGGGATCCTTCATAAACATCTGGAGTCCACTGGTGAAAAGGCACTGCTGCAATCTTGAAGGCAACTGTTGCAAGAACGAATACGAGAGCTAATGCGGCGAGTGGTTTTGGGCTTTCCAATAAAGCGATCCCAATCTCTTGGATATTTGTCGATCCGCTAATTCCATATAGAAGTGAAGCTCCATAGAGAAAAACTGCAGCAGCAGCAGACCCAACGAGGAGATATTTAAGCGCCGCTTCTGAACTTCGAGCATCTCTCTTCATGTAGCCCGAAAGTAGATAGCTTGCGACAGAAAGAGTTTCCAGTGAAACAAAAATGCTTACGAGATCGGTTGATCCGCAAAGAAGCATTGCTCCCAAAGTCGCTGCTAGAAGAATGGCCGCATATTCTCCTATTGGACTTCCACTTTGTTCCGCATATCTCCAGCTGATAAGTAAAGAAATTAGTGTTGAAAGGGCAATGACTGATCTAAAAGCAATTGAAAGATTGTCTGCCAAGAAAGCCCCTAGGAAAGATGGCTCAAGCGGACCGTTCCATTGCATTGCAAGGAGTACTAAAGCGCCTCCTAGCCCTGCATAGCAAATAGGTGGCGACCATTTTGCTGCAGCCTCCTCTCCTGCTAAATCAACGATTAGTGTTCCCAGCATCGCGAGTAAAACCATTCCTTCTGGAGCTACTGCGCTTGCATTTAAAGCAAGGTTAAGTAATTCTTCGGGAGCGGCCATTGCTTGGGTCGATGAAAGAAGTTCACCCATTTCGGGCATTTTTACCAGTCTTGGCCAATTTAAAGACTCTAGCCAAATTACTAATTTGGCACTAGATATGAGTTGTATCTATGCAGCATCCTCTTTGGTGCGATAGATAGTAATCACGGATGAATGTATAAGCTCATTGCCTATGGCGCACACACTCGTAATCGTTGAGAGTCCTACAAAGGCAAGAACCATAAGGGGTTTTTTGCCAAAGGGTTTTCAAGTTCAAGCCTCTATGGGGCATGTAAGGGATCTCCCAAATAATGCGAGGGAGATACCAGCTGCTCAAAAGGGGCAAAAGTGGGCGAATCTTGGTGTTAATACAACAGCGGATTTCGAGCCTTTGTATGTGGTCCCGAAAGATAAAAAAAAGATTGTTAAAGAATTGAAGGCTGCTTTGAAAGGGGCTGATCAACTTCTTTTGGCGACTGATGAAGATAGGGAAGGAGAAAGCATCAGTTGGCATTTATTGCAATTGTTGGCTCCAAAAGTTCCTGTCAAAAGAATGGTCTTTCATGAAATCACTAAGGAGGCAATCTCTAAGGCTCTTGATAAAACAAGAGATCTAGATTTGGAGTTGGTGCATGCCCAAGAGACGAGAAGAATTCTTGACAGACTTGTGGGATATACACTTTCCCCTCTTTTGTGGAAGAAAGTTGCTTGGGGATTGTCAGCTGGTCGAGTTCAATCTGTAGCAGTCAGGTTGTTAGTGCTTCGTGAAAGAGCTCGAAGAGCATTTAGGAGTGGCAGTTATTGGGATTTAAAGGCCAGCCTTCAACACAATGGAACTTCTTTTGAAGCTAGGTTGATCAAATTTGAAAATAAGAGGATTGCTAATGGTAATGATTTCGATGAAGCGACAGGACAATTGAAGGGAGGTAGCAACGTCCGTTTACTAAGCGAAGAAGACGCTAGAAATCTCTCTGAAAAACTTCGAGCTACAACCTGGACAGTTCAAGCTGTTGAAGAAAAACCAACTATTAGGAAACCTGTTCCGCCGTTTATAACGAGCACTCTTCAGCAAGAGGCTAATCGCAAATTAAGGCTTTCTGCGCGTGAAACAATGCGATGTGCTCAAGGTCTATATGAGAGAGGATTTATCACCTATATGAGGACTGATTCTGTTCATCTTTCGGCTCAGGCAATTGATGCTTCTCGTTCTTGTGTCCAGTCACTTTATGGACTTGAGTATTTAAGTAAGTCGCCTCGTCAATTCAGTACAAAATCTAGAAATGCTCAAGAGGCGCATGAGGCTATAAGACCTTCTGGAGGAATTTTTAAGCCCCCTAATGAAACAGGTCTTGAAGGAAGGGATTTAGCTCTATATGAATTGATTTGGAAGCGGACGGTGGCCAGCCAGATGGCAGAAGCTCGATTAACAATGCTTTCTGTTGATATATCTGCAGGTGATGCATCATTTCGCTCAAGCGGAAAAAGAATAGATTTTCCAGGTTTTTTTCGTGCATATGTTGAAGGCAGTGATGACCCGGAGGCAGCGTTAGAAGGGCAAGAAGTTTTGCTTCCATCTTTAGCGAAAGGCGCTTCTCCAAGTCCTAAGGAAGTTGAGGCTCTTGGGCATCAGACTCAACCGCCAGCTAGATATAGCGAGGCTTCATTGGTAAAGATGCTTGAAAAAGAAGGGATTGGAAGACCTTCTACATACGCAAGTATTATCGGAACAATTGTTGATAGAGGATATTCAACTCTTAATGGGAATGCCTTGGTTCCAAGTTTTACAGCCTTTGCAGTAATAGCACTCTTAGAAGAGCATTTTCCTGACTTAGTTGATACAAGTTTTACTGCCAGAATGGAGTCAACTTTAGATGAAATTTCTACTGGCAAAGTTAAGTGGCTGCCTTATTTAGAAGGCTTTTATAAAGGTAATGAAGGTTTAGAAAATCAAGTTCAGAAACGAGAAGGGGATATTGATCCTGGCCTTTCTAGAACTATTGATTTAGAGGGCCTCCCATGTCAAGTTCGAATTGGAAGATTTGGCGCTTATCTTGAATCAAAAAGGATTGGAGATGATGGCGAAGAGGAGCTAATAAAGGCAACTCTCCCTCAGGAAATTACTCCCGCGGATTTAAATGAAGAAAAAGTAGAACTTATTCTTAAACAGAAAGCTGATGGGCCTGAGTCTTTGGGAGTTGACCCCGAGACTGCGGAAGAAATATATCTGCTTTTTGGACAATATGGTCCTTATGTTCAGAGAGGGCAAGTTAGTGAGGAGACGCCTAAACCAAAACGTGCATCTTTGCCCAAAGGTGTTAAACCTGAGGACTTAGGCCTTGAAGATGCTCTAGGGCTTTTAAGGTTGCCGCGTTTATTAGGAGAACATCCCGATGGAGGGAAAGTCCAAGCTGGTTTAGGTCGCTTTGGACCATATGTTGTTTGGGATAAAGGTAAAGGAGAGAAAGATTATCGTTCCCTTAAGGGAGATGATGATGTCCTTGAAGTTGAGATCAAAAGAGCTCTTGAGTTATTAGCAATGCCTAAGCGTGGAAGAGGAGGAAGAACCGCACTAAAAGATCTTGGGACGCCTAAAGGAAGCGAAGAAAAGATTCAAGTTTATGATGGTCCTTATGGACTTTATGTAAAGCAAGGAAAGGTTAATGCTTCTTTGCCAGAAGGTAAAACAGCTGATCAAATAACTCTTGATGAAGCTGTTGATTTATTACTTGCCAAAGCTTCTAGTAAGAAATCAAATGCTAGCACAAGCAAGAAAAAAAATACTGCCAAAACCACAACTAAAACAAAGAAAAAGACAACTACAAAAACAACATCTAAAAAGTCTCCCAAAGCAAAAGAATCAGCTAATTCCGTAACACCTAAAGTTCGAGCTACTACAAAATCTGGAAGGTTGAGAGCTAGTGCTGTCAAAGTAATAAAACCTGGTAATATTATATGATAACTTTAAAGATTTTAGTTCCACATAAGTTCTCTAGCATAATCTTAATTCCAATATCTTTGGTATTTTTCCAGGCTTGTGCAAGTACTAGAATAGGCAATGATCTCGCGAATAGTTTTGATTCTCCAAATCAACAAATTCTTCAGAAAGAACCAAATAAAGTTGATAGAAAGCCGGATAAAATGGATATTGACAATAGTAATCAAAGGAATCTAGGTATTTCTCGTCTAACTCAAAGTAATTTAAAATCTAAAGGAAGAAACAGAAAATTATCAATTAGGAAAGTTGATGAAAAGATTAGAGATAAAGATGAATCTACGTCTTTCGACCCCCTTCCATATCGGATAATAATCAAGCTTTCAGCTGCAAACCCTTCTGCACCAGCAGAAAAGGTTACTAAGGCATTGAGAACAGCTGGAGTGATTTTTGAAGTTGAAATGATTGAACTCATAGAAAACAAATCATCTCCTAAGGCTTTTAGAAATGAGAGGTTAGCTCGTTGATTGATTTATCGAAATTAAAAAAAGTAAAAACTGTGAATTCATATGGACCAATTAATAAGACTCAAGCTCTTCGCATGATAGAAGCTGCTTATTTATCAGCAGCTTCTTCATTGATTTGGGTGGCTCTTTATTATTTACCTGTAGGAGGGTCTCTGTTTAGGCTTGCATTGCCATTGCCTTTGGCATTGCTTCAGATTCGTCGAGGCCCTACTTCTGGAATCGAAGGGGTATTTCTTTCGGTTTTGTTGTTAACTGTGTTGATGGGGCCAATTCGAGGGCCACTTGTACTTTTCCCTTATGGGCTACTCGCTCTGTGGCTTGGTTGGAGTTGGTGCCGCAAATTAAGTTGGTGGCTTAGTTGGAGTATTGGGGTCTTAATCGGGACATTTGGCTTTTTTGTAAGAGTCTTAGTCCTATCACTATTGGTAGGAGAAAATCTTTGGGTCGTTATAACTCGTGCTGGATCTGGATTGCTTGAGAGATTAGTGGAATTGCTAAACCTTCAATTTGTTCCAGAACTTGGCCAGGTTCAGCTTGTTGCTTTCCTTTTAGTTGTTGTTCAAGAAGTTATCTATGTTTTGACTTTGCATGCCTTGGCTTTCTGGATTTTTCCTCGCTTACAAGCAACTATGCCAGAACCACCATCAGTACTAAACAGCCTTGTAGCGCTTGATCCCCTTTGAACCATAGAAAAAACATTTATTCTTTTGAGTTGCTTCCTAAAGGGTGTTTGGCTTTTGGAGCGGGATCATCCTCTTTCAGGATTCGCAAGTGGATTAATTCCTGGGTCAACAGAAATAAAAAATTTGATGTTTTATTGATCTTGGCGGGCTCTAGAACAGCTGAAGTAAAAGGTATCTCTGCCGCTGGCGCCACAGCTGATTCACGGCGTTATACAGCGGTAGCAGATGCAGAACTGCTTTTGCATGGGCCATTAGGGAAGAGACATTGGCCTTTGCCTCCTTTGCCTGCAGGTGTT
This sequence comes from uncultured Prochlorococcus sp., assembly GCA_902560875.1. GTDB lineage: Bacteria > Cyanobacteriota > Cyanobacteriia > PCC-6307 > Cyanobiaceae > AG-363-K07. The sequence goes on along the minus strand of CACENO010000010.1, from coordinate 30,899 downwards.
TCTCCAGCATTAATTAGTCATGTCGCATCTCGCATTATTGGATTGGAACCAATGGTTTTAGCCCTTGGTCTTCCTCAATTACCTCCCTTTCCCCACCTTCGCTTTGAGGAGCCTTCTATTGGGCCGGCTGATTGTCTTAGCACGGGTAAAGCAATGGAATACAAAAGAGTTAAATCCCTTTGGCGAAAAGGTTTCTCAATGGGATTGAAACTGAGAAAACCATTGCTGATTGCCGAATGTGTTCCTGGGGGGACTACTACAGCTCAGGCTGTTCTTACTGGTCTAGGTTTGCAAGTATCAAATTTGATTAGTGGGAGCGCACTCCATCCTCCTTCTTTACTTAAAAGAGAGCTAGTTGCAAAAGGTTTAAAAGCTGCAGATCTAGGCCTTTCACCTTCCCCTAAACAATTATTAGCGGCTGTAGGCGATCCTTTTCAGCCTGCTGCTGTTGGACTTCTATTAGGAGCAAGAGAGGCAGGCCAAGAAGTTTTGTTGGGTGGTGGTTGTCAGATGTTAGCTGTTTTAGCTTTGGCGCTTGCTGATTTAAAAGCATCTTTGCGGCAGCATTTTGTTGATGGCATTGTGCTAGGAACAACTGCTTGGCTTGTTGAGGAAGCTTCTTCTGATGGCCAAAAATCAAATTCTTTAGTTCGATTATTGGATATTATTGGCGATCATTTTGGGGTAAGACTACTTGGCATTTCTAGTGGGTTACGATTCAATTTTAGTAGTTATAAAGTCTTGAAGGATTATGAAAGGGGATATATCAAAGAAGGTGTTGGTGCTGGAGCTTTAGCATTATTAGCTCAGTTATATGGAGTAAGTTCAAAAGAAATAGTTGATAATTGTGAAAAGTCATTAGAGCATTTGCAAGAGGTTTATAAACAATGAAATTCACCTTTCTCTTGAAGATTTAAGCATGACATCTGCAATATTGACTCGTAGAGAGTTTGTTCGAATATCAGTTTTGGCGAGTCTTTATAACTTGTCTGGTTGCTCTTCTACTCCTAATCAGGCAATCCTTTGTGCATTACCTGATACTTTGCCAAGGGAATTAACAAATAGCTTGCCAACTCCTTGGAAGTTAAAAATATTAAAGAAGCGTGCGAATGAAAATCCATTAAAAATGCTTGATTACTTAAATACAGATCTTATTGCTCTTGGCGATGGGTGGCTTATGGACCTATCTCGAGAGGATCTTCAGCCAATAAAAGCAGTTGATATGAATTCTCGCCTTGATATAAAAGCAAAGGAATTTTTAGGGAATCTTGATAAAGGATTGTCTTCTCTTTTGTTCCCAATAAGTGTTAGTCCTTGGGTGATGTTATTTAGAAATGGGAAAGCTTTTCTTCCGCAAGCAAATAAAGGTTGGGATATTTTATTAGATCCAGCATTAGAGGGGCGAATTATTTTGCCTTCAAGTCCACGAGTTGTTATTTCTATTGCAGAAAGAATTTCGGCAACTTATAGCTTGCGAAAATTAAGACTTCAAGCAAAAGCCTTCGATGATCAGAATGGTTTGAATTGGCTCCTTTCAGGGAAAGCCCAAGTTGCAGTTCTTCCTTTGCATAAATGCTTTAGAAATTTGAGTAGTGATCCAAGATTAAGAATTGCATTACCAAAAGATGGTGCTCCTTTAAATTGGACTCTTATTGCAAGGACAAAAAACACTAAAGAGTTATTTCCTCAAAACTGGATAGAAGAGTCATGGAAATTACCTTTGATGGGAAAACTTGTTGCAAGAGGTTGGATTCCTTCTGTTAATCGTACAGAAATTGTTAAATCTATAAAATATATCCCAGATTCATATAAGCATTTAGTTCTACCCTCTGAATCTTTTTGGGAAAATAGTTGGTCTTTCTCGTCTATAGATAGTTTTGAAAGAAATCGCTTGCAAACAATCTGGGAAGAGTCAGCCCCATAGCCTCCTTTTTGGCTTGTCTACTAATTGTTTATGTGTATCTTCGAGTAGTTCTGGTATAGATAAGTTGTTTGGACACTTTGGAATGCATTCACCACATTTATTGCAAGCACTTGCATCGATGCTTTCCCACCAATGTCCAGCTCTTCCTATTAAATTGTAACGCTCTTTTGTAAATGATTGGAGGTCATGACCTATTAATAGATTCCTAAGCTTTAGTATATTTGGTATTGGAACATTCATTGGGCATGGGAGACATTGATAGCATTGTCCACAAAGATCATTCCCAACTCTTTGTTTGCTTTTGTTTTTAAGATTTGAGATTGTATTTATTTCGATATCAGTTAAAGGACCATCTTTTTCTATAAGTTTTTTTGCTAGATGTAGATCTTCAGCTTTAAAAGCACCAACAGTTAATGTACTTATTCCTTCTGAAAGTAGGAATCGATAGGCAAGTTCAAGTGGAGTAATAGGAGAGCAATCCTTAACAAGGGTTGTACTTGGAGTATGTAAATGTCCTCCCTTATCTGCTGGTGATATTGCTATTACACCCATTCCCTTTCTTAACGCTAACTGTGCAAGTGGAATTCTTTCTTGGTCAAGTAGGTGTAAATGAAGACTGCAAAATTGAAACCTATTGCTGTCAATAGCAGTTTGAATTAATTCGTACGAACCATGGGAGCTGAAGCCGAGTTGGCCAACAATATTCTCATCTTCTGCCCATTTAAGGAGATCAGAACCTTGGCCTTTTAAAGCCCATTCCAAGTGCTCTTTTAAATTTAAGCCATGAATTGCAAGGTTATTGATTTTTTTTAATCCTAATCTTTTTAGAATATTTTTTATTTGATGCTTCCCCTCTCGCAGGGAAAAGCCTGGTAATAGTTTGCTTGTGATAATCCAACCATCTTTAGGCTCTAGCTTTTCTTTTTTTACTCTTTTAAGAGCCTCTCCTAGGAAGATTTCAGCTGGTCCATAGCAAGGAGAAGTTTCTATATGGTTTATCCCTGCGAAATAAGCTTCACTTACCGCTTTATACATATGTTCTGGAGAGCTTAGTAACCTCATGGTCCCAAGAGTGAAGGGGCTAACATTTGGCCCTTTCCCAAATTTATGACGTACCTCTTTGATTTTGGAAGTTTGGTTTTGATTAGGGAAAGTCTGTGGATGTTTCATTGTTTTGATCACTTTCTTTTAGATGCCTAACAAGATCAGAAGGACTGACATCATCAAGAAAACGTCGAAATTTGTCTTGATCTGCTGCGTCTGCTTCTTCGTCAACTGGGATTGAAGTTTCAGCAAAAACTTTTTCTAACATCCATATTGTGCATTTGGAACGGATTGCTAATGCAATCGCGTCGCTTGGAAGTGCATGGATTTCCAAAAATGATGATAAGTCAGACTTTGAATCAGTATCTTTTGAGTTGTCAATCCGAATTTTTAGAATTGCTTGAAATGTGTCTCTTTCTATCGAATGAATAATTACTCGCTCTAGGTGAAGATTGCCTGCTTTTAAAAGTGAAACCATTAAGTCATGGCTTAATGGCCTTTTTGAATCAGATTGTTGGAAACCAGCCATAATATTGTGAGCTTGAGCATTATCAACCCATATAGGCACTTGTCTTCGTCCAGATGGATCTCTAAGCAAAATTATTGGTGATCTGTTAGTAGCATCAATGGCTAGTCCTGCCACGGTCATTTCTACCACTGTTACTCCAACACCTTTTGTCCGATTATGGCTAAGGAATTTAAGGACAGGGCAAGCTTCATGTTTACTGGTTTAATTCATTCGATTGGACGAGTACGTTGGCAAGACAAAGGTCTCGCAATAGCAGCTCCTGAACTGACATGTTCTTTGTCTCTAGGAGATAGTGTTGCTGTAGATGGAGTCTGCCTGACAGTTAAAGATTTATTTAAAGATGGTTTTTTCGCGGATACTAGTGAAGAAACTTTGAATCGTACGACTCTTGCACGTAAAGCCGAAACTGGTAGTTATGTAAATCTTGAGCCAGCTTTGAGACTTTCGGATCGTTTGGCTGGCCATTTGGTCAGTGGACATGTAGATGGCTTGGGAGAGGTAATTTCAGTCCAGAAGGTTTCTCATTCTTGGCGTTTAGAAATTCAATGGAAAAATAGCCAATTTGGTAGATACATTTGTGAGAAAGGAAGTATTGCTCTTGATGGAATAAGCCTCACGATAGGAGGATTTTCAAGTAATGGCAGTAGTTTTTGGATAGCAGTAATCCCTCATACATGGGAAATAACTTCATTGAAATACTTGAAGGTTGGCTCGATAGTGAATTTGGAGGCTGATTTAATGGCTAAATATGCAGAGGCTTTATTAAGGAGAAATGGAAGGGATGGACTTGAAGAAAATAGTAATTTGCCGGCAATAACTAAAGACTGGTTGGCTGATAATGGTTGGAATTAAGCTATCTGATGGTCTAGTCGGTTAAAACACCTATTCAAAAAAATCAGCTTTTTCCTGCTGAAAAGGACAATATTCTCTCTCCTTTCAGTGAAGAGCTCACTGGAGTTCTTTAGAGAAGCTTCTTTAGTTTTTTAAAGCCCTCATAGCCTAATTTTTGTTTTCAAGCGGTAGCAACCAAATAGAACCAGAATCTCTACGGATTTCTATTCTGAATTCTTGGCCTGGTTCAAGACCAAGTTTTTTGGTATAAGCATGACCTATTAAAAGGTTCCCATTCCCATGAACTCTGGTTCTAAATTCTGCTTGACGTCCTCGCGAAGATCTAGTCCCAGGACGGTTTGTTGTGCGTAGCTTGTAGCCTTTTGCTTCTACCAGTGCCTTGTAAAAGCTTTTTCGTAGAACCCTTCCGCTTGGTCCTACATACCCACAACCTTTAGCAATTTCATCCTCGGGCCGATTGCTTAGGGATCTAGCCTTATCGAGGAGTTCTTTTCCGACCAGCATTTGCGAGTATTAATTGTATTAATTCTGCCTAGAAACTTTAATTGTGGCAAGGAAATGTTTGAAACTCGTTCTATAAGTATCAAGATTTACTAAATCAAAGGAGGTAGAGGATGATAAATAAAATGACCCAAATACCGTCAACAAAGTGCCAGTAGAGCTCTGCGGCTTCTAAAGGGAAAGTGTTTTTGTTTGTTATTCGTCCGTTAGGCGAACGTGCCTGCCAGCAAACTATTGAAATCATTATTGCGCCTAGGCTTACGTGCAGTCCGTGAAAGCCAGTGAGGGCATAAAAAGTACTTGCATAAACGTTGTCCGTAAGCCCAAAGGGAAGAGTGAAATATTCGACCATTTGGCTAGCCAAGAAAGCCAGTCCTAGGCCTGCTGTAAGCAGTAACCACCGCTGGCAAATTTTTGAATCGTTTCTTTTAAGAGCTTGTCCTGCACGATGAAAAGTTGCACTGCTGACAAGTAGCAAGATTGTATTAAGTGCTGGAAGAGCCAGCTCTAGTTCGTATATCGAGTCAGGAAGCAATGGATTAACTGCTTTGTAAGTCAAATAAGCGGCGAAGAAACCAGCAAAAGTCATTCCATCTGCAACAAGAAATGTTGCCAATCCAAACATTCTGTGGTCACCATGTTCTTCTTCTTCTTCTTGATTCGTTTGGACTTCAGGCTTGGAATCACTGCTTTGGGTAAGAATTGTCATGGCTCAGATCTCCTCCTCAATATTTTCCGTTGATTCATTTTTTATAGCTTTGGGATCAAGTCCATATCCGTATGGTTTAGTTACTAGAGGGGCTGAGCCTTCCCAGTTCTCGATAGGAGGAGGAGAGCTTGTTAGCCATTCAGGTGTTAGAGCTTGCCAGGGGTTGTCTCCTGCAATAGTTCCTTTGAAAGCGCTATAGAACACATTCCATAAGAAAGGTAATGTACTAATGGCCATTAACAAAGCGCCAGCACTACTTATTTGGTTTACCAAAGTAAATTGAGGATCATATTCTGCAACTCGTCTAGGCATTCCGTTAAGACCTAGCCAATGTTGAGGGGCAAAACATAGGTTGAAACCTATAAAGGTTAATAAGAAATGAATTCTACCGAGATTTTCATTCAACAATTTTCCAGTAAATTTTGGATACCAGTGATATATAGACGAAAAGATTACGAAAACTGAACCTCCATAGACTATGTAATGGAAGTGAGCAACTACAAAATAGGTATCGTGCACATGAATATCAAAGGGAACTTGAGCCAGGGCTACTCCCGTTATTCCGCCAAGTACAAAATTTATAATAAAACCACAAGAGAAAAGTACAGCACTATTTAAAGAGATTCGCCCACCCCAAAGTGTTGCGACCCAGTTAAAAAATTTTATTCCAGTTGGCACTGCAATAAACGAAGTCGCAATTGTAAAAAACAAGCGCATCCAGGGAGGAGTTCCACTTGTAAACATATGATGTGCCCATACAACAAAGCCAAGAACTACAATTGCCATTATTGAGTAAACCATTGTGGTGTAGCCAAACAGTGGCTTTCTACAATGAACAGGAAGAATTTCACTTACCAAACCAAATGCTGGTAAGACCATGATGTAGACAGCTGGGTGAGAATAAAACCAAAATAAATGTTGGTAGACGACTACATTGCCTCCGAGTGCGGGGTTAAAGAATCCTGTATGCGCAACGATATCAAAGCTTAATAAAACCAAGGTTCCCGCAAGTACTGGGGTGGATAAAACAACTAAAATACTGGTCCCTAACATCGCCCAACAGTACATAGGTAAATTCATTAGGCGTAACCCAGGCCTTCTTAATTTGAGAATGGTTGCGATAAAATTTATGCCACCAAAGATAGAACTTCCACCTAAAAGTAATACACTAAAAATCCAAATAAGTTGCCCAGCTGCAGGAGTAGTGATACTAAGTGGTGGATACGCAGTCCAACCTGACTCGGCGGCACCATTTATGAAATAACTACTGATTAATAGAAGCCCAGCTGGAGGGATCATCCAAAAAGCAACTGCATTAAGACGTGGAAAAGCCATGTCTCTTGCTCCTACATAGAAAGGTATTAGATAATTTCCAAAAGCTCCATTTACAACAGGCACAATCCATAGAAATATCATTATTGTTCCATGAAGAGTTAATACCTGGTTGTATACATCTCTCGCCATAAAGTCTGAGATAGGACTTGTTAATTCAATTCTTATTGCACCAGCTAAAACTCCACCAATTAGATAAAATAAGAACCCACAAACTAAATACTGTAGACCAATTACTTTGTGGTCTAAACTAAAACTAAAGTAACGCAAAAATCCTTTTGGCTGAAGTTTGATTGAATCACCTTCGTTTACAGGAGGGATTGAAATAGTCATGTTTGTGTAGTGATGTCTTTTGAATTTTTTTCGAACCAAGTTTGGTAGTCATTTGATTCTTCAACCACTACTGTCGAGCGCATTCCGCCATGATAAGGACCGCATAGTTCTGCACAAATGATTGGATAACGTCCTGGTTTGGTAGGTGTGAAATTTAAAATTGTTGGTTGCCCAGGAATCACATCTTGCTTTATTCGAAATTCAGGAACCCAGAATGCATGAATCACATCTTTTGACTCCATCCTTAAGCTCACCGGTTCTCCGACTGGGACATGAAGTTCTCCAGTCAGAATATCTCCTTTGGGATAATGAAAAAGAAAAGCAAATTGCATTGCTGTCACTTCTACTGGTAGTGCACCTACTTTGCCTTCCATATTATTGGCGCTAATTGAACCTGAGCCAATACCGCCCCAAATCCTTTGATTTGCTGCCATTTGTTGACTATTATGATTGGCATGTTGAAGAGATTGCATGCCTCCCATCCGGTCGTATATGTCGTAGCTATATAAGCCAACAAATAAAATAACGATTGTAGGAACAGCAGTCCAGAAAATTTCAAGAGGTAAATTATCCTCTATTGCCAACCCATCCCCGATTTGTCCAGGCTTTCTTCGAAATCTAATCAAACTATAAATAACCAGCCCAACAATTCCCAAGAATAGGATCGTCCCAATACTGAACAAAACTTTAAATAACTCGTCGTAGACGGTTGCATTGGAACTTGCATCAACTGGGAGGAGGTTGATGTTTTCTCCAATTAAAATGCCCCCAACAACCAGGGCAATGATTAGTCCGATTATTAGAGGGGCCGAGGATTTCGGCAAAATTTATGACGCGAATATTTTGTAGGTTATTGTGATCAACCTTTCTGCGCATCTAGAGATTATTAAGCAGAAATGAAGTTAAAGATTGATTTATGAAAGAAAGTGCTTTTGAGCACCTTTAAGGGGGATTTTCAAGTAATTATGTCAGGGATGAGAGACTTATAAGCCTTTTATTGTGTTGAAGAGGTCAATAACAAGGTGACGTGATTCATTTGATCGCTAACTTTCATTAACTGCAACTTGCTTTTAAGGGCTTTTGGTCTTTTGAACTCAACGTCCCCATCGACCTTTCAATGGCGCTTGGCACAATTAGCAGCTCATCTTGTAGTTGCTCTGATCGCTTTAATCGTTGTAGGCGGTGCAACAAGAGTTATGGAAGCTGGGCTGGCATGTCCTGACTGGCCTCTGTGTTTCGGATCCTTTTTGCCAGGTCGACAAATGAATGTCCAAGTTTTCCTTGAATGGTTCCATCGCTTGGATGCATTCTTGATTGGAATTGCTTTGGTTGTTCAATTTGGATTGTCTTTAATTTGGCAATCAAAATTGCCTAAATGGATCCCATGGGCTTACTTATTTGTTGTTATTGTTGTTGTTTTGCAAGCCTCTTTAGGCGCATTGACTGTTGTACAACTTTTGCCATCAACTGTTGTCACTGGTCATTTGGGGTTAGCTTTGGTGCTTGTTGCCGCAATGAGTGCGATAACCCAACGATTGCTTATGCCTAATGGCTTTGACGCACCTATTTGGTGGAGAGTTATGGGTGGGGGGACACTTAGTGCTGTTCTTGGACAATGCATCCTTGGGGGCCGAATGGCTACAACCTGGTCTGCTCAAAGATGTTTAAGTCAAGGAGAAGCTTGTCAATTGCTGGGATTACACAGAAACTCTTCAATGCTTGTTGCTATTTGCGTTTTCATGTTTGTGATTACTTCCTTAATGGTTGGGGGTTGGTCTAGAACTCAATGGCCTTTCTTGATGGTTATTTCTTTCCTTTTAAGTATCCAGATTACCCTTGGTGTGCTTACTGTTCAATTTGCTTTGAATCAACCTATTTTAACGATTGCACATCAGTTGATTGCGACATTATTGGTTGCTTTCTTGGCGGCTTTAAGTTTTCGTCGTCCACAAGAAAAAGCAGTAAAACTGACTTCACTTTCTGACAAATCACTTCTCGAACCTTGCCATGGTTAGTTCAACACCTGAGATGATTTCGAGTGAGCTAAGGAGGGAGCATTTAGTTCCTTCTCGCAAGAAAATCAAACTGCCTGCATGGTTGGAAGTTGCCAAGCCTAGGTTGATCCCTCTTCTCTTAGCAACAACACTTGGAGGTATGGCTTTAAGTGAAGGATGGCCTTTGCCTTCTTCGAGGCTGGCATGCACTCTTGCTGGTGGAGCACTTGCAGCAGCAGCAGCTGGAGCTCTTAATTGTTTGTGGGAACAAGATCTAGATGGTCGAATGCAACGTACTAGCAGTAGGGCATTACCCTCTGGACGTCTTTCTCCAATAGCAGTTTTTACTGGTGCTATTTCTTGCACGTTGATATCGGCATTTCTTCTAGTTAGTGGTGTGAATTGCTTAGCTGCTGGACTTTCATTACTTGGATTGTGCAGCTATGTATTGCTATATACAGCTTTCTTGAAACCTCGTACTCCTAAAAACATTGTTATTGGTGGAGTTGCTGGAGCCATACCCCCTTTAGTTGGAGCAGCAGCGGCAACAGGTCATGTTGGACTTAGTGGATGGTGGCTGTTTTCTCTTGTAATGGTCTGGACCCCAGCCCATTTTTGGGCCCTCGCCTTAATGTTAAAGGATGACTACAAATCAGTCGGCATACCAATGCTGCCTGTAGTGAAGGGAGCTACTGTCACTGCGAAGGCTATCACTCGTTATGGATGGGGCACAGTCTTTATGAGCTTGTTTGGTGTCTGGGCTTTGCCAGAGGGGGGTCTGTTATATGCACTCCTTTTGGTGCCTTTTAATGCAAGGCTTGTTCAAATGATAACCAGGTTAGGAGCAGCACCAGAGAGTCTTGATAGTGCCAAAGGCCTATTTCGTTGGTCCATCTTATATATGTTTGGAATATGCCTTTTGCTTGTTATTAGTCGGCTTCCAATTTCTGCTGAGTTTGATATTCAGGGCGTTCAATTGCTAAGTCAAATGAAAAATTCCTGGTTTATTACCTAGAAAAAGTATTTAGACTCCTTAATCTGACCTTTGAATTTATTTTGGCCATTTAAATTCTTAATTATTCATTGAAGAAGATTTTTATTCTTGATGCATGTGATTGAACTTCATGAGCTGGTTAAATCCTATGGGACAGTTCAGGCCCTTAATGGATTAACACTTTGTGTTCCAGAAGGTTCTTTATATGGACTCCTTGGGCCAAATGGTGCAGGAAAAACAACGACACTAAGAATACTTTGTACTCTTTTGGCTCCAGATTCTGGCGAAGTTATCTTCTCAGGAATTGATGTTTTAAAAGACCCTCGAGCGGCTCGTCGCAAACTTGGTTATGTTGCACAGGAGGTGGCTGTTGATAAAATCCTTACCGGAAGGGAGTTACTTCAATTACAGGGAGATATATATCATTTACCTGTTAAAGATCGTGAAATAAGAATCAATGAGTTGGTCGAGAGGCTTGAGATGAGTTCTTGGATAAATAGAAGATGTGGAACCTATTCCGGAGGTATGCGCAGAAGACTTGATCTTGCATCTGGGTTATTGCACAAGCCAAAATTGTTGGTTTTGGATGAACCTACAGTTGGTTTGGACATAGAAAGTCGTTCAGCAGTATGGCAGATATTGAAAGAGCTCAGGTCTGAAGGAGTCACAGTCCTTTTGAGTAGTCATTACCTTGAGGAGGTAGAAGCACTTTCAGATCAGATAGCGATTCTTGATCAAGGGCGTGTAATTGCTGAAGGAACACCTGAAAAATTAAAGAATGAACTTGGTGGCGACCGAGTTACTCTTAGGGTGCGAGAATTTAGTACTACTGAAGAGTCGGAGAAGGTAAGGAGATTGCTAAAAAAAGTTGAAGGTGTTCGTCAAGTTGTTGTTAATCGTGCGCAGGGTTTCTCTTTAAATCTCGTAGTTGATGATGAGGGTGCCTTGACGCGGATAAGAGAGGAATTAGACAAGGATGAGGTTTATATTTTTTCTCTTACTCAGAGTAAACCTAGTTTAGATGATGTTTATTTGCAGGCCACTGGTAGAACTCTTATGGATGCGGAATTGGCAGTTGCAGGGAAAAGAGATGTGAAACTTGAAACAAAACAGTCCATGAGGTAATGCCTTCCAGCCTTCTATTCTCAAAATTAATTTTTTGAACTTTCTTTAAATGAAAACTAATTCAGTAGACCTTTCTCTTTCTACCTCGATAGACGATGACAATATCTCAAATTTAATTCAGGAAATCAAGGCTTTAACTTTGCGGCTTTTTATACAATTAATAAGGCGCCCATCTACTTTGATTGCAGGTATTCTTCAACCTTTGATATGGCTCATTTTATTTGGTGCTTTATTCTCCAATGCTCCAGATGGCTTTCTGCCTGGAGGCTTGAGTTACGGCCGATTCTTAGGGGCAGGAGTAATTGTTTTTACAGCATTTAGTGGAGCACTTAATGCTGGACTTCCAGTAATGTTTGACCGCGAATTTGGATTTTTGAACCGTCTCTTAGTTGCTCCTTTGATTAGTCGCAGTTCAATTGTTTTCGCATCAGTTATTTACATCACGGTGATTAGTCTTTTGCAAAGCTTTGCAATTATGGGTACAGCTGCTTTGTTGGGATATGGATGGCCAGGCTCCGGAGGGATTCTGCTTGTATCGCTAACTCTTTTAATATTAGTTTTTGCAGTAACGGCATTAAGTCTTGGAATGGCTTTCGCTTTGCCTGGTCATATTGAACTTATAGCAGTGATTTTTGTTATTAACCTTCCTCTTTTGTTTGCAAGTACGGCTTTGGCTCCGATTTCCTATATGCCTGGCTGGCTGGGCTGGCTTGCAGCGCTTAATCCCCTTACCTTTGCAATAGAACCCATACGAGCCGCATATAGCGGACCTCTTGACCTTGGCTTGGTTATCCTTCATGCCCCATATGGGGACCTGAATGGTTATGAATGCCTTGGGATTTTGCTGGGTATCACAATTGGACTTTTCTTGTTGATTCGTCCTTTGTTAAACCGCAAACTTGCTTGATTCCGTGAAAAAAACTTTTTCAGCAGTATTCCTCTCTCGGCAGGAACTGCTTAAGCAACAAATTGTCGAAGCCTTGGACTTAAAGTCTCTAGAAAAGCTTTTCTTTCTACAGACTCAATGGGCACATCGTTATGGTGTAGAAACTTTGCCTGAGAACTTGCAAAATCAGAATTTATCAGATTTAGAATTGCTCTATGAAAGGGACCTTTCCCAGAAGCCTAAAATCTCAGAAGAAAGTATTGAACGCAATACAAAACTATCAGATCTAACAGTTAAGAAAGATAGTTCTATGGAGGAAGAAACTTGTCCTATTAAAAAAGATAAGGATAATTCAATTACCACCTCTGAAGCCCTTCCTAATACAAACTTTAGAGAATCAACTAATATTATTAATCAGGTCAGCGTTACAAATAAAATTGAAGATGTTGAAGTTAAGACTTCTGTTGATCTTTCAGGGTTCCCCCCTCCTCCAAGACCAACTCTAAAGCGTTTTCGTAGATGGCTTCCTGATTTTGACAAAGAAATACCAAAAGCATCTTGATTGATATCTTCTTTATATACTCTCAATTAAAATGTTAACTTCTTTGGAAATTTCTTTAATCTAATTTAATCATGAATTAGATAATATTTTTTGTTAGTTTTAAATTCTAATATTACATGTAAGAAATGATGGAATTAATGAAATTACATCATTCCAGGCATTCCCATTCCGCCCATTCCGCCCATTCCGCCCATTCCGCCCATTCCGCCCATGGGGTCTCCACCATCCCCTCCTGGAGCAGCAGGTGGTTCTGGCTTGTCAGCTATCACAACCTCGGTAGTAATAAGTAAGGATGCAATTGAAACTGCGTCTAGCAATGCAAGTCTCACCACTTTTGAAGCATCAATTATGCCAGCGGAAAGCATGTCCTCATATTTATCCGTAAGTGCATTAAAACCTTTGCCAAGACGAGTAATTTCAGATACAACTATGTCTCCATTCTTGCCTGCATTGATTGCAATTTGCTTCGCAGGAGCTGATAGGGCTCTCCTTACGATTTCCACACCTGTTTTTTGATCACCACTTAGTTGATTTATTAGTACATCAAGGTCTTTTCTTAGTTCTAAAAGGGTTGTACCACCTCCAGGGACAATACCTTCTTCAACTGCAGCACGAGTAGCATTTAGAGCATCTTCTATTCTTAGCTTTCTGTTTTTTAGTTCAGTTTCAGTTGGTGCTCCAACTTTGATAACGGCCACTCCTCCAGCTAGTTTGGCTATTCTTTCATTAAGCTTTTCACGATCATATTCTGAATCTGTCTCTTCTAATTCTCTTCTGATGGAGCCAACTCTTTTGTTGACTGATTCTTTTGTGTCCTCGTTTGCAACTATGGTTGTACTTTCTTTGCTTATAGTTATTTTTCTGGCTTTGCCAAGGTCTGAAAGTTCTACTTTATCAAGTGTCATTGCTTTATCTTCGCTAATTAAAGTGCCTCCAGTAAGTATTGCAATATCAGCTAAACTGGCTTTTCGTCTTTCTCCAAATGATGGCGCTCTAACTGCAGCAACTTGAAGAACTCCTCGGTTTTTGTTAACTACTAGGGTTGCCAAGGCCTCTCCTTCCACTTCTTCCGCAAGAATTACAAGAGGAGATCCATTCTTTTGGACACTTTCTAAAACAGGTACAAGATCTGATAGTGCACTAATCTTCCTATCAGTTATTAGAATTAAAGCATTTTCAAATTCACAAATTTGACGATCATTATCAGTTACAAAATAAGGAGAAGAATAACCTCTGTCAAAGGCCATCCCTTCAGTAATTTCTAATTCTGTTGCTAGAGATTTAGATTCTTCAACAGTAATTACTCCATCGGCGCTTACTTTATCCATAGCTGCTGAAACCATCTGCCCAATTTCTTCGTCTCCGCCTGCACTTACTGTTGCAACTTGAAGTATTGCGTTGCCACTTACTATTTGACTCCGCTTTTTTAATCCCTCTACTATTTTTACTGTTGCTTTCTCCATCCCTCTACGCAGCTCTATTGGACTAGCACCTGCAGCTGCATTCTTCAGCCCTTCATGAACCATTTCTTGGGCTAAAACTGTTGCAGTGGTTGTTCCATCTCCAGCTTTATCTTTGGTCTTTGAAGCAACCTGTTCGATTAATTTGGCTCCAAGATTTTCAAAAGGATCTTCCAATTCGATCTCACGAGCAATAGTCACTCCATCATTGACTATGTCTGGTGAGCCAAACTTTTTTTCTAATACAACATTGCGGCCTTTTGGCCCAATGGTGACTTTTACAGCATCTGCTAGAGCATTGACACCATTTTCTAGTGCGCCGCGAGAGTCGTCAGAGAAACTAAGTAGTTTGGCCATGCTTGTTAATACCCATCCTTAATCTCCCATATGAGGCTTACTTCTTGGGAGGGGGTATAAGTGGGGAAAGCCGAATGCTAACTCTTTCCTTACCCCTTTTTTTTGTTTAGAGATAGATTATGGTCTAAAGATGAGCGATTCAGGGACGTTATTTTTTGTTTTGATGGCGGGGTTGGCTGGAACTATGACATTGGTTTATTTTCCGCTACGTTTTTTTCTTACTCTTACTGCTAGAAGTAGGCGACTGAAGTTGTTGCAACGTATTAGAAGGTTACGGGACGAATTGGGACAACCTTTGGAGTCTTAAAAAGGGAAATAACTATGACTCTTAACTCATTACCATCCCACCATCAACTTGTATTACTTGGCCAGTGATATAAGCGGCAGCAGGGTCTGTAGCTAAGAATTTAACGGCCCCAGCCACTTGTTCCGGTGTTCCAAAGCAACCTAATGGAATAGCCGCCAAAATGTTTTGAGCATCAAGATCTTTTGTCATGTCAGTGGTTATAAAGCCTGGTGCTACGGCATTAACTGTGATACCTCTACTAGCAAATTCTTTGGCAGTACTTTTGGTTAAGCCAATAACACCTGCTTTGGCTGCAGCGTAATTTCCTTGACCAGCATTGCCCATTAGGCCTACAACAGAGGTGATATTGACTATCCGCCCACTTTTTTGTTTAAGCATTAGTCTCGAGATGGCTCTTGTACAAAGAAAAACACCACTTAAATTGAGATCGATTACTGATTGCCAATCTTCTGTTTTCATTCGCATTAAAAGCCCATCTTTCGTTATCCCTGCGTTATTGACCAAAATATCAACTTTGCCACTTTGGCTAGTTATGGTTTTTATTAGCCTATCGACTTCTGATTCGTCTGAAACGTTTGCTTGAACTGAATAAGCTTTCCCTCCAGCGCCCTTGATTGTTTGTACAACTTCTTCAGCTTTCTCCTGAGAATTAGAGTAGTTGACAACAACTTCCAAGCCTGTTTGTGCTAGTTGCAAAGCTATGGACTTCCCAATACCCCTACTGGCTCCTGTAATCAACGCGGTTTGATTCGAGAAAATATTAGTTGAATTCATTTCTTGAAAGCGAATTGGTGAATTGTAAGTAATAGTGACTGCTGGTCAAAACGTTTTAATTGTTGCTCTTTGAAGAAATGCTCTCTCATAAAGAAAAATCTTGAGTTTTGCATATCTTTACTTAAATAAGTAAGTGCTTTTATTATTAGATTTGAAAGAAAATTAATTATATTTAGTTTTATTCTTTGAGGCACACTACTTTGAGGCTCACTAGTTTGACACTATGCGCCCTTAGATGATAGTAATTGCTACCTAAATTTTATTAGGAAGTAGAAGTGATTCTTTTAAGCTATTAAACAGTTTAAAGGCCATATTCTCTATTGCTTTGGGAGGCATGCTTAAGTTGTACGGAGTGTAGTTGAACAAAGCTAAAAAATCATTCTTATAATTTTTCGTTTGTGATGATTTTGTCAGGCATGTGTAACTTTGTATTTAAAAGGAGTTGATTGTGCATCTTTTGATTGCTGCTGCTGGAAGTGGAAGTCGAATGGGCGCCAGTTGTAACAAGCTTTTGTTGCAGCTGGCGGGGCGCCCGGTCTTGGCCTGGACATTAGACGCGGTGTCAGCTGCAGATTCCATTGAATGGGTTGGGATTGTTGGACAGCCTTTTGATAAGTCTTCTGTTACTAAATTGACTGCAGATTTCCCCAAGCCAGTGAAATGGATTAATGGTGGTAATACCAGGCAAGAATCTGTTCAATTGGGGTTGGCTTCTTTGCCTCCTAATGCGAAACATATCCTTATTCATGATGGTGCCCGCTGCTTAGTCGAGCCAATGCTTATCAATAGGTGTGCAGAGGTTGTTGCTAGTGGAAATGCGGTTATTGCTGCTACCCCTTTGATAGACACAGTTAAGAGAGTTGATAATAAAGGGTTCATTATTGATACTCCTGAGCGCTCACAACTTTGGGCTGCTCAAACTCCTCAAGGTTTCATAGTCTCTGAATTGAAAGAGGGCCACGCACAGGCTTTAAAAAATGGTTGGGCTGTTACTGATGATGCTTCGCTCTATGAACGTCTTGGATGGCCTGTCAGGGTGTTGGAGTCTGCCCCCTCAAACATCAAGGTTACTACTCCTTTTGATTTGATTGTTGCTGAAGCCATCCTTTCTAGGAGGTGATTACACTTAAAGAACCAGTCCCACCGTTCAAGATTGCTGTTTGCCCTAATGGCAATGCAGCATTGCCACAGCAATGACCAATTGGTAAGTTGCCAACTACTGGAATATTTAAATCTAAAGTTCGTTCCTTCAAGACTTCTTCAATTTGGAAGGTCTTGTTAAGTGGAACTTCTTTTGGCGCATTGCATTCATTAAAAGAACCGAATCCCAACCCCACTAGTTTCTGCAGAATTCCTGCTAGGCGCCATTGTGTGAGCATTCGATCTATGCGATATGGGGATTCACCAATATCCTCAAAAATCAGAATTGTTCCTTCCAAATTAGGAATATGACTACTACCTAGGAGATGTGATGCAACTGTAAGGTTTGCGACAACTAAAGGACCATTCCCTACTCCATTCTGCCATGGTGTTCCAAATAGATCAGGAACGGATTTGGTAAACAAAAGTGATTTGAGTCTTTTTTGGCTCCACTTAGGCTCACTGGCTAGAGAAGTTAATAAAGGTCCGTGGATTCCTCCATCAAATCCTGCTGCAAGTCTTGCAAGTAAAAGCGATGTAACATCAGAGAAACCAAGAAGCCATCCTGGTCTCCATGGTTGGGAGCGTTCTAGCAATCGAGCGGCTCCCCATCCTCCTCGCGCGAAAGCAAGCAAAGGTGCAGGATTTTTTGGATGAAGACTTCTAAAACGAACAGAATCTTTTTCTGCTAAATATCCCCAATTATTTTTGCTTACGGATCTGTACCTGCAAGACAACCCCCAACCTTCAAGAATTGATAGACCTTCTAATAATGAATTTTCGTCAGTTATTGCTGAACTTGCGGCAACTATGTTGATCTCATCTCCTGCCTGGAGTGGTTTTACAGTGGTTCTTGGAAGGAGATGAACCATCTTTGTCAGATTTTGCCTAGGACTAATCCGAGAAGGATGAGCCCTCCCATGAATACTTGATTCTTGAAATGTCTACCAAATATTGACATTTGTAGATTTGAATTTTTGAGTATGAAGATTTCTCTTTGCATTCCTATTGATGCTAACAACCAAAATGGCCAAAATAATAATCCAATCTGTGCAAAGTAAGCACCACTGCCTATAAAAATAGCTGTGAGTAGATAACTAGAAGTAACTGTTTTTATAGCGTTCTCTCCAAGGCTTAAGACACTGCTCTTAAGTCCAAGTTTCTTGTCATCATTGCTATCTGCCATGGCATATACAGTGTCAAAACCAAATGTCCAAGTTAAAGTCGCCCCCCAACACAAAAGCAAAGGGAGCCCACCATTGATTGACGACTCACTTGCGGCCCAAGGTATTAAGACTGCAAACCCCCAACAAATGGAAAGTAAAGCTTGGGGATACGCAAACCATCTTTTGGCAGTTGGATAAATTAAAATTAATGGTAAAGCAAAAATTGAGATAGCTAAACAAATATTTTTACTTGATTCAGGAAGAGACATCACTGTTAACAAACTTATGCACAACATTGCAACAAGCAACTTCCAAGCTGTCGCAATTTGAACAGTCCCCTTCGCTAATGGACGTTGGTTTGTCCGCGTAACTTGTTTGTCGATATGCCTGTCCCAAAGATCGTTAGCTATACAACCAGCACCACTTATAGCTATTCCACCTGCAATTATTAATGTAATCAGCCTTCCCGATGGAGGAGCACTCGGTGCCATCCATAGTGACCATCCAGCAGGAATGAGCAAAATCAGTCTTCCGCTGGGTTTGTTCCAGCGAAGCAATAGCGCCCAATGATGTAATGATTTGAAGATGGTACTGATTCTCACTTAAACCTCTATTTATGAAAGATTAGACGGACCTTCTCAAGTTTGGATAAAGAATGGCAGAGTAAGTAAATTAGTTAATTGGCTCTATTAGACATGCCAGGTCGTGAGCCAGCCTTTTCTCCTCAAAAAGATTCTGAAAAGATTTTTTTTCCTACAACAGGTTCAGTCCTTCGGCATGTAGCAGCAATTGATATAGGGACTAATTCAACACATTTATTAGTGGCATCAATTGACCCTGTCTTGCATACCTTTAGTGTTGATCTGGCAGAAAAATCGACGACACGCCTAGGAGAAAGAGATCCTGACTCTGGTGCCTTAACAGGGATTGCAATTGATCGAGTTTGTGAAACTCTGGGGAGATTTAAGGATCTTGCTGAAAGTCATAATGTTGAGCAATTGGTTATAGCGGCGACTAGTGCTGTTAGAGAAGCTCCTAATGGTCGTGATTTTTTAAATCACATAAAGGAAAAAATTGGATTGGATGTTGATCTAATCAGTGGAGCGGAAGAAGCGAGGTTGATTTATTTGGGGGTTTTATCTGGAATGTCATTCGGTGAGAGGCCTCATGTATTGGTAGATATTGGAGGAGGGTCTACTGAACTAATACTTGCTGATGGACGAGATGCATTAGCACTAACGAGTACTCGAGTAGGCGCAGTTCGTTTACAGAGTGATTTTATTAAAAATGAACCATTAGCAACTTCAAGACTTGAATTCTTAAAGACTTTTATTCAGGGTTCTCTTGAGCCAGCTGTGGACAAAATTTGTAGTCGATTAAGGAAAGGTGAAAAGCCAATCATAGTGGCAACTAGTGGCACCGCTTTGGCTATTGGAGCATTAGCAGCATTTGAAGATGATGAATCTCCTTTGAAGTTGCACGGCTATAAGTTTTCTAGGCAGAAGCTTGATCAATTGATTTCAAAGCTAGTGAAGTTAACTCCTGATCAGAGGAAAAAACTTCCTTCAATAAGTGATAGGAGAGCAGAAATCATCCTTCCTGGCGCTTTGATTCTGCAGAAAATAATTCACATGATGGCTGTAGATGAATTGGTTCTTAGTGAACGAGCACTTCGTGAGGGATTGATTTTCGATTGGATGCTTAGAAAAGGACTTTTGAAAGATCGGTTTGCATTTCAAAGTAGTATTAGGGAGAGAACTGTTTTTCATCAGGCTCAGCGATTTGGTGTGAATCGTTTGAGAGCAGAAAGAGTTGCGAGGCATTCATTATCTCTTTATGACAATACTTTTGGGACATTACATTTTGACCGAGGCAGTGGGCGAGAACTTCTATGGGCTGCAGCGATGCTTCATGCTTGTGGACAACACATTAACCTGAATGCTTATCACAAGCATTCTTGGTATTTAATTAGGCATGGAGAGTTACTAGGGTATTCAAATTCAGAGCATTTAATGGTTGCATCAATAGCAAGGTATCACCGGAGAAGTCTTCCTAAAAAGCGTCATGAATGCTGGCAAATTTTATCAACTAAAGAGCAAAGAAAGTTAGTTTCTGAGATGTCATTGATTCTTCGTTTGGCAACATCAATTGATCGCCGTCCTAAGCCCTTAGTTGATTCAATAGGTATTGAAATAAGTTCTTCCGAAATTACTTTTGAACTAAAGTCTGAAACCCCTAGGGAACTTAGTCTGGAGAAATGGAGCCTAATGAATTGTTCAGCAATTCTGAAAGAGATTTACGGCCTAGATATGAAAGTCATTATTGATTGAATTTCAAACTAAGTTGTATAAGAGCATTATCTATAAAATTAAATTAGTTTGCCCTGCGTAAGAAAAACTTTTTGTTATTAATCATTGTCTTGTTTTTTGCATTTTTAATTGGTTCTGTATGTAAGAGTAGTCTCATGCCTACCTTTAGTTTGTCTGGGTTGTTTAGGTCGTTTATTTGAATTAATGTCTTTATTGGGATTTCATGGAACTTGGAAATCTTCGATAAGGTTTGTCCTGGAGTGACTATATGATAGTTGGAACGAAAAAGCTTATCTTTTTTTGAGAATATTTTGGAAGATTGTATCCTTTGTTTATTAGTTGTATAAGGATCAGAATTTAAATATCTTATTACACCACCTAATATTGTGATCCCAAATATTGAGGTGATAAATGCCCAAGTTGGGATGTCTTTTAGAAGATTGAAAAAGCTTGATTCATTCTGACTGTCTTTGAATGTATTGGTAGGTGATAGTTTTTTTGCTTGGAACTCATTAATGAGCATGCCCAGATCAAGGCCCAAGCGCTCAGAAACTCTTCTGATCATTGCTTTTATAAAGACTTTTTCTGGCAATAAATCTTCTTGGCCATTTTCAAGAGCAGTAAGTTGCTCTTGGCCAATCCTAAGGCTTTCGGCTAAATCTTCGACTGATAAATCTTTTTCTTCTCTTGCTTTCCTTATTAAACTACCAATTTCAAGCAACGGATTTAAGCTATTCCTGGAGGAGCTTTGAATGTTGATTTGATCTTGCATGTCTTCCACGTCAAGATGTATCAAAGGTATTCATATTTATTTTAAGGCCTTGTAAAGGGCTATTTCTTGGATGGCTTAAGTCTTTTTGAATCCTTTTCTTCCAAGCTTTTTAGCAACAGATCCGTGAAATATTGATTTTCAATTGTTTAAAAGTTTAATTGTACTCTTTTTAGTTTTTTGATGCTCTGAAAAGGTGACTATGATCTGTGCTGTAAAGCTTTGATCGATTTTTATTCTTCTTTAAAGCTGGGCTAATTATATATAAAGTTGTTCTTATAAGGCCGCGCTTCTTAGAGGTCTCAGACATTTGACTAAGAGGAACCACTCTTAACCATTCATCTTTCCAACTAACCCTATAACCTATAGCAACTGGGGTATCTGCTGGATAGTGGTTCAGAAGTGTTCTTTCTACCTCCTTGACGTGTCTTGCACTTAGATATAAACAAAGAGATGTGCCTAATCTTGCCAGGTCAATTAGTTGTTCTTTTTCTGGCACTCCTGTTCTTCCACCTGCTCGGCTAAGTACTATTGTTTGAACTTGTCCAGGGATAGTTAGCTCGGCTTTTAAAGCAGAAGCAGTTGCTTGATACGCGCTTAATCCTGGAACGACTTCTACGTTGATTCCAGCTTCAGCTAAACCACAAATTTGCTCTGATAATGCTCCATATAAGCAAGGGTCTCCATCATGAAGTCGTACGATTCTTTTCCCTTCTTTAAATCTATTTTTCATTAAAGAAAGAATTTCCTCAAGAGTCAAGGAGCTTGTGCTTATTCTTTCGCAATCCTTAGGTGCTAATTTTGTAATCTCTAGAGGTATTAATGAATCTGCCCAAATAAGTACCTGCGCTTTCTTAATACGCTCTAAAGCTCTAATGGTAATAAGGTCAAGGGCTCCTGGCCCTGCTCCAACAATGGATATTTGATTCATTGTTTCTTTTGATTCTGAATGTTTAACAGGGTAGGTATTTTCTTTTGAGGTCTATAAATTTGCAAAAGGCAAAGAGATCCTAAACCAATAAGGATAATACTTATTAGTTGAGCCATCCTGATACCACCTTCGCACGATGGTGGTATTGAGCCTAGACAAAGGGGGTCAGTGCGTAACCCTTCTATCCATACTCTCCCTAGGCTATAAATAATTAGATAAATACAACTTAAGCCCCCAGAAGGTAGATTTATAATATTTCTTTTACCATAATTGAATAAAAGGAGAAGAATAATAAACGTTGTAAAATTCCAGGCTGATTCATAAAGGAAGGTGGGGTGAAAAAATTCTTGATTAGAAAATAACTCGGGTCTATTGATATAAGGAATGAATAATTTCCAAGGGAGATTTGTTGGCAAACCAAAAGCTTCATTGTTAAAGAAATTTCCCCACCTTCCTATAGCTTGACCTAATGCCAATGATGGGACAAGAACATCCATAAGATTCCAGAAAGATTGTTTGCTTAGCTTGCAGAAGAAGAAGAGGGAGATAGCACCTCCAATTAATGCACCATGTATAGCAATGCCTCCTCCCCAAATTTCAATTGCACTTGGGATAGGTATCTTTAACCCAAGTAAATTTATTGAGCTCCAGAAATTTATTCCACTGTAATTTCTCCACTCAAATAAGACGTAATAAATCCTTGCCCCTATAACTGATGATAGAACAATAAAAGGAAGAAGATCGGATATGATTCCTTTCTTTATTCCTCTTGCGCTTGCTAAATTAGTTGAGAGATTTAGACCAATAAAAACAGATAACGCTATTAATAAACCATACCATCTAAGCGAGATTGGTCCTATCTGTAATATATCTGGACCTGGTGATTTGAAGATTGCAAGGCAAGCATTCATTTATTGTTGACTATATTCCTTCTGCTGCCTGTACTTTCTCAACTTGCTTCTTCTTGAGTACAAGCAATATTTGAGTCAAAGTGACACCCATGAAAAATGCGATAAGCCCATAGATTCTGGCTGGACTTTGTAATACGACCTCAGCATCTAGTTGTCCAAATCCTCCAATATTTGGATCGTTAGATAGTGATGTACCTGCTTCAACCTTGTCCCCAATATTGACAATTAAGTCTGGACCTTTTGGAATATTCTCAGTAATTGATTTTCCTTCTTCAGTTTGTATTGTTATTATGTTTGAGTCGTTCTCTCCAGACTCAATATTTGAGATTACCCCTGCTTGCGAAGCTGTAAAAATCGAGTTGTTACTTTTCTCTCCAGTAGGATAAACCTGTCCGCGACCTCTGTTTCCGCCAACATGTATTGAATATTTACCAAAATGAATATTGCTATTGGTTGCAGGGTCTGGAGAAAGTATTGGAAAAACTATTTCTTTGTTTTGGTCGCCCGGTAATGGACCAACCAAAATTATATTTTCTTG
This sequence comes from uncultured Prochlorococcus sp., assembly GCA_902560875.1. GTDB lineage: Bacteria > Cyanobacteriota > Cyanobacteriia > PCC-6307 > Cyanobiaceae > AG-363-K07. The sequence goes on along the minus strand of CACENO010000010.1, from coordinate 7,452 downwards.
TTCTTCACTGTATTGAGTGAAATAAACACCTTTGGTCTCTTCTTTGATTTTGTCTGTCCAGCGATCTTGTGGAGCAAGCTTGAAACCTTCGGGAAGCATTACTAATGCTCCTACTTGTAATGGAACCTTGCTTCCATCTGCACCGATCTCTTGTGAATTTTGCTTATAAGGGATCTTCACAACTGTCTTGAATACACTGTCAGCGCCTACTGATTGGGGAACTTCTACTTGGGTAGGCTTGCTTGCTAAATGGCAGTTTGCACAAACTATTTTTCCAGTCGCTTCTCGAGGGTTTTCATAATTTTGTTGTGCCCAAAAAGGATATGCCCAACTGGTTGAAGGGAAGATAACTAGAGAAAGCCCTAAAACAAGGGAGCCTAGGAAAAAGGAGAAAATTTGGCGCATGGTTTGATTTTTAGCTCTTGAAATTAATCGATAGTTTTTGCTCGAAATGATCAGATCCACCATGGCTTGTCTCCTGTACGGAAGTCCGTTTCTTCCCATTGGCTTACAAAAACATTGTCATCATCAATATTGATGTGGGCCAAGGCGAGAGAGAGAGGGGCAGGTCCTCTAACAACCTTGCCATTAGTGTCATATTGACTGCCATGGCATGGACAGATGAATTTGTTTGCTCCGCTATTCCATGGAACAACACATCCCAGATGAGTGCATATTGCATTTAATCCAAAGCTGCCTATTGCATCGTCCCCATCAACAATTAGATATGTCGGATCACCCTTTAGTCCTTGAACAAGGCTTCTGTCTCCAGATGGATGCTTTGAAAGCCAGCCAGATGCAGTAACTGCGTTTCCAAGCTCATCTTTTGCTGTGGTCCCACCACCACCACCACTTGCTCTTAGCGGTGTGAAGAATTGACTGACTGGATAAAGAGCACCTAAGGCAACTCCTGTCGCCGAACCAAATGTAAGCAGATTCATGAACTGCCTGCGGCCCATTGAGGGCACATCGCTAGAGCTCATTTGTGTCATTAGTGATTTTCAGCAAGCTCTTGAACTTGACCATTATGGACTGCGAAGGTTATGTCTTGCTTTGCAAAGACTGGCATTTTCAATGTTTTTGAATCTTGCTTCATAATTCTCAGCTAAATCAATGGCTTTAGAGCCTCAACCCCCATTAAAAGTTGAAGAGGTCATCTCTTGGATGAAGGATCGTTGGGGCGTTAGTTATGACCTGCAGTTGATTGTGAGGAATAAATGCCTTTATTTGCAAATTATGTGGGGTTATTTGGAACAGCAATCTTTCCCTCTTGATGAAAATACATATAGAAATAATCTTAATAAAGTAGTTGAGATTGTTAATCGTATAGGGCAATCCTCCATAGTTAAAGAATGGATACAAACAGTCCCTCAAAAGCCTAGGGTTGGACGAGCTTTAACTTTGCCATTAAAGGGGAATGGATGCTTGGATGAATTTATTGTTGGAATTGATCTGTAAGTGCAACTAGTCCAACGCCCAAAAGAAATAAAGCACTTATTGCGGTTGTTAATAACAACATAGTTATTGGATCTGTTGAAGGAGTTAATACAGCTCCTGCTAATGCAGCACCCATAACAACCCATCTCCAAGCAGAAAGCATTTGCCTGGACTTTATGAGCCCTAATGCTCCTAGAAGCACTTGCAAGACAGGGAGTTGGAAGGCTAGGCCAGTTGCCAGCATGAGAAGAAGTACAAAATCTAAATACCGTTCAATTGACCAAATTGGCTCTACGACATCAGCTCCATAATTAACAAGAAATTGCAGGGCAGCTGGCACTAAAACCCACCACGCAAAGATCAAGCCAATGAAGAAAAGGATTGCTGAACCAGCTACTGAAGGTGCTATTAATCTTTTTTCTCTTTGCGTCAGGCCTGGGAGAACAAATGCTAGGACCTGATAAAGCAGGTATGGCAAGGCAGCTGTAAGACCTGTATAACCTGCAACTTTGATAGATACAAAGAGGAATTCTCCCGGTGCTAATTGAAGAAACCTAATTGAACCAGCAGGAGCTTCTAAGAGACGAACAATAGGTCTTACAAAGACCAAGCTTCCTGCGGCGCATAAAACAATCGCTATCAGAGCTTTTAGCACTCTTTGCCGAAGTTCTTCGAGATGCTCTAAAAAAGGCATCTCAACATCATTAGAAGACAAATCAGGTTTTGTCTTGTCAGATTTAGAGCGATTAGACATTTATAAATTCCATGCCTCTAGATGGAACGCCCCAGAGCACTTTGCTTCCATGATGCCGAACAGTGCCTTGTGATGCCCCAGAGATCCTTTGTAAATTTTTCGTTTCTACCATTATCACTGGAACTTTTTTATTGTTTTTTGCGCGACTAAAAAACGCAGCGAGGTCTAAAGATGTCTGAATATCTTCGTCATTAGCAATACCGTTAGAGGCTTTTAGCACTACGTGACTACCTGGACATTCTTGAGCATGAAACCAAAGATCTCCTTTACGAGATTTCTCAAGACTTATCCATTCATTTTGACGCTGATTTCGTCCAATTTGTATTTCCAACCCTCCGGGACTTGTCAGTTTTAACGGGGTTGGATTTGTAACTCTAATTTGTGATACATACTTGGCCTTGCGATTTGATGAGACATGAGAGTCTTCCAACTCATTTCGAAGTTCATTTAATGCCTTTAACTTTTCAGTACTCTCTTCCCATTTGCTTGGGCGGAGACTTTCTAAAAAGACTTCACTCTCTTCAATAATCATTAGCTGTTGTTCATGATAAAAAATTCTTTTTTTTAAGATAGGAGATGATCTGCGAAGTTTTTTTGCTTTTGTATAAAGAGATTGTGCTTGACTAATAATTTCCTTGCTTGGACTAAGACTACTTAGAAGTGAATTTGCTTGCTTTTGAAGAGTATTGATTTCTGCTGTTTTTGAAAGAAGATCCTTTTGTTCTTTTATATATTTGTTTTCATTCTCTTTTAGTTTTATAAGTTTACTTTCTAGCTCTCTAACTTGGGCAGCCAGCTTCTTGTTGTTAAGTCTATCTCTATAATACCTTCCCAAGGTAAGACTTATTTCTTTTGGTGAGATTGTTAAATTTACTTCGTTATTCCATAAATTAAAATCTGTCGGACCTGCAAAAGAAAGTTGAAGTTTTTCACTCTCAAGATTTCTTAGCCAATGAAGCCATCTTTTGAAAAGATTAGTCCATTGATCTTCAGATAAGTCTTGAACAGGAAGTTCTAGAAGTCTCTTGGCTAGTTGTTCATCATCATGAGCTAATTGAAGTGCCAATGAAGGACTAACTCCTTGATAGGTGCCCATGAGAGCTTTCTTTAGGTTAATTGGTAAAAGGCATAGTCTTGCTTTCCAGGCTTCGAATGACTCTTTTGACTTAGGTACTATGCCTTTTAGTGAAGGTGGTGCCACATACAAGTCTCCTGTTCCAATAGGCCTAATTCTTGATTGGTGAGAACGAATTTGCTTCCCGATTGTGATTATCTTCTTCTGCTGATCTAACAACAAGATATTGCTGTGACGTCCCATAAGTTCAATAACAAGAGTTTTTTGAATTGCTTCAGTTGGTCTTTTTGCAAGACCAAATTCGACAACTCTTTCAAACCCTTTTTGTTTGATATCTATTAATGCCATCTTATTGAGCCCATGATGGACTTGCTTCGCGAGAGTACTTTCAGTACCTGTTTTTAAAGGTGATTGAATCTGTACAATTCTTGGAGCATCAGCATTCCAGCTCAACTCAAGCCACTTAAGCCCTTTTAAAGTTCTAAGGCCTATCTGAATTGTGCCAGGCTCAGGTTGCTGGGCTTGCTCGAAACGACTAGGAATAAGAATTGTTCGCAGCTCTGTAATTACAGCCTTCAAGCTTGTTAAATCCATTGCTTGGACTGTTGTCGAATTCATTTATTCATTTGGGTCGTTGGGTGTTTGATTCTTTACTACTCTGCAGTTTGAATGTTTGAAGAGCATGGTTACATCGAGTTCAAATAGCAGGCTTATAGTTATTACTGGGCCTAGTGGAGTTGGTAAGGGGGCTTTAGTCAAAGAACTGCTGAAAAGGCATAAGGAAATTTGGCTTTCAATTTCTTCCACAACACGATTGCCAAGAGAAGGAGAGATTGAAGGTAAAGACTACTTTTTCATTGCGAAGGAGCAATTTCATGATCTAGTAAAAAATGGAGGGTTTCTTGAATGGGCTGAGTTTGCAGGAAACTTATATGGGACACCAAGGAAGCAAGTCCAGCAAAAACTATCAAGCGGAAGTCTAGTTTTGCTTGAAATAGAATTGGAGGGTGCAAGACAGGTGCGTAAAAGCTTTCCGCAGGCATTTCAAGTTTTTCTTGCACCTCCAAGTTTTGTTGAGCTAGAGCGTCGTATTAGAGGAAGGGCTTCAGATTCTGAAGATGCTATTCAACGTCGTTTAAAAAGAGCGAAAGAAGAATTGAAAGCCCAAGATGAATTTGATTCAGTGATAATTAACGACGATCTGGATGAAGCTCTTCGTGATTTTGAGAAGGAAATAGGTTTTCCTATCGATTGATATTTAAGAGTGAATTTCAGACACAAAAAAACCCCATATGGGGTTTTTTTGTGTCTGAAATGATGAATAGTTAATTAGAAACCATTCATAGGGTGAAATAGTAGGTCTGGGTGGAATCGATTGAATTCAATCAGATAGCCTGCTGTGAAGATGACCCAACCTGCACCAATTACTGGAACAGATCTGAAAATTTTGTGCTTTGCTTTGAAGGACATTGGAGGAATTTAATTGTTGGTTAATTTAAGGTAGATATTTAGTTAGAAAGGAACATCGCTGTAATCAGACTCTGGTGAAGTCGTGATGTTTTTGTTGTCTTCACGAAGTTGGCCAGCTGCTCTTCCCTGAGTATTTGCTTGAAATGGCCATTGAGCTCCCTTTATTAAAGCTGAACTTAAAAGATCAGAATCAATGAAAATTTCTTTATCTGCTGCATCCTTTGAAGCTCTTGCAGCTATGAGGTATTCCCTGCCAGCCCAACCAATGATTCCACAAACACCAACGAAAATGTGAGCTGGGATCAAGACATTACCTTCTGAACCCCTCATGAAAGCGGCTCCAAAAGGTTCAATTGTTGGTCCAATGATCAGGTGTGGAAGACCTTCATCACCACAAAGGACTTTCCCATAACGCTCGAAGCGAGCAATTTCTTGTGGGGTTGATGCGGCACTTGCTCTCTCTTGAAAGCGAGCATTCTCTGAGCATTGAGAAAGAGCAGCTGCGGTGAATGTGGTATCAGCTCTGTCAGCATTTAATGCAGGGCCTGCAGCAGCATTTGCTGTTGATGCAAAGCCGACAACAAGGAATGCTGATATCAGAATGGCGAAGAGACGACGCATTAGTTTCGATTCCTTTTTAGAACTGTCCATAGAAGACAGGATGTCACACCATTAAGTTAGATGAGATACAACACCAAAATCAACACAGTCCTTGCCCTCGAAACAAGTTGTGACGAGTCTGCAGTTGCTGTGATGCGATCTGAAGAAGGCCGTATGGTCCTTTTGGCTCATAAGATCGCCTCTCAAGTGGAAGAACATTCCAAGTGGGGAGGAGTTGTTCCAGAGATTGCTTCTAGGCGTCACCTGGAAGTTCTCCCTTTTCTTGTTCAGGATGTATTGACTGAGTCTGGTTGTTCGATCAAAACAATTGATGCAATTGCCGCAACAGTTGCACCTGGTCTGGCTGGGGCTTTGTTAATTGGATCTGTAACTGCTAGAACTCTTGCAAGACTGCATAAATTACCTTTCTTAGGCATTCATCATTTGGAAGGACACCTTTCCTCAGTCCTTCTTTCTGACAATCCCCCAAAGCTTCCTTATTTGGTTTTATTGGTAAGTGGAGGGCATACGGAATTGATAGAGGTTAAAGAGTATGGGGCTTTTCATCGACTAGGTCGAAGCCATGATGATGCAGCAGGAGAGGCCTTTGACAAGGTTGCTCGTCTCTTAGGACTTCCTTATCCAGGTGGACCAGCTATTGAAAAGTTGGCAGAAACGGGAGATTCTTCAAGGTTTTCACTTCCCAAAGGAAGAGTTTCAAGGAAAGAGGGAGGCTTTTATCCATATGACTTTTCCTTTAGTGGATTAAAAACAGCCATGCTTCGTAAAGTTCAGTCATTTGATGATTTGGATAACAAGCATCTTTTGGCAGATCTTGCTGCAAGCTTTGAAAATGTTGTAGTTGAAGTTTTAGTTCAAAGAACTATTCGTTGTGCTCTTGATAAAAATATTGAGTCTTTGGTTATGGTTGGAGGGGTTGCAGCTAATAAGAGATTAAGGAAAATGATGTCAGACCTAGGAAAAGCTAATGGGCTGAAAACTTATCTAGCTCCAAGTACCTTTTGTACAGATAATGCTGCAATGATATGCGCAGCTGCTTTAAGACGACTAGAATTGAATTTAGGAGCAAGCTCAATAGATCTGGGAGTTTCTCCCCGTTGGCCTTTGGAAAAATCAGATTCATTGTATTGTTCACCAGCTCCTTTTTGAACAGTTCTAAAAGATCCTCTTTCTGTTTGAGACCGAATTATGGACTCTCATCAAGAAAATAATTCATTTGAAGTTGTCAACCCCGTGACAAGGGGAGAGCTGAACTCTTGGAGAAGAGGCTTCACCCCACAAGCTGAAATTTGGAATGGAAGAATGGCGATGTTCGGACTTTTCGTTGGGATAAGTTCTTTGGTTTTTGTTAATCTCTTCTTTGGTTAGAAGATTATCTTCTTATTGCTTTTGAGCATATTACTAATAAAAAATTAATCTCATAAATAAAAATCTTATACGGAATAAAATGTTTAATAGATTGCCTGAATATTGAATTCAAATTAACCTAGAATGACTAACGCAATTATTATTAAATCCGAATCTTCTTTTAGCACTTGCGGCCTTTATCGTTGGTGTTTAAAACGTGAATACAATACTGGCAAGAATAAAATAGTTTTTATAGGTTTAAATCCATCTAAGGCCTCATCTTTATTTGATGACAATACAGTTAGAAGGCTATTATCTTTTTCTATATCTTGGAATTATAGTTCTTTAGTTGTTCTTAACTTGTTTGCTAGAGTCAGCACTTGCCCTTCGTTAATTAAAAAATGTGCTGATCCAATTGGTTATAAAAATAACCATGAGATTTCACAATTTGCTATAGAATGGTCAAATGATCCTTATTGTGATTTATGGCTTGGTTGGGGTAATAATGGTAGTTGGTTAAATAGGAATTTTGATGTCATTGATTTATTGAAGCCCTTCAGCATTATACGTCTACGAAATCATCCAAATGCCCTTGGCCCTTTATGTCTTGGATTGACTAGGCGTGGGCATCCTCGTCATCCTCTTTATGCCCCTGGAAAGACAACTTTGAAGCCATTCAAGTTGGCTTAAGTTTTTATTTTAGGTTCTCCATTTTAAGTGTGGATATTGCAAAAAATTTTAGTGTAGA
>CACENO010000009.1 GCA_902560875.1 uncultured Prochlorococcus sp. | reverse complement strand
GATTTTATATCGTTTAAAAGGTGAATCAGCCATTACTGGCTACATGGATTTAACACACTATATTAGTCTTTCTGAAAACCCTAATACAGACGGGTGGAGGACAGCATTTTATCCATTATGGCCGTACTTAATTAAAATTACAAAAAATATATTAAGGCTAGATTCACATCAAACAGCTATCTTAATGAGTTCAATTATAGGAATGATCTGCTTGTTATCAAGCAGATATGTGCTTAAAAAGATTGTAAATGACAGAAATATATTAGATCTCACATGGTACTTATATTGCTTAAGTCCAATGACAATATTCTTCTTTGTTGGATATACCGAGGCGATCTTTGGTCTAGAGAGTTGGATATTAATACTTTGTACAGCCAATTTACTAAAATCAAATCAGTGTAACAAGACTGAAAACTTGTATTATATAATCATCTTAGTCACTTCAATACTTATAAATCTTACAAGGCCAACACTTGTACAGTCTATGCTCTCATTGACTGGCTCATTGCTTCTAATATTTTTTACTAAAGATAATTACCATAGTTTAAAATTAAAAAAATACATCAAAATATCTATTTTGATTATTGTTGGAAGCTGTATTGGATATGCAATCTATGGAATATTGCTAATGAATGGTGGGTTTAGATTTCTTGAGCCATTTTACGCACAAGAAGCCTGGAAAAAATCATTTGGTATAAGGCCAATATATTTGTTCACCTCTAGATCACCTCTAATAGATTACTGGGGTCTTTACTACCCATTTATAATACTATGTGCGTCTTTTGACAACATAAAAATAGTTGGTTTTGATCTAAGTATCATTAAGAATATACTATTCAGAAGTCTTCCAATTACACTAGTTTATCCACCATTTGGTTTTATATATGGAATTTTGTCCAAAGATAAAAATGCCTCAAAAATAAAAGACTATAAAAGAACACGAGAAAGAGAGGAAATAAATATTGAAAACAATTTTAAAGAACTACAATTTCTATTTTTATACACTATTTTATTTGCATTTTCTCATTCGTTAATCTGCTTATTTACTCAACCTTTTTATATGAAATCCTTAGGAAGATATGTTTTCGGACAACCTTATTTTTATGTAGCAGTTTCAATTATGTTAAGTAGTAAAAAAATTAAATTGATTAAAAAGCCAAAAATGGTATTTTCTGGAACTATTATGATTTCAAGTGGACTTCTATTTAAACACTTTCTCGATTTTGGATATGGTAAACTTCTTCCTTAATTTAATAGGTATCTACCCAACTTGACTAGTATTATACCTAGAAATCTTATTTCAATGTCTCTTACTATTCTGGTAAATATAGTAATTATTGCTATTACATTACTTTTAGAAGCCAATTTTGCATCAGCTAATCAAATATCAGAGTTCGAGACTTATATGAATGACTGGAACCAAAAAAGAGAGCTGGCCAGTCAATTATTAATTGAAGCAGAGAAATCATTTAAAGAAGGAGACGAACTCTCAGGATGCGTTGCACAAAGAAAAGCAGGTTCATATGGAATAGAAGCCAGCAATTCATTAATAAAAGCTATGGAGGCAAATGGCTCTTCCGAAGGTATAGACAATATCAAATCTGGATTAGCTAAATGGAAAGAACTAGCCGATTTCTGCTAAGACATAAATCTATATTTTATGATTTATACCCTACATTCCAAAAATCAATAATAAAACAATATCTATAAAAAAAGGAAAGCTCTAGAACCCAATCAACAGAATCACGATTTACCCAAACCATTCAGAATTAGGTGTGACAATTGAATTAGAGGTCTGGTCAAACCTCAATCGCCCTTTCAAGAGACTAATATAGTAGATGTGAGGAGAAATGATTAATATGTAGGTGGAAACAAGGAAACACCTACAGATTTCTCTAAAAAAGCCCGCCTTAGGCGGGCTTTCTCATTTCATTTCTAACTAGTAAATCTCTTTAAAAACAGCTCTCAATCACCCTTTAGTCGAATCATATTTACCAATTTAGTCAAAATAGATGGTAATTTCCATTCAAATTTGACAGCAATTTGATCTCTTAGTACCCTTGGAATCTTTGCCTCTTCTGCAAACTTCTCAATTTCAACTTTTATTTGTGTGCGAATCAGACCTTTAAGTATCCTAAATAAGTACCAAAGCAATAAAGAGGCACAGATAAAAAGTATAAATAAAAAATAGGGAGATTTGTCCATTAATTTCAAATCAATTGAACTAACGCTATAAGCATTTATCTCGTTTAGATGCTCAGATGAAAAAATATAAAAACCAAGGTGATTTTCATATATATCATCTGGGTAAGCAATAATGAAACTTATTCAAAGCAAAGTGACGGTTTATACAGTATTCCATACAAATCATGATAATTAATTCGATCTCATTACATATTTATGAAAAAACATATATTTATATAAAGTTGGTGTATGGTTTAAGACTATTTTTTGTTTCACTAACCATGACATATGAACCAGGAAGCCTGCAATGCCGAAGTTTGATTGATGCAAAGGAGAATCTTATAAATGTTATGAAATCACTAAATGGAATTGAAAACTTAGAACATGTACAGACGAACCTTAAGGAGATCTATAATGAATTAGAGAAATTACACGATACAAGGAGAGAAAAAGAGTTAAGATAATAAATCAAATATATTCTCTTGATATTAACTTAGAGATAGGCTTGCCAATAATATTAAGCGGCTTTTTCTTGATTCTCTTTAGCTAGGTCAAAACATTCAGAGATAAACGGACTTGTTTCTGAATTCAATTCATTTTCTAAAGAATTTTCCTTATTGAGGGAATCGGTAATGACTACCTTTGGTGTTCTATTAACTGAACATTTATTATTTAAACCACTTTTAAAGTGCTTCTGTTTCCTAAATGTCTTATTAGTGAATAGCTCTGAGATTTCGATAGTATTGGATTGAAGTGAATCCTTCAAAAGCAAAACAAATAGATTTTTTATCTTATTAACAAGTTCTAGGCTGCTATTAAAAATATCATTTAAAGTATTTTTGATCTCAAAATAATTCTTTCCTCTATGGAGTAAAGCAAAAAATGACCAAATCAACAGGGATGCTGTTAAACCAACAACTAACGAAATCAAAAAAGAAATCATTTCTAAAGGTGATTACTTCTACAAGATGCCGTAAACGCCAAAATAATCAAGCCCTCTTTCAGATTTTGCGTGACTCAGATAGTTAACTTAATAGAGTGTATTCTTTTTTTCTTTAATGTGTACTTGCTATACTTTATAAGACAGAGTGGGGTTATTTGCTACGAATTAAAAATAATTAGACTTTTATCAAATGATTAATATTTTTAGGATATATCTTTAATCGACATTTTCACTCTTCAAGTGTAATAGGCATATTAATTTAACTACCTACGGTAGAATTAATCAAATCAAAACCGAATTTGACTCTTTTAGTTTATAGTTGCCAAAAAGTTTTATTGTATTGCCATAAGGACTTAGATAGACCTTCTCTATAACAATCCCATTCCTGGTAATTATTTGTATAACTCTTGAGCCTTCAGGTATTAAGACCATATCTGGTTTCTCTTTAGCTCCAGGGCTTAAATAGCAATGTATTTTCGAATTGGAATTATTATTATTTAATCTATTACTAGTGTTATCTTTAGTGAAAGTTTCATGGTTCTCTTTAGGACTATCCTCTGATTCATGAGCTAATAAGTTAGGTTTTAAGAAATCATCAACATCATCCTTAACTCTTGAATATGAGAAATCATCTAAAGATTGACTATCATTAACTCTAGCCTGTTTAACTATATGTGTTGGTTCTTTAAATTGCGATTTAGGAATTGAAGAGAATGTACAACTTACTTGATTTCGGGGTTGAGTGGAAAAAGCCAGGTTATTATCTAAAGGATCTGTTTGAGAATCGTTATTTAACTGTGAAAGCTTTTTGTTTTCTCTGGTGTATGAGAGTGAGGAATCTAATCCTTTTAAGAAATCATCTACAATAATAGTTAATAACTTATCTACAATTTCATAATTAATTAAATATGATTTCTTAAATTGCTCCAATGATTTACTAAAAGTCATGACTTCCAAATGCTACCAATCATATATAAATTAGCATTATTATAAACTAATATCAAGTAATTAGAATAGGTAAAAATAAGAGATCTGATAGAGATTTAAAGAGTTTCTTGCTCTCCAACATCCTTGATCAGATGATGTCTTAACTAGCTGTGCTTCAAGGCGGGTGAGGAATGAAATTGAGGCACTGGCAAGTCAGATAAATATTGTCAAATAATCCTAGAGGCCTTAGGGTCAGGGGATTACAGATGTATTTATACCTAATAAAAAGCTTCTATTCTCTGCCTAGAAATGATTGGGCAGCCCAGAACAGCACAATAATCACTGGTACAACTATGAAAATCAACAACACTTCATTTTGAGGGAAAGTCATAGGAGATCTTAGGGAAGCATCCTATTTTTACTTTATTTAACCAGTCCTTTACCTTTAAGAGCGACTTTTTGATATCAAATTATGCTTAAGAGGGTACGGGTTTTTGCTATGACTAGCGATGTATGGATAGCCCAGGTTGTCATTGGAACCATTGCCATGGTCATCGTAGGCATTACATTTTTACCTTTTGGCGCAACGACTGATTCAATTAGAGCCTGTCAATTGAATACTGATCAACGACTAATCAAGTATGGAGGTGTTGCTATTGCCATAACGAGTTCATTATGTGCAATACTTTATCTAGAAATTTTAAGGTTATACGGTCTAATTAATGTTCTATAGATTGAACTGATGTATAAAATGTTTATTTTTAATTAATTGTTAGTTAATTCAGCAAACTATTGTTGCTGATACTAACTTAAAACCCTTTAAAAACTAAATGTAGAAATAACTTCACTTCCAACTATATATCCAGAGTCTTCTATTCTCTTTAAGTTATCCTTAATAAAGAATTTAAGAACGCCAGGCTTGGCTTTTAAAAGAGCTACTACTTTTGAAGGATCCCCTTCACTTACTCCTCTGAATATTGGTGTAATTCCAGCTAAAATCAGATCATCAGAGACTTCATCAAATTTCTTAGACCAGTCAGAAAAATTATTTCTTATTTTAAAGGTAATTAAAGTAGCTTGTATCGTATTCTTGGAGATTATTAAATCATAGATTAAGACCAATATTGGGTATGGTCCACTAGTTCCCAGAACAAATCCAAATACTAAGAGGGTAATAATAGTACCTAAACCAAAAATATAAACAGCCGAATATCTCATACTCCAATCAATTAGGAGACTTCCTAGAATCCAAAAACTTATCCACAATATTATATTTCGCGATGAAAGCCGTTCTCTAAAATTCATTTCATAAAACCACACGTATAGAATAATTTAGCTTATCTATTAAGCTAAATTATGGAGTTAGATATTTGGAAATAAAGAACAATATTTCTTTGAATACATGTTAAATCAAAGGAACGCTATGCACAAACATGATACAGCCACTACAAAGCCGCCATATTTAATGAATTCATTAGATTCTTGCGATGTACGTGCCAACAAAAGAGATGAAAGCAAAAGGACGATTAAGTTACTTTCTGTCATGGTAAGACAAGCATATACTTTTCAAAGTTAACCGTATTTCCTGCCATTGTCACTTAGAAGTAAAATGATTCAACAAATTCAGAAAATATGGCAATATTGTTTTTGAATGCTTGGGTTGAACTAGTCTCATAAACATAAAGAAATTCATGTCTAAAATGATCTATATAAGTAAATTAACTATAATCGGGGGTATTAGAAACATTATAATTTAAAAATTTTAGAGATGGTTTCACTAAATAAAGAAAGGGTACTCACGAACTGCTCAATACAATTAAATTGCGTTCTGGTTGAATGGAAAACCAAAAATATCCATTACTTCTTCAAAATATAATTGCCATATGTTCTAGTCTTCCTAGGACAAGACTCCTAGTAAAACTATTGTTTTTGGCATGGATTCTGCCACAGTCTAATATTTAGATTTTCTGATGATTTAGAAATACTGAAACTAGCAAGTCGAAACCTTATTCAGATCCGATTTGCTTCAAGTTAGGTGCATCTGATCTAGGGGTTAATAGTAAGAGAATTGACTCAATAAATAGGAAATTAATTAAATTAGAAGAAATACAAATAGAAAGGATTTAACATCCATCTTTAATAACCTTTATGAAGTATTTAATGTAATCTTATCTAATGTGAATTAACAATATAACTCTCATGTAAGAATAGTTCTATCTTAATCTTTTTTTGCATCCTTAACATGGACACTTACTACACTATATCAGCACTTTTAATCTTTCTATTATGGATAGCTATAGCAGCATTATTGGCCACAAGAAGATTAGAAAAGGCCTATCAAAAGTATTATAGTACTAAGGATACTAAGGATTTTGAGGCATAAATCCTTAAAGTTTAGGTCAATAGGAAAATATTGTCATCGAAAAATTAATTTTACTCGTTTACATATCAAATTCTTCGGAATTATATATCTTTTAATCATTAAAGCATTCATATTTATAAGTCAAATGATAAAATGTTAATAATAGTAGAACTCTTCAATGAAGGCTATAGCAAGTTCAATTGGGAAATATTTCTTATATCTAATAGTTTGCTCCGGATTTTTATTAGTGCCATTAGAATTTGTCTCAAGATTAATAAGGCCAATCAATCATGGAGTAAGAAGGTCTGATCTTGACGGGAACATAATAAGAATTGGCTCAAATGATCCAAATACAAAATTTTGGCAAGTTTCGAATGAATACAAGGTCATAACAACAATAGATAAATATGGCCAAAGAATAGTGCCTTCGTCTGATAAAAATTCAAAATATAAATTAATATTTTTAGGAGATTCCTTTGCCTATGGACAAGGACTTAATGACAAAAATACAATCCCAAATCTAACCTGTGCTCAATTAAAAAATATTGATTGCATAAATCTTGGTTTCCCAGGCTCTGGATCAATACAACAAAAACAAAAACTGATTGCTTATCTAAATAGCATAGAGTCAAGAGGAGGCAAGGTTATACATTTAATACTTGCGAGTACTACACAAAATTATAGCGGAAATGATATTACAGATACAATAAATACGTTAAGAAAGAGAAATAGCTCTAAAAACCTTGATAATGCTTCGCTAAAGGAGTCTAAAAATAATTATTTCATAGAGACTGGAAGACAGTTGACAAACCAAAGTAATCTACTAAGACTTCTTAGATTTTATATAGGAGACCATATAAAGATATTAGCCTTTTTGTTTCCTCAAGACAAAATAAGTACAGAGGTTCTTATGTTATATGGGGAAACAATTGAAAGGATAGGAAAAGAGTCTGAAAAAAGAGGTTACGAATATATTCCAATCTTATTGAGTCCACTGAGCGAGGTATCTCACAAGAGAGTTGAAAGATCTAGGGATGATATCCAAGCCTATATTAGTTATAATTTATTAGCTCCAAAGTATCCCAAAAAGCAACGAGATATAAACAGTATTTATTTTAGATTGGATGGACACTTTAATAATAAAGGATCTAAAATGGCTGCCGATTATATCTTAGAAATGATAGATCGATAGATCGCCTATTCATATTTGATAACTAATGAGGATCTAAATTGATTGAATCATCATTGATAACAATCATTTTTTGTTAATAACTATATAATTTTGTTTTTTTTAAATTCATAATATAATTAAAAATTCATGAGGTTCTAGTTGGAATAATAAATAGCTTTCTATAAGCTTTTAAGCATAAAACAATACGATTATCTTTGGCACCTGGCGTTTGATACCATGAAATATTATAATAGATAGAATTCGCGTTAAAATTAATTGAGAAGCGACCATAGCCCAACACTTAATGTCTTATCCGAAACTGCCTATGCTGAGTATGGGTCAGCACTCGAAATGTTAGCTGCATGCAAGGCAGCTAACAAACCTACACATGCTTACGGGTATTTTGAGCACGCCAAGGATGAATACAATCATACAGGTGCATTTCTATCTATGCTTTCGACAAGGTCCCAGA
This sequence comes from uncultured Prochlorococcus sp., assembly GCA_902560875.1. Classification (GTDB taxonomy): domain Bacteria; phylum Cyanobacteriota; class Cyanobacteriia; order PCC-6307; family Cyanobiaceae; genus AG-363-K07. The sequence goes on along the minus strand of CACENO010000009.1, from coordinate 48,778 downwards.
TTGTACCTTGTAATACAGCACGACAACTAAGATTTAATTCCTCATCGGTGATAACAAAAGGATATGTAGACTCAGAAGGATATTTAATAGAGAATTTAAATATAAAAGATTTCATCGCATTCGTATATACAAATGAATTACTAGCAAAATCATCCTTCGAGAAAATTTTAAAGCTGGTTGGGCCCTCATCAATTGATGGGGAAACCATTTCTGGGATAATGAGGGATGAGTTAAGGCATCATGGCTTTGCTGAGGAACACTTTCTTCATTACTACCCAGCATTGCAACCCTGGCAACTTAGATTTTATAGAATTAGAGAAACAATAAAGAATAAAAGCAGAAAACTTATAAGGCAAAATGTTGAATTCCTCGAGAAAATATTTAAACCATTATATTCATTGATGTCATATTTAGTCGCAAGGCTTGTATTAGCAGTTAATCTTGATGTTTTCAAAAGAGATGGGAAAAATCTTTTAGACATCCCAACAAAATCTATACTTTAAATATAGGTAATGTTTATAGGAATTACTGGATATAATCATGAGTCATCTGTCGCATTGGTTGACAGAAATGGTAGGCTTATTGATTATTATAGAGAGGAGTCTCTCAGCAGAATAAAAGGAGACAAATCATTTCCAAAAAGGGCATTAAGTAGAATTATCAAAGCAAATAATATAACTTTTGATGATATAGAACGTATAGCCTTTTATGAAAGACCGCTAAGTTCATTCCTTTACCCAATTAAGGTTGCAGCAAAGTATCTTCCTGAAAGCCTTGGTTTGCTTGAACACCAATTTAGAAATTTCAAGAAGAGTTCAGTTTCTTGTTTCCTAGATCTAGCAAGTAAGTTTTCTGGATTAGAAAAGAAATTAATCTACTCAGACCACCATCTTTCTCATACACTTACATCTCTAGCATATTCAGATAAACATACAGAACTATGCTCAGTGGTTGTCGACGGATTTGGAGACAGGAGTACTACTTCTATAAGCCATGTTATTGATCCATTAAATATTAAAGAACTGTGGTCAACAGACTACCCTTTATCTATTGGCCTATTTTATTCATGTATAACTGATTTCCTTGGCTTTGCAATAAATGAAGGTGAATATAAAGTTATGGGCCTAGCCGCATTTGGTCAGCCAAATAATAAGTACAAAAAAATATTATCTAAAATTTTTTATTGGGATAGCCAAAAGAAAAGATTATTTGCAGATATGGATTACTTTAGCTATCACATTTCTGTAACTGACTCCTATAGTAAAAAACTAAAAAACCTTCTTGGGGAGCCGAGAAACCCATTTAGATCATTGTTCCCTGACGATCAAGACTTTCAAAATTATGCGGATATTGCAAAAGCAGCTCAAGATATAACAGTAGAAATATTATGTAAGATCTTTGAACATGCACATTCATTAACTAGTTGTAGAAGATTTCTTTTTTCTGGAGGTGTAGCAATGAATTCAGCATCAATAGAAACCCTTGCAGAGCTTAATTTTGTTGATCAACTCATAATCCCTCCGAGCCCAGGAGATGCTGGAGCCGCAATAGGGTCTGCCTACTATGCTTACCTGAAATCAAATATTTCCACAAAAATTCTGGTTAAGCCTTCTCTTTTCCCAAGTAAATACAACATAAAAGAAGAAGATTTAAAGGTAGAAAAGATAATAAGTAAGAACTTCACAATAATCTCAGAAGGGCTTGAAGAATCATTAGAAAAAGCTGCTGAACTTATCAGTCAAGGAGAAGTTGTTGGGACTATTATTAAAAACAATGAAACAGGACCAAGGGCATTAGGAAATAGATCCTTAATTTGTAATGGAGTAGATCATGATGCTGTTAAGAAATTAAATACTGTTATAAAAAAAAGGAGTCCATTTAGGCCAACAGCTCCTGCAATGAAGCTTACAACAGCAAAAAAGCACTATAAATTAACTTCAGCTGTTATGGATAGCTATAAATCAATGAGTGCAACTTGCAATTGTTTGCCTGAAAATGAATCACATAAATTCCCTGTAACTCATATTGATGGTACAGCTAGATTGCAAATTGTGGAATCTTGCTCATTTCTTGATTTATTACTTGACAAACTAAAGCCCTTTGGAATTGAAATTGTTGCCAATTCCTCCTTAAATGTTAGTGGAGACCCAACTTGCTATGATTTGATTGATGGATTAATGGTATGTGCGCGCACCCCATTAAAATATCTGATTACTGATCTAGGCCTTCTAGAGAAAAAAATCACTAATGAAAGTTAAATGAATTTTCTAAGACTTTTAAAGCACCTAGTCAGTTCAATTTGGAAAAATTCTAGTCCCTTTCAAGCAGCCTTAATAACATCTATTTTATTAGCTTTAATAATTATTCTAATCATAAGCGTAGTCCAAGTTTTGGTGCCGTTTACCTATATTGCTATTTAATTTATAAAATTAAATAGCAATATAGGTAAATTTGATTCCTTCAAAGAATACTATTTATGATTTTTAAACAATATTATAATTAAGTTAATGCCCAAATAAAATCAATTTACTGATAATCATCTTCAGAATTACTTCGCTTAACGTACAGATAATAAGTATAATAAGATATTTAAACAATAGGTGGCAAACGATAGTATAAATGATGGCATAAGCTTATTGCATATAAAAAGACAATCATTCCAATGCTTCTAAGAAATTAGATAATACGAAGAGAGAAGACGTGGAAAACCGAACTTCACACTTCTAAACAAAATGAGTTACACTTCTTTACGTGAGGTTCATGCCTCCCGTAAATCATCAAAAAACCATTTGTTTTTTCTTAAATGAACAATCCTTTTAAAATCGACTCTGTCGACTCAAATAAATTTAATGCCGAGCGCATTAATGGATGGGCAGCAATGATGGGATTTTGGGCTGCAGTTGGTGCTTACCTAACAACAGGCCAAATCATTCCAGGTTTGGTATAAAAATGACTAATTCTACGAGAGTAATTACAGAAGATGGAGGACGTCAGAATATGTACGCTCTTGAGCCGCGTACATACATAGACCCTAATTACACAAGCTATGCCGAAGAGGCAGAACTTGCGAATGCACGTTGGGCGATGTTTGGCTTTATTGCTGCAATACTCGCTTATGCAACAACTGGTCAAATAATTCCAGGGGTCTTCTAACGAAATCTATAGATGCAGCTATTCCAAGTAATTTCGAAATTGTTTCCAGATTTTTGGAAGGATGCGGAGCAAGGTCATGGTCGATTAGCAATGATTGCTTTTATTGCTCTTCTCCATAACTACACAATAACTGGATGGATTATTCCAGGTATTTTTTAAAACATCATTTATTTCAAACAAAATGAACGAAAATGCTGAGATCCAAAATGGGCGTTGGGCAATGATAGGCTTTTTAGCCGCTATTGGCACCTATGCAGTTTCTGGACAAATTATTCCAGGAATATTCTAAACATCAATATATATACCTGGTGGAATTTAATCACTGGGTATATAGATTTTCTTTGTGTAAATAAGAAATAATGACTTATTATATTCTAATCATATATTCATCTAATATAATATGTTAACATTGGATCTGTAAACGCTCAAAGAATTAATTGAACTGCCATAGTCAGTTGCTATTCCTATGTTATATTTGCTTGACAAATATAAATACTGGGGGAATCAAGGCATGACTAGGGCTATCTCATTTGTATTGTTTTTAATAATTATTTGTTGTTTTAATCCTCCTGCCTTTGCAGTCAAGACAGAGGGTCTACCTGAATGTATTGTAACCACTCATTGTATTCTAACAAATTGGGATGTCAGTAATACGGAAGATACATTTAACAAATTAAATAAACTAATAAGAGATACACCAAGGACAAAAATAATAGACGAGAATCATTCATATATTCATGCAGAAGCAACTACAAAATGGATGCATTATGTAGATGATCTTGAGGTGAAGATAATCTCACCAAAAACCATTCAATTGAGGTCAGAATCTCGTGTAGGGATAGGTGATATGGGGGTAAATAAAAAAAGAATTGATGATTTATCATATCGTTTAACAACGAATCAAATTAATTAATATTTAAATCCATTTATGAAAATCTAAGCCCAAAGATAAAATAACAATATAACGAGCCTAACAGTTATTAAAATAGATAAAAACAGTTTTTAAAGTTGAAAGTGCGAAGAAAAATATTATAATAATAAATGGAAGGATTTATTAAATTTTATTATTACCACCAAATTAAATAATTAGTGTTAAAAGCATTTAAAATGTAAAGAACTATACTCATTTCTCTTTTGATTGAGATGCGAGGCCTTTGATAGCCTCATAAAAGCCTCTTATAATTAGAACAGCAAAGGCAACCACACCAGCAGCCAAAGTCAGGCTTAAGAGTAATGAGCCAATTCCCCCAACTGGATCAGTTGACATGATAATTTTTTTTAGATCCTAGGAGATATTTTCACGGATATAAGTTCGTATTGATACAAACATTCATCCAAAGATTGTCAACTTTGTTTTCATCAAAAATATTTGTCAAAGCACAATCACAAAAACCTTCTATAGATTCCTCTTCAAGATCAGCCATTTCTGGATTGTCTTTTGTAGATATAACACAATCATCAAATTCCGTCTGTGGGTAGGAGTTCACCGGAGCCACAACGAGAAAGATGGCTAGCAAAAAAGCTAGTATTTGTCTCATCTTTATTTAACTCTGATTACATAAGACAATAGCTCATCTACTATCCTTATAGGAATAAACTTTGTAATAGCATGGGTAAGCTAAAAATCTTATACAAGCCTCTTACCAGCTTGGTAGGAATAAACATCATCTTGAGCCTCTTTGTAATTGAAGTCTTTTCAAGATCTTATTACTACTATAAAGAGAATATTTCTATGCCATATGCAATACAAAAATCACCAGAGCTTAGAAATTACTTAAAATATGTTAATCACTACAGAGATGAGGATTTTAGAGAAGTAGATATCAAAAGGACCTCAAGTGGAAACAATATGCTTTCTCCTCTAAATAAAGACGATTTCTCTTACTTTATTTATTCTAGGTTTTCAAATTGCAATATTGAAAGATCCAGGAAAGATCGTCAAAATTGTAATACGATATTAATGCAAGGGGACTCAATAGGAGAAGGATTAGGTTCTATTGCAACTGATTTGATATTTAGAAATTTTTCAAATAGAGGATGGCAAACAATTAATGGAAGTAGTTCAAGTTTTTCACCAAAAAATAACTCAGCTCAATTGGCCTATATGTACTCCAAAGGTATCAAGCCTAAAGTTGTAATCTCTATTATTGATCAAGGAGACCTAGGTGATGATTTTATAAGGTACAAAAATCAAAGTAAATATAGCTATTCCAATATTAGGCACTACAAAGTAAAGCCTTTTCAATCATCACATCTCAGATTTTATAACTATAGCGTTGACCTAGACCCTCCAAATGCTTTTAGGATTAAGCCGGTTACACCAGTTCTAATTACTAGCATAATTAGAAGATTTGCTGGTCAACTATTCTATTATAGTGATACAAAATATGATTTCACAAGTACTCCTGGCTGGTCTTCCATTGTTAAGCCTTTAATGAAAAAAAATCAAGAAGCAGATAATTACTTTGCCAAAGTGCTTAAGAATTATATTAAGACTGCAGCGGACGTAGGAGCGGAAGAATTATACTTTATAAGTTTTCCACACCCAAGAAACATCGTTCAGAATATTGCTCCTAACAGAAAATATATATTTTCTGTTAGCACAATTATTGATCAGGTAGTTGCAAATAATAAAGATTTTCCTGAAGGAATAAAGGTTAACCATTTAGAAATAGAAGTAGATCAACGTAAGTATCCTTGTACAGATGAAACTTGTTCTGGATTCTATGAAGAAAATGATCATCATCCTACCGCTAACGGATATAAAACAATTGCAAAGCAAATCAAAAAATATCTTAGCTATAATTCAAAATACGCAAAAGATTAAAAGCACTATAATTTAATGCTATTATACCTAAGAATTAAGGTTTAATTAGAAAAGACAAAATGGCAATAATTGGAATATCTTGCTTTTATCATGACAGTGCTGCTGCTCTTATCTCTAAAAGTGGAGAGGTACTTGCAGCTGCTCAAGAAGAACGATTTAGCAGAAGGAAATATGATGAAAGGTTCCCCTTTTGTTCTATTGATTATTGTCTAAAAGTAGCCAAAGAGCATCAAGAAGATATAAGTGCCTATGTCTATTATGAAAAACCAATAAGGGTTTTTATGCGCTTGTTAGAAACCTATTTTAATACAGCCCCAAGAGGAATATCATCATTCATACCTTCTATGCAAACTTGGGTAGGAGAAAAATTGTTTACAAGAGAAAACCTTGTAGAAAGAATATCAAGGCTTGATGAAGATTTCTCTGAGGATAAACTCTATTTTTCAGAGCATCATTTATCTCATGCAGCTTCAGCATTTTTTCCATCGCCATTTAAGGAAGCAATAGTTTTATGCATGGATGCTGTAGGGGAATGGGCTACTACATCCGCTTGGATGGGAAAAGGCAATGAACTTCAACAAATATGGGAGATTAATTTCCCTCACTCTATAGGTTTACTATATTCATCATTTACATATTTCTGTGGATTCAAAGTTAACTCAGGAGAATATAAATTAATGGGACTAGCCCCATACGGAAAGCCAATTTATAAAGACAAAATACTAAATAATTTAATTAATATAAAGGAAGATGGTTCGTTTAAATTAAATATGAAATATTTTAAATATCATCGTGGTCTCCGGATGATTTCCAGTAAATTCATTAAGTTATTTGGTCATAAACCTAGAGAGCCAGAAGAAGTAATTACACAATTCTACATGGATATTGCAGCCTCTATTCAATCTGCTACTGAGTCTATAATTCTCAAGATCACAAGTAATTTGAAGCAAAGTTATGATATTGATAACCTGTGCTTAGCGGGAGGTGTTGCACTTAACTGCGTAGCGAACGGTAAAATTATAGACCAAAACTGTTTCCAAAACTTATGGATTCAACCGGCAGCAGGAGATGCGGGTGGAGCACTAGGTTGTGCCTTGGCACACTTATATACCAATGAAAAGAGCACTCGGGAATTATACAAATATGATCAAATGAAATCAACTTATTTAGGCCCTGAATTTAGCGAAAACCAAATAAAGAATTATTTAGAAGATCTAAAGTTGCCTTATGAATATTTAGATGATAATCAATTAAGTACAAAGGTTGCTAACCTACTTTCAAAAGGGAAAGTTGTAGGTTGGTTTCAAGGAAGAATGGAATATGGTCCAAGAGCATTAGGAAATAGATCAATCCTTGGTGATCCAAGAGTTATAGACATGCAAAAGAAAATGAATATAAAGATTAAAAACCGAGAATCATTTAGGCCCTTTGCTCCTGCAATTCTGAATGGACACCAAAATGAATACTTTAATCTAAAAGATGAATCTCCCTACATGCTCATCACAAGGAGCCTCTCAGATCAATTTCTAAAAGAAGTTAACGATAATGAAGAGTTGAGAGGGATTGAGAAGGTAAATCAAATTCGTTCGGAATTACCTGCCATTACTCATATAGACAATAGCTGCAGAGTCCAAACAGTATCGGAAGAGAGAAATCCTAAATTTTACTCACTAATTAATGAATTTTATCAATTAACTAATTGCCCATTGCTTATCAATACTTCATATAATGTTAGAGGTGAGCCAATAGTATGTACACCAGAAGATGCATTGAGATGTTTCGTAAATACAGAAATTGATATACTTGCTTTAGGCTCATTTTTAATCACTAAAGAGGCACTCCCTCAGAACATAAATAGTAAATTTCTCAAGCTTAATCTAATTGATGACTAATCATCCTTAATAGGACTATGGAATTCCCTACAAAAAATCTACTTAGGAAGTCAGGCATTATCTTCTCACTAATGCTTCTAGTGATATTCACATTAATCCCGTATTTACTCCATAGAGAAATAAGACTTATACCCTTAATTTTTGCCTTAATTATATTTATAATAAGCATAATCTCTCCATACTCACTAAGAAAGCCTTATAAATTATGGATAAAGTTGGGTGATAAGTTGGGAAAAATCAATTCCAAATTAATATTATCATTATTTTTCTATCTATTAATAACTCCAGCTGCTATTTTTAAAGCTATGATAAGCTTAATAAAAGTCAGGAAGCCTTGCAAAAGTTACTACTCGGACCCTGTCTCCACTAAACCACAAAATCCAAAAGATCAGTACTAATGAAATCGATCAGAATATTAAAGCAGATCGTTGCTTATGCAGTAGCTCGTAAGAAATATTGGCTAGTACCATTTGCTGTCCTTCTAGTTGTACTTGCAATTGTTATATTTACGGCTCAAGGGTCCGTTGTTGCTCCATTCATATACACACTTTTCTAAATAAAACAATGGAAAAAGTAAAAGAATTCTACAAAGATATACCTTTTAATTTTACTGAAGATATTGATTTTTATTTAAAAAATATAACTACCACAAATCAAATTCTTGAATACCAAGACCTTCATGATCTACTTAATTCTAGAATATCTTTTAAGCAGAAAAATGAAATAAAAAATGTAATCGAATTTGGATGTGGGACAGGTTGGTTAACGAATAGCATTGCCTATTACTATAATAAAAATGTAACATCTGTAGATTTCACAAAGAAAGCAATAGAAATAGCTTCATTAGTTTCAAAAAAATTATCAGTAGATATTAAATACCAAATCAGTGATATTTTTAATTTCCAAAGTTCGAACACATATGACCTAGTTGTTAGTCTTGGTGTTCTCCATCACACAAAAGATTGCAAAGCTGCATTTAAGAAAATTAGTAATTATGTTAAGAAGAATGGTTATTTATATATAGGCCTATATCACCTATATGGAAGAAGGCCAATGCTTCAATACCTTCAGGGATACTCTAGATGGCACGGTGAGGAGTCGGCCTATAACTTATTTAAAGAAATGAATAATTCTATGGATGATAAGAAGCACTCCTATTCCTGGTTTAGAGACCAAGTTCTACATCCACATGAAACCCAACACACTCTTGAAGAGATAATCGAATGGGTTCAAGAAATAGGATTTCAACTTGTATCAACTAGCATTAATAACTACAAAAGTCTCAAGAACTATTCTAAACAGAAACTTTTTGGAATGGAAAAAGAACTTGAATCCTATTCATTCAATAAGAACGTAATAGAGCGAAAGTTTAGCCCTGGTTATTTTACTATTTGTGCAAAGAATATTAAGCAATAATGGGATACAAAAATACAAATTTGATCAATAACCCTTCAGATATATTATTTATATATTTTCCTTTTTGGTTTTCACTAATATATCTTTTGTTATTACTAAACCTTCCTTACTTAGGTTCAATATTATTTTTCATAATACTTTTCTTATTTGCAGAAACTCATTTTGCTTCAACATGGTTGTTCTTCTTTGATCGCCAAAATTGGCAATGGGTTAATGCGAACTTGTATCATGTGCAAATACTTCCTTTATTTTTATTATTAAGCATTGCAGGACTTTGGTTTTTCAATCCAAATGTAGTCTTAATCTTCCATTACTTAGCCTCTGGATGGCATGTAACACGACAAAGCGTAGCGATATCAAAATTACCAAACAAAGGCAGATCTCGATCGTCCATATATATATATCTTCCATCATTGATATTTATTGCTATTGGATTATATCAGCCTGGCATCTTATCAGATTATCTCACAAGATCAAATATAAATATAGTTATATCTTTTTTATTCCTATTATACTTTATATTAATATACTCATCATTTTACATCCATCACGGTAATAAATTCAAATCAATACTTTCAGTAATTACAGGTATATTTATATATTTACCAATTTTATTTATTGACGATTTAGCAATAGCTACAGCTGTAGGGGTTGGAATGCATTGGATTCAATATATTTATCTTGTTTGGATAATTAACATCAGAAAGTTATCGACCAAATTCAAATCTCTAAATCAAACACTTAAATCATCAGCAATTTTAAGACGTATAGGTTTTGTAATTACATATTCACTCATTATGACAACATTAACATTTTTTGGAATGCCGAAAAAACTAGGAGAGGAAGTAAATTACTCTCTCCTATATCTAATACCAATCCTATTCCAACTTTATCATTTTTATATAGATGCATATATATGGAAGTTTTCGGATTCACATATAAGAAGTTCTGTTGGAGCTTACATCACAAGAGTTTAATTTTTTACTATCTTCTTTATTCAAGCTTGGTTAAATTATATAAATAAGGAATATAGGAATTAATAATGTAAATAGGAGTCTTTGACTATATTTAAAACATTTCAAGAAAGCTTGGATCAGAAAACTACATCTTATTAATCATGGAGAGGAGAATTTAAAATATTTATGACTGTGCAGGAAATTCTTCCGCACTGTCATAAATAGTGACCCACCTGGCCGTGCGAGGACCAGCGTTCGATCAAGAAGAGTGGGGAATACTTAGTAGCCGGGCCCTTGCAAGAGAGCTGAAAGATAAAGGTCAAAAGCTCAAGCTGATGGTGAGTTTGGAGATGGGGCTTACACCAGTGAAAAGCAGGATTACCCCTTACCTGCCATGAACAAACTCTATGGAGAGAAAGGAGATTTCATTGCTTTAGAAGCAAATACAGGCTCGTCATTAATGCTTCCAGGACTGGCAGCCAGAGGGAAGGGGCTGGTCCTCTACCCAGCTCATCACGGAAGAAAGCCCTCTCTCAAAACTATATGGACCAAGCTGATGGTAAGACCACCCATAAAGTACCCATGACTGCGACGGGTAAAACCCTTGGACCGCAGTCACTTATCGGATACTGAACCACCTTGCCGTGCGAGCCCCAGCGTTCGACCTGGAAGAACCAGAAGAGGAATCAAAATGAGACTTCGTTTCCGACTACAAAATCGGTATACGTTATCTTCATGACAGTTTCCTCGAATCGAAAAAGAGTCAGATCAGAGCACTAGTAAAGGCCGTCACCAACAAAGTAGTCCTTCCTAAGCTTAAACCAACACAGCCTCATTTAAAGGCCAAACTGCACGGATTTCGTTGAGCCCTTTTAGAGCCTCCTCCCTCCTTTTTTGAGGGTCATCTTCGGAAAGGAGCATCGTGACATGTCCCATTTTTCGCCCGGGCGTTTCTTTGTCTTTTCCATACCAATGAACATTTGCGCCTTTAATTTGCTGCAATCTCATTAATCGTTGATCTGTTGAAGAAGATACTGATTGATTTAAGCCAAGCAAATTAACCATGAGGGCTCCAGGAACTACTAAATGTGGATCAGGAAGGGGAAGGCCTGCAGCTATACAAATTTGTTGATCAAATTGACTGGCATTCGTTGCCTCAATAGAAAAGTGAGCTGAATTATGTGTACGTGGGGCCACCTCATTAACTAATAATCCACTAGGTCCATAAAAAAACTCAATTGCCAATACCCCTACATAATTCAATTCCCTCAACAAAGAAGAAGCAATGTTATAAGCCATAGCTTCAATTGGGTGTCCTAGGTCAGTTGGAGCAATAACCCAATCACAAACTTGCTTAAATTGCTTAGTTTCGACTAGAGGCAATAGCCTAACGCGACCTTTTTGATCTCTACTCGCTACAAGGGCTAATTCTTTCTCGTATTTAATCCATTTCTCAACCAACCAATCTTTTAATTCAACTGATTCTATAAGCCTAATAAGGTCACTAAAGTCATTAATAACTTTGGTACCTTTGCCGTCATAACCTCCTCTGGCTGATTTAGCCATTAATGGAAACTCCCAACCAACAGGTAACTTTGAGGCGCCAATCTCATTAGAACTAAGTGGCATCCAATCTGGTCCTGAAATATTCATATCACCAAGTAGCTGGCGTTGCGAAATTTTGTCTACTAAAACCTTTAAAGCCGAGAGTGGAGGTAAGAAAATACAATCATCCTTTTCAAGCAAAGCTAACTGATCAGTATTTACCCATTCATTTTCAAAGGTCACACAAGTGCAATCTTGAAGAAGCTGACTTGTGCCGTTGATATCTTGAGTTTCTGCCAAAATTAGTTTAGTGGCATTTGCAGAAGCGGGATCTGCTCTAGAGGGAGTTTGCACAACAATGTCTAGATGCCTTTTCCTAGCAGCGTCAACCAACATTTGAGCAAGCTGCCCCCCCCCCCTACAACTCCAATCCTGGAGGTTCTCTGATTCATTTTGCCAGTAGGAAAGCTAACCATTCAAAACTAGAAAACATCCAATAGCAAGTCCTAGAATTTTTCCTACATCCAATAAGAGTAACTTCTGCACTCAGTTACAGCTCATTAAAGGAATTTAAAAGAACTGAATCGGTCTTCATTAAGCCAAAAGACTTCTTTACCAAAATGGGACTAACTACCACGAGCTCTTAATTATAAATAAAGAGAAGTAACTTTAAAGAATAATTCCTATCCAGTCAAAATAATATGTGAGTAACTTGGAGACATATGTCAGAAGAACTCAAACGGAACAGCCGTAGTATTCCTGTAAAAATCAAAGATGATCCATATGAAGTAGTTGTTTGGAGAAATGGCCTACAACATATAGGGGAAGAGTTAACACGTGTAGGTATAAAAACAGGAACCAAAATTCTCGTTGTTACTAACAACGATGTAGCAGTACCATATGCAAAATTGTTTTTAGATAGTCTAAAGAAAAGTGGATTCGAGCCAAAACTTCTAGTCCTTGAAGCGGGAGAAGATCAAAAGAATCCTGAAAGTATTGCTTTAATTCATGATGCAGCTTATTCAGCGAAACTAGAGAGAGGATCTCTGATGATTGCTCTGGGAGGCGGAGTGGTAGGAGACATGGCAGGTTTTGCAGCAGCAACTTGGCTGAGAGGCATATCAATTGTTCAGGTGCCTACTACTCTTTTAGCCATGGTTGATGCATCTATTGGAGGCAAAACAGGTGTCAACCATAAGTGCGGCAAAAATCTTATTGGTGCATTTCATCAACCAAAACTAGTTTTAATTGACCCAGCGACATTAAATACGCTTCCAGAAAGAGAATTCCGAGCTGGAATGGCAGAAATTATCAAATATGGAGTAATAGGGGATTCTAAACTTTTTACACTTTTGGAGAAATCAAAAGACCTCAAAAATCTTGAAGCCTTAGATAATGAAACTCTTGAAGAGCTGATTCACCTTTCTTGTTCAGCAAAAGCAAAAATTGTTTCTCTTGACACAAAAGAAGGAGGCCTAAGAGCAATTCTTAACTATGGTCATACATTCGGGCATGTTATCGAAACTCTTTGTGGCTATGGTAATTGGCTACATGGGGAAGCAGTTTCAATGGGAATGATAGCTATAGGGAAATTAGCTATTCAGCTAGAAAGTTGGAGTAAAAAAGATTATGAAAGACAAAAAGCATTGCTCAAAAAAGCAGGGTTACCTATAGTTTGGCCTTCTTTAAATCAAGAAGAAATCTTTAGAGTTCTACAAGGAGATAAAAAGGTAAAAGCAGGTAAAATTCGGTTTATCATCCCAAGAAAAATTGGTGAAGTGGAAATCCGTGATGATATATCAATAGACAAAATTAGTCAGTTTATTCTAAGTCTTGCAAAGGAGAGTTAGCAAGAAATTTACTATTTAATCCTGCATTATTTGGTTTATGCTTATCTTTCTTTTCGAAACCAATCCACCTAAACTCTCCCAAGCATAATGGGTCCACAAGCCTTAATAGAGTTTCTCTTCGTGACAACGCGATATCTAATTGATCCCCTGGAATACTCTGCAAAGAATGCAATCTATTAGACAAACCTAAGGCCAGCAAGGCTTGTCCCTGCCTAATACTACCTAAATGATCCCAACTATGTTTCTTAGCATAAAATTGAAGCGTTTCTAGGCAAAGGTGTGAAGTGAGATCCCAATAGCCAGGGTCATTAAAAAATTGTGAACTCGCAACTTGATTTTTATAAGACATTAGTGTCCCAGAAGATCTTGAACAGGAGTAATATCTATTCGCCTCAAGTGCATAATCGATTATCAATAATGAACCTTGAGTTAATATTTTTGAAGCCTTTCTAAACCAGGTATTTAAATCGCTATGTAATTCAGTAGACCATCCATCAGGGGCACTTTCAGGTGGAATCTCAATGCCAAGAGTATCTCGAATTTCTATAAGGTTTTTTTGAATTTTTTTGGTTAGTGGTAACTCAATAACCTCAAGTATTGGGTGATTATCAATTATATTTATTGTGACTCCTTGTCTAAATAATTTGCCTCTTGTAAAAACTAACCTTTCTACTGGAAGAGCATCAAGCATTTCATGAGCAATTATTATACCTAAAACAGGTTTTGTTGATAGTTTATCAAAAGTTGACCATCTAACTGGGACATCTTCTAAAGAACTTAAATAATTCTTTTGTTTTGTAATCATTCCTTCATTACGATCAACCAATATAAGTTCCAGATTACTAATTAAATTAGAAGATATTTTATTTAAGGCAAAAATTAAATCTTTTGCCAAATCCCCTTCTCCTGGACCTACTTCTATTAATGAAATTGGAAGATTGTAATTGTTAGTTTTATGTAACTGTTCAATCCAATCTGCCAATTGAACTGCTAATAGTTCTGCAAAGTCAGGTCCTAGAGTTGGAGAAGTAACAAAATCTCCTTTTATGCCAAGTTTCAGGTGCCCTCGTGAATAAGCTCCATGCTGAGAATCATTGAGAACCCAATCCATATATTTATAAAAGCTGACACTACCGCCAGCTTTCGCAATTCTTTTAGCCAACCAATTAGGACAATCCACAGAGGAGTGATTGATTAGAGATAATGCTCATGTCTAATATGTGCCAATGAAGTCAAATAACACAATAAGAGCATTTCATGGACTTATAACTCTATTGATATGTTTGGTTTTAAGCCAGCCACTTTTAGCTTATGACAACCCAGACCTATTACCTTCAGAAGCCACACCAGTAATTGACCTTGCAAAAACTCTTAGCAATAACCAAAAGGAAATCTTAGAAGCATCACTTAAAGAATATGAAGAAACCACAGGCTGGAAAATTAGAGTTCTATCCCAATACGATAGAACTCCAGGACTTGCTATAAGAAAATTTTGGGATCTCGACGAAAGAAGCCTTCTTTTAGTAGCTGACCCTAGGGGTGGAAACCTTTTAAATTTCAACGTAGGTGATGCCTTATATGCTTTTATGCCAAGAACATTTTGGGTCGAACTACAAACTAGATATGGAAATCAATATTATGTTAAAGATCATGGAGAAGATGGAGCAATAATAGATGCTATTTCATCAATTGAATATTGTCTTGATAGAGGAGGCTGTCAGGTTGTTCCTGGCTTGCCCAGAGAACAATGGATCTTTACTTTAAGTACATCTATCTTGGGTGGATTAATTGCAGGTTTTGCAGCTTTTCCAAGAAAAAGAGGAGATTTAATTGCCTGGCCATGGCTACTTCTAATATCTCCACTTTGGGTAATGCTATTTGTTATATTTGGTATAGCTCCAGTAATAACAAGAACTAGTGAAATATTACCATTGTTAAGAAATTGTCTAGGATTTTTAGGTTCGCTAATTACAGCATATTTGATTGCTCAAATGACAGTAGGAAGAGATGTAGGTACAAAATCTAATTAATAATAGATGCATCGTATAGCAAGAATATTTACAGTGTTAATTATTGCTTATAATTAAATAATTAAATTATCTTCTCAACGATTAAGAAGAGTTTGTTCATATGCAATAGAGAAGTCAGAATTAAACCATCTATGTGAAACATGATTCAAATTACCATTAACGAATTCAACCCAGGAAAAATGTGCTAATTCCTTGCCACTTGAATCGGAACCACGCCTTGGGACACAGGCGGCATTCAAATAAGAAGTGCCCCACTGATCTTCAAGAAATGTGCAACGAGTTCGGGTAGACCCCTTTATCGAATGATGCATATGACCAAATACAACTAATTCTGGAACTCGTTTCTTACGAATTTGGTCAATTGCCAATTCAAGATCCTTATCGCCCCAATCCATTGCGGGTTTTTTCCAATCCCTTCCGCAAGGACTATCTGAACTAGAACCAAGACCAGTAGGCCCAACATGAGCAAGTATCACAAGCGGAACAAGCTCAGAAGCTTGCTCCGCTGCCAGAACAATTCGATTCGCTGATTCCTGAATAGTCATCTGACCAAACGCTCCGAGGAACTCTGGAGAAAGATAAAAACCACCACCAGAACTACAAGGACGTGCTCCAACTACTGCCACATTTGGAGAATTCCATCTTCTAAGACTCCACCCACAATGAACATCTCCAAGCAAATTCAACTGTTGGCGAAGAACTTCACCGGTTCGATCATGACCACGGTCATGATTACCAAGGATTACAGCAGTGGGGATAGGGAGATGAACAATCTTCTTGACCAGGCTTATATCACTCTCTCCCAAGTCACCAACAAAAAGAACTCCATCAGGTTTTAAAGCATTTAAAAGGGAATGGTCTTCCAGAGCCCAATAACCATGAAGGTCTCCAGCGATAGCGAGACTAAGTTTTGACAGGGGGAAGGAATAGGCTGCATCTATACTGACTCAAATTGCCTTTTTGAGCTCTGATTACCGCTGTTTCCGCCTACAAGACGGTTTCACCGGCACCCAATGGAAGGGAAGAATTGGTTGATGCAATAAATATTCTCAAGGAAAAACGAAAGGCAATAATCCTTTCTCACTATTATCAAGACAAAGAAATACAGGATATAGCTGACTTTATAGGGGATTCACTTGAGCTTTCTAGACAAGCAGCGAACACAAATGCTGATGTAATCGTTTTCTGCGGTGTTCACTTTATGGCAGAAACAGCAAAAATTCTCTGCCCTAATAAGACGGTCTTACTTCCTGATATTGAAGCGGGATGCACACTGGCGGACGATTGTCCTGCCGATGAATTCAGAAAATTTCGTAAAAAGCACCCAAATCATATAGTTGTTAGTTATATCAATTGCACAGCGGCAGTAAAAGCACAAAGCGATTTAATATGTACTAGCAGCAATGCTGTTGATCTTGTTAAACAACTTCCAAAGGATCGACCAATCCTGTTTGCACCCGATAAGAATCTTGGGAAATGGGTGCAGAAAAGGAGTGGTAGAGAACTTACATTTTGGCCAGGCAGCTGTGTTGTTCATGAGACTTTTAGCGAAGAGGCACTTCTAAAATTAAAGATTGAACATCCTGAGGCTGAAATAATCGCGCATCCAGAATGTCAAAGTAACTTATTAGATCTCGCTAACTTTATTGGTTCTACAAGTAAGCTACTTCAAAGAGTAGAAGAAAGTTCATCCAATACATTTATTGTACTAACTGAGCCTGGTATTTTGCACCAAATGGAAATAAAAGTGCCAGGAAAAAAGTATCTAGAAGTTCCTGGAATTGATGGATGTAGTTGTAATGCCTGTCCTTACATGAGGCTAAATACATTAGAGAAGTTATTAAGTTGTCTTCAAAAAATGTCACCAAAAATTGAAATGGATGAAAAACTTAGATCAAAAGCATTCATACCAATAAAGAAAATGCTTGAGATGAGTAAATAATTTTATTCCAAGGCATAATTAATATTTGAGCCTATTGGGTTATAGGTTGTTTTTTTCTTTGAATTTTTGATTTTATTTAGAAGCGCAGACTCTGCAACTTTATATTGAGGATCCTTTTTAGTTCCTAGATGTTCTCTTCTAAGTTCTAAAATTTCTTGTTCAGATAATTTGTATTCAATATCAGGCTCAATTCCATATTTATGAATATCCTTTCCTTTAGGAGTTAAATATTTAGCAATAGTAACTGTAAGCCCGGAGCCATCAGATAAACTTCTTACAGATTGAACAAGACCTTTACCAAAAGTCCTCTGGCCTACAAGTATCCCTCTATTATTGTCTTGAATTGCTCCTGAGACAATCTCACTAGCACTTGCAGATCCACCATCTACTAAAACAACTACTGGAAGTTTTGTTAAAGACGAGCCATTAGCCCTACGAACATCTTTAATTCCATCACGAGTCTCAGTACTTACAATAATTCCTTCCCTAATCCATAATCTCGAAATCTCTATGCTCGCCTCTAGTAAACCACCAGGATTTCTGCGTAAATCCAATATATAACCATAAATATTTTCACTCTCCAAGTTTGAAATAGCGTTACGCATTTCCCTTACTGAATTTGCATTAAATTGCTTTAGACGTATATATCCAATATCAAGACCTGATTGGGTTTTATTTAGTTTAGTTTCAACTGCATTAATTTCAATTCTTGCTCTTACTAGTTCAATCTTTAATATTTTATTATTCCTTTTTAGGCCAAGGACAACCTCAGACCCCTTCTTCCCTCTAATCAATTTAACTGCATTATCTATACTCATCCCTTGAGTAGACTCCTCATTAATGGAAATAATTACATCATTAGGCTTAATGCCAGCATTAAAAGCTGGTGTTCCTTCTATTGGAGAAACAACAACCAGACTATTAGTTTCCTTATCCAATGAAAGTTGTATTCCAACACCTGTAAGTTCACCTGAAGTATCAATCCTCATCTCTTTAAACTCTCTAGGATCTAAAAAACGGGTATATGGATCTTCTAAACTTGATAACATGCCTCTTATTGCATCATAAGATTCAGATGCATCAACATATCCAACAGAAAGCAATTTCTTTCTGAGCTCCAACCATTTAATAGAGTCATACTTTCCAGAAGAATCTAAATAATCTCGGTATATGATTTGCCATACCTGATCAATTACTTCTTTTGGGCTTTCACTTATTAATGATGAAGTACTTTGCGGGAGACTAGAAACTGGCAGAGAAGGAAATGCTATTGCTGATAAAGTAAATGTTCCATAAAAAATATATTTGAGAAATTTAGTTCCCAAAAAACCCTTTAAATTCTTCTCAACAAAATAATTACGCTGATCTAAAAGTAATTTGTTATATAGGTTCTTCAATTTGGATCCAACCACCTACCATCTCCTTTTATTAACTCAATTAAAGCTTTGACCCCTTCATCCTCAGGAACTTTACGAATTTCTTCTCTGCCTCTATAAAGAGCTATAACTCCTGGGCCCTTACCAACATAACCATAATCAGCATCTGCCATTTCACCTGGTCCATTTACTATGCAACCCATCACAGCAATATCTAACCCTGTCAGATGAGAAGTAGCATCTCTTACTTTTTTTACAACATCCTCTAAATTAAATAAAGTCCTGCCACAACTTGGGCAACTTATATATTCAACCATTGTTTTTCTTAGGCCAACTGCTTGAAGTATTGAATAACAAACTGGTATCTCTTTTTCCGGAGCTTCTGTTAAAGATACTCTTATTGTATCTCCTATTCCCTCAGATAAAAGTGTAGCTATCCCAGCAGTACTTTTAATGCGCCCATAATCACCATCACCAGCCTCTGTTACTCCAAGATGCAAAGGGTAATTGAAGCCTTCTTTATCCATAGTGTCTGACATCAATCTATAAGCAGCAAGCATCACAGGGGCCCTTGAAGCCTTCATAGAAACAACAATATTATGAAAGTCAAGTGAATCACATATACGAATAAACTCCATCGCTGATTCAACCATCCCAAGAGGGGTATCCCCATAAGCAAATAACATTCTTTCTGCTAAGGAACCATGGTTAACTCCTATTCGTAAAGCTTTATTTTGTTCTTTTAAAGTTTCTACTAAAGGTTGAAACCTCTGAACAATACGATCCCCTATCTCTTTAATCTCTTGTTGATTAAATTCTGTTCTATTTGGATCTGCTTTCTCAAAAACAAATAGTCCTGGATTAATTCGTACTTTATCTACATGTTTAGCAACTTCTAGTGCAATTTTCATACCATTATGATGAACATCAGCAACAAGAGGAACTGATTGATATGTCTTATTCAGTAGTTCTCTGATTTCTCCTACAGCTTTGGCATGAGCAAGACTTGGAACTGTAAGGCGAACAATCTCACAACCAACCTCATGAAGGCGTCTAATTGCAGCTGTTGATCCTTCAATATCAAGAGTATCTTCATTGATCATTGATTGAACTCTGACAGGATGCTCACTTCCTAATGAGATATCCCCCACCATTACAGTGCGTGTAATCCTTCGTTTTATCTGAGTGTCATACCTCTGAGATGAGTCTGCCAATACTTTGGCAACACTCGTATTCAAAGTAGCAATCATGAGTTCCGCTCCAAATCACAAGAATGAAAGGGATAGCCCTTTTGCCTTTCTTTTATTTTATTTCGCACTTTCAAAAGATCTCCAAGAGTTAAAGATCTAGGAGAATTATCTACTCTAGAAGGATTCCTCAAAAGATATGAAGGGTGAAAAATTGGCATTACCTTCCTTCCATCCAAAGATTGCCATTTGCCACGTAGATTACTAATACTATCTTTCTGCTTCCCTAGAACAGCCTCAACCGAGGTCGAACCAGCCAAAATAATTACCCAAGGGTCAACTAGTTTAATTTGCTGACTTAGCCATGGCAAAGCAGATAAGAGCTCTTTTCTTAGTGGGCGTCGATTTTTTGGAGGCCTGCATTTAAGTGCATTACAAAAAAAGATGTCTTTACTTGTGTTAATGCCGACATTATTCAGCAATTGATCTAGAAGCTTTCCGGACCTCCCCACAAAAGGCTCCCCCATGGAATCTTCAGTAGCACCTGGAGCTTCTCCAATAAGCATTAAACGAGCAGTAGGGTTTCCCCGACTAACAACTACATTGATTGAGGAACGATCTAAGTCACAACAATCACAAACATTAGAAATTGCTGAAGCATCCTCAGCAAAAGACATATTCAAGAAAACCTAAACATATGAATTAACCAGTAATTTAAGGAATACATGGGACAAAAATTAAAAAATAATTCCCTTCTGGGTCAGTCATCCAAGACTCGGCCCCAAAAGACTTCAAGATGGGTTCCTCAGCACGCAATGCACCCCTAGCAATAAGACTAGATGCCCACTCATTAACCACAATCAAGGGATTTAATGAAGGGGGATGTTCAAGACAAAGAGCTGAGGCCCTTCCTCTCTTAGGCCAAGGCTGCTTTTTAGATGGTTGATAGATATGCACTTTGATTCCATCAGAATTGACAACGCAATGGTTTTCCTCCTTTTGATAAGCACAAACTTCACCATCCAAGACAAATGCGTAAAACTTAGAAAGTTCATAAGCATTCTTAGAAGCAATTACTAAACTTTTATGAATAGAAGACATCTAAATTTCCAAGAGCTAATAAAGCTTGTATAAGACACCACATCAGGCAGGATGTGGTCTTAAGAGCACATCCTGAAAAGTGCCTTGCTGATGCAATACCCGCAACTCATTTCCGAACGGGCTGCAACCCTTCAACCTTCTTTGACTTTGGCTATAAATGCTAGAGCAAAAGAGCTTTCCAAAGAAGGGAGAAATATTTGCAGCTTAAGTGCAGGAGAACCGAACTTCGACACACCTCCTTTTATTGTTGAAGCGGCAATTAAGGCTCTCCGAGATGGTATTACACGTTATGGCCCTGCCGCCGGAGACCCTGAATTAAGGGAAGCGATTGCTTTAAAGCAAAGAGAAATCAATAAAACATCAACTTCGATAGAGAATGTTTTAGTAACCAATGGTGGGAAACAGGCGATCTACAACCTCTTTCAAGTAATTCTAAACCCTGGTGATGAAGTACTAATTCCCTCACCTTACTGGCTTAGTTATCCAGAAGTTGTGCGATTAGCATTAGCCAAACCAATAGTTCTTCCTTCGTCATCAGAAAGTGCCTTTACCATCAATCAAGAAGCATTAGAAGCTTCTATAACCAATAAGACGAGACTCTTAATCATTAATTCTCCTGCCAATCCAACAGGCAGAGTAATGACTGAAAAAGAGTTAAATCAAATAGCAGAGATTATTAGAAGACATCCACAACTATTAGTTATGAGTGATGAAATTTACGAATTCCTATTAGAGGGAGACCAAATCCACCATAGTTTTGAAGCAATTGCTCCTGACTTGAAAGACAGAATATTTACAGTAAATGGCTTTGCAAAGGGTTGGGCAATGACCGGATGGCGAGTTGGATATTTAATAGGGAATTCCAAAGTTATAAAAGCAGCAACTGCTTTGCAAAGCCATAGCACTAGCAACGTATGTAGTTTTGCTCAACGAGGGGCGGTAGCTGCCCTGAAAAACTCTATGGATTGCGTTTTTAATATGGCAAAAATTTATAGGACTCGTAGAAATGCTCTCACAATTGGATTAAACCAAATTGATGGGATATCACTTGTACCACCAAAAGGTGCTTTCTACGCCTTTCCACAATTACCTAAAGGAAGTCCAAATTCAGTAGAATTTTGCGAGCTTGCTCTTGAGGAAGTAGGCCTTGCAATGATCCCTGGAAAAGTTTTTGGTGACGATAGATGCATCAGAGTATCTTGTGCCGTATCAAACGAAATTATTGCTGAAGGGTTAGGTAGGCTAAGCAGATTCATTCTGGCCTAAAGGAATCCAAATAAATGATAAGAAGAACTAGGCGTTATTTCTTATCCCTTTTTCTATTTGCCAACCTAGCTTTCTCTCAGAAAGTTTCACTAGCCCAAGAAACATTATTTATTGGTGCAATACCAGACCAAAATCCTGAAAAGTTGAACCGATTATACAAATTGCTCTCTTCTGAATTGAGCCAAAAACTAAATGTCCCGGTTAAATACTTACCGGTTACAAATTATTCAGCAACTGTTAGCGCTTTTCGAACAGGTAGCTTGGACCTGGTTTGGTTTGGAGGCCTGACTGGCGTTCAGGCAAGAATACAAAAACCAGGAGCCAAAGTAATTGCTCAAAGGGATATCGATCCTAAGTTTCATAGCTTATTTATATCAAATACCAATACTGGAATCCCAACTATTAAAAACGAATCAGAGCTAAAAGTTTTAAAAGGTAAACGATTAACTTTCGGATCTGAAAGCTCAACATCAGGTCGACTAATGCCTCAATATTTTCTCCAGAAGGCAGGGTTAAAGATGGTTGATTTCAAAGGAAAACAACCAGGTTTTAGCGGAAGCCATGATGCAACACTTGCATTAGTCCAAAGTGGTTCATATGAAGTAGGTGCTCTTAATGAACAAGTTTGGAAATCAAATGTAAAGAAAGGGAAGGTGAATTTAAACAAAGTAAAAATCATTTGGAAGACACCTCCATATGCTGATTATCACTGGCTTATACAACCAAACCTAGATATAAAATTTGAGAAAGGCTTTACAGAGAAATTAACAAAAACACTTCTGGGATTAAATCAAAATATACCCAATCAAAAGAAAATACTAGATTTATTTGGAGCAAAAAAGTTTATTCCAGCTCATGCACGGCAATACAAAAAAATAGAAATTATTGGACGTCAGCTGGGAAAAATTAAGTGAAGAAATTACTTCAGTTAAAAGGAGTTTATGTTTATGGCAAAAATTATCCAAGACTATCAAATATTAATTTAACAATCAAAATCGGGGAGAAAGTTGCACTTTTAGGGAAAAGTGGAGCAGGTAAAAGCACTCTAGTTGCTGTATCCAATGGCTCATTAAAGCCTGCTACAGGAGAAGTTATTTGGAATGGAATCCCATTAAATAAAAGGACACATAGGCAGCGAAGAGAAATAGCAACTCTTTGGCAAGATTTACGCTTAGTCGAAGAGTTGTCTGTTGATCAGAACATCAACATAGGGGAACTATCCAGGCACAGTTTTCTTTGGGCTTTTGGAAATCTGCTTGGAGTAATTCAAAGCAAAACCTGCTTGGAATCTTTAGAAGCAACAGGATTAAGTAGGGAATTCATTAAAGAACCTATCCAAATACTTTCAGGAGGTCAGAGACAAAGAGTAGCCGTAGCACGACTACTAAATCAACAAGCAGATCTACTAATTGCAGATGAGCCCCTCTCAAATCTTGATCCAGTTCTTACGTACGATATCCTCCAATTACTCTTAAACAAAAAGGCCCTTAAGATGATAAAAGTTCCAGAAACTTCAATAATTAGTCTACATCGTCCAGAATTAATTGTAAATTTCACACGTGTAATTGGCTTAAAAAATGGGGAACTAGTTCTTGATTGTTTAACTAAAGATTTAAAATCTAAGCATGTCGAAAATATTTACGAAGACTAATGAAAAAAGTAAGTCTTTCTCCGACAATAATATCAATTATACCAGCAATTGCAATCATACCTGTAATATCAACTTTACTAAATGGACTTCATAATGGTGGAGTTCAACTTCTATTCAAGTTCTTTCTAGCATCTCTACAACCATCTTTTGAATCGGCTGTTATTCAAAGTGCATTAAGAGGAATTCAGATTACGATAGCAATTGCTTTAATAAGTTGGGCGACAAGTATAATTGGGGGTTTACTTTTAGGTCTAATAAGTTCTAAAATCTTTTGGAAAAGTGTTGCGAATTCAGAATATAATGCAATAATTATCAAACGACTTCTAGCAATTCCAAGAAGCATTCATGAGCTAATTTGGGGTTTGCTTTTACTTCAATTTTTTGGGATAAATCCCTGGATTGCAATTCTTGCAATTTTCATCCCTTATTCAGCAATACTCGCAAGAGTTTTTGCTGATCAATTAGATAATTTAGACCACAGCAAATTTTTTGCTGTTAAGCAAGTTGGTGTACAAACAGGATCTGCTTTTTTATCTGTATTGTTTCCACCAATGATTCCAATAATTAGTAGCTATGGTGGGTATCGACTGGAATGTGCATTAAGAGGGGCCACAATACTGGGGATTTTCGGGATGGGTGGTATAGGTACAGAAATCCAACTGACATTTCAATCCCTTGAATTCAGAGAACTATGGACGTCTTTATGGATTCTGGCAGCTGTGACCTTTTCCCTAGAAAGGCTTATAAATATATGGCGTAAACAGTTGTCAAAAAACAACAATCAACCAAGACAAATAATTACCTTTGGTTTTGCAAGTTTCCTGTTAACGCTAATAAGTTTTTTCTGGCTAGAAAAACTTGATATCCATTTGTTTCAAGGTTGGGAATTGCATGGTCTACCCCTACCAACTTTTTTTGATTTGGTAATTGCATTTCAAGAATTGAATTGGATTAATCTAATAGGAAATACAATTGTAGTAACTCTTCTTGCAGCAGGTATTGCTATAGGGATACCTCCTCTTCTGATGATGCTTTGGCCAACAAACTTTGGATTATTTTGCCAAAGTATCACCTGGTCTTTCCTTAGATTAATCCCACCTCCATTATCTGCACTTCTCTTGCTACTTTGTACAAGTCCAAATATTTGTGTAGCTTCCCTAGCTCTTGGCCTTCAAAATCTTGGGGTAATGGGACGTCTATTAAAAGAAGGAATAGAGAGTCAGAATAACGATCAACATATAGCAATATATTCATCTGGTACAAGCAATAATATGGCCTGGTTATACGGCAATTTCACTCCTCAAAGCAAAAGTTACTTAGCATATGGTGCTTACAGAACAGATGTAATATTGCGAGAAACTGCAATAGTAGGTGTAGTAGGTGGAGCGGGTCTTGGATGGCAATTGCAAGAGTCTTTAAGCTCTTTCGATTGGCCCCAAGTTGTTTTAATAACAGCAGCATATGCAGCTCTTACATTAATTGGAGAGGCAATAAGTGCTAAATCTTCTCAAAATTTAGTCAAATCTAGGCAGACGACTAAATAAGATCTGACCTAAATGTCAACACTAATTTGTTTTTTTGCCTGATTGATGACAAACCAACCAAAACAACTTGTAGCAATAGGAGATAGTGGTGTTTATGGATGGGGTGATAAAGATGAAGGTGGTTGGTGTGAACGATTACGAAGAAACTGGATGAATCTACCTCAAGCTCCTATTGTTTATCAATTAGGTATACGTGGAGATGGCCTAGAAAAAGTCGCGCAGCGTTGGAAAACTGAATGGAAGCATCGAGGTGAATTAAGAAGGAAACTACCAGATGGAGTACTAATATCTGTTGGAATAAATGACACAGCAAGGATTGGGAGGCCAGATGGGAGGCCTCAACTTTCTTCAGAAGCTTTTAGGTTTGGATATTATCAACTTCTAAAAGATATAAAAAATCACACTAATGTATTAGTAATGGGATTAACACCTGTAGATGAAACTGTAATGCCTTTTGCTGAATGTCTATGGTATACAAATAAAGCCATCTCAGTTTATGAATCTCAAATAGAAGAGACCTGCTTGGACCTAAATATTCCATTTCTACCTTTATATCGATCAATGATTGATGAGCCCAACTGGATTAACTGGCTTGAACCTGATGGTATTCATATGAATACTGATGGTCACTATTGGGTTTATAAAAAACTAATTTCATGGAATTCTCTTCTCATGTGGGGTGAACTCAATCAATCAACAAGTGTCACACCTTCTCTTATTTAAATTAAAAAAATAACACTTATAATAAAAAAGATGCCGCAGTTATTGCTATTAAAGCTGCAATAGTTGTTTGACAAAAGTTTATCATCTCATTAGTTAACCAATGAAATCGATGCTGTACAGCCGCACCCAAAAAGCTCTCAAGCAAAGTTGCCAAAAATCCAACAAGGAAAATTAAAATGCCAAATTTCATTAGAGAGTCATAGAAGAAGGCAACCATGACAATTGTCATCAAAAAACTACCTAAAATACTTGCAAAAGTTCCTTGGAGACTTATTGCTCCATCTGTCCCTGCAGGAACAGGTCGTAATGATGTAATAAGGAATGTTTTACGTCCCCATCTCTTCCCAATCTCACTTCCAAATGTATCAGCCAATTTGGCTGTAAAACTAGTTGCGAATCCAATTAAAAAAATAATTTTAGGAACAATTGCTAACTTGATCAAAATTGCAAGTAAAAAGCCAGTAGCAGCAGAACCCCATAGATTTTCTGGTCCTCGACTACCCCCACGTTTTTCTGACAGACCATCCTTCTCTTTACGTGCAAAACCAATTCTTGTGACAATAGAACCAAGGAATAGATATACAACTACTGATAACCATCCACGCCAACCAAGACACCCCCAAAGTATTGTTCCAAGAATACCCGCGTGGAACCAACCAGAACGAGTAAGCAACCGCTTAATTAAAGGAATTAACTGAGATAAAGCAATCAAAGCTGCATTTAAAGAAAATGCGACATACCATTCAGGGGTTATAGAGATAGGAGAAAACATCAACTATCAGAAAATATATCAAGAAGATTAGTCATATTCGAAATCAAAAGAAACTACTCAACAATCATTGAACTATTTTGTCTCCAAGAAACCATAAGTTGTGTAGCAACAACAGCTGCTGTAGATGTTCTTAAAATTGAATCTCCAAAAAAAACTTCAGAACAACCTACCTCTTTAGCAAAAGATTTTTCTTGTTCAGTCCATCCACCCTCAGGTCCTATCGCTATCCACAATTCATCTACTTGCTTTCTAAAACTATTAGTCCAGAGATGAAACCGATTTAATGGCAACATTCGCGGACTAGCAAAAGCCAAAGCAGAATTCACCGGTCTATTTTTTAACCAATCTTTTACATCAATTATTCTTCTACAATCCGGCGCCCAAAGTCTTTCAGACTGCTCAACGGACTCTCTTAAAACACCTTCCCATCGTAAATTCCTATGTTCTCCTCCTGTAAGAACGACACTTCTTTCTGATCTCAGAGGTTGAACAAAATCAATGCCGATTTCACAACTCATACGAAGAAGCTCATCAAAGCCTTTCTTCGGAACAACAACGGCTAATCCAAGTAAAGGTCTACAACGAGGTTGTTTTGCTATAGGAAAATGCAGGGATGATTGAAGTCGAATTGAATCTCTACTATTCAAATCAGCCTTCCAAAGATTCCCCACTCCATCAACAATCTCTATGGATTCGCCGCATCGCAATCGCAAAACACGAAAAAGGTAATGAGACTCATTTGATTTAAGAGTTAGCAGCCTCTCAGGCCCCAATTCTTTTTTTAAACGAGCAGGTTCAACCAACAAACGTCTTAATTCAGCCACAAAACTCCTTAGTTTTTCCCAGAAAAAACTGCATCAGGGTGATCATCAACTAACCAATCATCGTTAACACCTCCTATCAATAATTCCTCAATCTGAACAAAATGTCGATCAACCTCATAAAAGGTATTAATCAAAACATCTATTGCCAAAGCATCACATGTCCCAAAATCAACCCAACAACGAGCCCAATTTGCTTGGTATTCCAATTCTCCTATGTTATGCATCGTTGAAGCTAGACCATTAGCAACTTCATCATTGTCGTAATTCATCCAACTCAATTCAGAACCTTCCTCGTGAGATTGAATATTCCCACCATTGAAGCCACCCAACCGACCAATGACATACCAGCTATCAAAGACACCATCTACATAATTTTTTTCTCCCTTGTTAGGAACTTCATGAAAACAAATCCAAATCCAACAGTTAAATGGGTCAACTTCACGAAAACTTACTTTCATAACAAGCGAGAGTTGACTAAAACATCTGTAATGGAAGGTACATGAGAATCATCTAAAGAGTATTAATCAGTCAAGCTTCTCAAGCAGACCATTAAGAATTTTCTTGAAATGCTAAAACTAACAGAACTCCACTACCAACCAGCAACATCTGGGAAGCCAATACTCAGAGGAATAAACCTTAAGGCAGATTCAGGACAACCAGTATTAATAGCGGGTGCGAGTGGAAGTGGAAAAACAAGTCTTGTGGAAATAATTAGTGGTTTAAGCCAACCACAAAAAGGGTTCATTTCTTGGCAAAATAATTCCATAAAAGCACGTCAAAGAAGATGGCTGTGTGGAGTAGTTTTCCAATTCCCAGAACGACACTTTTTAGGACTCACAGTTGCACAAGAATTGCGGTTAGGTCACCGGCGATTATCAAGCGAATCTCAATCAAACGCACTACAACAAGTTGGGCTCGGAGATATTGATCTGCGTCAAGCACCTGAAAAGTTAAGTGGTGGTCAACAAAGGAGGTTGGCTATTGCAGTTCAGTTACTTAGGAAACCAAATATTCTTCTTCTTGATGAGCCAACAGCAGGTCTAGACTGGTCCGTAAGGGAGGAAATTCTGAATTTGCTATCACACCTAGCAGAAGAACAAGTCCTGATTGTTGCCACTCACGAACCAGAGCTATTCAAGGGCTGGGAAAACACTTCCTATCTACTTGAAAAGGGAGTGCTTAAAAGAATGACTACATTAAGCAGAGTTGATTCATAACAATGCCAGACCGCCTGGTCAGAGCAACAGCAGCAAAAGGAGGAATTAGATTAGTAGCAGTAATAACAACAGAAGCGACAAAAGAAGCACGTCGCAGACATTCACTTTCTTATCTAATGATGGCAATGCTTGGACGCGCAATGAGTGCTGGTCTATTGCTTGCAAGTTCAATGAAAGTTGCTCATGGAAGAGTTAATTTAAGAATCGGTTCTGACGGTCCTCTAAAAGGACTCATGGCCGATGCTGGAAGAGATGGCACCGTCAGAGGTTATGTCGGGGAGCCCTCTTTAGAGTTGGATCCAATAAGAAACGATAATGGTCAATATTCATTTGATTTTGCATCTGCTGCTGGCACTGGATATCTCCATGTAGTTCGTGACGAAGGGAAAGGAGAACCATTTAGTAGCACTGTTGAATTAGTAAGAGGTGGTATTGGAGAAGATGTTGCTTCATACCTTCTACATTCAGAGCAAACGCCATCAGCAGTTTTTGTCGGAGAGACCATCACAAGAAACCAATTGGAATGTTGTGGTGGTCTACTAGTACAAATCCTTCCAAAAGCAGCACATGAACCAGCTTTAATTGCCTTATTAGAAGAGCGCTGTAAAGAAATAACCTGCTTCAGCAAAAGATTAAAAGATTGCAAGGATAACCTGCATGCTCTTTTAGAAGATGTTTTCCCTGATCTCGACCCTATTCAATCCAATGATAATGATACATGTCAAAAAATCCTATTTAAATGCAGCTGCTCTAAGAAACGCAGTCTTTCCGCATTAAAATTATTAGGAGAAGAAGAACTAAAAACAATATTAAATGAAGACGAAAAAGCAGAGCTTACATGCCATTTCTGCAATAACAAGTATCTAATCAATAAAAGTGAATTGGAATTGCTTCTTAAATAAACTAGTTAAGTTAACTAATTATTGTTTAAGTGGTTTCAAATCAGTCTAACAAAATAGAACCCAGCCATATCAACACAACTGCAGGCAAAGCCTCCAAGTGATCTATGGAAACAGCTCTAGGAAGTTCTGGAATAGTATTCATTCCACTAACTAAAACACCACCAATTATTAGACCTATAGAAAGTAATGAAATACTCCAACCTAAAGATGGTAGAACTTTTCTTCCTCTGCGAACCTGACTTATGAATAACCCTAATGTTGACAAAGAAAGTATTAACTGAAGGCTTTCTTTAGGAGAAACCAACGTTAAAAAAAACACAAAGAAACCTAGTGCTAGTCTAATTGTCAAGCCTTGCCCTTCTGGCAACGCCAAATTAGGCATAAAGCCTTCTGAAGATTTTTCAGGGTTTTTTGGATTAAAACCCTTTAAACGCGTAAGAATTGCACTGCCAACATTTGCCTCTGATTGCAAATTTACTTCTTCTCTTTTTGAAGCATTAACAGCTGCATTGCTAGCTTTTCCAAGCTGTCTTTCTTTTAGACTAACCATTAACAATGCATCGTATGAAGCCTCTATTTTTGCCTTGGCAAGGGGGTCATTTCCCTTTTCAGCCAATAGTTTTTCTCTCGCTTGCTGTATTTGATCAAAAGTTGCACCAGGTTTCAAACCAAGACATGAATAATGGTCCTGTGGTCCTGAATTCGAACTAGAATTGTTCCCCGAAGCCATAAAGCAAATGAGATTGAACTTCAAAAAGAAAAAATATTGAAAATCAAATAAGCAAGAATCAAAATAGCAAAGGTTTATCAAATTCGACTCAAATAATTCTAAATCGAATTACCTCAGATACCAAATAGGATTTTCAAAAAGCGCTAGAAGCTAGGTAAGAAAGAGATTAAAGCGTAATAGGGTCTACTCCACTTACAACTGGAGCCACTGCACATAATTCCAATGAAGGGTGGTCCTCCTGAAGCTGGTTAAGATTCCAATTATTTTTAAAAAGCAAAACAGGTCTTTGCCATGCATCCTGGACTGTTTTGCAATTAAAAATCCTACCTATCTTCTCCAAAGAGATCCATCCACCACTAACCCAACGAGCAACCTGATATCCCATAGGCTCTAGACGAGTCTCAACACCATATTCATTCTCCAAGCGATGTTGAACCACTTCTAATTGAAGTTGGCCCACTGCTGCCAAAATTGGATCTCGTTTACTTTGATCAGTGTCATAAAGAATCTGCACAGCTCCTTCTTCTCTTAACTCGTTAACGCCTTTCCTAAAATTCTTGAATGAGGATGGATTCGGATTGCGTAGCCAACTAAATATTTCTGGACTAAAGCAAGGAATCCCCTCATATTCAATTCTTTTACCTGTATAGAGAGTATCTCCAATAGCAAACATTCCTGGATTATTCAAACCAATTACATCCCCTGGATAAGCATTTTCTACAACTGCACGATCCTGACCAAATATCTTTTGAGGACGCGATAAACGAATAGCTTTTCCTGTTCTTGCATGTCGAACTGTCATATCTTTTTCAAAGCGCCCACTACAAACACGCACAAATGCAACCCTATCTCGATGCTTAGGATCCATATTTGCCTGAAGTTTAAATACAAATCCACTGAAATTTGATCTCAATGGATCTATATGCCCATCACTACTAGGGCGACCTATCGGACCTTGAGCCATTTGGAGGAAAGCATCAAGGAAAGGCCTTACTCCAAAATTCGTCATTGCCGAGCCAAAGAATACAGGGGTTAATTCTCCAGAATGAATAAGTTCCAAATCCATTTCTGCCCCTGCAATTTCCAGAAGTTCAAGCTCTTCTAATGCCTTATTGAGCAATTCATCTTCAACTAATTCTTTCAACTCAAGGTCATCAAGTTTTAAATGACGCTCAGTTGACTGTTTTCCTCTTTCTCCCCGTGTAAAAAGTACAACATCTTTACTGTGACGATCAATTACACCACGAAATTGCTCTCCACTTCCTATTGGCCAATTAACAGCCCAAGTTAATAGGCCAAGCTCAGCCTCAATTTCATCTAACAAAGAAAGTGGCTCTTGACCAGGTCGATCCATCTTATTAATAAAAGTAAAAATAGGTATCTTCCTCATTCGACAAACCTCAAACAACTTTCTTGTTTGAGGTTCAAGTCCTTTAGCAGCATCCTCAAGCATTACTGCATTATCAGCAGCCGCAAGAGTCCGATATGTATCCTCTGAGAAATCCTGGTGACCTGGAGTATCTAAAAGATTAATAGTTTTGCCACTGTAATCAAACTGCAAAACTGTTGAAGTAATAGAGATACCCCTTTGCTTCTCCAACTCCATCCAATCAGAAGTTACCTTCCTTTGTTCACCTCTTGCTTTAACTGCCCCAGCCTGCTGAATAGCACCGCCATATAACAAAAGCTTTTCGGTCAGAGTTGTTTTCCCTGCATCAGGGTGAGAAATAATTGCAAAATTTCTACGCTTAGCGACCTCATTTGCTAAAGCAACTGCTATTAACTCATCTGAATCAGAGGAGAACGGTTCATCAGCGGAGTTAACCAAGGTCATCGAATCTCAAGTGTTTAATCAGTCTCGAGACTGATTTTTAAAAAATTCCAACTACCTCAAGATAACGGTCATCCACTTCATGCACACTTAAAAAATCAAGACTTTCTTCGCAGAGCTGATTTTTAATCTCTGCAACCGTAAAAGCAGCCTGCAGTGATGCCAAATAATCACGAATAAGCACTTTCGGAGAATCTGGTAAATATTTTTTTTGCAAAGC
The DNA here is from genome assembly GCA_902560875.1 of uncultured Prochlorococcus sp. GTDB lineage: Bacteria > Cyanobacteriota > Cyanobacteriia > PCC-6307 > Cyanobiaceae > AG-363-K07. Next base: position 15,823 of record CACENO010000009.1, on the reverse strand, counting down.
GATTGCAGCCTTTACTGACGAAGGCCTTCTTAAATCCCTATGCACATGAACAGTAGCTTTTGAAGACATAACTTTAAGGGCTTTCCAAAATTGACCAGGATCATGCAAATGATGCAACAAGCTATTACTAACGATTAAATCAATCTGCTTATCAAATTTGCTTTCCTCACTAGCTATTGAGGAAATATCACAGCAATGGTAGGAAATATTCCCCAAGCCTTGATTTAAGTTTAGTTTTTTTTGCCTATCCATTGCTATGTCAAGCATTGCCTGAGATCCATCAATGCCAAGAACAGTTGCCGAAGGACACCTTTGACTTAACCCTTCAGCAATATTTCCAGGCCCACACCCCAAATCGCAAAGCAAGCTAAGAGAACTAAAAAATCTTTTCTGTAACACACAATATTTTTCTATACGGTCTATTAAAGAGTTATCACTCGCGGAAAAGTCCGCCTCCGCATAGGCCTTTACTTGCAGGGGGTTTTGCATCAATTCAGGCTCTTTAACACGGTTCATAATCATGGAAGAATCTCTTAAATTTTGCGCCAACCACTCCAGATGGTGTTAAAAAAAGTTGCCGACCCCACAAGTGGCGTTAGCGTGCCCATACCCCGTAGGTTGCAAATTGACCATTACAACTAATAAAGCTGATCTAGTAATGCCTAGCTTGGGGAAAGGAGATCACCGGGCTGATTTCCCAGCAACGGCACCAGCAGCAAATCCTGTTTTTTATAGGACCTACAGCCGCAAAACCACATCAGGGAGAGAAAGCTGGAATGAAGTAGGTAAAAGGAATTTACTTGGATTGCATCAACTGGGAAAACTAAGCCAAGAAGAATTGAATCTCATGGCTCGCATGCAAGCAGAAAAGAAGGCTTTGCCATCAGGAAGATGGTTATGGATTGGTGGAACAGGTTGGATAGAAAAAGAGGAAAATTTCTCAGGGGCTTATAACTGCACATCAACCAATTTGGTGGATTGGAAAGCCTTTGGACTCATGATGGACTTGGCCATGATGGGCTGTGGGACAGGTGCTGTAATCGAAGCACACCTCATTGATCAACTCCCTGTTGTCCTAAATCCCATAAAGATCAATGAAGTCACACAAATAGGAACTACTCCTGCAAATCAACGTCAAGAGAAAACAACTCACAGAATTGAAGGCCAAGAAGTATTTATTAAAGTTGGAGACAGCAGAAGAGGTTGGGTAGATAGCTATGAATTACTTCTAGAGATTTGTAGCGACAAACGTTTCTCAGGCAATGAAGTCCAATTAATTATTGACCTTTCAGATGTAAGGCCTGTAGGCGAATCCCTCAAAGGATTCGGAGGAATGGCTAATCCTGTAAAGCTCAAAGATCTATATGCACGCGTAGGCCGATTACTAACTAAAGCTGTCGGACGAAAACTCACCTCTGTCGAGTGTTGTCTATTAATCGATGAAGCCGCAGTCACAATTGTGGCCGGGAACATTAGGAGAAGTGCTGGAATGCGCCAATTCTCAGCTGATGACTTCTCAGCTGCTGGGGCTAAGGAAAATCTATGGGAGCAAGACGAAGAAGGGAACTGGCGAATAGATCCTGAGAGAGATGCTCTTAGAATGGCTAATCACACGCGTGTTTACCACAATCGGCCTAACCAGAAAGATATTCTTGAAGCAGTTACAAAGCAATTTCATTCAGGAGAAGGAGCAATTCAATTTGCACCCGAATCAATTGCACGATCCAATGCAGACATACTTAAAACACAAGAACTAAAAGCAAAATTTATCAATATTTACTGCGAGGAAGGCAAAACAGCCGCTAGTAAATGGCTTCAATCAAATTTTGGTCCTATCAATGATCAAGAACTAGAACATCGCTTAGGTAGATATGGACTTAATCCTTGTGGAGAAATTCTAGGAGCAGATTTTCACTGCAATTTAGCTGAAGTCCACTTAAATCAGATTGATCCATCTGATCAAGAAGGTCTTTCTAATTCATTTAAAGCAGCAGCTCTTTCTGTCGCTTGTCTCTTAAACCATCGATTCTCTGTTGAGCGTTATAGACAAAGTCGCGCTTGGGATCCAATTGTCGGGGTTAGCTTCACTGGGCTTTTCGACTTTTTTGTACACGCATTTGGTACAACTTGGCTTAAGTGGTGGGAAGCTGGCAGGCCTAATACAGAACAAGGAATTGCTTTCAAGCGAGAAGAAGAAAGGTACCTAACCAATTGGAAAAACATCGTCAAGGAAACAGTTTGGGAATATTGCGACAAACATGGTCTAACCAGGCCTAATCGCTGCACAACTGTGCAGCCAGCAGGCACAAAAAGTCTCCTAACAGGAGCCGCACCTGGATGGCACCCACCTAAAGCTCAAAGGTTTATTCGAAGAATAACCTTTCGGAAGAAAGATCCCGTAGCAATGGCTTGCATGGACTATGGCTACACGGTTGTGCCTTCCCAGTCTGATAAAGATGAAAATGGAAGACTATTGAATGATCCATTCGATTCTCGTTGCACCGAATGGCTAGTAGAGATTCCTACTGAAGTTAGTTGGGCAAATTTACCTGGAGCAGATGCAGTTGACATCAACAATTTCTCAGCATTGGCGCAATTTGATTTTTATATGCAAGTACAGCGTTTTTACACTGAACACAACACTTCTGCCACGATTGAATTTAGAGAAAACGAAATCGAACCATTAGCAAAAGCTCTACATAAAGCCATAGAAGATAGTGAAGGCTATATATCCGCAGCTCTTCTAGCTCGATTTGATGCTAATGCTACTTTTCCAAGATTACCTTTTGAACCAATTGACGCTGAAACTTATGAGAGGCTTCAGTCAGAAGTCTTCAAGAGAAGGGTTAGCACAGACTTCTTCGAAGCCTTAAGTCGCTATGACGAAGGTGAATTAACAGAAGCAGGACCAGCTGGATGTGATTCAGATAAATGCTTACTACCCTTAGCGAAACCTGGCTAATAAAATCAGATAAATCCAAAGCGACCATTTGACTTTCAAAGTTAGATGGTCAGTTATATCTAGAAAAATACATTTCAATTCATCTTGAGAAAGGATAAGAAAAAAACAAAATAAAAATTGAACAGCTCACAAAGCAAAAACGGCGCTAATAGTTAGGAGGTAGGCAAAAGCCTTTCTCTTCTGATAATCATGACCACAACACAAAGGCCCGTCGATTCAATGAGCCGAGGCGTACGTGATGCCATTGTTGATCAACTGCGTTCTTGTAAAACCCCAGAAGAAATATTGAATTTTGAAAGTTGGTTTAATTCAGAAACAAACTCAGGTCCTTTGTATTATGTAATTTGTGATTTTTTACGTACACGTTCTATCTCAAGAGGGCTTGCAGCCAAATGGCTTTTGATCTTATTAAATGATAGAGATGAGAAGCTAAAGCCTTAACCAATCGCGCTATCAAAGATAAAAAAAGACCCTCTTATCAAGGGTCTTTTTGCTAAAGCCATATATTTAGAAACTGTTAAACAAAGCATCACTTTATAATGATCTTTGTAAAAAGAGTTAAAAACCTTTCTTTAAAATGGCTTGTCTAGAAAGGGAAAGGACCACTTTGACCAGCCGCTGAAGTAAAACCAGTTAAAGCCCAAACACCAAAAGAAAGCAGAGCACAACCACTAAAGAACATTAGATGAGAGATAACACGAATTCTCTCTGTCTCACTGATACCACCTGCCATTGGGAGATCTCCCAAAAAGCGAGACTGATCGCTTTTATTGCTAGAGCTGGACATGACAGGGATCATGAAGGTAATTGGACATAATTATTGCATACGATTCCCAAACCTCTTAACGAACTTTATTCTTTGTGAATTATCTATAGATTGGAGAAAGCCGCCCCCATGTGATTCTTAATATATAGACAGGATAAGAATTGAACGAGCAGTGGGTCTCCTAAAGATTCAAAAGGAATTAAGTAACCATGGAATAACATTCAATTCAATAAACGATATTAATAATAAATATTATTTAATTACCAAGCATCTAATTAAAATTAGAATAAAAATGGGTCTAATTGTTTAGGAATAAATCGGTTAATCCTTTTGCTCTGAACCATTAAAAAGAATTCTCCTGGTTCTATCCTCGCTAACCAAACTAAGATTAACCGATATCACCTCCATAAAACAATTGGGGGAAGGATTCTCAGGCATCAATGGAGGGTATGCAGGGTTTATCTAATAAGTTTGAATTAAAAAAGGAAAATAATAGTAGTTATATAAAAAAAGATTCAGACAAAACCCTACAGACTATTCAAACCATGCAGAACGATGGGATATGCAGGTGTACAGAAATGGTTGAGGCCGCCAGGGATGAAGGAAATTATTCAATCGAAGAAATATTGAATTGGATTAAAAGCTACGAGAAAGACATAACTAAAACAGAGATAGAAAGGAGCTTGGAAAAACTTAGAGTTACGCATGAAGTGAAGGATCAGGCCCATTCACCCAAACCCGTTATTACTAGTGGTTGCAAGCTAGTTGCTAGTATTGATCTGGCGACGTTTTCGATCGTCCAACTGGAGGGGTGGTCGAGTGGTTGATGGCTCTGGTCTTGAAAACCAGCATGTCCGCAAGGGCATCGTGGGTTCGAATCCCACCCCCTCCGTATCAAAAATGGCCCAACTTCTAAAAGTAGTTAAATAAGTTTTCGGATTCAGATACGTAAATAGTTTTATTTGTCTTTACTTTAATAGATGTTTAATTAATTAAATAGCGACAAGAATGATTTGTTATTTACGAATAACATCAAATAAAGATTGAAAGCAGTAAGAAGAACTAGCGATCAAATTCTCTAGCCCATGAGACCTCACAGGAACCTTTCTTGGGTTCTTTACCAGAAACTATCTGAGGTGAAGCCAAGGCTATAGGTGCCAAGCCAATATCTTGCATCAAGCAATCACCATAGCTATCACAAGTACGCTTTAGCATTCCAAAGAAAAGAAGTCTGAGCATTTTGTTCTTTTATTTCATCAACCATTACGCGCAGAGCCCAGAAAAGCCAGCTGCTTGAAACAAGTATTAGCAACAATCTGGTCTGATAATTTTTTAAACTATTGACAAGCCCACGAAAGGAAAAGAGCTTGCAAGAAAACAATTAGAAAAGAATAGAGAAAACCATAAAAAATAAAGTTATAAAATATCATCAAAATATATATTTATAAGCAATTAGTTATTAATTAATTGCTTATACGAATAACCAAGAGCACTGTTAAAGGCATTTGCTTAGATGAGAACGATAATGCAAAAGATTAGCAAATACACTCTATATCCAATCTATATTCAATCTATTGACACTGGTTATAGACTATGGTAGTCTACGGGAATATTGTCGAGCCATGCAAGAGAGCTGGAAAGAAATAGAAAAGACCTGGCTCAAAAGGACATCTCTTTCTGATGAAATGTTCAAATGGGCTGCTGAAGCTATTAATGAAAACAAAGAAGATATTGATTTCCTGGCTAATAACTACTTAATCGATCCAAATTCCAGCGATAAAGATAACTCTCTTGAGAAAAGACTTAAAGGTATTAAACGAAAGATTAAGGACAAAATTTCCAATTTAGAAAGCGAACTAGACGATATAAGTCTTAATTCTCCTAATTCATACAAGCTTCAAATTTCTGTGCCTTCCAACTTGAATTATCTAATGAAGGCATGGGCTGCTTCAGAAGGAAGAGACTTGTCCAGTGTAGCCTTGCAATGCCTAGAAACAGGGCTTAGAGAAATCAAAAGCAAGGGAGCAATCCCACAATCTGCAATCAAAAGATACGACATTTCCTGTGAAAGAAGGATTGCATTAGCTGAAGCTAATAAGGCTTTAGAGAGCTATGAAAAATCTCATACAAAAGAGACATCAAACAAATGATCCATAAGAAAATTAAAATTTCGTTAAATGGGCAATCCATAAAAAACATCAAGAATTCACCCCAATATAAAAAGCTAAACATCATTCCTCCTCAAGGCTACTTATATACATCCTACGAAAAAGGTAATAAGGTTATAAGAATAGGTTTTATACAATATCTAAATAAGCTAAAGATGATTTATCAAGATATAGATTACGAAATCCTTGGACAAAGAAAAGGAACCTTAAAAGAAGAAAGACTTCTAAAAGCAACTCTTAATGAGATGGGTTTTTATACGAAGAATAGAGAGGGGGAATATCATTACTCTAATAGTTTAATGCGACACTTAAAGATATTAGGTTGGCCTATAGGTAATTTATTAAAGCAACAAAGAAGAATTAAATATTTTTAGGTATTTCTTTTAGGTGTTTTTCACTAAAATATTTGCATAAGACTCAGTTTAACAATGATCCTTAAAAATATATTACATGCCTTGCTCATCTAAATGGAACAACCTACAGATTTAGCCTAGAATCAGTAATGCTCTCAATACACTCTTAAATTGAACCTGTCAAAAGCAATTAATCAATGTGGTGAACTTATCAAGAGAATATTTCCTATTTTATTAATCTCAAATATATTCTTCATGTGTCAAATTCCTATTATGGTGAATGCTTTAGAAACAAAAGAAATTAACAAGATCACTTCACTCCAGAAAAGAATCGCAAAGAATTATTCTGGAAAATTTTGCAATGGTATAGGTATAGGCATTTCAAAAGAGGGGGCGGCTAGATTAGCAATAAGTGAGAATAAGGAGGCTAAGTTTAACCCTTCACTATGGTTTGAATTGGCTTCATCAGGTAAAGAGAATTTAAAAAAGATCAATCAAGATGAACTCGATGAACAAATTTCAAAAAGAATTGTTGATGATTGTGGGGGCGCTATAGGATTGTCTGGACAAAAAGGAGTAAATACATTTAAGGAGTATTTAATCAACATTAGAAATGATATGTTAGATTGATTTTCAACAGTTGTAAATCGTGTATATTTATTCTAATCTAACTTCTCAAATTTCGTTGAATTTTCAAAGATGATTTTCATAATCAATATTGTAGACGCAAGAATAAACGTAATTATATTAGCCGCTACAACTGGAATTGAATGAATTTCCAATCCATAAATACACCATAATAAAACCCCAGAAATAAATAAAATAAACATTGAGAGGGAAACATCATCTGCTGATTTTGACTTCCATGTCTTTATAACCTGAGGAAGAAAAGCCAAAGTAGTAAGTATTCCAGCAAGAAAACCTATTGTCTCAATTGAACTTAGGTCCTTAATATCAATCAAATTCATTTGAAATGTAGTGATAATTACTTTTAATCTAAATCACACCCAAGACTTTTACGAGTATCCCTTCCTGTAACTGGGTTAACTCCTTCCGCTACGGTACAAAGCTTGATCAAAACATCATCCCTCATTGGAACATTAGTAAAATCAGCTCCCATAATAATTACATCTTCAAAATGCGTATTAAAGGCAAAAGCATCCTCTAATACAGCATTCGTAAGGTCAGTTCCTTCTAAGACAGCTGAGTCAAGTGTGGCATAACGAAGATTTGTATTACTTAAGTTGGCCTCCTGAAGTTTCGCACCAAACAAGCTTGCTTCTTCTAAATCACTTCCAGAAAGATCAGCCTTTAGGAGATTTGTAAGATTGAAAGTAACCCCACGAAGATCTTTGTTAGAGAAATCAGACTCAATAAGAACTTGCTTTGCATAGTCCATAGCAGCCCATGCTCCTTGAAAAGGAACTAGAAAAAGAAAAGCTGATGCAAGAAAGGCAAAGATTTTGACATACATCTTTGGAAAGCTGCTCAGACAGAATCAACTAAATCTAGACAAGCTACATTGATGTATGAATTCAATATGATTAACTTATTACTGTTTGAATTAATTTAATTTATAGAGAAGTTGCAAAGCTTTGTAGCACTTCTATATCTATTTGAATAAATTTTAGCTAATAAAGAAAAGCACAGTTGGCTTTTTTAATGCTCTCAAGTGATTCTCGTCTTCAATTAGAAAGGATACTAAAGCGAATTGCCTCTGGGAAAGAAGTTAGCCTTGGGGAACGAATTTACGTAGATAAATTTGCCGATCAAAACCAAACTGTTTCAAACTGGTTAAAGCGTGCAAGGCGTTTACAACAACAAGGAGGGTCCCATAACGATATAGATCATTTACTAACTGCCCTGGATATTGGCTCTGCCGATCCAAATGCAAACTACAACCCAAAAGAAGATGACCTTGGCGATTGGTTTGGAGGAGCTCCTTCGTGGCTAGTAAGGAGCTAAACCGGTATGCCCACTCTTATTAAAAAGAAGAAACTTTAAAAGTGCCTAACAAACCATATGAGGTGATAGTTATAGGTTCTGGCGCAACAGGAGGAGTCGCTGCCTTAACCCTTGCAAAAGAAGGAGTAAAAGTTCTTGTTATCGAAGCTGGACCTAAATATTCTGCGAAACAAGCACTTGGGTCAGAACCAACAAATACTTTTAATAGATTAAGAGGAATTATTGATGGAAACAAAAAGATTCAATCTCAGCATCCAGGCTATTGGAAAAGTAACCCTATGTTATTTGCCAATGAGAAAGAAAGCCCTTATTCATATCCATTTGACAAACCATTCTTATGGACCCAAGGAAGACAAGTAGGAGGAAGAAGCCTTACATGGGGAGGAATTACACTAAGGCTTTCTGATAATGATCTAAAGCCATCCAGAGAAGATGGTTATGGGCAAGATTGGCCAATCGATTATGCGGAAATTGCCCCTCATTATTCAGAAATAGAAAAACTTTTCCAAGTACATGGAAACAAAGATGGTTTAGAACAATTGCCAGATGGAGAATTCCTAGATCCTCTTCCGTTCACTAAAATCGAAGAAGAATTTGGGAAGAGAATACAAACCTCACTTGAATATCCTTTTATACATTCAAGAGGTTTTGGACCTCATATACCAAATATCGATGGTAACTGGCCTCTCTATAGCAGTCCTGGAAGCACTTTAAAAGCTGCTATTGCTACAGGTAAAGTAGAAGTCTTACCAAATCATATTGCTGAAAAGCTAACTTTTAATAAAAGTGGTGACCTCACTAGTGGAGTAATTACTGTCAATAAATCTGATGGTAGTCGAGAAAGGTTTAGTAGTAATTTAATAGTGATATGTGCCTCTACTATCCAAAGTTTAAGACTTCTTCTGAGTTCAGAAAGGAAACATCAACAAAATGGTTTTGTTGATCCATCAGACAAATTAGGACTAAATCTAATGGATCACATATCAACGTGTAGATTCTTTACTATTCCCAAAATAGGTACAAATAAATCGAATCAAATCCTTTCTGGAGCAGGCAGTTTCTTTATTCCTTTTGGTAGCAAATTAGCAAAAACAAGTAAGACAGAATTTATAAGGGGTTATGGAATTTGGGGTGGAATAGATCGTTTCGAGCCTCCTGCATTCTTAAAGCGAATTCCAGGAACTAATACTGGTTTCTTAATTGGACATGGAGAAGTCTTAGCTTCTTTAGACAACAAAGTTGTTCTTTCTACAAAACTTGACCAATGGGGTATCCCAATACCTCACATAAGCTTTCAATGGGGACAGAATGAAAAAAATATGGTTAAACATATGAACCTAACTATCAACGAAATTATTGAATCGTCTGGAGGCAAATCATTACCTCTAAAAAAAATTGTAAGAATGCCTTTTGTTGATAATTTTCTTGAAAAAAATTCTGTTGTCCTGAAGGAAGAAGCTCCTCCTCCTGGCTATTACATTCATGAGGTAGGGGGCGCACCTATGGGAACAAAAGAAGAAAATAGTGTCTTAGACCGTTTCAACCGTTTATGGCGTTGTCCCAACGTGCTTGTAGTAGATGGTGCTTGCTGGCCAACTTCTAGCTGGCAAAGTCCAACACTCACAATGATGGCATTAACCCGAAGAGCATGTCTTGAGGCCCTTAAACCTCAGAACGACCAAAGAGATCATTGAGATATCTCTCCGTAACAGCCCTATCTTGACATCCATTTTGAAACAAAAAATTTGCGAGGGCAGAGCTCATTAAATTGTATTGATCCCAACTTGGATGAGTACTTAAAAATTCTTTGATCCCTCTATATAGGGCTTCAGGTATTTCAGCCTCAAGACTTACGCAAGATTCAGAAACAGCCTTAGGTAATAAAGGGGTTTCAACCTCAGTGCAATTTTCAAACTTAGTTAGATCCATTCAGCAGTACTTAATTTTTTTGCTGAGACAAGGATCCTGTTAGTTGGCGATTGCGTCAAATGCCTATCAAAAATTACAAACGTATAGCAAGACCAGCCAAGACTCCTTTATTTACAATGATTTTTTATTTTCTTCTAAAAATTTTGGCTCCATTGGGAACTTTTTAGGTTTTATGTCAAGAAGCTTTGGATACTAAAGTCAAAAACCACAGATCTAACAAGGGAATGAAGGTTTTCAGCGATTTGCAGTGGAAAACTAACCCTAATTCTGTGGAAAGATTTCTGGAAAAACCTATTTCTTAAATACATTAGCCATACTTATACAAGGAGAGTCTCATGCGTCACGAGCGAGAATGGGTAGGCAAGATTTGTAATAAAGACTATTTTTCTTCAGATTTGATGGTTTTCAACTTCTTCAAAGTGACAGGGCCTAATGGATGATCTGAATGAGGGTAATGGAGATGTTTTTGCGAGTGATGGTGATCTGATCCATGATCAAATACATGGCTTCCACTTTTGTCGCTTTCTTCTAACTCGCAAGCGCCAGTGCAATCATTTTCACAAAGGTTGCAGCTTTCTTCGAGACCTTCTACATGGTGATGATGACTTTGCTGTGGAAGTCCAACCTCATTCTCAAACCCCAATAAGTCTGATCGATACTTACAAAGAGCACAATTCATAGAGTTAGTTCCAATCAAGACTTCCTCAATGCGATCTTTAAATGTCTCTATCACTAAAGGGTGATCTCCTAGATAGCCAGCATCCAAAAACTCAATCTCAGGATATTCATTAGAAACTAGGTGGGTATGCATACGAATTCGACTCACTAGAACTCCAGAGAACAGAAAATATGGAAAGACAATTATTCGCTTATATCCCAGTCTCACCAATTGCCTTAGACCTGGTTCTACTAGTGGAAATGTCACTCCTGAATAAAGAGTTTCTCCCCATCCAAAACCTAATCCTTCAACTAACATTCTTGTGATTTTCGCCACATTTGAATTAGCATCTGGATCAGAAGACCCCCTACCAACAACTGCTAGAAGTGTCTCTGAATTAGGGAAATTAGAAGATGATTCAACTATCTCCCTTAACCTTGCCCCAGCAGCACCAATCATAGAATTATTAATTCCAAGTTCCCGTCCATAATCAATTTGCAATCCAGTCTCATTAGAATATTTTTTTAATAAAGAAGGTATATCATTTTTGGCATGCCCAGCTGCAAACAACATTGCAGGAAGCGCAATCACTCTTGAGATTGAATTAGATCTCATTTGGTCAAGAGCATCTCGAATAGTTGGGCGAGCAAACTCAAGGTATCCATAATCAACAAGAATCCCTGGCAACTCCTTCCTTAAAGATTTAACTAATTCAGCAAACTCATCAACTGCAAGTCGATTCCGACTCCCATGCCCACAAATTAAAATTCCAAGATGCTTATCTTGGTAATCAAAAAGTTCAGAGGTCAAAACGAAATGCCGCTTTAATAAACATTATCTCGACAAGGGGGATCATTAAATGATCTCTGTGAGTAGCATTTTGCATAAGGTCCTGGTCTGAAAAATTCATAACCTTCTTACTATCCAAAATTCTTTAGCGAGAGACAGCATTGTTGCTGGAGTATTTGAAGAAATCAATGATCATTTAAAGACTCTTCTGAGAACAGATCAGATAAGGCCCAAACCTCTATTGATATGCGGCGGCGGCACTTCTAGTCGCTGTGCCGCAAATGAGCATTGGACAGTCGACCTACGAAAAAAATACAACCAAATTCAATTTGACTCAGATAACAACACAGTCTTGATAGGGGGAGGCATAACGATGGGGAACCTACTTACAGAACTCACAAAACACGAAAGATCCTTCCCTATCGGCCTTTCAGCGAGTACTGGCATTGGTTATATTCTTACAGGTGGCATAAGTCCTCTTAGCAGAAGTGTAGGTTTAGCAATTGATCAAGTTTTAGAAATCAAAGGTGTATGGGGGAATGGTGATTCATTCAATATTTCAAGGCCAAAAGCATCTTCAAATTACAAAGGAACAATAGAGTGGAAAGGGCTTTGCGGAGCTGCACCCTTCCTTGGAATAGTTACAGAACTTACACTGAAAACTCTAAAAGAGCCAAAACTTAAATTTTGGCAAAGAATAATAAGTAAATATCAACTAATGGAGTCTATAAAGCAAGCAGAGAAATTGCCTTATTCATTTAGTCTGCAGTGGGCCTGGGGTGATCAAATAAAAATTTATATTGTAATGAACAATGATTTTGATCCAAAAAATAAAGCAATTAATAACCTATACAATGATTTTCCATTTCTCTCATCAATTAAAGAGACAGAAGTATTTGGACAACAAAATCTTCCGCCATTCAATATCCCATTTAGATATAAATCTAATGATTCAAAATTGCATTCTGAAGTAGTTGGTTTACTTACTCCAGAGTGGGGAATAAATTCTATGGAAATAATTAATTCTCTAGAACATTTAATGTCTATAAGGCCTAATCCAAATTGCTACATAGCAGCTCAGCAACTTGGTGGAGTTTCAAGCAATATCAATAGAAAAATTACCTCATTTATTAACCGTGAAGCAATTTGGAAACCCTGGATCTCGGCCAGCTGGCAAGCAGGAAACAATGAAGCAAGGGCAGAAAGTCTGCAATGGTTGACCAAAGTCTGGCAAGTTCTTGAACCTTATTGCTCAGGCGTACACCTGGCACAAATGCATCAACATTTACCTTGGCATCAAAAAGAAATCAATTCTGCCTTTCAAGAATGGCTTCCTGGTCTAAAAAAACTTAAGTCTTGTTATGACCCAAAAGGGATTTTGCCTGGGTTATGAGATACGGTCTCTTGTGACAGATCGTTTTCAATGGTTACCAGGACAATCCCATCTGTAAAAGAGCAATGGTTTGACAATCCTCGACAAGATCTTTTGTCAGGTCTAGTTGTCGCGTTTGCAATGATTCCTGAAGCAATAGCTTTCTCAGGTATTGCTGGAGTGGATCCGCAGGTAGGTCTTTTCGGCGCATTTTGCCTATCTGTAACTATTGCAATAGTTGGAGGTCGCATGGGGATGATTACCTCTGCGACAGGCTCAACAGCTCTTCTAATGACAGGAGTTGTAGCAGCAGGCGAGGCCAAGTCGCCAGGACTAGGTCTTTCGTATTTAATGGCTGCCGGTCTTTTAACAGGAGTCTTCCAGATTCTCTGGGGGTATTTACGATTGGCATATCAAATGCGTTTCGTACCGCAGGCTGTGCTAAGTGGTTTTGTTAATGCACTTGCTTTATTAATACTTCAAGCTCAATTTCCTCAATTAGGAATCAATCTTCACTACGGAGAACAAGTCGCTAAAGATCATTCTATACAAACCTTACCCACGGGCGGAGAAATTCCTCTTGTATGGGCGTTAGTAATTCTTGGCCTAGCTATTATCTATATTCTTCCAAAGATTACACGCTTAATTCCATCACAACTTGTTGCTATTGTTGCATTAACAGCAATTTGTATTTGGCTTAAATTAGATATACCAACTGTAAAAGATCTAGGCCAACTGCCGAATGGATTGCCAACATTAACTATGCCTTTTGGATCAATCAGTGAGGGAAAAGTACCATTCGATCTCTCTACATTTGGCATGGTACTCCCAACATCTTTAGCCATCTCACTTGTGGGTCTAATGGAGACATTCTTGACTCAGGACATACTTGACGATGTAACTGATACAAACTCAAATAAAAACACAGAGGCTAGAGGGCAAGGTATAGCAAATATCGTCTCTTCTATGTTTGGCGGGATGGCTGGATGTGCACTTGTTGGTCAATCAGTTATGAATGTAGAGAATGGAGGAAAGACAAGGTTATCAACACTTTTTTCGGGGATAAGTCTTCTTGCAATGATTCTACTTTGCAGACCCTGGTTGGAAAGAATACCAATGGCAGCACTAGTAGCCGTAATGATCACGATTGCAATTAGTACTGCAGATACATCTGGCCTCAAAAATCTACGAAAAATCCCTAGAAGTGATACTGCTGTTATGTTAATGACCTTCTTAGTGACAATGCTTACAACACCTCACAATCTTGCGCTAGGTGTTATAGCAGGTGTTGCATTAGCAGGTATTTTATTTAGTCGAAAGGTTGCAAAGGTAATTAAAGTAAGTGCTATTAAAATCAATTCAGATGAAGTAAAATATGAGGTCAAAGGTCAATTATTCTTTGTAAGTAAAATCTATTTTCTCCAAGGATTTGATGTACATGAACATCCATCAAAAGTAATTATTGACATGTCACTTGCTCATATATGGGATCAAAGTGGCGTGGCGGCCCTAGACCAAATAATCAGGAAGCTAACAATTGGAGGATCACAAGTTGAAGTAGTTGGGCTAAATAGAGAAAGCTTGGACCTATTTGAAAGACTAGGGGGACAAGAGCCTTCACATGCATGAATTCTTGATTTAATAAGCAAAAAAGCTTATTCAGCCCATACAAATATAGTCAACAAATTACTTCTTTCTTTCATTGCATAGAGAATCTTGTAACTATCCCTAGTTAGCATTTAACCGATAAATATAAAAGTTTTTCTATATTCCTTAGTATGTATGGCAAAGTTAGCGCAATCTGAGAAACTGAAGAATAATGTTTCCAAGCATTCAAGATTTTCTATGACTAGGCATATTTTGACTGGGCTTATAGGCCTCACGGTTCTCATTTCAGGATGTACTACCCTTAATAAAACTAGAGTTTCAAGACTTGATCTGATAAAAAACAGAGGAGAGCTTAAATGTGGTGTCAGCGGAAAAATTCCAGGATTTAGTTTCCTCGGAAGTGATGGCAAATATCAAGGTTTAGATGTTGATATTTGCAGAGCCATGGCAGCAGGAATCTTAGGAGATGGCAGCAAAGTTCAATTTAGACCTCTTACAGCTCCTGAAAGGTTTACCGCCTTGAAGACTGGAGAGATTGACCTCCTTTCAAGGAACACAACATTGAATCTAAGTCGAGACGCCTCAGGTGGTAATGGTGTGACATTTGCTCCTGTTGTATTCCACGATGGTCAAGGTTTGATGATCAAAAAGAATAGTGATGTAAAGAGTCTTAATGGGCTTTCAAATAGCAATATTTGTGTAGGGTCAGGAACAACAACAGAGCAAAACCTAAACGATGCTTTTCAAGAAAAAGATCTTCCATATACACCTATAAAATATCAAGACCTTAATCAAGTAATTGCGGGTTATTTACAAGGGAGATGTAAAGCCATGACATCAGATTTGTCGCAATTAGCTGCAGCAAGATCTGGCTTTGCAGATCCCGAAAATCATATTATTCTTGATGATGTATTAAGTAAAGAACCACTAGCTCCTGCCTCTATAGATGGAGATCAACGCCTATCGGATGCAATGCGCTGGATAATTTATGCCCTAATTGCGGCAGAGGAATATGGAATCAACAAAAATAATTTAGATGCCAAATTATTAGAAGCAGAGTCAAATCCAAGACTTATGTCACTCCGCAGGTTCTTAGGCATTGATGGTGGTTTAGGGCAAAAACTTAGCCTGGATGATGATTTTGTAGTCAAGATAATCAGAAGTACTGGAAACTATGGAGAAATCTACAACCGCCATCTTGGTCCTGAGAGTTCTGTACCGATTCCACGCAGATTAAACCACTCCTATAAAAA
>CACENO010000008.1 GCA_902560875.1 uncultured Prochlorococcus sp. | reverse complement strand
TGTACTTCAACTGCTTTTTCTTACGGCATGTGCTCAGAACGAATTTACTGAACGGAATAAACAAAAAGATAAGCTCGAGAAACCAGTTGTTCTAACAACTTTTACTGTGTTAGCTGATTTAGCAAAGAATGTAGCTGGAGATAGATTAGAGGTAAGTTCTATCACCAAGCAAGGTGCAGAAATTCATGGTTATAAGCCAACACCTAGTGATCTGATAAGAGCATCTAGGGCCGATTTGATCATAGAAAATGGACTAGGGCTAGAGCTCTGGGCCCGCAGGTTTACAGCTGCTGCAGGGAATGTCCCTACTGTTGTTCTTAGCAATGGAATGAAACCTCTGCTAATCGAAGGAGATGTATATGCTGGCAAGCCAAATCCACATGCTTGGATGTCTCCAAAGAGGGCAATGCATTATGTAGATAATCTTGTAAGAGCATTTATTGAACTTGATCCACTAGGTAAAGCAACCTATATAAACAATGGAAAGGCTTATAAATTAAAACTCCAAGAATTAGATCGTGACCTTCGCAAATCACTTTCTGTTATTCCTCTTCGTAAGAGAGTGTTAGTCAGTTGCGAAGGTGCTTTTACATATCTAGCTCATGATTATGGAATGGGTGAGGCATATCTTTGGCCAGTAAATGCAGAAAGTCAGGTAACTCCGAAGCGTATGCTGAATCTAATTAATCTTGTTAAGGAGAGAAAAATACCAGCTATTTTTTGTGAAAGTACAGTTAGCTCAAAGGCACAGCTAGAAGTGGCTAAGGCTAGCGGTGCAATATTTGGGGGTACCTTTTACGTTGATTCTCTGTCTGATCAAATGGGACCCGCATCAACTCTGCTTGAGCTACAGCGCCACAATGTTCTATTGATCCAAAAAGGCCTTGCTCCAGACTTTAAAGATAAATGAAAAATTCCTTAAATAGTCACACCCGCGGAGAACTTTTAGGGATTGAAGCCCATGAAGTTTGTGTTGATTACAACGGAACAGTAGCGCTATATGACGCCAGTCTTCAATTGAAAGCAGGCTCTATATGTGGACTTGTTGGGATGAATGGGGCTGGTAAGTCGACTTTCTTTAAGGCTCTGATGGGATTTATTCGACCATCTACTGGGACTATTCGTATCAATGGATCTTCTGTTTCTAAGGCTCAACGAGATCAAATAGTTGCTTATGTTCCGCAAAATGAAGGGATTGATTGTTCCTTTCCTGTAAGTGTTTGGGATGTCGTGATGATGGGACGTTACGGATCTATGAATTTTCTTCGAATACCTAGAGAGTCTGATAGACAAGCTGTTTGGCATGCTCTTGAGCGGGTCGAATTGCTTGAATTGAGATCGAGGCCAATAGGTGCACTTTCTGGTGGGCAACGAAAAAGAGCTTTTTTAGCGAGGGCAATAGCTCAGCGTGCCTCTGTTCTTCTTTTGGATGAACCTTTTTCAGGAGTAGATGTTCGTACTGAAAAACTTATGTCTGAGCTTTTTCTACAATTTAGGAATGAGAGTAGAACAATACTTATTTCAACTCATGACTTAAGTCATGTAAGAGATTTTTGTGATTTGGTGGTCCTAATTAATAAGACTGTTCTTGCTTATGGGGAAACATCAGAAATATTTACCAAGGAAAATCTTACTATGACTTTTGGTGGTATGCCCCCTGATCTTCTTTCCGGGGCAACGTCTTCAGAGGATTATTTTCAATGAATGATTTGTTCATAAATGTTACTCCACTTTCATTAATTCTTGAACCTTTAACGCACGAATTTATGAGAAGAGCTCTAATTGTAAGTGCTCTTGTAGGAGGAGTATGTGGACTTTTGTCTTGTTATATGACGCTTAAAGGATGGGCATTGATGGGAGATGCTGTTTCCCATGCAGTTATGCCTGGAGTGGTAGTTGCTTATGCTCTAGGAATACCTTTTTCTATTGGTGCGTTCGTTTTTGGAGTTGGATCAGTAGCCTTAATTGGTTTTATTAAGCAAAAGTCTAGGATTAAGGAAGATACAGTTATCGGACTTGTATTTACAGGTTTTTTTGCATTGGGTCTGGTTTTAGTTTCTAAGATTAAAAGTAACATTGATTTGATGCATATTCTTTTTGGTAGTCCTTTAGGAATATCTTCCTCAGATGTTCAGCAGACATTGATTATTTTAGCTGTAGTAGTTGCAATACTTCTTTTCTTTAGAAGAGATTTGATGCTTTATTGCTTTGATGCTACACATGCAAGATCTATAGGGATTAATACAGGTATGCTTCATTATTTGCTTTTGTCTGTTTTGTCTCTGGCAGCAGTAGCAGGTTTGCAAACTGTTGGAATAATTCTAGTTGTAGCAATGTTAATAACGCCTGGTGCAACAGCATATTTACTTACAGATCGTTTTGATAGAATGACTTATCTTGCGATAATTAGTAGTGTTACTTCTAGTATAATTGGTGTTTACATAAGCTACTGGTCTGATATCGAAACAGGAGGTTCCATTGTCCTTGTTCAAACTATTATATTCCTTTTTGCTTTCTTATTTGCACCTAGGTATGGAATCCTTAAGTCTCATGGCTCAACCCACTTATAGCTGTGAAAAGTAATACTCTTCTAAATCCAAAAGATGTTACTCCTTCGGCTCAAAGATGGCCTTGGTGGCCGCTATTACCTCTTTATCCATATGGCCGTAGACGTACATTTTTTAAAGAAGTAATTTCGTCCCAAATATGGAGCTTTGAGCAATTACAAGGACTTTATTACGTTGCTGTTCCTGTTCGATTAACAGTAGTTAAAGTGCGAGATGGATTAATGCTCTTCAACCCTCTTCCTCCAACCCAAGAGCTGCTTAGTGAATTGTCAATCTTAGAAAAAGAATATGGCCCAGTTTTATCAATTATTTTGCCAACAGCATCTGGATTGGAACACAAGATTTCTTTGCCTGCGTTATCTAGAGCATTTCCAAAAGCAGCATTGTGGGTATGTCCAGGGCAGTGGAGTTTCCCGATGAGTTTGCCTTTGGAATTGCTTGGAATTCCTAGAAGGCGAACAAAGGTTTTGATAAATGATGGGTTTCCCCATCCTGAAAGTTGCATTTGGTTTTCGCTTGGTCCATTAGATATAGGTTTAGGAAGATTTCAAGAAATTTCTTGTTTTCATAAAGCTACAAAATCATTATTAGTTACTGATGCATTAGTTGCAATTGAAGCCCAACCGCCTGCTCTTTTTGATCTTGACCCGACACCTCTTTTATTTCATTCACGTGATAAAGGTGATCAAATATTGAAGGACTCTTTAGAAGCAAGACGAAAAGGATGGTTAAGACTTGTTTTATTTGCTTCTTTTCTTAAGCCAGCCAAACTTTCTATACCTCCGTTAATAAATATTTTGAAAAATTCTTTTAAGCCTGGTGTTAGAAATATAAGAGCACATTTTGGTTTGTTTCCTTTCGTTTGGGCTGATGATTGGGAAAACTCGACAAAAGAAATAGTAGGAACAAAAGAACCTCTAATAAGCATCGCCCCTGTTATACAAAGATTGGTTTTCCCTCGCGCAAAAAGCTCATTTATTGAGTGGCTAGATAAAATAATTTCATTAAAGGGGGTTAGGTGGCTAATTCCTGCTCACTATTCTGCACCTGTGAAATTTACTAATAGACAGGTAAATAATTTGAAAGTCAGGCTAGATAAATCAATATGGCCTCGTGAAGATGGTAATTGGGTATTTCTTGGTGAATTAGATAAATCTCTCCTAGATAGAGGTATTGTCCCATCTGAGCCAATGTCACATTTTAAAGATTGAGATCTTCTGGGCTTACTGTCATTTCATCGTCTGAGAATAAAGTTTCTTCTAGTTCTTTTCTTTGTTCCATTTGCCTCAGAAAATAACCAGTCATCATTGCTGAGGCTAGAAGACTCGCAATGTTGTCTCTTGACGAGGTCACCTTAACCTCAAATTGTTCCCCTGGAAGCATTCCAAGGAGACCTTGAACGTTGTGGCGAATAATATCCTGAATATCTGGGCTGGCGGACTTCGCTACTCGTTGTAGAACGTCTGGTGATTGCTCTTGCAGATATTGGATCAGGGCATTGGGATCCTGACCGTCATTACTATCTGTGGCTAGAAACTCCGGGTTGAACATCCCAGTGTGCTCTCCATCTTGTTTAAGACCTTATCGCAATAAGGTCTTTATGCTCAATAGTTTTATGTGTGGGGAACCGAATAGGACCAAATTTTGTAATAGGCCAGTATCGCCAAATTGCTGTACCTATGATCTCTCTTTCAGGGAGTGCTCCCCAATAGTGTGAATCCAGACTGTTGTTTCTGTTGTCACCAAGTACCCATATTGCATTTTGAGGAATAGTGACTATTTCCATTTCATAGTTTATTGGGGACTTTCTCCAAGGTTCAATTACTTCCTGCCCGTTGCGTATTAATGCACCGTCGTGAATCTCTATTTGATCTCCTGGTAGCCCTACGACTCTTTTAATTAGAGCCGAATTGTCATCGTATCCAAGGTCTTTTAATTGCTTGGGAGGGTGAAATACCACAATCGTCCCTAGTAGGGGGTGTTTTCTCTCAATCCTTTGGATCCTTGGAGTTACTTTCTCAATTAATAATTTATCCCGGATCTCAAGTGTCGGGAGCATTGATCCTGAGGGGATCCAACGCGGTTCTATTACTTGCCACCTAAGAAAAAGAGCAATTGCTATCCAGAGAAAAAGAGAGAACCAATTGAATTTCTTGTCAGTTTTTTGGCCGTTTGATGATGAATTCATTGGAAGCTTTTATTTAGATCTTTTATATAGGTCGGTTTTGTCCGAAGATTGGTGATAGCTAATTCTCAAACACTGTCTGTAGCACGAACAAATTTACTCGTTTGCTTAAAGCTTTTGGCATCTTTCCAAGCCAAAGGGATGAGTCATGTCGTCATTTGTCCAGGAAGTCGATCGGGCCCACTTGCTCTTGCTGCATCGATTCTTGCGAAATTTAATGGGTTAAGCATTATGACCTCAATAGATGAAAGGTCAGCAGCTTTTTTTGCTCTCGGTTTAAGTACAGCGTCTGGCATGGCTTCAGGAGTCGTTACCACTTCTGGGAGTGCTGTTGCCCATCTTTTGCCAGCCGCAATAGAGGCAGATCGCTCCACTCAGCCAATTATATTTTTCACAGCTGACAGGCCGAAGAGGCTTAAGGGTTGTGGGGCTAATCAAACTGTTAATCAAGAAGATTTTCTAAAGTCTGTTTGTCGTTTGTTTTTTGAGCTGCCTCAAGAAGGAATACATTTTTTATCTGATATTTCTCTTCAAGATTTAGTAAATAAATCTTGGAATAAAGCACATAAGTTTCCTGGCCCAGTTCATCTCAATATCCCAATTGAAGAGCCATTACATGCTTCTATTAAAGAGCAAGATTTAATTCTTCAGGATTTTCTAAAAGATAATTCTTTGTATAAGAGTCAACAAAAAAAAGTTCAAGAAATTTTTCTTGAAAACATGACTGAGTCTTTACCAATATTAGATCCATCCCGTCCGGGCGTAGTCATAGTTGGTCCTTGGCGGGGTTCTAATAATGGTTTGAAGCCTTTTAGAAAATCTCTACAAGAGTGGCATTCTATTAGTGGCTGGCCAATATTTGCTGATCCACTATCTGGCATTTCCTTTGATCAACCAGGTCTAATAAGTAATTGGGAATTATTAATAGAATCATGCTTACCCATACCAGACTGTGGGTTACAAGTTTTAAGATTAGGGCCACTTTCTGCTACACGCTATCTGGAAATATGGTTAAATAAATTGCATGGAAAGCAAGTGCTTATTACAGAAGGAGACCATAGAAATTTGGACCCTTTAGGTTTGTCATGCCAATGGAGTAATGGTTTTGTTAAATGGCTAGAAAAGATCAATCAAAAATCTACTATCTATAGAGATTGTCAAAATATACAGTCAACTAAATTACTTGAATGTTGGAAGAAAATAGATCAGTTGTCTCAAAGTTGGTTGGGTAAAAAATTGTTATTGCAAGGACCTTGTAATGAAGTCTCATTGGCCTATTGGTTGCCAAAAATATTTCCTACTCATCTTCCAATAATGCTTTCAGCAAGTAGCCCAATTAGAGATTGGATTTCATATGCAGGTAAACAATCATTACGCAGGAGATGCTTTGGATTCAGAGGGGCTTCAGGTATTGATGGAACTCTTTCTTTAGCAATGGGCCTGGCTACTGCAGGTGGGCCAACTGTCTTGATAACAGGTGATTTGGCTTTTTTACATGACACTAATGGTTGGTTATTTTCTCATGAGAACCCCCCCCCTCTTGTTGTTTTTCTTATAGACAATGCTGGTGGTGGTATTTTTAATCAAATTAATTTGGCTACAGATTCAACTCAGACATTTGATAGGTTTTTTGGAATGCCACAAAATGTAGATGTTTTTTCCTTGGTCCAGGCATATGGAATTCCTTACAGACAAATTTCTTGCTTAGAGGACATTCAAAGTTCTATTGAATGGAGTTTTTCTCAACCAGGCCCCTCTTTACTTCGTGTTTGTACAAACTCTTTGAATGATGCAGACCTAAGGAATGAAATTCGGAATCATTTCTCTGAGGAATTTCGGATTTCTTCCTAAAATTTTATTGTGATATAAAAAAAACAATGTCGGATGAACTGAGTTGTTTAGATTCTCCTTCTAGAAGAGTCTTGCCAGGTGAAATAAGTGTTGAGTGGCAACCTTGGCATGCTTATCAAGATATTTTGCTTGATAGAACAAATAATGGAATAGCAAGAGTTGCAATTAATCGTCCTGAAAAGCGAAATGCTTTTCGTCCTAGGACAGTCTCTGAACTTTGTGACGCATTTACTAGAATCAGAGACGATAAAGACATTGGAGTTGTTCTCTTTACAGGGGTTGGACCTTCCTCTGATGGCAGTTACTCTTTTTGTGCAGGCGGAGATCAAAGTGTTAGAGGAGATGGAGGGTATCTAGATGAAAATGGGATACCGCGTCTAAATGTTCTAGATCTTCAACGTATTATTCGGAGTATTCCAAAAGTTGTAATTGCTCTTGTTTCTGGTTATGCGATAGGAGGCGGACAAGTTTTGCATTTATTGTGTGATCTTAGTTTGGCTGCTGATAATGCTGTTTTTGGACAAACTGGTCCTAGGGTTGGGAGCTTTGATGGTGGATTTGGTTCGGGATTCTTGGCGAAAGTTGTAGGCCAGAGAAAGGCGAGAGAAATATGGTTTCTTTGTAGAAAATATGACGCTGAACAAGCTTTAAGTATGGGTTTAGTTAACGCAATTGTCCCTCTTGACTCCTTAGAGAAAGAAGGTGTTCTCTGGGCGAAGGAGGTCCTTCAGCACAGTCCAACAGCAATTAAATGTTTAAAAGCATCTTTTAATGCAGAAACAGATGGCTTGTCAGGTCTTCAGGAACTTGCAGGACATGCAACTCATCTTTTTTATAAAACTGATGAAGCCATGGAAGGTCGCAATGCTTTCTTAGAGAAAAGGAATCCTGATTTTTCTGGATATGAATGGTTGCCATAATTGTTTTCAGTCCATTCTCCTCCTAGAGTCGCGCGCGAGTTGAACCTTTTTTAAATGCGCGTGTTATTTGCTGCTGCTGAATGCGCGCCGATGATAAAAGTCGGTGGGATGGGAGATGTTGTTGGTTCATTACCGCCAGCTTTGTCGAAGCTGGGACATGATGTTCGATTAATCATTCCTGGATATAGCAAGCTGTGGACTTTATTAGATATCCCAAAAGAGCCCATTTTTAAGGCTTCAACTATGGGTGCAGAGTTTTCCGTATACGAGACAAATCATCCGGTAAATGGACTTCCTTTATATCTAGTGGGACATCCAGCCTTTGATCCTCAGCGAATTTATGGGGGGGAGGATGAAGATTGGAGGTTTACATTTTTTGCTAGCGCTACTGCAGAATTCGCTTGGAACAAATGGAAACCTCAGGTTCTTCACTGTCATGATTGGCATACTGGGATGATTCCTGTATGGATGCATCAAGATCCTGAAATAAGCACTGTATTTACAATCCATAATCTTAAATATCAGGGGCCATGGCGTTGGAAGTTGGATCGCATTACTTGGGTCCCTTGGTACATGAGTGGAGACCACACAATGGCTGCAGCTATGTTGTATGCGGATAGGGTAAATGCCGTTTCTCCTACCTATGCAAGAGAAATTCTTACTCCTGAATATGGTGAGAGATTAGAAGGTTTACTTAACTATATTTCTGGTAAACTTCGTGGCATTATTAATGGCATTGATTTAGAGGCATGGGATCCTTCATCTGATAAAACATTGCCAGCCAACTTTACTGTTGATGATCTTTCAGGAAGAGATATTAATAAAAAGGTATTGCAAAATAGAATGGGTTTGGAAGAAAGTCCTGATAAGTTCTTACTTGGAATGGTAAGTAGACTTGTAGATCAAAAAGGAGTTGATCTATTACTCCAAGTTGCAAATCGGTTATTAGCTTATACGGATTCACAGATTGTAGTTCTTGGATCAGGGGATAGAGATTATGAATCTGCGCTTTGGCAACTTGCTATTGATCATCCAGGTAGGTTTTCTGTTTTTCTAACTTATGATGATGATCTTTCTAGGTTAATTTATGGAGGTAGTGATGCTTTCTTAATGCCAAGTAGATTTGAACCATGTGGTATTAGTCAATTATTAGCTATGCGTTATGGATGTATTCCTGTAGTTCGAAATGTTGGAGGGCTAGTTGATACAGTTACTCCACATCATCCTACTAAAAAGATTGGCACAGGCTTTTGTTTTGATAGGTTTGAACCTATCGACTTTTATACAGCTTTAGTAAGGTCTTGGGAGTCTTTTAGACATCGTGATAGTTGGAGGGAACTTCAAGTAAGAGCCATG
The DNA here is from genome assembly GCA_902560875.1 of uncultured Prochlorococcus sp. Taxonomy (GTDB): domain Bacteria; phylum Cyanobacteriota; class Cyanobacteriia; order PCC-6307; family Cyanobiaceae; genus AG-363-K07. The sequence continues at coordinate 66,543 of CACENO010000008.1, read as the reverse complement.
AATCAGACTTTTAGTTGGCAAAGTTCAGCAATTGATTATCAATTAATGTATAAAGATGTATGCGGAATCAAAGAGCCTTCTCCTGATGCGGAAGTCGTGCAGAAACTATCAGTTGGTCAGGAAGCCGATCCATCCTTAAAGATAGGGAAATCTAACAAAATTTAAATTTCCCTATCTTTTTGTTTGTTTTAGATAGATTATCTTTAATTAATATTTTTCTGTATCAATTCAATATGATTGCGATAGAAAGGCAGAATAATTCAATTTATGGATTTTCTAATTTCAATTTATTTTAAATATATGGCTTAATTTGTTTGACAATATCAAGGTGATATATGCAGATTTTATATTCCGATCAATATCATTTAATATAAAGAAGCTAACCTTTCATTTGAAAGAATTTTAATTGTTTGACTTAATAAGTTTGGCTCTCTCTTGTTAATAGGAGCTATATTTAGTCTTCTGGTGTCTTTTTGAAATTTATTTATTATTGACTTGTCAGTTGAAATAATTAAATTACTAATGCCACTTTGAATTATCAGGAGAATGTGATGGTGATTCTTTATATTCAACAAAGCTTACTAAACATAGTTTAAATGATCGATTATTGCATATAGATAAAGAGAGAATTTAAATTTTGCAAGGAAATTGCTTTGACTACAATTTTAAAAACAGATTATTTAGTTAAGGGGGCAGGGAACAATATAATCACTAACATAGATACAAATACCATTGAAATGCGGTTATTGTGAAAGTTGATTTAGGTTGCTCCCATTTGAATAATTCTTTAAAGATAAAAATCTTGGACGGCATATACGAGTTATGTAATTCTCAGGTTTTTCAAAAGAAATATTTGTTAGATAAGAATTGTGTAGTTTTTGGGAAGGATTCTCGAATTAATCAATTAATTCTTTTAGTTGATGTGGAAGAGATCTGATGACTTTAACTCTTTCTGATTTGTGTGGAATTTGGGGCGACCCAATCGGTCCCTATCCTCTAAACCTTAACGATCCCATTGCCCCTGTTTGTATTGATAGTAGAAATTTTACTAATGGTGGTTTTTTTGTTCCTCTAAAAGGACCAAAATATGATGGACATAACTTCTTATATGAGGTCACAAGTTTAGGGGCACAAGCATCAGTTATTTCAAGAGATTGTTCATTCCCAATTCCTGAAGATCTGACTTATTGGATTGTTGAGGATACACTATATGCCTTTCAACAGTTGGCACTTTTGCATCGTCGCAAATTAAGTATTCCTGTTGTTGCTGTGACCGGTTCTGTAGGAAAAACTACGACGAAAGAGATGATAAAAGCATCATTGTTATCATTGGGATCTATTACCTCTAGCTTGTCGAATAATAATAATGATATAGGTGTCCCACTGACCTTGCTAAAAGCTAATGAATCAACTGCAGCATTGGTAGTTGAGATGGGTATGAGAGGTCTAGGTCAAATAAAAAAATTATCTCGCTGTGCTAATCCAGATATTGCAATTATAACTAATATAGGAAGTGCACATTTGGGGATGTTAGGAAGTCGCGAAAATATCGCCAAGGCAAAGTGTGAGATAACCTCCTTCTTAAAACCCGATGGAGTAGTAATTGTTCCAGAAGGAGATCCTTTGTTGGAAAAGTTTCTAAAGCTTAATTGGCAAGGTCGCATAATAAGAGTTTCATTGAAAGACTCCTCTAAGAATGAATTTTATGTTGACAAGAGTATTGAAAACAATATTTTACCTTCTTCAGATATAATAGGTGAACTTGTTAATAATAACAGGACTCTTTCTGTAAACGGAATTCAATATAATCTTCCACTAGAAGGTATCCATAATGCCTTTAACTTCCTTTTTGCAATTGCAGTATCTAGAGAACTAAATATTCCAAATCAGAGGTTATCTGATTTAACTGTACATATGCCTGAAGGTAGAAATAGGTCTATGGCAATAGGTAAAATAACATTGCTTGATGAAACTTATAATTCTTCACCAGAATCTGTTATTGCTGCTTTAAATTTGTTAGTAAATAAACCTGGGAGGCATTTTGTGGTATTAGGCAGAATGCTTGAACTTGGAGATGAAAGTATATCTCTCCACTGCTTAATAGCCCAAAAGGTTATTCAACTAGGATTAGATGGACTTGTAATTGTAGGTGAAGGACCAGAATCTTATGAAATGGCTAAGGTTGCCAAGAATTTAAAAAACCTTCAAGTGGTTAAATCACCTGAAGAGGCATTACTACCATTAAAATCCTGGATCAAGGAAGGAGATTTCTTATTATTAAAGGCTAGTAGGGCAATTGCTTTAGAGAGATTAATTCCCTTATTGTACAAAGAATTTGTTTCCTAAATTTTACATCTTCCAATTTTTCTTGGTGAGTTGTTTAGATCGACCTAGTGCAAGTGATCTGTCAGGAACGTTTTTTGTCAACGTAGATCCTGCCCCTACAGTTACACCTTCTCCTAATATAATTGGCGCAACTAATACAGAATTTGCCCCTGTTTTTGAATTATTACCTATTATTGTTTTGTGTTTTTGTATGCCATCAAAATTAGCAGTTATTGTTCCTGCTCCAATGTTTACATTTGTACCAATATCTGAATCACCTACATAACTTAAATGACTGATCTTTGATTCATGGTTGATAGTACTATTTTTTATCTCTACGAAATTACCAATCTTACATCTGTTCCCAATATTAGATTTTGGTCTCAAATGTGCATATGGACCAATTGATACATTGTTGCCTATTTCTGAGTTCTCTAATACAGAAAAAATGACTTTGCTATGTTTACCTATAGTAGAATTTTGGATATAACTACCTGGACCAATATGTGACCCATCTTTAATATAACATTTGCCTCTAAAATGTGTTTGGGGTTCGATAGTTACATCTTTACCAAAATCACATTCTTCGCTAAACGTGCAGCTTAGAGGATCAATCATTTTAACTCCATTCATCATCCAATAATTACGTATTTGATTTTGAAGAAGATTTTCACATTTGGATAACTGGTCAAAGTCATTAATCCCAAAGATTTCATTAGAGTTCTCTACCTCTAAGTGCAATGCAATATTTAAAATTCCTATTGTTTCAGTTAAATAAAATTCACCTTGATTATTCTTACTGCTTAAACTTGGTAGAATCTCTTTGAGTTTTTTCCAATTAAAGCAGTAAATACCTGCATTTGTAAGACAGTTCTGCAATTGTTTTTTATTACAATCTTTATCTTCAATTATTTCACTTACTCTACCTTTGTCATCGGCAAAAACTCTCCCATATCCCTTTGGGTCTTTTAGATTTGCAGAAAGAAATGTTACATCAGCTTTTGCTTCTCTGTGCATATTAACAAGTTTTTCTATTGTTTTCGGTTTAAGCAAGGGCACATCGCCGTTTAAAACAACCAGTTCTCCTTCAAAGCTCTGCATTTCCGGTAGTAATTGTTGAATAGCATGACCAGTACCTTTCTGGGGTTTTTGTAGAACATAGTCGAAGCCTGATATATGGCTTAATTTGTTTTTTACGGCATCTGCTTGGTGGCCAACTATAAGAAATCTTCGATCACAGTCGAATTGATTACAGTTGGCAAGAACTCTTTCAATAAGGCTTTTACCTCCTAATGGCTGAAGAACTTTTGGAAGGCTGCTCTTCATTCTGGTTCCTTTCCCAGCAGCCAAGATTGCGATGGCAAGCATGAAGAATCTTCGTCTTAAAGAAATCTAATCGTTAAATGAGGGTAATGCCTCTCTCCATCTTTGTTTCCATTCTTTTGAACTTTTCAATTGACTTTTCATTTGTTCTTGTTGCCTCCTCTTTAGAATTTCTACAGAAGTTGCTGTCCCGGAAGGATCACGATATGGAATAGCAGCTTTAGACAATAAATGGTCTTCTTCCATCATATTTAATTTTTTCCAGCTTTTAGAATGATTCTTTATTTGTAAGTTATTTTTTGGTGATATTGCAATTGTTCCAGTACTCCAACTCTTTCTCTCTTCTCTAATCGGTTTTATCGATCTTATTTCCATTCCTGATCTTCTCAGGCTTGCTCTTATTGCTGCTGCTGTAGAATAAGTTATCAATCTTCCGCCTTTCACTAATCTCATAGTTAGCCTTTTGATAAATTCCTCACTCCATAACATAGGGCATTTAGTTGGTGAAAATGGATCTAAAAATATTAGGTCGAAATATATATCTTTTTGAATTTTTTTAATTTCTTCTCTTGCATCTCCCCAGAGTATTTTGCCACTCCCTTTCGAGTTACTCCACTTTGACTCTCTTTTTATCGATTTATAAATTTGCTGAACATCATTAGACCAAGAATTAATAAATTCTAGATTATTTGCCACAATATCTACAGGCCTACGGTCTATTTCTAGACCCCAAATATGAACTTTAATCGATTGTATATTCATAGCTTCTATTAGGCATGCCGAATTGTAGCCAACACCAAAACATACATCTAATATTTTTATTTCATGATCTTGTTCAAATCTTTCAATTTCAGAAGGGACAACAAATTTTTTTAGGGCTTCTTTCCTTGGACCTATTGAACTATTAAAGTTCTCATTATAAAAATTATTTCTGAAGGATATACTTCCGTCTCTATTTTGCTTAAAAGATAAATCTCCTAATGGACACTTAGGCGTAACCAACTTAATTTCTTAGTAGCTCAAAATGTTCCCAAAAATTTGGATAAGAAACATTAGATGCATTACTCCTGGAAAGAGTGGAATTACCTTCCGCTAATAAGGCAGCAATGGCTAGGCTCATAGCTATTCGATGATCTGTTTCACTATCCAACTTTGCACCTTTTAGCTTGTTTCCACCTTGAATCGTAAGACCGTCTGGGGTTTCTTTTATATCTGCTCCCATTGATGAAAGTTGTCTTGCCATTACAGCTAAACGATCTGTTTCTTTAACTCTTAGTTCACTTGCATCTTTTATTTGACTTTTTCCATCGCAAAAACAGGCGGCAACTGAAAGTATTGGTACTTCATCTACTAGTCGCGGAATAATTTCGGCATCGATAGTGAATGCTTTTAATCCATGGCTATAAAAAACCTTGATATCACCAACTGGCTCACCTGTTACGTCTCTCTTATTAAATACCTCAAACTTTGCACCCATCATTTTCATTACTTCTAATATTCCAGTTCTTGTTGGATTAAGACCTACATTATTTATAGTTATTTCTGACCCTGGGATAAAGGATCCTGCAATAAGCCAAAAAGCAGCTGAGCTTATATCACCTGGTACAACTATTGATTGACCTTTTAAAATTGACCCTGGTGAAACAGTGATATGTCGTCCCATTTCTCCACCTACTTGAAGGTTTGCTCCAAAAGCCTTTAGCATCCTTTCACTATGATCTCGTGAGTGTTTTGGTTCTATAACTGTAGTTTTCCCTGATGCTGTTAGAGCTGCTAGCAGGATTGCTGATTTGACTTGAGCACTGGCAACTGGGGTCCCTATGACAGCACCATGAAGCTTCCTGCCATAAATCGAGAGAGGAGCCAGATTGCCTTTAGACCTACCCTTTATTTCTGCTCCCATTAACTTGAGAGGGTGGCCAACTCTTTCCATAGGTCTACTTCTGAGAGATTTGTCTCCGGTTAAAACGAAATGACGGTTTTCTTTTCCAACCAGCAAACCCATAAGCAGACGCATAGTGGTCCCTGAGTTTCCACAGTTGAGTATTTCTTCAGGCTCTTTTAAACCATCTAAACCAACTCCATTTATCTGAATTTTTTGTCCGCTCACAATTTGACTAATTTGTACTCCCATAGAACGTAAGCAAGAAGCCGTACTTAGAGGGTCTTCTGACGGCAAAAGCCCGTCAATCGTTGTTAAGCCTTCAGCAATAGAACCAAACAATAAGGCTCTATGAGAAATTGATTTATCACCTGGGACTTGAATTTCTCCTGACAAGGAACCGCCTGGATGAAGTTCTCTCGACGATTGATTGAAGGTATTAACGCTCAATGTCGACAATTCAATTTACTTTTTGATTTTAAGACTTTGCAGAACCTGATGTATTTAGTCTCTTTTGGTTCCCTTTTGAAGTAGTTCTTCCATAACGTATCCAAACAATGTCGGGTCGACTTCTTCTTTTCTTAGATCGTTTAGACCTAATTCATCCCACCTCGCATCAACTCTTTCTTCAATATCTTCAGTACGCTTTAAGGGTTCACCCCATGCATGTTTTTTTTCTGGTCCAATTTTGGTTGTTGCATCGATAGCCATCCTTCCCCCTAACCCTATGTTTTCGCTCGCGAAATCTAGGGTGTCAAATGGGGTATTTTCTAAGAGGAAGAGATCTCGTTGAGGGTCGACTAAACTTGAAATTGCCCATATCACCTGACGAGGATCACGAACATTAATAGTCGAATCAACAACTATGACGAATTTTGTGTAGGTAAATTGTGGTAATGCGCTCCAAAACGCCATGGCAGCCCTCTTGGCCTGACCTGGATAGGCTTTCTTGATTGAAATAACAGCTAACTTATAGCTGAGTGCCTCCATTGGTAGAAAGAAGTCTAAAATTTCCGGTATTTGTTGACGAAGAATTGGTGTATATATTCTATTTAGAGCTATGGCTAACATTGCCTCCTCCTTAGGAGGCCTACCACTAAAAGTTGTAAGAAAAATAGGATCCTTCCTATGAGTCATGCAGTGGAAGCGAATAAGTGGTGAGTTCTCTTTGCCTCCATAAAAGCCCATGTGGTCACCAAACGGACCATCAGGTAATTCTTCTCCAGGTGAGATGGTTCCTTCAAGAACAACTTCGCTATGGCTAGGTATTTGTAAATCAATAGTTTTACATTTAGTCAGCCGAACACCTTCACCTGCATATAACCCAGCAAAAAGCCATTCACTTAGTTGTACTGGTATTGGTGTTGCAGCAGCCATTACTAGTAATGGGTGTACACCAATGGCTACTGCGACTTCTAACTTTCGCCCTAACTCAGCGGCTTTTTGTAGATGACGGGCTCCTCCTCTAACACTGAGCCAGTGAACAGTCATTGTTTTTGCTGATTGAAGTTGCAACCTGTAAACGCCAACATTTGGCACTTTTGTTTCGGGATCTTTTGTTATGACAAGTCCTAATGTGATTACGCCACCAGCATCTTTTGGCCATGGACGAATTAGTGGAAGTTCATTGAGATTTAATGCATTTTCGTTGATGACTTTATGGTGGCAAGGAGGAAGTAGATCTATATCTGGACGTGCTTTGATTAGATCCCAAAAAACTTTTGCGAATTTTTTTGTTTCTTTGAACCCCTTTGGTGGTCTTGGTTGTTCGAGTAATGCAAGCTTTTCCCCTAACTTTTCTAATTCTTCTGCCTTCTCGAGTCCCATACTCCAAACGACTCTTTCCATTGTGCCTAGAAGATTTACCGCTACAGGCATTTTTGATCCTTTGACATTCTCAAACAAGAGTGCTGGACCTCCTAGTGACAGCACTCTGTCACTTATTGCTGCTATCTCTTGGTCTGTGTTTACTTCCGCTTGGATTCTTTTTAATTGCCCACGTTTTTCCAGAAGGGCAATAAAATCTCTCATGTCACGTGATGCTGGTACAGGACTAAGCAAGTTCATATGTTTTAGCAGGATTTGCTAGTTGATGTAGTTACTGTGATGCACTGATTCAGTGAATTTTTCAAATGGAACTTTCTTATTTTCATGTGGCTGATGATTTTCCTCAAGGTCAGGAGCCTGAAGCAGCTGTTGTAATTGATGTATTGCGTGCTACTACCACAATTGCATGCGCTTTGAATAATGGCGCAGAGGCTGTAGAGACTTTTGCTGATTTAGATAAGCTAAAACGAAGATCAGATGAATGGCTTAAGACTTCTAGGGTCTTGGTTGGTGAAAGAGGTGGTAAACGCATAAAAGGCTTTGACTTGGGGAATTCTCCTATTGATGTTGTCCCTGAATTGGTTTCAGGGAAGAGGCTTTTTATGAGTACAACTAATGGCACCAGGTCTTTGCAAGCTGCCAGAAAAGCAAGAAATTTATATACCTTGGCGCTTCCGAATAGGAAGGCAGTTGCAGAGAAGATTCTGAGTTGTGAAACTTCTCAATTATTTATTCTTGGAAGTGGTTGGGAAGGCTCGTATTCTTTGGAAGATTCTCTTGCCGCTGGTTCCCTAGCGTCATTCCTTTTGGACCATGCAGAAGATAAGATAAATATCATTAATGATGAATTAATAGCAGCATTAGCTCTATGGAATCAATGGAGCAATGAAATAGAGGCCTGCTTGCGAACTGCAAGTCATGGAAGAAGGCTTTCGGGGCTTGGTAATCACGATGCAGACTTTACTTGTTGCTCTCAGTTGGACACTCTTCACGTTGTTCCAACGCAAGTGGAACCGGGAGTGATCAGTGCCGCATGATTTCTTAAAGTAGTTTTCTACGAATCAACCTTGTGTCTGACTTCCTGGCAGCCGCTGTGCAGCTAAAGAGCACCTCGCAGCCTGAGGTCAATTTTTCTTCTGCTGAAGAGCAGATTGAACTTGCCGCTCGTCGTGGGGCTGAGCTTATTGGGCTGCCAGAAAATTTTGCATTTTTAGGTGACGATCAGGAGCGTTTAAATCTTTCATCTTCACTGGCTGAACAGTGCAGTCGTTTCTTAGTCACGATGGCAAGGCGCTATCAAGTTGTATTGCTTGGAGGTGGTTTCCCGGTTCCTGTAGGAGATGGACGACGCACTCTTAATCGCGCAGAACTTTATGGACGAGATGGCCAACTTCTTGCAAGGTACGACAAGATACATCTTTTTGATGTTGATCTTCCAGAAGGCAATACCTATCGGGAATCATCCACAATTGTTCCTGGCGAAAATGTACCTCCAGTAGTAGATGTCCCTGGTTTATGCAAAGTGGGCCTCTCAATCTGTTATGACGTCCGTTTCCCTGAGCTTTACCGATATTTAGCTGACCATGGAGCGGAATTACTTTTGATTCCCGCCGCCTTTACCGCCTTTACTGGTAAGGATCATTGGCAGGTTTTACTGCAAGCACGAGCAATCGAGAACACAGCATATGTTGTTGCACCAGCTCAAACAGGATTGAATTATGAACGTCGACATAGTCATGGACATTCAATGGTGATTGATCCATGGGGAACAGTTCTGGCAGATGCAGGGGTATTGCCAGGGGCCTCTATTGCTCCTGTTGATTCTTCTCATGTAGGTCGAATTCGTGAACAGATGCCATGTTTAAAGCATAGAAAACCTGAACTTTTTTGACTTTATGTTTAGTGGCAAGTCACTATTTTGTGCCTTTTTCGTGGCTTTTGCTTCTAATGCAGTTTTTCTGATTTCAGAATTGCCCGCCAAAGCCTCTAGTTCTTTGGCTGCTTGGACCTTGGAAAGAAGTGGTGTCTTGAAGTTGAGAACCTCTAAAGGGATTGAGCCAAAGGTGTTTTTCCAATCATCAGATGCTTTTAAAGGTGATCGGGTCTGGATCGATTTTCCTGGTGAACTTATTCGACCTCGTGCTCTTTCTGGTACTGGACCTATAAAAGAAATTCGCCTTGGAAAACCTTCTAAAGGAATCACTAGATTTGTAGTTGAATTTAAATCCTCTATTTCTTTGGATCCTTCCAACCTCAAGTTAGAGGGAGTGAAGCCTGATCTATGGCATTTAGATTTTGTAGATATTCCACTTAAGGGGCTTAAGAGAATTGGGGAAGGAAATCTAATCAGACCGCCTAATAGGCCCACAAAACTTTTAACCAGAAATACTGGATCAATTCCATCAAGAATTTCAGATTTACCTATTGTTCCTAAAGGTCGTTTTCGAGTTGTCATTGACCCTGGCCACGGAGGACCTGATTCAGGAGCAGTTGGCATCAGAGGAATTCGTGAAACAGATGTGGTTTTAGATATTTCTCTTCAGATCTCTAGAATTCTTGAGCAAAGAGGGGTAAACATTTATCTAACAAGAAGATCAGAAATAGATTTAGATCTTCCACCCCGGGTTGCAAAAGCAAACCAGCTTGGAGCAGATGCCTTCGTAAGTGTTCATGCAAATGCATCAAGAGGTATTCGAAGAGATGTCAATGGGATAGAGACTTTTTATTTCGCAGGTTCTAGAGGGTTCAAGCTAGCAAGTTTTATTCAGAATGAGATTCTTAAAGTATCCCCTGGGAGCCCTGACCGTGGTGTTAGACGCGGGCGATTTTTTGTTATAAGAAGGACCATAATGCCCGCTGTACTTGTTGAGACAGGATTTTTAACTGGCCGACTTGATGCCTCTAGACTCGCAAAATTTTCTCATCGTAAAAATCTTGCATTTGCAATCTCAAAAGGAATTCTTTTGTATTTGAAGGAGGCCCGTTGATTTTTCGGCTAGGCCTTTTTGATAGTGGGATTGGAGGCTTTACCGTCCTAAGGAGAGTCTTGGAACGTCATGGAAATATAGACTGTATATATTTGGGGGATACTGCAAGAGTCCCTTACGGAGAGAAAAGGCCTTCGGAAATCCGCGAAATAGCTAAAGAAATTACTGAGTGGTTATGTAGTCAGCGTGTAACAGCAATATTAGTTGCCTGTAATACAACAAATTCCCTTGCTTTTGATGTTGTTAGAGATGTTTCTGGGTTGCCTGTTTTTGGTTTGATTGACTCAGCGTGTGGAATGATTACACAAACTCGAGTAGGTATCTTAGCTACTCCTGCTACTACAGCTTCTAATACATATAAGTCTCATATAAAATCTCTAAATCCTGGAATATCTGTTTTTCAGCAATCCTGCCCAGCATTTGTGCCTTTAATTGAAGATGGAATATACAAATATGATGAAATAAGAAGGATTGCGACTAAATACCTCACTCCACTCCTTGATCAAAATATTGAAGAATTGATACTTGGTTGCAGCCACTATCCCTTAATAGAAACTCTTTTGAAAGAATTAATTCCTAAGGAAATTCGTTTAATAGATCCAGCAATTGGCTTGGCGCAACAGCTTGATAGATATCTAGGTCATTCAAAACACTCTGAAATGAGACCGTATTCCATGTCCAATACAAAATTTTGTGTTACCTCTGACCCCTCTGGATTTAACCAAAAGGCTGAAAATTATTTAGGAAGTTTTTCAGAGGTTCAACTCGTTTCCCTACTTCCTAAGGCCTGTTTCTCCTAGGATTGTAATAAGGAGGAATCTAATGGCCACTGTCACTGAGCTGCTACAGCCGGTTGAATTGGATCTTGAAACCTTAGTGGCTGATCTTCGCAGTCTTATAGGAGCAGAGCATCCAATTCTCCAAGCAGCTGCTGAACATCTTTTTAGTGCTGGTGGAAAGAGATTGAGACCAGGGATCGTTTTATTAATTTCTAGGGCCCTTTCTACTGATGGCAGTCTTTCTCCGCGTCATCGAAGACTGGCGGAAATAACTGAAATGATTCATACGGCGTCCCTTGTCCATGATGATGTTGTTGATGAGGCTTCAACTCGTAGAGGTGTGGCAACTGTTCATAGCCGTTTTAACCATCGCGTAGCTGTCCTTGCAGGTGATTTTTTATTTGCACAAGCCAGTTGGCATTTAGCTAATTTGGACAATCTTGATGTGGTCAAACTTCTCAGCAGGGTTATTATGGATCTTGCAGATGGAGAAGTTAAGCAGGGCTTATATCGTTATGACTCTGGACAAGAATTGGATACCTATTTGGAGAAGAGTTATTGCAAGACAGCTTCTCTTATTGCCAATAGCGCACAAGCGGCTGGTGTATTAAGTGATCAGTCGGAAGACAAATTAAAATCACTTAATTTCTTTGGAAGACAATTGGGATTAGCTTTTCAGGTTGTGGATGACATTCTTGACTTCATAGGGGATGAAGAACAACTAGGCAAGCCAGCTGCAAGTGATTTGGCAAGTGGGTATCTAACAGCTCCAGCTTTATTTGCTCTAGAGGAAAATGCAAGTCTTGGAATACTTATAGAACGTGAATTTTCAGTAGAAGGTGATCTTGAAGAGGCATTAAGCATTGTTCGAAGTTCATGTGCTATTCAAAGGACAAGAATTTTGGCCGAAAAATTTGCCACTGAATCTAGGGAAGCTATCAGGTGGTTACCAGATTCTCCTTCACGAAGGGCATTATTAGAATTGCCAGACTTTGTTCTAAGTAGACTTTATTAAAATTCTAATCCGTCTTTCAATTTCATAAGTACCTCACTTAATTGATCAATATCATAGGGATTAGCTAATGATGACATACGTTCATATGTTTTGTTCTTCTTGAAATTACGATTAAGTATCCATACTTGACACCCAGCTTCGAGTGCTGAAATGCTCCCAGATTCTGAATCTTCTATTGCCCAGCAATCTTTAGGCTCTAACCCTAATTTATTAGCAGCCAATATATAAGGATCTGGAGCCGGTTTCGCTTCCCTAAGTTCCTTATCATCTCCTTGAACTCTTGTTTTAATTAATTTTAACCACTGATGGTGTCTACTTTTAATTGTTATTGAACTAGAAGTACTACTTGATACTAATGCGAGTTTTATTCCGTTATTATAACACCAATAAATTATCTCTTCTGCTCCAGGGATAGCTTCTACATTTAACATTAATCCTTTTGAAATAGGCTCATGAATAGCTAAAAGGTTTTGAACCGTAATTGGTCTTTTTATCCAGCCAATGATTAATTCAGCACATTCTTTCCTTCGCCTTCCTTTTAAAAGCATTAATTGAGAGGTCTTAAGAGTTATTCCATATTTGGAAGCTGTATTTGACCATGCTTCTCCATGAAGCTTCTCACTATCGAGTAATACACCATCTAAATCAAAAAGACATGCTTTTGGAAGCTCCATTAGCCAAATTTAAAATGTTTCGTTTAATAAGCGTGCCAGGTTGGCTTGAAATAGCTTGAATGCAATAAATAAATGGTCGTTTTTCTATGTCTTCGGACCCCACCGTAACCATTGAGTCTGTTTTGCAAGAGGAACGGGTGTTTAAGCCCTCCCAGGAAATTTCCTCTAAGTCTCAAATTGGTAGTTTGGCTGAATATCAACAATTAGTTGATTTAGCAACGGCTGATCCTGACAAGTTTTGGGGGGAAGCAGCACGAAAGGAATTGCATTGGTTTCATCCATTTCAACAAGTTTTGGATTGGAGTAATCCACCTTTCGCCAAGTGGTTTCAGGGAGGGAAAACCAATATTTCTTTCAACTGCTTAGACCGCCACCTAGAAGGATCAAATGCTGATAAATATGCTCTTATTTGGGAAGGAGAACCTGGGGATGTAAGGCGATTTACATACAGACAACTTCATTCACAAGTTTGTAAAGCTGCTAATGCTCTGAAATCTCAGGGCATTGGAAAAGGTGATTTAGTAGCGCTCTATATGCCAATGGTTCCAGAAGCTGCAATAGCAATGCTTGCTTGTTCCCGAATAGGAGCTCCTCATTCAGTTGTGTTTGGTGGTTTTTCCTCAGAAGCATTGCGTGATCGATTGGTTGATGGTCAGGCAAAAGCTGTCATAACAGCTGATGGAGGGTTTAGGAAGGACAAGCCTGTTTCCCTTAAGCCTGCTGTAGATGTTGCGCTGAAGGATGGCGCTTGTCCAAGTGTAAAAACAGTAATAGTCGTAAAGCGCACTAAAGAAAATATTTATATGGACCCAAAACGTGATAAATGGTGGGAAGAAATTGTTTCTGAACAATCAGAAGATTGTTTGGCAGAACATATGGATAGCGAAGACCGTCTTTTTGTTCTTTATACATCTGGTTCAACAGGAAAACCAAAGGGTGTTGTCCATACAACTGCGGGATACAACTTATGGGCTCATTTAACTTTTAAATGGATTTTTGATATTCGCAAGGATGATATCTATTGGTGTACAGCTGATGTTGGTTGGATTACTGGACATAGCTATATCGTTTACGGACCTCTGTCCAATGGAGCAACGACTGTTATGTATGAAGGGGCGCCTAGGCCATCAAACCCTGGTGCTTTTTGGGAGCTGATTGAGAAACATAAAATAACTATTTTTTATACAGCTCCTACGGCTATTAGGGCATTTATGAAAAGTGGAAAAGATATTCCTTCTAAGTACGATATGAGCACCTTAAGATTACTTGGAACTGTTGGCGAACCTATTAACCCAGAGGCTTGGATGTGGTATAGGGAAGTAATAGGTGGTAATAAATGTCCAATAATTGATACTTGGTGGCAGACAGAAACTGGAGGAGTAATGATAAGTCCATTACCTGGTGCAACTCCTACTAAGCCAGGCTCAGCAACACTTCCTTTGCCTGGAATTGTTGCTGATATTGTTGATTCTAGTGGTGAATCAGTAGATCCTGGTCAAGGTGGATATTTGGCCATTCGTAATCCTTGGCCTGGAATGATGAGAACAGTTCATGGAAACCCTCAACGTTTTAGAGAGAGCTATTGGGAATACTTGCGACCTAAAGATGGAAGTTATATATATTTTGCAGGAGATGGAGCTCGGCAAGACTCTGACGGTTACTTCTGGGTTATGGGAAGAGTAGATGATGTAATAAATGTTTCAGGACATAGATTGGGGACAATGGAGATTGAGTCAGCTTTGGTTAGTCATCCTGCTGTTTCAGAAGCAGCTGTCGTAGGCCGACCAGATGAATTAAAAGGTGAATCCATAGTCGCTTTTGCAACCTTAGAGATTGGTAGAGAAGAGAATGAATCTCTTCTTAGAGAATTGCGTTCACACGTAAGTAATGAAATTGGGCCTATAGCTAAACCGGATGAAATACGCTTTACTGATTCTTTGCCTAAAACGAGAAGTGGTAAAATAATGAGAAGGATTCTAAGAGCACTTGCCTCTGGGAAAGAGGTAAGTGGTGATACTAGTACTTTGGAAGACAGATCTGTTTTGGATAAATTAAGGGATTAAACTATCGAACAAAATTATATATTACTGAAATCAATTTGTTTAAATTTTTAATTCTATGTATATCCTTTGACAAATTTCCAAATATCTTTTTTCTAACTCCAGTACTAACTGGAGTTAGGTGGTTTCCATTCATATATAATATATTTGATTTATAATCTTGTCTCTTTTTTAATAAGTTGTTGAGGACTTGACTCTCATCCAGATCATCATTATCGAACTGAATAACTAAGTTGTTGGTTTGAATATAATGCTGGCTAATTAAATCTAAAGTTTCATTAGGACTTGGACTAAATTCAGTAAATATTCCTAATTGAGGAGCAATTTGTCCTATTAGAGGTACAGATTGTTTTGCGCTATAATTATTAAAACTTATAGCTATTAGGCCTTTACTATTTCTACCTCCATCTGGTGATAATAGATGTAATTTACAACCAAGACTATGGCCAACCCTATATGGCTTATTATAAAATTCTCTTTCTCTTTTTATAATCTCTCTACACATTCGGAAGCCTTTCCATGCTTCATTTGCTTGTGATTGGTGATCAAAGCTAGGAACATATAAATAACTATGCACAGCTATATTATTGTTTAACATACTATTAAAGAGCCTTCTGTAACTAAGAATCGGATTTACTGAAAGATAACTTCCTCCAATCATTTCTATTAATGCGATCGGCTTCTTTGGCCACCTGAAGTAGATGTTGTTAATATTTTTCCATTGATTCATGATATTTCTTTAAAATTAGGTTTATTGTATTGCAAGGGTCATACCCTAATATCCATATCATAAGCTAACTATTAGCATTATGAGACCAATTTTATTTTAAAATCAACTTATATAATCGTTAATCATCACCAATTTCAAAAGGGTCATTGTATAAAATTCATTTTTTGTATTTTTTTCAAAGTGATGTGTATAATATTCAATAGTAGTTTAACAGAAATGAGCGAAGAATCTAAAAAAAATAAGGTCAAAGCACAAGAATGGGTCGTAAGATTTGATGGCAAGATAGCCAGGAGTGAAAAATACCTGATATTAGAAAAGAATAAAGAATCAGGTTGATTCAACTATTTTACATAGGAAAAGATTGAATCTATAATTTAATCTATTTAACTATTCACATATTTATTAGATAATATTTTTTGGTAGTCTTGGAGCTATTACCCAACATATAATTGTTGAAATAATAGCTGAAAGAATTACTAATTCAATTTGAAAATAGTTACTTGAAATTTGTTTATTTATAAAAAATAAGCCCTTGATGATCCACATTGTGTTTCCAAGGACTACTAACCATAAAGATAGAATCTTGAGTTTTAATTTATTCTTATATAACATGGTAGTTATTAATTAATAGAATTATAGAGTAGAATGCCATGATTTTTCAAGGAGGTATTGATAGTTTAAAGAGATAAATGATATATATAAGCAAGCTGTAATTAAGAATTAGTCTGATTCCTCTTTAGGAGTTTGATCATTATCATCATGTTTTAGATTATTCTCTTGTATTGTATTAATTTCTTGAAATTCTATAATTTTAGGTTGTTCACTAATTTCATCTAATGCCGTATGGCTTGTAATTTGTTCTACTTCTAAATTTACACTATTAACTTGAATAAGTCTTTCTGGTATAGGAAGGTCATCCTCACAATATCTACATTTTTGGCTATTTAGTCTAAATAGATTTAACGTTATCGTGTTGCGACATTCCTGACATAATCTTCCTTCTGGTGGCGGTACATTCATTGGATAAATTGATTGAATTCACCAAACTCAGAAAGAAAAGGAATATGGCTATTTAAACTATTCCTTTTTTGCTTAAAAGAGAAGCTGGCTACTATCATTATAGCAAAATCCTGAGGATTGTAATGAATTATACATGTAACAATTTTTATATTATAAGAATAGAATTATATTCCTTTTAAAGTAAATTATTTCTAAACAAATATTAAGCAGGTCTAATCTAGACTCTGTGCTTATTGAATTTTGAGGCTGGACATCAATTTCTCAAGTTTTTATTAATTTTTGAGGCTATTACAGGAAAACGCCTCGCAAACTTATGTAATTCCAGACGTTCTTCTAGTGACACTTGGTTGCCCTCTGATAGTCTGATAATTATATTTTCAAGCTTGAGGCGTGTTGTGGTTGTTAACATCGAATTCTCCTTTATCTGTTGATAGCTTCTTTTCAACATAAACTCTAGGCTATCGATAATTTTTGATACTTTTCAAAATATTCCTACACCTTTAGATGCGAATGATGTGTTACAAATTATCATTTGACCCTCTTGGCGAATGCGAATAAGCTAATAAAATAAGAATATTATCCCAATCTCTATAACTTATAATTCATTTTTACTGTCATTATTCCATTTACTTATTAACCAATTTACTTGCATGTTGAATTTGAAAGATACTTCTACTTCAAAAAATTATGAAACTAGTATTATTTCAAAAACGGTACAAGCATTTATTATTTTCAAGCATTTTTATTCAACATTTATAAGCTGGATACAAAAAAATAATAATATTAACATATTAATTATAATTTTATATACGGGGATTGCTTATTTCTTTGGCTATTGGAATGATTCCTCACAGAGCCTTATTGCTCATGATGAGGGCTTATATGCAGGACGAGCAAGATTAATACTAGATCTAAATGATTGGTTTACACCTTTTGATAGTGCACATCATAAAACTGTTGGTAGCTATTGGTTAATTGCTTTAAGTACAAAATATCTTGGAATCAGTGAATTTTCAGCCCGATTCCCTAGTGGAATCTTTTCAATTGGTTGTTCTATTATAATGTATTATATTTCGCGGCTATTTGTTTCTCAACCCTTTTCTCTTTTAGCTTCTATTTTACTTCCATGCATGCCTCTATGGATGCAATATAGTAGATATGCTAGCCCTGATATTCCTTATATATTCTTTATATTATTGTTCTATTTTTCTATTATTAAGTCTACTTCTATTAGTAGGAATTATCCTAATATCTATTTTTATTCGTTTATTTCAGGGCTATTTCTTTCTATAGCATTTTTTTTGAGAAGTGTAATGGCATTCCTGCCTTTATTGGCCCTCTTGCCCCATATCTATAAGAATAGGAGCAGGATAAATAAGCTACAGCTTTTCTATTTTTTCCTTGGAATTCTTATTGGAATTTCCCCATTTGCTTTATCATTAATATTCTCCCTAAACAAGTATGGCTTTGATTCTATTTCTACTCTTTTAGGTTTCGCTAAAGATAAGGTCGTGGGCTTTAGACTTTATAAAACTTTATTCTTTTACCCAACTAGTATTCTTTGCCTGGCTTTTCCTTTGAGCTTAATAAGTATAAAGCCTGTGAGTTTTAGCGATATAAATAAATTAAAATATATTCTGTTGTCTCCTCTATTTATATTTATCTCTCTTACTTTTGTCTCTACCAAATATGCACATTATGCTTTAATTCTTTATCCATTTATTTCATTATACTCTGTAATCATACTAGAATCAATATATAAGCATATAACCTTATATAGTCCAGTTAAATACTCTTTTATATTTACTTTTGTAGGTGCTATCATCCTGTTTTTATCTTTAGAGGAATTCTTTAATTTTACAAATTTCTTTAATGCATCTAACTCTATCCAAATCATTAATGTATTTATCCCTCTTGCAATTTTATATTTATTGGTTGGAGTTCTTTTATTTCTAAAAAATATTTCTAATAAAAAATTTGTATATCTATTTACATTCTTATCTTTTGTACAAACTGTGACCCTCTCTTTTGCATATTCCTTTGGTCATATGGGTAATCCGAATAAAGAAATAAAATCGTTTGTAACCGATCCTTTTGTTTCTTCAATTATCAATAATAATTCAATTTATATTGTAAATATGAATGGCAAAACAAAAACTTTAATGCAATATTATCTTCCAAAGTCTAAGCATTTTAAAGGTCAAATAAAATCGCTGCCAAATAAAAGTTTTGCAATCGTACACAAAAGAAATGTTAACCTAGAAATATCAAATAACTATAATAAATTTATAGTTTTATCTAATTATAAAAGTTGGCTCCTTGTTAAAATAAATGGGAGTAGAAATTGAATTTATCTTAAAGTTCCACCATTGCAGAAGTGAGTACCAAGCACGTCTAATTCTTGTTCGATAAGCTTACTGTCTGAACTTGAATATAGCTTTACAATTCTTTCAGAGTTTTTGATGCAGTTATTTTTAGTACTTGCTTGCTTTATTAATGGATTGATGTATGCCAATGTTAAAAGTAATAGAACAGTAGTAAAGACATACTCTTTGTTACTCTTTAGATGATAAATAGTTCTCTTTCTGGTTTTAAGAAAGCTTCTAAGCCAGTTATCTGGCAATCCAACTTGAACAAACAGTAGTTCTACCCACCATGGCAAGTTTGATTTTGTAGATTTCTTATTCATTAGAGATGCTCTTGGATTGGTTGGTATATCAGTTTCGTAAACAATATTAGTGAAGGTTTAACTAGATTCTAGCAATAAGAGAATAGAGGAGTCATATAATTTTAGCATTGTCTAATTAATTGCTTTTCATTAGAGCCTAAATTTTTCAAAATTAAACTTCTATAAAACAAATTTTAGACACAATATTCCCAATAATAAAAAAAATATCTATTTTTCTATTTGCAATAGTTAATTTATCTATAGAGATTAGAATGGAGATTGTGCATTATAAGTAACCGTTATGGCACGGAAAAGAAGGAAGTTAAACAAGGAGCTTGAACATCAGATATCTCAGGCCATGAAAAAGGTGGAGTTGGTTACAGCCATTATTAACGATATTCAGGAAGAGGACATACAAACTGAATATCGAATTGCTTTTGAACCCACCAAGGGCACTTATTTACTTTTAAACTCTTTGTATGATACAGAGGGGTTTACAGACCAAACTGATAATTTATATAAGGATTATAAAAGGTTTTTAGAAGAATTTGAAGATAACTATGAGATTTAATACGCTTATTTCTAATTATTTAATAAGATTGTTTAATGAATCTCTTGTTGATTATGCATTCATTTAGATATTTAAATAAAAAAATTATCACTTTTATTTCAATCCTGACTTTTGTTTATCCTCAATTGGAAGTAAATTCACATGATAAGTTAGAACTGCATGATCTATGTCTAGGTGGTAAAGATTATTCGGGTTGTATTAAAAAAAATACTAATAGTCTATATGGAATGTCATACTTGCGGAGCTATGGAACATTAAAACTCAATTGGAAAACTTGGAGGTCTAGAGGAGACAACCATATTACAAAGGCAGTAAATAGTAATGGTCAAATTCTTTACGTGGCCATTAACTGTAAAAAAAGGATGTTAAATACAACTCGAGAAAATAATCAATGGAATAATTGGTTTTTTCCAAAAGAGCGGTTTGAATTCAATCTTATTTCTGATTATTGTGAGATGTAGCTTCCTCTTGATTAGTACTTTTAAAATGGTCATTAGAAGAAGGTTTTATTATCTTGGATTATACGGAATTACCTTGATTTGTATTGGCTTTTGGTCTTCGATCTTAGTGGATAAAACGTTTGGCAAACTCTTATATGTTCTTATGCATAAGGTTTCATTCCTTTTGTATCTACAAATATTTTGAATTTTATTTTCATCGTGTGCCTTCACAATATTAGTTAAGATAAGCTCTAATAAAATGCTTATGATCATATTTTAATTTATCCGAGATTTAGAGAAACTCAATCCTAGCAATATGAAAAGATTCTAAATATTTTGTTTCGCCTGCTTAATGTAGCTGCTGACAGGGAAAAAGCCCAATACTATATAATATAGTTATTTGTTGATTAAATGTATCAAAAGGAATTATCAGATATCGATGAAGCTATGAATGCAGTGAAGGAAGAAATGCTTCGAGATTTAATTGAATCACTAGCTAATGATCAAATCCCTGAATTTTCTTCATTATCAACAAATCTGGATTGAATGATAAATTCTATAGTTTAATTTACTCTTTATCTCTTTTACCATAAGGTCTACTTTGTTTAATACTTAAGGATAATTCTTCTTTCCCTGCAGACGTCACAACAAATACTTCTTGTACGCTATTGCCTTTTCTGGCAAGCAGTTTAAATCCTCCTTGAATTGTTGTAGAGACCTTAATTATTAATTGCTCTGATCTCCCATTGGTTTTTCTGATTTCGCCTGGAGTAACTGTCTGAACCTTTTTGTCCTTTGACAGTTCTAACAACCATGGCATTAGCCCCTTTATATATGTGCTGTGAGTCCTGACAGTTCGACCCATAGGAACTTAGATTCTTAGTCTTTGGTGAATATATTTTAAGCTAATTCATATTTGGATTAGCTTTCAGCAAAGTTCTAAGGGAGCCATTGTTAGGCCCTGGCCAGATAATTGTTGATGGTATAACTCTGCTTGTTCTAAAGGACCTCGCCATACTTCTGCTGAGCCTTCTCTGTCAACTTTGTGTGCGAGGTCCCAAGCGCGCTCTTCTGTCATGCCTGGAATGATCTTCCAAAGACTGCTAACCACATGCTCGAATGTATTGACGTTATCGTCTAGAACAATTACACGAGCTTCTGGATAGCGAGCAGTTTGCTTTTCCCTTTCTAGTACTGTTCCTGTACTTGGTTTTGAGAACGCCATAACTATTGATGTAGTGACGTGTATCCTTGGTCTAGCCTATAGGCTGGTCAACTAATTTATCCTGCCATGTTGTTCACATTTGCTTGGGCGGCACTAGCTGCTGTATTTACCATCTCAATTGCCATGGTTGTTTGGGGCAGAAATGGTGATGGTTCTATAGACATCTGAGGCTTATGGACTTTGATTTTGGCCAAATCACTACAAATGCACTTTTAAGTGTTATTGCTTTAACTCTCCTCATATTTGTTACTATTTCAGTGGCATATCTATCTTACATAGATTTCAAAGATAAGCGAAGAAGTGATAAATAGATTATTTGGATTGTAAGTTCTATATTTTTAATTTAACTTTCCTCCCTTTTTTTTCTCTCACGTTTAATTGACTCTTTAATTAATTCCAAGGCCTGAGAAACCTTTTCAAGATTATGTGAATATTGACTTATATCCCTATCTACACGATTTGATGAATAGCCTAATAAAGAAGAGATTTCTTTGACTATTTCCTTAGTTTTATCGTGACTTTGTTTTTCATCTTGTATTCCATTAATTATTGAAGCATGGCCTATTGTAATGAGCCTCGTATAATGATCTCCACAATTTAAAAGTTCATCAAATTCTTTGCCTGAGTTCTCTTGGCTACCTTCCTTTTTTCTGGTAAGCCAATTTTCTATATCTATTAGAGATTTATTTTGAAATGTGGCGTGCACTTTTTTAGATTGAGATCTGATAGACGCTGGATCGAAACCATTGCTTTTGCACAAAGCATCAAATAGTTCCTCTAAATGTTTATTTGGTCTGTAACCACGAGTAAAAGAGTCAAATACTTCACTGAGCCCAACGGCAAAGATGGGGTTCACCTTAAAACTCTTCTGATGGCTAAGCAAATGAAGTTCGACAAGTAACTCGTCTGTTACACGCCTATATATAGGTGGAATGACGAACGGGAAAGCTTTATGGAAAGCCCTTTTGCTGTCAGCAATTGTAAGTCTTTCACTCAATTGACTAGTAAGATCTAATTCTTAATTGACCATAGCTGTACGCTTGCCGTCGTTAAGATCGTGTAAACCGATCAAAGACAAAATGATCCCCATTGTCATTGAAGAGTCAGGCCGAGGTGAAAAAGCTTTTGATATCTATTCTCGTCTCCTTAGAGAACGAATTATTTTCCTAGGCGAACCAGTAACTAATGATTCGGCAAATCGAATAGTTGCGCAGCTTTTGTTCCTAGAGGCTGAAGATCCAGAAAAGGATATTTATTTATATATTAATTCTCCAGGAGGTTCTGTTTATGACGGTTTAGGCATATTTGATACTATGCAGCACGTCAAGCCAGATGTTCATACGGTTTGTGTAGGATTGGCCGCCAGCATGGGAGCATTTCTTCTCTGTGCAGGTGCTAAAGGTAAAAGAAGTAGCCTTCAACATTCACGAATAATGATTCACCAGCCATTAGGTGGAGCACGTGGACAGGCAAGTGATATACGGATACAGGCAAATGAAATTCTTTTCTTAAAATCTCGACTAAACAATGAACTTGCAGATAGAACAGGGCAACCAATTAAAACAATAGAGGAAGATACAGATAGAGACTTTTTTATGTCTCCCGTTGAGGCAGTTAAGTATGGATTAATTGACAGCGTTTTAACTAAGCGTCCTGTTAATCCGGTTTAGGTTTATATTAATCTTAAGAAATAAATAATATAAGTTGATTTCTTTCTTCAGAAATCAAACTACTTATAACAAATATTAATTTGATACTGCAGGAACGTATCTCTCTTTATTTGGAATACTTGTAAATTTTGATAATATATTATTAAACTCTTCACCATCAATAGTTTCTTTCTCAATTAATACCTCAACAATCTTATCAATAGCTTCTCTATTTTCTTCAACAATTTTTCTTGTCTCTTTGTAGCAAAGTTTTACCATATCCCTTACTCTCTCATCTATTTGGCGTGATATTGCGTCAGAGATATCAGATCGAGTCATCAGATCTCTTCCTAGAAAAACTTCTTGGCTGTCACCTTCTAAAGAAACTGGTCCTAGGTCACTCATTCCAAACTTTGTAACCATTTGGCGAGCCATGGAGGCAACTTGCTGTATATCACCACCAGCTCCAGTTGTGACTTCTTCTCTACCAAATACGACGTCTTCTGCGGCACGTCCTCCTAAAGCGCCCATTATCCTTGCTTTTAATTGTGCTCTACTTACTAGCATTTGGTCATCATCTGGTGCAAACCAGGTAAGGCCTTTTGCTTGACCTCTTGGAATAACAGTTACCTTCTGTACAGGGTCATGTGCCTTTAACAAAGTTCCTATTAGGGCATGTCCAACTTCGTGATACGCAATTAATCTTTTTGATTTTCCATCTGTCAGTGGCTGGCCTTCCATTCCAGCAATAATTCTATCAACTGCATCATCTATTTCTTTTAAACTAATAGCGTCTTTTCTTCTCCTAGCAGTAAGAATTGCGGCTTCATTAAGTAAATTCGCGAGATCTGCACCTGTAAATCCTGGCGTCCTTCTGGCTATACTTTCTAATGACAGATCTTCTGTCAATTTTTTATTTTTTGAGTGTACTTTTAATATTGATAGCCTCCCTTTTATGTCTGGTGCATCTACCATTACCTGCCTATCAAATCGGCCTGGTCTCATAAGGGCAGAATCAAGAACATCTGGCCTATTTGTCGCAGCAATAATAATAATGCCACTATTCCCTTCAAATCCATCCATTTCTGTGAGCAATTGATTGAGTGTTTGTTCACGTTCATCATTCCCTCCACCAATTCCTGCTCCTCTTTGTCTGCCAACTGCATCTATTTCATCTATAAATATCAGACAGGGACTATTTTCTTTGGCTCTTTTGAAAAGATCCCTTACTCTACTTGCTCCAACACCTACAAACATTTCAACAAACTCAGAACCAGATAAAGAAAAGAAAGGAACTCCTGCTTCTCCTGCTATGGCTTTTGCTAAAAGAGTTTTACCTGTGCCAGGTGGCCCTACAAGCAGCACACCTTTAGGAATTTGAGCACCAACGGAGGTAAACCTTTCTGGTTGTTTTAAGAAAGTTACAACTTCTTGTAAATCCTGTTTTGCTTCTGATACACCAGCAACATCATCAAATTTAACTCCAGTTTCTGCCTCCATAGCAAATCTTGCTTTGGTCTTTCCAAATTGCATTGCTTGACCAGGACCTCCTGGCATTGAGTTTGATCGTCTCGCGAGCAAAATCAAACCACCAATCAAAAGCAAAGGGAAAAGAAGATTTCCTAGTATCCCTAACCCTGGAGGTGCTGTCTTTGCTGGATGAATATCAAAGCTAATACCTTCTTCTTTTAATCTGCTAATTAAATCTGGTGCAAGACCAGGAAGATCAACTCGAATTTTTTGAACACGGTTATCAAGGTCTGGGTCAATAGCTTCTACAACGGCGTTTCTCCCGCCTTCATATATATCTACAGAAGTTACTCTTCCTGCATTTACATAGTCAAGAAACCTTCCATAACTCATCCTCGATACTGCAGCATTCTTTGTTTGAACTGCCGTAGTTGTACTGCTAAAACCTTTATTTACGTTTGAGCCTCCTAAAATTTGCCATCCAATAAGCAGAATCATGCCTATTGGTAGCAGCCATAGAGCTATTAGACGCCATCTCTGATTCATCTGAAAATACTAGTTTTGCTGATTGTAAATGGATTTGACTCCCAACTGCCTGGACCTCAAGACAAATATGAAACTGATTGGTGATCAATTTCTACTAAAAACAACAGGAACACAGAATTTACAGATTCTTTAATAAATATTTTTTATAGTTGTTTAGCTATTTTAAGGAAACTATTTAATAAACTAAATTAAAGAATATAACCTTTTCAAAGGCTTCTTAGGGCAACAATTGGATCAAGTTTCGAAGCTCTTCTTGCAGGTAGAACTCCAAAAATCAGTCCAATAGAACCTGAAAGTGAAACTGTTGTTATTACTACTTTTATGCCTATCGTTGCTGGTAATGGTGTAATTAATGAAACTGCTGTGACTGCTCCTAATCCTAATGTTGTACCTAGTATTCCGCCAACGCTAGATAAAATTAAAGCTTCAACAAGAAATTGTGTCAGAACATCTGATGAGCGGGCTCCAAGAGCTTTTCTGAGTCCAATTTCTTCGGTACGTTCACTTACGGAAACTAACATTATATTCATTATTCCTATCCCACCGACCAAAAGTGAAACACCACCAATTGCTGCTAACATTAAAGTAAGGCCACCTGTAATTGTAGTAACAATTTGGAGTGCATCTTTCTGAGAACGAACAGCGAAATCATCATCTCTAATTATTTTATGACGCTGTCTTAATAAGTTTGTGATTTGAAATTTTGCAGCTCTAGTGCTTTTACCATTTTTAGCTTCTACACTTATAAAACTAAGAGTTACTCCATAAGTTGGATCTCTTCCTGTAAGACGACTAACCATAGTTGACAAAGGTATGTATGCATTTTCATCTTGATTGTTTCCAAATACTGCTCCTTTTGGAGACATGATCCCAATAACTTGAAATGATTGGTCTTTTATCCTTAAATTTTTCCCAATACCTTCACTATATGGAAATAATTTCTTTTTTAAGTCAGGACCAATTACAACTACATTCCTTGCTGAGTTGACGTCATTTTGATTTATAAATCTGCCATTGGAGATATCAAAACTTCTTACAGGTAGAAAATTTGGTGTTACACCTGAGATTGAACTTGTTGAACTTTTTGATTCAAATTGGACTACTTCGCTAGATGTTATTTGAGGTGCGACTCTTTTAACTGTAGGAACTTGCTCTGCAATTGCATAAGCATCTTCCAGGACTAGAGTCTTTGGAAAAGCTACTCCTCTTCTCCTCGTATCGTTATTTCCAGGTACAACAAACAGAACATTTGCGCCAAGATTACTGAGTTGATTCTTAGCTAAATTTTGAGCGCCACGCCCAACACCTACAAGTGTTATTACAGAGGCATTACCTATAACAATCCCTAACATTGTAAGTGCACTTCTAAGTCTATTTGATTTAAGAGTTATGATTGCCATTGTCACCGTTTCGGTGAGAGATAACTTCCTAGACATATCCAACCTTTATTAAATCTGTTGATCCGCTTACACCTGTGAGGGTCCCCGCAGTTTCGACAACCAGGTCACCTTCTTTCAATATTTTCATTTTTTGAGCTGCTTCATTTGCTAGTTGAAAAGTTTTAGAGGTTGATTCTTGGTCAGATATTAAAAGTGGTGTGACCCCCCACACTAATTGCAATCTTCTTGCAACACTTAGTTCATTTGTAATTGCTAATATAGGGGTTGCAGGCCTGAATTTGCTTACATTATGAGCGGTTGCTCCACTTTTAGTTAAAGGGAGGATTGCTGCAGCATTCAATTGTTTTGCAATACTACTTACTGCAGCACTTATTGCATTAGGAATAGTACTTGCAAGATTATTTTCTATAGGTCGTTGTGGATAATCTCTTTCAATTCTTCTGGCAATGGTAGCCATTGTCATAACAGCTTCTACTGGATAATCGCCTACTGCTGTTTCATTAGAAAGCATTACGGCATCTGTTCCATCAAGAATTGCGTTAGCTACGTCACTGACTTCAGCTCTAGTAGGCCTAGGGCATGAAGCCATTGAATCAAGCATTTGTGTTGCCGTAATAATTGGTATCCCAAGACTATTTGCCTTGCTAATAAGACTTTTTTGTAGCAATGGGACTTCTTCTGCTGGCATCTCAACGCCAAGATCTCCTCTCGCAACCATTACGCCATCACATAAAGGAATGATTGCATCTATTTGATCGATAGCTTCAAATTTTTCTATTTTTGCGACAACTGGGGTATTAAATCCGTGATTCTTAATTAATTCTTTTATCTCATACATATCTTCTGGATTCCTTACAAAGCTTAAAGCGATCCAATCGACTCCTTTGTTAAGTCCAAAAACTAAATCTTCTTTATCCTTTTTCGTTAGGGCCTTTACTGATAGTTGAACATCTGGGAAATTTACACCTTTATTATTAGATAAAACTCCTCCAACTGTTACAGTACAGCAAAGAGTTTGTTCTATTTGATTTATAGAGATTACCTTCATTTCGACACGTCCATCATCAAGCAAAATTTTGCTTCCTTCTGTAACTTCATCCGCTAATTTTTCATATGTAACGGTCGCTATATGTTTGTCACAAGGAACATCTTTTGAAGTTAGTGAGAATTTATCCCCAGAACAAAGAGTAATTGGGCCATCCTTAAATCTACCAAGTCTTATTTTGGGCCCTTGAAGATCCTGAAGTATCCCAATGTGAACGTCTAGTTCTTTGGCAACTTGCCGTATTGTTTCAATTCTCTTTGCGTGTTCACTGTGGTCACCATGTGAGAAATTAAGCCTAAAGGTTGTAGCACCAGCTTTTACAAGCTCTTTTATGCGTTCAGAACTTTCTGTCGCGGGGCCAATAGTGGCGACAATCTTTGTCCTTCTTGTCAGGTCAACTTCAGGCATTAAACGAACCATTGACGTTTCAGGACAAACCATTTCCTTGTCAAAGTTAGTGCCTCGAATAATTCTGATTTTCCATTATGAATCTAAATGAGTACCAAAACAAAGCACGTCAAACTGCTTTGTACCCCAATGTTGGTAACAACCCTGTGTATCCGACACTTGGCCTAGCTGGAGAAGCAGGAGAAGTTGCAGAAAAGGTGAAAAAAGTCATACGTGATAAAAATGGTGTTTTTGATCAAATTGCAAAAGATGCCATCAAACTTGAGTTGGGGGATGTTCTTTGGTACGTCGCTCAATTAAGTCGTGAACTAGGCTTTGATTTAGAGGATGTTGCAGATTCCAACCTGAAAAAACTAGAGAATCGGTCAAAGAAAGGTCTTATATCAGGGGATGGAGACAATAGATAAAGAAACAAATCAAATAAAAAATGTAGTTCTAATTCTTGAAAATATTATGTAAAAGTTTGTACAAATTGAAGTAATTTTTAAGCTGCTTGCCAATTATTGAGTCTTGACAGGCTAGTAATTCATGGCTGTACTAAAAACTGATAATGCAGCTGTACCAAGCACTTGCTGAATTAAATTCAAAGCAATAAAGGCAAGTATTGGTGAAATATCTAAACCTCCAATTGCTGGAATTATCCCTCTAAAAGCATTTAAGTATGGATCTGTTATAGAGCTGATACTGCTTAAAACTGGATTGCTCCAGTCAAGATTCGGAAACCAGCTTAAAAGCACTCTGATAATCAAGACTAATGAATAGATTTCCAGTGTCTGAGTTAGAACCTGTAAAAACGTTGCGAGAATTTCCATAATGATCTGAATTTGAATGAATTCTAGGCAGCTTTTTTGTTTTCAATAGAACTTATATCAGGTAATACAGAAAATGTTCTGTGAAATTTTTCTGAAAGAGTCAACCAATATGATCTTCCCTCGCTTTGGCGTTTTCGTTCAATAAAGTTTTGAGAAACTAATTCTTTTATATGGTCATAGGCTCCAGACCCTCTTAGGTCAACTAAATCTGACTGCAGAATCCTTTTCTTTAGAGCAATGGTAGCAAGAGTTCTTAAGGTCCCTAAGGATAGATCCACTGGCAAAAGGTTTTGAACTAATTCGCCTAGGCCTTTACGTAATTGAAGGCTATAAAGGCCATTTTGTTCTTGGATGTCTAGAGCAGTATCTCTTTGCGCATAACCAGCCATGAGTGCTAGCAATGCTTGTTCTACTTCAGCACGAGATTCTTTAGAAAGTTCTGCCATGTCATTTAGCGAAATTGGCCTCCCTTTGAGATAGAGGATTGCCTCAAGCTTTGCTGGCAGGGAGACATCGTTGTCAGGGATTGAAGTGTTTATAGGAGATACTTTGGCCATATGAGGCCTAATGACTGGCTAAATCAAAATACCGCGACTATCAGGTTTGTGCACCTAAAAAGAGTTTGTACGCAGGATTATTGGTTTCGTCCCAACTTTTATAGCCAAGTTCTTTAAGAAAATTATTCCAAGAATTTATTTCTTCTGTTGGTACTAGTACTCCTACAACAATTCTTCCAACATCTGCTCCGTGATTTCGATAGTGAAAGATGCTAATACTCCATTCTGGTCTAAGTGTATTAACAAACCTCATTAAGGCACCTGGCCTTTCTGGAAATTCAAATCTATAAAGGAGCTCTTTTGAAGTCACTAAAGAGTTGATATTTGAGGTTATTGGCAATCGTCCTCCGACCATATGTCTCAAATGCATCTTTGAAAATTCATCAGAACTCAGGTCAAGGCTTTTGAACCCTGAATTGCTTAACTCTTGAATAAGTACATAGCGATCCTCTGGATCTTGTATTTGAACACCCATAAATATTTGAGCGGTTGTATTGCTGGACATTCGATAACTAAATTCTGTTAGATTTCTAGTGCCTAATACTTCACACAGTTTCCTTAGACTTCCTGCTTTTTCAGGAATCTCAACGGAAAGCATTACTTCTCTTTCTTCTCCAATTTCAGCTCTTTCTGCTACAAATCTAAGTCTGTCAAAATTCATATTTGCCCCACAAGCTACAGCTATAAGGTCTTTACCAACTAAACCTCGCTTATTGATATCTGACTTTAGTCCAGCTATGGCAAGAGCACCTGCTGGTTCAAGTATTGAACGAGTATCTTCAAATACATCTTTAATAGCGGCGCAAATTTCATCAGTGTTTACTGTTACCATTGAATCAACATATTTTCTTGTCAAATCAAAAGTATTTTTACCAACTTTTTTCACTGCTACCCCATCTGCAAAAAGTCCAATATCCTTTAGCTCTACTCTTTTATTGGCTTCTAAAGACATAGTCATTGCTGCTGCATCTTTTGGCTCAACTCCAATAACTTCAATTTGTGGCCATAAACTTTTTATATAGGCTGCTATTCCACTAATAAGACCTCCTCCTCCAACTGCTACATAAATCGCATGAGGGAGTCTTTCAGATTGACGAAGGATTTCCAAGGCAATTGTCCCCTGGCCTGCAATTACCTCTGGATCATCAAATGGGTGTATAAACGTTAGGCCTTCTAGGTTGCTTAGTCTGATTGCTTCCTGGTAAGCCTCGTCATAGGTGTCTCCATGAAGTACAACTTCTGCTTTATGGCCTCGTACGGCGTTTATTTTTGTTGCAGGTGTAGTTATCGGCATTACTATTACAGCCCTGCATTTTAGATATAAAGCACTTAGTGCAACGCCTTGCGCATGATTACCTGCGCTAGAAGCGATAACTCCTTTTTCTAATTCTGATTTATTTAGCTGAGACATTCTGTTATAAGCACCTCTCAGTTTGAAGGAGAAAACAGGCTGTAGGTCTTCTCGCTTAAGCAAGATTTGATTCTTGAAGCGGTTACTAAGATTTTTTGCCAATTCAAGAGGCGTTTCGACTGCTACGTCATAAACGCGAGCTCTAAGAATCTTTTGTAAATAGTCTTCCATTAGGGCATTCTGGCAATATCACATGTTTGTTGTTTTCAACATTGCATTAGTTATTAAGCAATAACCCCCTAAGTGTGGACTAAACCTCTTAGATTGATCGAGTGGATTAGGAAGGGAATGCGTTTAAGCGATTTAACCCATCCGAACGAGCTCCATGGTCTTTCAACGGCTGAGCTGGAGGATGTTGCTTGTCAGATTAGGGAGCGCCATCTGCAGGTTGTTTCAACCAGCGGCGGACATTTAGGGCCAGGACTTGGCGTTGTAGAGCTAACCATTGCTTTATATCAAACACTTGATCTAGATGTCGATAGGGTCGTTTGGGATGTTGGACATCAGGCATATCCTCACAAACTCCTAACGGGGAGGTATCAATCTTTTGACACTCTTCGCCAACAAAAAGGCGTCGCTGGATATCTAAAGCGTTCAGAAAGCAGGTTCGACCATTTTGGTGCTGGCCATGCAAGCACATCTATTTCAGCCGCACTTGGGATGGCAATTGCTCGTGATAAACGTAATGAAAAATTTAAGTGTGTAGCTGTAATTGGAGATGGTGCACTTACAGGAGGTATGGCGTTAGAAGCCATTAATCATGCGGGACATCTTCCTGATACCCCTTTCGTTGTTGTACTTAATGACAATGACATGTCTATCTCGCCTCCTGTAGGCGCCTTATCAAGTTATTTGAATCGGATGAGGGTTAGTCCTCCGATGAAGTTCATTTCAGACAGTGTTGAGGAAAGTGTTAAAAATCTTCCTTTTATGGGCGGAGAGCTTCCAGCCGAGTACAAGTCACTAACTGGCAGCATGAGAAGACTTGCTGTTCCAAAGCTCGGTGCTGTTTTTGAGGAACTTGGTTTTACCTATATGGGCCCAATAGATGGACATGATATTGCTGAAATGGTTAGAACATTTA
The DNA here is from genome assembly GCA_902560875.1 of uncultured Prochlorococcus sp. Classification (GTDB taxonomy): domain Bacteria; phylum Cyanobacteriota; class Cyanobacteriia; order PCC-6307; family Cyanobiaceae; genus AG-363-K07. The sequence goes on along the minus strand of CACENO010000008.1, from coordinate 34,635 downwards.
ATGCCGCTCACCGAGTAGGAGGTCCAGTATTAGTCCATACAGTTACAAAAAAAGGGAAGGGATATCCATATGCAGAAGCAGACCAAGTTGGTTATCACGCACAATCAGCATTTGATTTAACTACAGGTAAATCTCGTCCATCTAAGACACCTAAACCTCCTAGTTATAGCAAGGTCTTTGGCCAGACCCTGGTCAGATTATGTGAACAGGATTCAACGGTTGTTGGAATAACGGCAGCTATGGCCACAGGCACTGGATTAGATCTTTTGCAAAAGGCTGTACCTTCCCAATACGTTGACGTTGGAATTGCAGAGCAGCATGCTGTAACTCTTGCTGCTGGGATGAGTTGTGAGGGGTTGAAGCCTGTGGTGGCTATCTATAGCACTTTCTTGCAGAGGGCATATGACCAATTAATTCATGACGTTGGTATTCAGAAGTTACCTGTCACTTTCGTTCTTGATAGAGCTGGCATTGTTGGTGCAGATGGGCCTACACATCAAGGACAATATGACATCAGTTATTTACGGTCAGTTCCAAACTTCACAGTGATGGCACCTAAAGATGAGGCAGAACTTCAAAGGATGTTAGTGACATCTTTAAATCACGATGGACCAATTGCTTTACGTATCCCAAGGGGTTCAGGAGAAGGAGTTCCTTTGATGGAGGAAGGATGGGACCCATTAAAAATTGGACGGGGTGAATTATTAATTGAAGGAAATGACCTGTTAATAGTTGCATATGGTTCTATGGTCGCACCAGCGGTTAAAACAGCTGAACTACTAAAAGAATCTGGAGTTAGTTCTGCCGTTATCAATGCTCGATTTTTAAGGCCTCTTGATCAAGCATTAATACACCCCCTTGCCAGGAGAATTGGAAAAATTGTCACTATGGAGGAAGGAGCACTCCCAGGAGGCTTTGGGTCTGCTGTCATTGAATCTCTTATTGATCAAAATCTCTTAATTCCTACTCATCGGATAGGAATTCCAGATAAATTGGTTCATCACGCAAGTCCACAGCAGAGCAAGGAAGAATTAGGCCTTACGCCCGAACAGATGTCTAATCAAATTCTTGAGAGATTTAGTTTTAATAAAAATGATGCATTTATAAGTTCAGGTTCATCATCACCGGCAGGATCAATTAAAGGTTAAAAAAAATCTTGTTAGTTCTTATTGCTGGTGCAGGGCCAGCTGGTAGTCGTTTATCAGAAAGACTTGCTAATAGTGGAATAGAAGTTGTAATTGTTGAAAGACTTTGCAATGCTAGAAAAGATTCTTTTTCTAGTGCAGTAGTTCCAATTAATAGTATCTCTTCAAATTCTATTCCTATTCAAGCTGTATCTAAATACTGGAATGAATGGAAGATTTATGATCCTCTTGGAGTATCACATAGTTGGATTAATAGCAGTAATTTGGGAGCTGTGTTGGATTTCTCCAAGTTAAGAGAGATTCTTTGGGATGCAGCTGTTAAATCAGGTGTTAAAGCACTATTTGGATGGAGTGTTCTTAAATCCTTTCAAACTGAATATTATGTTGATGTTGAATTACGTGATCCTAACGGCAAAGTCAAGAATTTACGAGTAGATTATTTAGTTGATGCAACAGGTCATAAACGTTCATTGATAGGTCCACAGCAATTTGCAAAACCTATACCTAGCAGTAGAGGGCATAACTTATTAACAGGGTCAGGAGTCGAATGGATACTTCAAGCTAATAGAAATACATCAAATATCTGGTCAAATAAAATTACATTTTTTCTGGGATCAAAATTAATAACACATGGTTATGGATGGATTTTTCCCATGGCAAATGATCAGTTGAAAGTTGGTGTATGCCGAGTTCATCCACCTAATAAATTATTTAAGAAAGGCCTCTCAAATATGCAGTCTTTGAAAAGACTTATTAATGAGTATGAATTATCTGAAATGAAGGTTTTGGATAAACATGGAGGCAGTATTAACACAAGTATTAAAAGGCATGAAAACCATTTTGTTGGAAGGATTTTTGGTGTTGGAGATACTATTAGTACAGCCAATTTGCTAGGAGGAGAAGGTATTCGTTATGCTTTGGCTAGCGCAGAAATATTATCAAATATATTTGATAAATTGCATGCTAAATCTTTAAGTCAATCTAATATAAAAAGCCTCAATAAATATTATTCAAAAAAAGTAAGCCAGCACCTTGGATGGCGCTGGCTGATTTCTAATCGAATTGCTCGAAAAACTTGGTTAGGTTTATCAGATGAAAAGGCTGATAAACGGTTGTTGGACCTGATAAATGGCTTGTCATCAAAAGCTAGCGCTGAAGGAATCAGCGCGTTGCTCTTTGATTACAAATTTGAACGTTATGGCCTCAGGCTTTTGCCATACGTATTAGGAAGGCAGAGAAACTAATTCATTTGACTGAATTAGAGAACCCCTCTGGCTGCAAGACCAAGGATTGAACCTATTCCCAAGACATGTCCTAAAGCGTTTGCAGCCACGACTGAAGCATGGCTCATACCACCAAAGAATTGGGAGTTTGGAATTTCAAATCCTTCATTAGGCCTGGCAATATTTGCTCTGGCAATTGCGTAAGCAAGTACATTGCAAGCAATCATTACCACAGCACATTTTGGGGACCAAGAGAAAGTTGCTGGGTCTGCTGCTGCCAATAAGGACGAGATCATGGACACCGTAAGCGACATAGTTATTTTCCTGCATTAACTGCTGTTCAGCAAAAAGATTTATTGCCTCTTAAGAGTTATTCACTACTCTCTGTTGGCGAAAGCTAAAAAAGCCCACTACAACTAGTGCGTCGCTTACTGTCAAAAAGGCCTCTGCAGCTCCATGTAGCGGATCTATGTCTGTGAGCTCACCTCCATAAACCTGTTTAGCAATAATCGCAAAAATTATTGTCATGAAGACAAAAAGTAGCGTCATGCAGAAGCCCCAGAAAGCAATTTTAGGAATTGATGAGGTTTTTCGGGCCCAGTACAAAAAAAACAGGTAGGGGATAAGAGAAAGGACAAAGAAAGGACTTGGGTCTACGCCTGCCAGGACATCTAGAGAATTTTCAATGAAAGTCATACTGATGACTCCTTACGTTCTTGCCTGAAGAGGTTCCAAGTTGCAAGAGCCAAACAAGTATTTCCAAATGTCGTTAGAGCTGCCTGTAGTACAACTAAGCCTTTTAGTGCTTCTGTGTTATCAAAGATGTGCCATGTAATTGCTGCCATGGCACTTGCGAGGTTAGGCAGCATTGCGATTGCTAGCCAAGTTAATCCAGCATTATTAGATGACTTGCCTAAGCGACCAATAAGAATGATAGCTAATGACCACTCAAATAATGTGGCTATATGTATAAACCACGTTCCAAGAGAAAGTTCATGCATAGAGGAATCTTAGATTATCAACTAATAGAAATGTCTTGGTGAAATAATAAATAATATTTTCTATAAAATATTCCTTTGTATTCTCTGCAGTTTTAAGTCAATCGCTTTTCTGAAGTTGCATCAAAGTGAAGTTCTTCTGATTTATCCCATGAAATGGACAACTTCTCATTTATTTTAATATTTGAAGCGCAGATCATTCTAATGTTACCAATATTTGAATCTAGAAAGACTAATTTATTCATTCCTAACCATTCTGTTTCAATAACTTTGCATGAGATACCATTGCTATCTATATATATGCTTTCTGGCCTAATTGCACTGATTATATTATTTTTTATCGGCAATTTATTGATTTGAGGTCTTCCGATAAAGCTTGCAACAAAGAAAGATTTTGGGTCCTTGTATAGTTCTAATGGTGTTCCTATTTGTTCTAATTCTCCATTTTTGAGTACTGCAATTCTATCTGCCATAGCCATTGCTTCTTGTTGGTCATGGGTCACATATAAGACAGGTTGAGAACCTTTTAGTATCAAACGACGTAGTTCTGGTCTTAGTTCTTCTCTCAATTGTGCATCTAAATTACTCATGGGTTCATCTAAAAGATATACATGAGGGTCTCTTAATAAAGCTCTTGCGAGTGCAACTCTTTGCCTCTGACCACCAGAAAGTTCTGATGGCAATCTATTTGAAAGGTGCTCTAGTTGAACTACAGATAAGATAGATGATACTCTTTCTATTTGTTGTTTTTCTGAAACTCCTCTTACCTTTAGTCCCAAAGCTAAGTTAGAAAAAATTGATAAATGAGGGAAAAGTGCGTAGCTTTGAAAGACCATTCCAATCCGGCGTTCTACAGGGGGAATATCTGTAACGTCTTGATCATTTATATAAACCTTGCCTTCATTGGGGCTATCCAATCCAGCTATTAATCTCAGGGTACTACTTTTCCCACATCCACTAGGTCCTAGAAGGGCTAAACATTCTCCTTTATTAACTTGAAAACTTAAATCACGAATAATCCAATTCTGATTAATTCTCCTGCTTATTTTACTTATAGTTAATGTCATCCTTTTATTGCACCTTGAGTTAAGCCTGAGATGATTTGCTTTTGAAACAAGAGAACAATTAGCATAAGAGGAATAGCTCCCAGGACAGTTGCTGCAGCAAAGGCCCCATAAGGAATAGAATAAACAGAGGAGCCTGCTATTCTTGCAATAGCAACAGGTAATGTAATTAAATCTATATTACTTATCCAAGTTAAGGCTATTGGATACTCATTCCAAGTGAACAAAAATACTATAATTCCAGTACTAGCAGTTGCTGGTGCTATCAAAGGAATAAGAATCCACCTGATTCTTTGGAACATACCAATACCTTCAATAATTGCAGCCTCTTCTAAATCTTTTGGTAAATCTTTGAACGCCGAAGATAGTAACAATATTGCTAAGGGTAATGAAAGTGCTGCATAAGGAATGCTTAGGGTAATTAAGCTATTGCCTAAATTAAATTTTCTAGCAATTTCTAATAAAGACAAAAACAAAAGAACATAAGGGAATAAGGAGGCAAGAAGTAATAAAACCTTTAAACTTTGAGCTATTTTATTTTTAACTTTATTTATTGCATAGGCTGAGGGTATAGCAAGTATTAAAGTAATTAAGGTAGCATTTATTCCAACAATTGTACTATTAATTAAATATCTCCAAAAAGGTGGCTCTGAATTTATAACCTGAATATAATTTTCCAATGTCCATCGATTGCCGACTTTCAACAAAGGATTTATAAGTGCCTCTGGAGTACTAAAAGATGTATAAACTTGCCAAAGGAATGGAGCCAATGACCACATAAGTAATGCAGTAATTAATAGGTAGTTTTTTTTCATAGCATGTTCCTTTGATATTTATCTCTGATTTTATTTATCAATAACCAAGCGAGAATGCAGAACAAGGAAAGCAGAATAAAACTAAAAAATATAATTGTTGCACTATAGCCAAAGTCTAGGAATCTCATTGCATTTAGATAAGCGTAGAGACCAATACTTTCTGTTGAACCTGCAGGACCTCCTAATGTAAGAACTTGTATAAGATCAAAAACACCAAAAGCTTGCGCTAACCTAAAGATAATACTAATAATTAAATATGGCTGAAGTAATGGAAGAGTTATATTGAAAAAAGATTTTAACTTGTCTCCACTTTCTAACTTGAAGGCTTCGTATAAGTCAGTTGGTATTGTCTGTAATCCTGCTAATATTATTAACGTTATAAAAGGGGTAGTTTTCCAGATATCGGCAAAAACAGTAGCTATCCAAGCAATATTTGGGTTGGATAATATGTTTATAGAATTTGTTGAAAAGATTGATACTATTCTTTCAATTGGTCCGTATGGAGTATTAAATATCCATCGCCAACCTAATGCCATAATTGTTGTTGGGAGAGCCCAAGGAAGGATACTTAGAGATCTAACTAAGCCTCTGCCTCTGAAATTTTGATTTAAAATTAATGCGAATACTATAGCTAATACTATTTCAATTAGTACAGAGCACATTGTAAACCTTATGGTTTGAATTGTATCTAGCCAGAAGCGGTCATCATTCAACAATCTTATCCAGTTTGCCCCATAATTAGGAGTCGCCGTAAGCCCTGTTAGTACTGATGAAGCATGTATACTAAGCCAAAAGTACCTAATTATTGGGAATCCAAAAACAATAAATATTAGTACTAATGCAGGTAATATTAGTAAGGCGTAAATCATATATTTCCTGCTGATTTTAGTATGATCTTGGTTTTATCATTAGCTATTTCTAATGCTTCATGTATTGGTTTGTCTGTTGTTAAGATAGAACTTAATTGACGTTGCAGAACATCACTTATTTGAGCATACAGCGGTGTTTCTGGTCTTGGCTTGGCAATTGACAATGCATTGCTTAATTCATTAAGGATATTAGCGGAATTTATAAGCTCTTTATCGTTATCTTTATAAATTTGCTGCATAGTAGGCGTATAACCATACTGCAGATATAATTCTTTTTGAGCATCTTTTGAGGTTAGGTAATTAATTACCTCATAGGCTAATTCTTTATGTTTTGACTGTTTAAGAATAGAAAAGCCCCAGCTTCCAAGTGTTGATGTTGGTTGAACATTCTTTTCGGAAACCATAGTAGTTACTCCCACTTTCCCTTTAATAGAACTTTCTTCTTTTTGTAATTCTGCCCATGCATATGGCCAATTTCTCATAAATGCTGCATCCCCTGCTTGAAAAATTTGTAGGGCTTCATTCTCAGAGAAATTTGTAACAGAAGCAGGACTTGCGCCTGAAGTAATCAGCTCTCTTAGCCATTTAGCTGCATTTAATGCTTCTTTGCTTGTCAATTGAACATCGTTAGATTCACTAAGCCAATTACCCCCAAAACCATTAATGACTTCTAGAAATACACAACTAAGACCCTCATATTGTCTGCCTTGCCATACGTAACCATATTTTACAGAGTGATTTTCTTTCAGCTTTTTACTTATAGCTATTAGCTCAGCTGGCGTTTTTGGGGGAGTTTTCATAAGATCTTTTCTCCAATAAAGAAGTCCCATGTCTGCAGTAAAAGGCCATCTATATATTTTTTCTTTGTAGGTATTTCCTAATTTTGCTCCAGTTGCCAATGAATCCCAGTCCTCTCTTTTGATTAATTCATCTAGAGGCGTGAGCCAATTTGCAGCTGCATATTTTGGCAACCATGTTACATCAATTAAGAGAATATCGAATGGACTATTCCCCAAAAGAAGACTGCTTATTGCCAAGTCAGACACTGACTCTGTTTCTCTGGGACCTTTTGTTATTTTTATTTTAACTTTACCTTGGTTCTCTTTATTGAATGTCTCTACTAAATTTTCAGTTGATTCAGCAAATGGTGCGGGCATTAATATATTAATTATTTCAGGACTTTTGAGGTTTAAACTACGTACAAAGCCAGTCGATAAGATAGATATTATTACGATAAAAATATATATGTTTCTTCTCATATTTTTAACTATCATGGGAGCCTTCTAGATATTTAATTTGATCATCAGCCCAGTTTTTGACGGTATATGATTCCACAGCACTTGTCATAGACTTCATTCTAAGAATCTGCTCTTCTTCTTTCATAGAAATCGCTTCTTCAATTGCTTCATCCATTCTTCTATGTGAATAAGGATTTGTTAATACAGCGCCATTTAAGAGAACAGATGCTCCTGTAAATTCTGACAGTACTAGTACCCCATCCCTTCCTTTTCTAGCTGCTGCATATTCTTTTGCAACTAGATTCAGACCGTCTCTGAGAGGTGTAATCCAACAAATGTCCGCTTCAATAAACCAGGCAATCATTTCTTCGTAGGGTATTCTTCTTGTTGAAATTCTTATAGGTACCCAATCAATAAGACTAAAACGCCCATTAATTCTACCTGCCATTTCTTCTATAGATCTTTGAGTGTCCTCATAGATCTTCATTCCTGAAGCTGCTGCAACACAAGAAATCATCAAAACCACTTCGCCATGGAGATCCTTTCTCTTCTCTAGTAATCTTTCAAAAGCAAGAAGTAGTTCTTCATTACCCTTTGTATAATCTACTCTACTTGCTGAGAGGATTAACTTTCTTCCTTTCTTAGTACCGTCTTTTATTTCCTGAGAATATCGTTGTACTTTTGGATCATTAATTAACTTTTGAATAACATCTGGTGAAGTGCCAACAGGTGATGAAATTAGGGCGATCTTCTTACCAGCGTGACTCAACCATGGAGTGTCTTTAGGCTCTGTTAATGCACTACCAACTGCTATAAATTTGTCATCTACCGGTTTTTTGGGACCTCTTGTTGCTCCTACTAAGCTGTTGGCTGCTCTTGCAAAATTCTCTGTATATCTTGGTATATGAAAACCTACCAAATCACAACTGAGTAGGCTTTCAATTATTTGATGTCGCCAAGGAAGAATTGCAAACACATCATTCCCAGGAAATGGTGTATGATGAAAAAAAGCAATTTTCAAGTCGGGTCTTTGTAATCTAATAAAAGCAGGTGCAAGCCATAGATTATAATCATGTACCCATACAATTGCATTCTTGCCTGCTTCTATACAAGCAGCATTTGCAAATCTTCGGTTGACTTCTTCAAATATTTTCCAATCTGCATTGTTCACATCAAAGTAAGTTGGGAAAGTATGTAATATTGGCCAAAAAGATTCTTTAGAGGTTACGTGATAAAAGCTAGTCACTTCTTCTTCTTCTAAAGGGATCCTCCTTAATGTAAATTTTGCAGGTTTATTCATTTCTATTCTTTCATCTTTGTTGCCCTTAATTTCTTCTACCTGTCTCCAAGCGATCCATGTACCATCCCTTTTACTAAGAAATAAGTTTCTTAACGTAGGAATAATTCCATTAGGACTTTTATGATCTTTCCATTCCCTTTCTCCTGAATTATTAAAGGTTTCTTCATAAGGAGTCCTGTGGTAGAGGATTACAAAATTACTTTTTCCATCTTCGACTTTCATCAGATTCTCCTTATTTAAGGCAATTTATAAAGCCTTAGATTAGCCTTTACTAGAAATTGTATTTTGTCAATTGTAATTATACGACTGTATAATTTATACATTTAAATGGTAGTTACCTGATAAGAGAATTAATATAATGAATTAATGCAAAGTTGGCTAATAGTATTTAATTCGGTAATTCAATTTGAAAGTAAATTTTATGTGTATTTTGTTAGTAAAACTAATTCTATGATATGTAATTAATTAATTTATGTCTAGTTGATCTTTCTCAAATTTTATTTAGGTCTACACCTAGAGATTTTGCATAAGGCCCTAGTCCCTTTTTTTGGATAGTCTTAAGAGCTCTTGTTGTTACCCTTAACTTTACCCATTTATTGCCTTCGGCCCACCAAAGACGCCTCTGTTGCAGGTTGGCTTGCTGTAATTTTTTAGTCCTGATATGAGAATGGCTAACAGCCATGCCATTGTTAGCTCTTGTACCTGTGAGTTGGCATACCCTTGACATTTTTCAATCCTGCTTAAACGCTAGAAATCTAGCTAAGGCTTAATGATAACAAACTATTTTAACCTACAAGGATTTTTCAAGCAGTCTAGCCATTAGGTCTGATGTTTTAGATTGAAACTCGCCTATCTCATTGGGGTTTAGCCCCCCAACTCCAAGTTTTGCCATTTCGTAAATATGGATGGCTAATTCTTTTGATAGGAGGTCTGTAGATGAATTATCTGTTGAATTAACTAGAACTGAGCCAGATTTTAATTTGATTAGCCCATTTACTAGCGGATGCCTTATGTTGACAAGTAGTACGTGAAAATCAGGCAAACCGGGTAATCGCTGTTCCATTAATGCTCCAATATCATTAATTCTCCTCATTTGTTCAGGTAATAGTATTATCGCAGGTGGTGCATCTGCGCTTTTTAATGATTGAACCTGAATCGTCACTTTATCGTTATTGAGTGATTCTTTAATTAGTGCTTGTAGGCCTCCAGATTTTGTTTCTCCATCTTTATCAGCAATTTCTGTTTCTTTTTCCTTGAGACTGTCATCCAACTCTGAATCTACACGTTGAAAGGTAATATCTTCATGTCTTTCTTCTAGCCAAGGAATAAATTGTGTGTCTATTACAGTCTCAGCATTTAATATCTCTTGACCTTGTGATTTCCATAAATTAAGTGCTGATGATTGTGAAATTTCGTCTGTGCAATATAGTATTCTTTTTTTGTTTTCATCTTTGATTCTGTTTGTATAACCTTTTATTGTTGTATAAACATTATCCTTTGAACGTATTACATCATCTTGATCTGTTAGTTCACCCGATCCATTGATTGACGATTTAAATAAGATTATATCTTCTACTTGATTTGCGAATTTATCGTCTTCCATAATTCCTATCTTTACAAATGGTGCAATAGATTCCCATATTTCTGAGTAAAAATCTGGTTTTTCTTTCTTTACCTCTTTTAATTTGTCAGCTACTTTTTTGGCGACAAAGTTACCTATAGACCTAACTCTTCTATCAGTTTGGAGAGCACTTCTGCTGACATTCAATGGAATATCTGGCGAATCTATAACTCCACGAAGAGGTAGCAAGTATTTAGGAACTACTTCTTTAATTGAATCGCTTACGAATACCTGGTTACAGTAAAGTTTGATTTCGCCCTTCTCCCAATCAGCTCTACCTGTAATTTTTGGAAAATATAAAATACCCTGAAGATTATATGGGTAATCTGTATTTAAATGTACCCACAGAAGAGGATCTCCCTGAAATGGGTATAGATATTTATATAATTCAATGTAGTCTTTATCCTCTAACTCTTTAGCATTTTTTCTCCATTCAGGATCCATCTTATTAATAACTTCTCCTTCTAATTGGATTTCGATTGGCATAAAGTCACAATATTTAGTAATTAATGTTTTTATTCTAGAGGGCTCTAAATATTCCAATTCTTCCTCCATTAAATGGAGTATTACGTCTGTACCTATCTCGTCTCTAGAAGTTTCTACAATAGTAAAATTGGGAGAACCATCACAAGTCCATTTCACAGAGTTAACATTATTTATTGCAGATTTAGTTATTAATTCTACATTTTTTGCTACCATGAAGCTTGAGTAGAAACCAAGGCCAAAATGTCCGATTATCCCTTCGCTTTCCTTTTTGTATTTTTCTAGGAATTCAGAGGCACTTGAAAAAGCAACCTGGTTTATATATTTTTTTACCTCATCAGTACTCATTCCAATTCCATTATCAGAAATTGTCAAAGTTTTTTTATCCCTATCTATCTTTATCTGAACCCTTCCCACTTCACTATCCTCACAGTCACCGGCCATTGATGCCATACGCCTTTTGCTTATAGCATCGACAGAATTACTAATAAGTTCTCTTATAAATATCTCATGATCAGAATAAACTGCCTTTTTAATTATTGGAAATATATTCTCAGTATGGATCTTGATTTGACCTTCTTCTAGAACTGACATGGTAAATCTTTTATTTCATATCTTACTAAATAAGAGTCTAAGCTTTCTACTCATTTTGGTTGTGTTCCCCGTACCAAGCTATAATTTTTAAAGTGCTTAATAATTACAGGTGATACATTAGTTCTCCTGCCTTCTCTTGTTAGAGGTTGTTAAGATAACCAATCTATTTGGAAAGAGTTATTTGAGTTGCATGATAAATATGCTTCATCTTTATTATGAAATGGTTTTAGTTCTATTTGTGCAACTACCCCCTTCTGGTGCCAATAATTTAATCTTGTAAACGCTTCCTCAAGGGTTTTATTTTTGCTGTATGTAACTAAAACTTTTGTTTGTGAGTCCGTAATCTTTCTATCATTATTTTTTAGTTCTCTTATTTTATCTATTGCAAAACTAAATCCTAACCCTGCTGCTTTATTTGCATTTACTCCACAATGTTCTAATACTCCATCATATCTTCCACCTCTCGCAATTACAACTGGTGAGCTATTTCCTTGGCATATAAGTTGAAAAACAATTCCATTATAGAGTTCAAAGTGTGGCATAAATGTAGGATCAAGTTGGAGTCTAATTCCATGATCTGATGCCATAGGTTCAACCATGCTAAATAGTCTCTTTATGTTATTTAGAACATTGTTATTTGAGTATTGGTCTTCTAACTTTCTAATTACTTCTGTTGGGTACCCTCGATAATCGAGAAGGTTTAAAATTCTTTCTTGTATTGATCTGCTATTAAATTTAAAATTTTCTAGCGAATGGCGATCAAAGTCTATCAAATAGTTTCTTACTGCTTCACGTTCATCTTTTCCAACTTCTTCCATTATTAAATCAATTATTGATGTGTGACCTATTAGAAGAATTGGTTTATTAGAGTTAGATAAATTTAAATTATCCATTGCTTCTAGAAGTAGGGTTAATAATTCAATCTCTGCGCTTATTCCTTTTATCCCTAGCAACTCAACACCGCATTGAAGATGCTCCTCTATACATACACCTCCTTCTGCAGACTCGCGTTTTTCAAAAACATTTCCAGTTGCATATAAACGAAGAGGTTGGGTTACTTGGTTAAGCCTTGTACTGGCTCCTCTTGCTATGGAAGCTGTCATTTCAGGTCTTAGACCAAGAGGCTCGTCAGCAACAATCTTTACTATGTCCTCTAATTCTATTGCTCCCCCTGCATTTAATGTTACTAATCTTTCCACCGTTGGAGGTGAAACCTCTTCATACCCCCAAAGTTTATATATTTTTGAGAGCCTTCTACTCAGGTAAGTGTTTTCTTCGACCTGCTGAGGATTTAAATCTTTTGCACCTGATGCTGGTTGGAGTGCCATTTCAACTCCTCTTTGAATTTAGAGATTCTATAGTTTTTTCTGCCCCGTATAAGTGACAATCTAATGGCCTGACTTTTTCTAGTTCTTTCTTCATTTGGCAACTAATACCTTGAGTACAGGCGAGGATTCTCCCATTGTTCAGATCAAATTTACCTGATGGATAGTCACTTATAAATCCACCCGCAATTTCAACAATAGCCACTCCAGCCGCTAAGTCCCATTTTGAGAGCCCTCTTTCCCAGTATCCGTCTAAACGACCTGCTGCTACAAATGCAAGATCAATAGCTGCTGCACCTCCTCTCCTAACCCCTCGCGATCTATGTGTCATCCAACAGAATTCTGAATAATTATTGTCTTCTATGGTAAATCTGTCATATGCAAATCCTGTAACTAGAAGTGAGTCGATAAGTGATTTGCAATTAGAGGTTTGAATGCATTCTTGATTGCAGTATGCACCTATCTGTGGAGCTGCCCAATAAATCTCATTTATAAATGGTACAGAGATTGCTCCTAATAGAGGCATATCATTCCAAACTAGGCCTAAGGATGTTCCAAACAAAGGGTATGAATGAGCAAAATTAGTTGTCCCGTCTAATGGATCTAAACACCAGGATAAATTACCCCCCCTATCTTTAGTACCTGTTTCTTCTGCGATTATAGAAATTTCTGGTGTTTCTCTTTGCAGTAGTTTAATAATTTCACTTTCGCACTCTAGGTCTGCCTCTGTAACAAGATCTCCTGACCTGCCTTTGTTCTTTATATTAGTTAATTTGCCATAATGATCCATAAGTATTCTTCCGCCAAGCTCTACTGCTTTTCTAGAGACATCAGATAAATTTTTAATACTATCAAGCTCTAATCCAGCTTTTTTTGCAGCTATAGACGAAATAGTTTGATGCATAATATTAAAGTTGAAATTAGATAATTGGCTAAGAAACCAAATCTTAATTAAGTTTAAGCTATTGTCTAAATTTAAGATATCTAATTGTAGCATTATTATATTGATTTTTGTTAGCTTATATTGATTAAAGTCTTTTAGTACTTAGAGTTGAGATTCTATCTAAATATTTATGGCTGGCAATAAAGTTAATTCATTTAGTGTAAATGTTTGAATTTGAGCATAAGCCTTTATTTTTATTCTTTAGAAAACTATTTTGAGCTACATGTTTACATCCTTGCGTATGTGTGTTCACTATTCAAATTATTTGTTGCATGTTCTGCTAGATTTTATAAAATAAATACATTGGAGAGGTGGCCGAGCGGTCGAAGGCGCAGCACTGGAAATGCTGTATAGGGGCAACTCTATCGAGGGTTCGAATCCCTCCCTCTCCGTTTTAGTATTTAATTGTTCTAATCTAAACTAATCAATTTAAATAAAATACTTTTTTATATCAACCAAATTTACCTGTTATATAATCTTTTGTAACTTTTTGTTTGGGTGAATTGAAGATCTTATTTGTTTGATTGAATTCAACAAGATAGCCAACTTTACCTGATTTAGATGAATCTATTTTTTCAGCATTGAAGAATGCCGTGTAATCACTAACTCTCAAAGCTTGCTGCATATTATGGGTAACTATTATTAATGTATAGTTTTTCTTTAACTCATGCATAGTTTCTTCAATTTTTAACGTAGAAATAGGGTCTAATGCTGAACAAGGTTCATCCATAAGTATAACTTCAGGTTCTATTGCTATCGTCCTTGCTATACAAAGTCTTTGTTGTTGACCACCAGAAAGTGAGTAGCCACTTTCTTTTAATTTGTCTTTGCATTCACCCCATAACGCCGCCCTTTTAAGTGAATTCGCTACTAGTTCATCCATGTTTCCTGTGAAGCCATTTATTCTTGCTCCAAATGCAATATTTTCATAAATAGTTTTTGGAAATGGATTTGGTTGTTGGAAAACCATCCCTATCCTGCGTCTAACTTCAACTGGATCTATTTGTTTGTTGTATAAATCATATCCATCGAAAAGTATTTTCCCTGTTAAAGAACATCCGGAAATAAGATCATTCATTCTATTGATAGCTCTTAAAATTGTTGACTTGCCGCAGCCGGAAGGACCAATTAGAGCTGTAACCTTGCCTTTGGGAATATCACAAAATACATTTTTAACTGCAGTTTGGCTATTGTATTTGATCGATACATTTTGCATGCTAATTGCTACTTTGTCACTATTTGGAATATCAATTTGATTTTCAATTCCTTTGGCTTTATCTGTATAATTCATTAATTTAGGTCTCCAGGTTTGTACGTTTGCTAAGCCATTTGGAAAGTATGTTTAGAAATAATAGCAGTAAGACTAGTATAAAGGATGCCGCCCAGGCCAATTCATTTTGAGCTTTATAGGGCTCTATAGCAAAGTTATATATAAGAACTGATAATGATGCAATTGGCTCAAGAATAGATTGTGGGCTTGAGGACCAATAAAATGAGAATAAAGCTGTAAAAATAAGTGGAGCCGTTTCTCCCGCAGCTCTTGCGATAGCTAATAATATGCCTGTTGCTATTGGATTAATCGCAGCTGGTAGTGTGATCTGAGTGATGGTTACGAATTTAGATGCTCCAACACCTAATGCCCCTTTTCTCAACTCTTGAGATACTAATTTAAGCCCTTCATCGGTTGTTTTTATGACAGTTGGGATCATTAGAATTGATAGTGCCATGCCACCAGCAATTGCACTAAAATTACTGCCAAATATTATTTTTGTATAGACTATTATTCCATAAATAAAAACTCCAGCAATAATTGAAGGAACACCAGATAGTACATTGGTTCCGAATCTAATGAATTTGGAAAATAAAGCTCCCTTGGAATATTCTGCAAGGTATATTCCTCCACCAATACCAATTGGTACAGATATAAATGTTGCTATTATAGTTATAATTAGAGTGCCTATAATTGCATTACCTATTCCACCTGCGCTAATAATGTCATCTCCTGGTGGTTCAGGTAAATTGGTTAACAAATCATAGCTTAATAGTGAACCTCCTTTAATTAATATATATGCTAAAACGAGAACAAGGGGTAATATAGCTATTGTTGAAAATAATATGCTAATAGATGTAAGTAACTTATCTTTAATATTATTTTTCTTATAAGGATGGTAGTATAGATTCTCATATTTACTTTTTTGTTTCTTAGATATATTTTTCATGATTAATATTTAAGACGCATTTTTTTTACAATTAATTGGGCTAAAATATTAACTATTAGAGTAAGGATCATTAGTATTAATGCAGCGTACATAAGTGAAGAAACTTGACTGCCATCTGCCTCGCCAAATTGGTTGGCTAGCATGGCTGAAATAGTGTTTCCAGGTGCAAGTAGCGACCAATTAAAGCTAAAAGAATTTCCTATTATCATTGTTACAGCCATTGTCTCTCCCATTGCTCTGCCAAGTGCTAGTAAAACTCCTCCTGTTATGCCAGAAATCGCTGCAGGAAGTATTACATTAATAATTGTGGCCCATCTAGTTGCCCCAATTCCATAGGCAGCTTCCCTAAGTTTATTTGGTACTTGTTTTAGTGAATCTCTCGATATTGATGTAATTATTGGTAGTATCATTATCACAAGAATTAGAATAGCTGGTAACATACCTGGCCCTATTGGTTCTGTGCTTAGAAAAGGAATCCAGCCAAAATTTGTATGTAAACCTAATAGAAGTGGTCTTAAGAATGGTTCCATAACAAATATTGCCCACAGCCCAAGTACTACAGATGGAATAGCTGCCAAAAGTTCAACCATCAAACCAATTAAGTCCCTTAATTTAGAAGGTAAGATATCTTCTGTTA
Source organism: uncultured Prochlorococcus sp. (assembly GCA_902560875.1). Classification (GTDB taxonomy): domain Bacteria; phylum Cyanobacteriota; class Cyanobacteriia; order PCC-6307; family Cyanobiaceae; genus AG-363-K07. The sequence goes on along the minus strand of CACENO010000008.1, from coordinate 18,161 downwards.
TGACAATTGATGTGCCTACTCCTAGTGGGAGGGCAATTAATATAGATGCTATTGATGTCACAATTGTTCCATATATAGCAGTAAAAGCTCCATATTCGTCGGTTACTGGGTTCCATTCAGAAATAACTAGAAATTTGAGTCCGTATCGGTGAATAGATTCTGATGCGCCTAGAAAGATTACAAGAAAAATAGAAATCAGAACTATTGCAACCATTGCAGCCATTGCAATGGCTAATCTCTTAAAGCCATTGTCTATTAACCTTTCTGATAAAGGCCTTTGCCTAAGCAGGAATTTGCTTGACTGGCCATTTCTCACTTTTCAATGAGCAGTATCTTTATAAAACTAATGCCATGAACTCTTTTCATGATGAATTAATTAATAATGTGGGCATCACTACACAAAACTCCTTGGGACTTTTTGTAAGTGCCGTTACCGTAGGGTTTCAATAAATCAGGACATGGGTCGGATTGTTGGAATTGATCTTGGCACAACCAACTCTGTAGTTGGTGTCCTTGAGGCAGGCAGGCCAGTCGTTATTGCCAATTCGGAAGGTAGTAGAACAACTCCATCTGTTGTTGGGTATACAAAAGAATCAGAGCTTTTGGTAGGTCAACTTGCTAGAAGACAACTTGTTCTCAGTCCTAGAAATACCTTTTCAAACTTAAAGCGCTTTGTAGGCAGGAATTGGGATGAATTAGAAGACAACACATTGACCGTTCCTTATAACGTTCGTGCAAATGATCAAGGAAATATACGCATTGGTTGTCCAGTTACAGAAAGGGAGTATGCCCCTGAGGAGCTTGTTGCAAGCATTATTCGTAAACTTGTAGACGATGCTGAGACATATTTAGGGGAAACTGTAGAGGCGGCTGTAATCACAGTTCCTGCTTATTTCAATGATGCTCAACGTCAGGCAACAAGAGATGCAGCAAGATTGGCAGGTATTAATGTTGAAAGAATTCTGAACGAACCTACGGCAGCAGCACTTGCTTACGGTTTTGATAAAAGTTCTGCTCGACGTGTACTGGTTTTTGATTTAGGTGGAGGAACTTTTGATGTTTCCCTCATGAGAGTTGCAAATGGTGTTTTTGATGTGAAAGCAACAAGTGGTGATACACAGTTAGGAGGGAATGATTTTGATCAAAGAATTGTTGATTGGCTTTCAAGTTCTTTTTTTGAAAAACATAGTTTAGATTTGCGTAGAGATAGGCAAGCTCTTCAGAGACTTACAGAAGCAGCTGAAAAGGCTAAGCAGGAATTATCAGGAGTGCAAAGCACTCCAATCTCTCTTCCTTTTATTGCAACTGGTTCAGAAGGCCCACTGCATATCGAAACTAATATTGACCGGGTTACTTTTGAAGATCTATGTAAGGATCTTTTAGATCGTCTATTAGTACCTGTACAAACTGTCTTAAGTGATTCAGGTTGGGCTGTGGAGGATGTTGATGAAGTTGTTTTAGTAGGCGGAAGTACAAGGATGCCTATGGTTAGGCAATTAGTTAAAACATTAGTTCCCAATCCTCCTTGTCAATCTGTAAATCCAGATGAAGTTGTGGCTGTAGGAGCCTCAGTTCAGGCTGGAATAATTACTGGGGAATTAAGGGATCTATTACTAAATGATGTAACACCACTTTCATTAGGGTTAGAAACAATAGGAGGTTTGATGAAGGTACTTATTCCTCGAAATACGCAAATCCCTGTAAGGCAATCAGATGTTTTTAGTACATCCGAAGCAAATCAATCTTCAGTGGAAATACATGTTTGGCAAGGAGAACGACAATTGGCTGCTGATAATAAATCCTTAGGTAAATTTCGTTTGTCTGGTATACCTCCTGCTCCACGAGGTGTCCCGCAGGTTCAAGTTGCATTTGATATTGATGCAAATGGTTTATTGGAGGTTAGTGCAACCGATAGAACAACTGGACGTAAGCAATCTGTGAATATTCAAGGAGGTTCCAATCTTAATGAAGATGAAATTCAACGTCTTTTGCAGGAGGCAGAATTAAAAGCAGTAGAAGACAGAAGAAAGAGAGCATCAATTGAACAAAGGAATAGTGCACTTACTCTTGTAGCTCAAGCAGAAAGAAGGTTAAGAGATGCTGCATTAGAACTTGGTCCTTACGGAGCAGAAAGACAGCAGCGTTCTGTAGAAGTGGCTATACGAGATGTAGAAGATATGTTGGAAGAAAATGATCTACAGGAATTAGAATTAGCATCCTCGTCTCTTCAAGAGGCACTATTCGGTTTAAATAGAAGGTTGTCAGCAGAAAAAAGACAGGATAGTAATCCTTTGCAAGGAATAAAAAATACCTTTGGCTCTTTAAAAGATGAACTTTTTTCAGATGACTATTGGGAAGATGATCCTTGGGATGATCCAAATAGAAGACCATATGGAAGGGAAAACTTTAATCGTAGAGATTTAGATCCTTGGGACAATGACTTCAATAGATAACCTAGATTATTGGTCTTTATTAGGACTAACGCCAGAAAGTGATCAAGATCAACTAAAACGCGCTTTTCGTAGGGAAGCTAGAAAATGGCACCCAGATTTAAATGTAAATGACATACATGCAGAGGAAAGATTTAAATTAATTAATGAAGCCTATGCGGTTTTAAGTGATCCAAGAAAAAGAATTGAATGGGAAAATTCAAATAAGTTTAATTATACAAATCAGGATCCATTTCTTGAGGAGTTCCCTCCCTTTGAGACGTATTTGGATGTTGTTCTTGGTGTTAGATCTGTTTCAACAGATCAAATACAACAAGAATTACCAGATGAAGAAGCATCAGAATACTTAGATCAAAATGAAGGTGATTTTTACACCGATTTTGAAAGAGAGTGGCCAACTCCATCTACTACCTCGCCACCGCCAGTTCAAGTCCAGGATGATTTAGAGAGTTTGGTTGAATTAACACCAGACGAAGCTCTTTTTGGAACAAATGTTGAGCTAGAACTTACAGATAACAAGATAGTTGAAGTGCAGACTCCTCCATTAGCTGGAGATGGTTGGCGCCTGAGATTGGCTGGAGTTGCACCTGGTGGAAAAGATCATTTTATTCAATTAAGAGTCCAAACAGATGAAGGACTTAGAATTGATGGACTAAGGGTTCTTTATCGTTTAGAACTTCTGCCACATGAAGCCGTATTGGGCTGTGCAATAGATATACCTACATTATCTGGAACAGTAACTCTTCAGGTTCCACCAAGGTCATCAAGTGGGAGGTTGCTTAGACTAAAGGGAAGAGGCATAGAATATGATGGTCGTACTGGAGATCAGTTCGTGGAAATAGCAATAATTACTCCTAAAGATTTAAGCGATGCAGAAGAAGCCTTATATAGAAGACTTGAGGAAATATCTGATGAGAAAGAAGAACTATGAAATAATGAAAAAATCCTCGTTAAATTATAGAACTATTTAAAATGCTTGTTCACGTATTATTATTTGATTCTGGCAAAGAAAGTGAAGGTATTCATTCCATTGAATTAAATGGAAAAACTATTGTTTTAATGTTTGAGAATCAAGATGATGCCGAGCGATATTGCTTGTTACTTGAAGCCCAGGATTTTCCTCGTCCAACCATTGAAACTATTGATCGCGTAGATATCGAAATGTTTTGTGAACAGTCAGGTTATGAATGTCGTTTTGTAGAAAAGGGATTTGTCCCTAATACAGATGAGGAAAGACTCTTGTTGGTTCCGCCTGAAAATAATAGAGATACATCTTCCTGGAAAAATGAGGAAGGTGATAATTCAATGAATAAACAAGAGGAAGAAGATACAAATAATTCCTTAGATGAGATACGAAAAAAGCTAGAAGGATTATTATGAATAAGATTTTAAAATAATGAAGATGTTAGAAGATCGAAGTGGACTCCTAACTGAACAAAGTCATTACAAGAGTGAACATCTCGATACTTTATCAACAGAACAACTAGTTGAGTTATTTTCACAAGAAGACATTCACCCACAAATTGCAGTGTCTAAAGCTATTCCTGAAATCACTCAGGCTATTGATCTTATTGTAAATAGATTAGAGAATGGAGGAAGACTATTCTATATAGGGGCTGGTACCTCAGGAAGATTAGGTGTACTTGATGCAGCAGAATGTCCACCCACTTTTTGTACAGATCCTGATTTTGTCCAAGGAATCATTGCAGGTGGTTATTCTTCATTAATTAAAAGTTCTGAATCCCTTGAGGATGATGAAAACTTATCAATTAAAGATCTTAATTCTAGATCCTTTTCCAGAGAAGATTGTCTTATAGGCATTACAGCAGGAGGGACAACACCGTATGTATTGTCAGCATTAAAATATGCTATTAAGAATGGATCATTGGCTATCTCAATTTCCTGTGTTCCAAAGGTTCAAGTGGAAATTGCAGCAGATATCGATATTAGGTTAATAACAGGACCAGAATTGTTAACTGGATCAACAAGACTTAAGGCTGGTACAGCCTCAAAGATGGCATTGAATATAATTTCAACAATAACTATGATCAAACTCGGCAAGGTATTTGGGAATAAAATGGTTGATGTTGCTGTTACAAATGAAAAATTATTGGATAGAGCCTTAAGAATCCTTTTGGATGTTGCTAATGTAGATAGAGAGACTGGTAAGAGTTTGCTCAAGGAAAGTGAAGGTTCTGTTAAATTAGCACTAATCATGGCAATTACAGATTTAAACCTTAATGAATCAAGGAAACTTTTATATGAAAATAAAAATAATATTAGAAATTCACTTCTAGAATTAGGACATATATATTAATATCCATTCTTAAAACCCTAATTGATATGTTATCGGTTTAATTCTTTTATTAGATTGCTATTCCTTTCCTGTAGAGCTATAATTTGACTTTGCTTACTTCTTGTGAAAAAGGCATTGATGGAGACAGAATCAGGTCTAATAGAACTTGAATTGTTCATGGAGGATGCTCCTAACACAGTTTCTAATTTTGAAAAACTCGTAAATCAGGGCTTCTATGATGGTCTAACTTTTCATAGAGTAATAGATGGTTTTATGGCACAAGGTGGATGCCCCAACTCTAGAGAAGGAGAAAGGGGTGTTCCTGGTACAGGTGGTCCTGGTTATCAAATAGATTGTGAAATCAATAGTAAGAAGCATATTTCCGGTTCACTTTCTATGGCACATGCGGGACCTAATACAGGTGGAAGTCAATTTTTTATTGTTCACAAACCTCAACCGCATCTTGATGGAGTTCATACTGTATTTGGACATACCGACAATATGGATGTTGTTTTAGCACTCAAGAATGGAAGTAGAATTATTAAAGTTACTATTAGTACTTAGATTGCATAAAGTAAATAGAGGTATATAACTTATTTGTTAGATCTTCATTATGACCAGATAATCATATACGTAATTGGTTGGTTTTCCCACCCTTCAAGATGTGATGAATGTTTTTCTTTTAGTTGATCTAATCTGCGTGATTCGTTCATTAGGTTCTGTGAGGGATGAATAAGTTGTTGTTCTTTTTCTGTGCGAAGTAGGCCAACTCTAGTTGTCGATTCCCAATTAGATATTGAGACTAGAAATGATTCAATACTTTTTATATTCAAATCTCCTTCTATTTCAGGATCAGTACTTTTGGACTTGATTATCCAAACGAATTTAGGGTTACCCCATAATGCTAATAGCCTTGCTGATCTTTCTTTGGTTAAAGACAAATTATGATTAGCAGCAACATCTTCAGCCTTTTGAAAATATTCTTTTTGTTTTTGCTCACTAATTAAACCGTCCCAAAATATAACTACATAACTAGCGAGTCTATTGTTGCTAATATTATAATTCTCCTCCATTAAATGACCAAGTTTTTCTTTTTTAACAGCTAAATAGGCTGCATTGTGATCCCCGGGACATATTACTAAAGGTACACGCTGCTCCACCTGTAAGCCATAGCCTCCTAGTCCTGCAATTTTTCTAGGATTATTCGTTAGTAATTTTAATCTGTGTATTCCTAAGTCAGTCAGTATTTGAGCTCCCACACCATAATTTCTTAAGTCAGCCGCAAATCCTAATTTTTCATTTGCTTCGACTGTGTCTAATCCTGTATCTTGAAGACTATATGCTTTTAATTTATTTATAAGTCCTATTCCTCTACCTTCCTGCCTTAAATAAACTACAACTCCCTCGCCTTCTTGTTCTATTCTTGATAATGCGGCTTCTAATTGTGGTCTGCAATCACATCTAAGTGAGCCAAAAGCATCTCCTGTTAGGCATTCAGAGTGCATCCTTACTAATACAGGTTCTTTTAGTGATCCAGGATTTCCTTTTACTAAAGCTACATGCTCAGATCCATCTATCTCATTCTTATAACCAATAGCATTAAATCCCCCAAATAAGCTTGGTAAGTTTGCAGTTGCCTTCTTATGTACAAACCTTTGATTCTCAAGTCTATATCTTATTAAATCAGCTATATTAATTAGCTTTAGTCCCCATTCTTTGGCATATTCCTGTAATTGAGGCAATCTTGCCATTGACCCATCAGCATTTTGGATTTCGCAGATCACCCCTGCTGGTAAAAGGCCTGACAATTTTGATAGGTCAACAGCTGCTTCTGTATGACCAGCTCTTTTTAATACCCCACCATTCCTCGCACGAAGTGGGAAGATATGACCTGGTCTTCTTAAATCTTTTGGTTTGGTCTCTAGGTTTAACGCTATTTGTATTGTTTTAGCTCGATCCTCTGCTGATATCCCAGTAGATACTCCATATTCTGGGCCCGCATCAATGCTTACAGTAAATGCTGTTTGATTAGCATCCGTGTTTTGATCAACCATTAGAGGAAGATCAAGTTGGTCAAGGCGACTCCCTTGCATAGCCAAGCAAATTAGCCCTCTAGCCTCTGTAGCCATGAAATTAATTTGTTCTGGAGTGGCAAATTCAGCGGCACATATAAGATCTCCCTCATTTTCTCTGCGCTCGTCGTCTACTACAACTACGCATTCTCCATTACGGATAGCTGCTAGAGCGTCAGCTATTTCGTCAAATTGGATATCTTTGGAATCCTCTGTGTTCAATTTTATTGACCCTGGCTGTTCAATGGCTTTAACTCATTATCTACGCAAGTACGATCAATTGGTATAGGAGAGTGGAATGGTAAACACAACAAGAACAACATCTCTTCCAGAGAATGATAAGCCTGCTCATAGAGTTGCAATTGTTGGGGCATCAGGATACGGAGGTTTGCAATCGATAAGACTTCTAAAAGATCATCCATATTTCAAGATAAGTTATCTCGTTGGTGAAAAGAGTGCTAAAAAAAAATGGAATTCCTTATGTCCTTTCCTAGAGTTACCTGATGACCCTACAGTAAATAAATTTAGTGCTGATGAAATTGCTACCTCATCAGACTTTGCAATATTAAGTCTACCAAATGGTTTGGCAAGTAAATTAGTACCTGAACTCTTAAGTAAAAATATACGTGTTATTGATCTTTCAGCTGACTATAGATACAGATTGATTGATCATTGGAAACAAACATATGTTAAGGAGGCCGAAGAATTTAAACGTGAGGATAGGGAATTGTGTTTAGAAGCTACTTATGGTCTTTCTGAATGGAATCCATCAAAGATTAGTAAATCAAGGATTGTTTCTTGTCCAGGTTGTTTCCCAACAGCAAGTCTTTTACCTTTACTACCATTTTTAAAACAGGGCCTAGTAGAAAATGATGGATTGATAATTGACGCAAAAACAGGCACTTCTGGTGGAGGAAGGACAGCTAAACAAAGTATGTTATTTGCGGAATCTTCAGAGTCTATAAATCCTTATGGAGTTATTGGACATAGACATACATCTGAAATTGAACAACAAGCAACTGAAGTGGCTGGAAAAAAGATAGAAGTGCAATTCACACCTCATTTAGTCCCAATGGTAAGAGGCCTGCTTTCTACAGTTTATGGAAGGCTTAGAGATCCAGGGCTTACTGCAGAAGATTGTAGAACAGTGTTAGAAACAGTATATAGAAACCATCCTACAATTTCGGTATTACCAGTGGGCACATACCCCGCAACAAAGTGGGTTAGAAATACAAATAAGGCCTTTCTTTCTGTTCAGGTTGATTCCAGAACTGGCAGGATTATATTGATGTCTGCTATTGATAATTTGATCAAAGGACAAGCTGGACAAGCTGTACAAAATCTTAATTTAATGGCAGATTTGCCTCAGGAAACTGGATTACCATTAACTGGATTTTATCCATAAGGCTTATTATTTCTCCAATTATCAGCAGCGATAGAAACACCTAGCGGTAAAATTATATGTTCCATTTCTTGTATTCTATTATGCAACTCATCTCTTTTCTCGCCTTTTTTGACTGGGACAGCTGCCTGAATTAGTATTGGGCCGGAATCTACTTCCTCATTTACTATGTGTACAGAACATCCACTTATACATACATTCTCATTTAAAGCTTTATCAATAGCATTAATTCCACGAAAGCTTGGTAATAATGATGGATGAATATTCACAAGCCTATCCTTATATTCATTTATAATTGAAGATGTAACTATTCTCATCCAACCAGCCATTACTATTCCTTCAACATCTCTATCTTTGAAGGCATTAACAATCGAGATATCGAATTCTTTACGTGTTTTATATTTTTGATGGTCAATAATTTTATAGTCTATTTGTAGCTTTTTAGCTTTTCTAATGGCACCACATTCATAGTTATTAACTACTAATAATTCGATATCTGCATCTAGCTGACCATTAATTGTGGACTTAACTAAAGCTTCAAAATTGGATCCATGTCCTGAGGCTAGTACGCCTAATTTAAGTTTAGGAGTGAATCTTAAGGGCTCTTCAATAATAGGAGAGACAAGGGCGTTAAAGTTTTCATTCACTTTGTTAGCAAATGGATATTTTTGTTGTGTCATTATTCTTATTTGTTATCTAAATATTAACACGCATTAATTTTTTTAGACATTCTAACATTATTTTTAATTAACATTCTACGGAAGCAAATAGATTATCGAATATATTTGCTATATAAATAATTCCAATTCATGGAAGATCTGGTTGATGTCGAAATTGATTTATCTCAACCAAATACACAAGAGATTAAAGTTTCCATCGTATGGATCCCTAAATCAAATTCACAAGAATTATCTCTTCCAATTTGGACACCTGGTTCATATACAGTTAGAGATCATTCTCAATTTTTATATGATATAAAATTGTTCCAGAATGGTAGACCTCTTAATTTAAATAGATCATCTACTAATATGTGGGATATCTCTCTTCAAACTAAGAATGAGCTTAATCTTAAATATATCATTGAAGCTAGAAATCTAACTGTTAGAACCTGTTATCTAGAACCTAATTTTTGTTCGCTTTGCCTATCTGCAGCTATCATGCTTGTCTCAGAGCATAGGTACTCATTGTATAGAATAAATGTCAAATGTTCAAAGGAATGGAAAGTATATATGCCTCTTGAATTTGATGGATACTTTAATGCTTCGAATTATGATGAGTTAGTAGATGCTCCTTTGCATGCAGGAAATTTTAATTTAAGTAGTTTTAAAGTGCGAGATTTTAATCATAAAATTCTGACTATAGGTATACCACCAACAGGTTGGCCTAATGACTTTATTTCTGATATCAGCTCTATCTGTAATGCTACTTGTAAGATCTTTGGTGAAGATCCTCCATCACAGGATAAATACACATTTGTTCTACACATGTTAGATAAAGCCTATGGAGGATTAGAACATGATAATTCTTCTGTTTTACAGTATGGCTGGGACAAATTCTTATCTAAAAATGGATATAGGAAGTTCCTACAATTAATAGGACATGAATATTTTCATCAATGGAATATTAGAAGGCTGCGTCCTAAGGAGTTTATGGTATATGACTATAATAATATAGTAATCAGTGAGAATCTTTGGTTTGCAGAAGGTATTACCAGTTATTTTGATATAACAATTCCATTCATAGCAGGACTGTCTAGTTATAACGAACTTCTTGAAGATTTATCTGAAGAAATAACTTTTTTACTTAACACGCCAGGTAGAAAATTTCAATCATTAACAGATAGCTCTAGGGAGGCCTGGATTAAATTATATAAATCGTCAAAAGCAAGTCTAAATAGTCAGGTTAGTTATTATCGTCTTGGCACCATATTTTCTTTGTGTTTAGATATTAAATTAAGAACACTCAATTCTTCACTTTCATCATTATTAAGACAATCATGGAATCAATTTGGTACATCTAATTTAGGTTATTCAAGGTCCGATATAATGTCTTTAATTAAAAAGATAGATCTTAAATTATATAAAGAGGTAAATAAGTGGTTAGATATACCTGATAGTATAGATTTAGATAAGATATTAGCAATGATAGGTTTTACACTAGAACAGTCTAAGGTTGAATATGTTCATTCTGGACTGTGTCTTGATGATAATAGTGGATCAGTAATTGTAAATAGAGCTATTAAGAATAGTCCAGCAATGGATGCAGGTATTATTGTTAGTGATGAGATAATAGCAATTAATTGCTTTAGAATTAACAACTCAAAAGAAGTAGATCAGTTTTTAATTCCAAATAAATTAAATAAAATTCTTGTTTCTAGAAATGGTAAAATAATAGAAGTTCTAATTAAGCCGATTTCTCAGCAAGAAGCAAAATGGAATTTGCATCCTGTAGAACTGGTTAGTGAGCAATGTATAAAAGTAAGAAATTCATGGAAAAGTATTATTTGAATAATAAATTTTACTAAGTTTCTTTTTTGTATATCTAGAATCGTACTTTCCTTTCCCTAATCAAAAATATCTTGAGTATTAAATTTTAACCAAATTTGCTTTATCCATGACTAGAAATAGATAGTGATGACTAAAATATTAATAGAAAAATAAAATGATGAGCATTCCAGACTTCACCTTACGCAACACAGAGACTCAATGGCAGAGATTTTGTGATCTGCTTTGGTATAACAAGGATCTTGAGTTTTGGTTAGATATCAGTAGGATGCATTTTTCAGACTCAGATTTCGTAAAAATCGAAGAAAGATTTCAAATTGTCTTCGATGCAATGGAAGATTTAGAGTCAGGATCAATAGCAAACAAAGATGAAGAGAGGCAAGTAGGACATTATTGGTTACGAAATCCTAATATTGCACCAAATGAAGAATTAAAAAATAAAATCCAGAATGAGATAGAGGATATTGAGGAATTTGGTAACAAAGTAGCAAGAGGTTTAATTACTAATTCAAGAGGGAACCCCTTTACTGATGTCCTTTGGATTGGTATAGGTGGAAGTGGTTTAGGCCCTATATTAATTGATAGAGCGTTAAGGAATAGAGGCGCTAAACTATCTCTGCACTTCATTGATAATGTAGATCCAGATGGTATTTATTCTGTATTAAATGAACTGAATGAGAATTTATCTACCACATTATTTATCACAGTTAGCAAATCAGGAGGGACACCCGAACCTCAAATAGCGATGGACCAGGCAAGAGAGAGATTAGAACAAAATGGATATAGCTGGCCTGAACAAGCTGTTGCAATAACTATGCAAGAAAGTCCACTTGATATTAAAGCTTCAAAACAAAATTGGTTAAAACGCTTTGATATGCCTGATTGGGTAGGTGGTAGAACAAGTATCACGAGTGTTGTTGGACTTCTACCAGCATCTTTTATTGGTTGTGACATTAGAAAATTTCTCAATGGAGCGAGTAGCATGGATCAATTAACAAGAAATAGGGTCTTTCGGGATAATCCAGCGGCATTATTAGCTTCATCTTGGTTCTTCTCTGGTGCTGGTAGGGGAACAAGGGATATGGTTGTACTTCCTTATAGAGATAAGTTGGAAGTATTTAGTCGATATTTACAGCAATTGGTAATGGAGTCCCTTGGTAAAAAGCAAAATAGACAAGGAATTAATGTCTTTCAGGGAATTTCAGTCTATGGGAATAAAGGATCTACTGATCAACATGCATATGTTCAACAACTGCGAGATGGAATTGATAATTTCTTTGTAACGTTTATTGAGGTTCTTTCCGACAATAAGGATATCAAAACAATCGATGATAGAAATCCAGGTGAATATCTTTCAGGCTTCTTACAAGGCACGCGCAAAGCGTTATCAGATAGTTCTAAGCAAAGTGTATCAATCACTATTAAACAATTAGACGAGTCAACATTAGGTGCATTAATAGCTTTATTTGAAAGAGCAGTTGGTTTTTATTCTGAACTTATTGATATCAATGCATATAATCAGCCTGGTGTTGAGGCAGGGAAGAAGGCAGCAGCAGAAATATTAACATTAAAAAATAAGATCATATCTTCTTTATCAGATGGTAATTTTAGTTCACTTAAGGAACTGCAAGATGATATTGAGAATAGCTCAATTGAATCAATTTTTTGGATCTCTAGGCATTTAACTAATAATAATAATCAATATATTGTAGAAGGCGATTGGGGCATACCCACAACATTAAGAATAAAGAAAATCGTATAAATCAATTTATGGCACTAGGTTGACAAGTTTATTTTTGACAACGATTACCCTAGTTGGATCTTTTCCCTGCAACCATTTTTTTGCTATATCACTATTAACTGCAATTTGCTCCAATTTTTCCTTGTCTAGATTTATTGGGACATTTATATGTCCTCTTACCTTTCCTTTTATTTGGATTACTAAGTTTATTGAATCCACTTCTAGGGCTTTATTACAATGCTTAGGCCAAGGGCTCAAATGTACAGAACCATTTCCTTCAAGTTTATTCCATAGCTCCTCTGAAAGGTGAGGTGCAAAAGGAGCTAGAAGTCTTACAAGTACTGATACTGACTCATTTGCAACGTTTTCGCTAATAGATTTATTAATATTTTCGTTCATACAATTTGATAATTTCATAAGTTCAGAAATTGCGGTATTAAATTGGGCTTCTTGACTGAGGTCCTCACTTATATTTTTTATTGCTATATGTATTGATCTTCGTAGATCTTTGTCAATTTGGCTATATTCTTTATTCTTCGATTCGTCTTGATTATAATTATTTATCTTGCAATTGTACAAGTTTATGTATTCATGTATAAGCTTCCATACTCTTTGAATAAATCTATATTGTCCTTCTACATCTGCATCATCCCATTCAAGATCTTTTTCTGGTGGGGCTTTAAATAGAATAAACATCCTCGCCGTATCAGCTCCATATTTCATAATTACTTCTGAAGGGTCAACTCCATTATATTTTGACTTTGACATCTTTTCATAGAGAATATCAAGGTCTTGACCAGTTGTCGGATCTATTGGCTTATTGATATCCTTGATATCCGTAGATTTGATATATTTACCATTGATTGGGTTCTTATATGTAATTCCTTGAACCATACCCTGCGTTAAAAGTTTTTTAAATGGTTCATTAATCCCAACTAGACCTCTTTCTTTTAGTGCTTTAGTCAAAAATCTTGAGTATAATAAATGTAGAATTGCGTGCTCAATACCACCGACATACTGGTCTACAGGCAACCAGTCATCTATCAACTCTTTATTAAATGGTTTACTTTTATTATTTGGATCTGCAAATCTAAGAAAATACCAAGAAGAACACATAAATGTGTCCATTGTGTCGGATTCTAAGGTTGATAACTTTCCACATTTTGGGCAATTTATATTTGTTTGTGATTCTCTTGAATCGTTTTTATTTGAGATCACTTCGTATTTTAATTCTATAGGCAGTTGATCTTTAGGTGCAGCTACAGCGCCACATTCTCTACAGTGTATTATCGGTATTGGACACCCCCAATTTCTTTGCCTAGAAATTAGCCAATCCCTTAGTCGGTATTGAATCTTGTATTCTCCCCAACCTTCTGATTCTGCCAATTTAATAATTTCTTTTTTTGCAATATTATTATCTATTCCATTAAATTGGTTTGAATTAAATAATATTCCTTCGCCTGTCCATACTGAATCTTCTTTGTAATCCACATTGTTTTTGATAGGTTTAATTACCGGTTTCCTTTTGATATTATATTTTTGTGCAAAAATATAGTCCCGTTTGTCATGAGATGGCACTCCCATTACTGCTCCGGTACCATAATCAGAAAGCACATAGTCTGATATCCATAACTCAACTTTATCTCCATTTACAGGATTGATAGCATTTAGATCTAGTTTTATTCCTTTCTTATCTATATCGTTCTCTTCCCTATCTTTATTCTTATGTAATGCTAATGAATTTCTGAAGTTGTCTAAGTTTTTTTTATTATCTTTGTTGATTAAGTGATCCAGAATTTTATTATCTGGTGATAAAGCAATATAGGTTACTCCATACAAAGTATCTGGTCTAGTTGTATACACCCTAATATTTATATCTTTAATTCCTAATATGTCAAAATTAATTTCTAGACCTTCTGATTTGCCTATCCAATTTAACTGCATTGTTTTGACTTTTTCTGGCCAGCCAACTAGTTCATTAAGATCACTTATTAATTTATCGGAATAATTTGTAATCCTTAAAAACCACTGTTTTAATTTCTTTTGTTCTACCTTTGCACCTGACCTCCATGATCTACCTTCAGCATCAACCTGCTCGTTGGCCAAAACTGTTTTATCAATTGGGTCCCAATTAACAGTTGCTTCTTTTTGGTATGCAAGTCCAGCTTCAAATAATTCAAGGAATATATATTGAGTCCAACAATAGTAGTCACTATTACAAGTACTTTGCTCTCTTTCCCAGTCAATTGAAAGTCCTAGTTTCATTAATTGTGATCTCATTTGAAATATATTTTGGTCGGTCCAGACTTTTGGGTCTATCCCCCTTTCTATTGCTGCATTTTCAGCTGGCAACCCAAATGCATCCCAGCCCATTGGATGCAAAACGGCATAGCCTCTCATTCTTTGGATCCTTGCTATTACATCGGTTATTACGTAGTTCCTTACATGTCCCATATGTAAGGATCCCGATGGGTAAGGGAACATTGATAAGGCATAAAAACGCTTTTGGCCTTTATTAGGGGCTGGAGTGGCATCTAAACCAGTTTCTTTCCAGTGCTTTTGCCAATAGGCTTCTACTTCACTAGGGTTGTATACCTCTATGAAGTTTTCAGAGTTGTTATTGATGGTTTTGTTTTGCTTCACGTCTGAGAAACTCTATCTATTGATCGTGGCATAACAAAGGAAAGTTTTTAAGTACAATTGTTTTATTAGTCAAATATGCCTATTTTGCTCATTTTTAATTAAATTGTAGTTAGCACATTTAATAACAAACCAGTAGGGATGGACATTTTCAGCAAGTATCAGGGCTTAGGCAATGATTTTATCGTCTTTGATGTTCAAGAGAATAAATCGACTCATCTAAGTCTCATGGCAAATCCACAATTGATTCGCCAGATATGCCATCGACGATTTGGCATAGGAGCTGATGGAATAGTTTTTGCCATATCAACAGAAAAAGAAGATCATTTCATAATGAAAATTTTTAATTCGGATGGGTCTGAGGCTGAGATGTGTGGTAATGGAATAAGATGTATGATTCAATTTCTCTTCCAAAATAAAAGAATTAATCACGATAAATTAATATCAATTGACACATTGGCAGGAAATATAAAGGCATCTGTAGATTCACAGGCATTGATAACTGTTGATATGGGAACTCCAAATTTCAATCCTGACAATATCCCTACAACATTAAAAAAAGGAGAATTTGGCTTGCCAACTGCTGTTATTGAACTAAATGAACAAAGTCATGATATATATGCAGTAGGAATGGGAAATCCTCATCTAGTATTATATACCAGTGATCTTAACAATGTAGAGCTTAATTCTTGGGGAAGTTTATTAGAAAAGCATAGTGCATTTCCATCTAATACCAATGTTCATTTTGTAAATATAGTCTCCAATGAATATCTCGAAGTATTAGTCTGGGAAAGAGGATGTGGACCAACACTTGCATGTGGAACAGGTGCTTGTGCATGCTTAGCAGTAACTCATCTTTTGGGTTTATGTAAAAGTCAAGCCTCTGTAAAACTTCCAGGGGGAGTTTTAGATATCAGTTGGAAATCAAAAGACTCTAATATATTTATGAAAGGTCCAGCAGAACTTGTATATATTGGACAAATTGAATTAAATAGACTTAAATAATTTTTATGGTGTATCCCCTAGAGAAAAATAAGCAAATTTACCTTGATGGTGCCTCTACTACGCCAATCAGAAGTGAAGTTTTAAAAAGGATTCTCCAAATTGAAGCTAACTGTTGGGGAAACCCATCAAGTATTCATTATGAGGGTATTAAGGCTTCAGAATCATTAGAAAGAAGTCGTAAGAGTATATGTAATATTTTAGGATCTAATATTAGCGATATAATTTTTACCTCAGGATCTACAGAATCTAATCATTTAGGAATTATAGGACCACTTAAGAATCTTCCCCCATCTCGTATTGTCATTTCATCTGTAGAACATCCTTCTGTTATTTCTGCTGCTAATATCCTTAAAGATTATGGGTGGGATATAGCATATTGGCCTGTAAATAACTATGGAGAGATTCTTTTTGATAGAGCAGATGAGTTCTTAAGTCCTCCGACAAAATTTGTATCAATAGCTTGGGCACAAGGAGAAATAGGTACTATCCAACCAATAGCAAAAATAGGAAAATTATGTAATGAGAGAGATATATTATTTCATACTGATGCTACTCAAATAATTTGCCACAAAAAAATTAATTGGAATGAAATACCAGTCGATTTATTAAGTGGATCCTCTCATAAATTTCAAGGTCCTAAAGGTATTGGATTCCTACTTTGTAAGAGGGATAAAATTAAGCTAGCGCCATTAATTACAGGTGGTGGGCAGGAAAATGGTTATCGATCTGGAACACAACCAGTCTCTTTAATAGGAGGAATGGCATTAGCACTTGAATTAGGATATTCTCACTTAGACAATAATTCTAAATATTTGTTTGAACATACAAGAGTTCTGAGATATACAAAGGATTTATATGAGCAACTTAAAAATATAGATAATCTTCGTTTTACAGGACATCCAAGTAATAGATTATTTAATCATATATCTATGTTAGTAGGGAACATTACCTCTAATAGACCACTTAATGGGTCCAGAGTTGTTATGGAATTATCAAAATATGGTGTCTCTGCAAGTAGTGGTACTGCATGTAATTCTGGGAAATTACTTGATAGTGAAGTCTTGAAATCAATTGGTTTAGAAAAAGAATGGAGGCAATCAGGGCTAAGATTTACTCTAGGGCCCTGGTTAGATGAACATGCAATTTATCAAATTCCTGCTATCCTTATTAAATGTATAGATAAAGTATCCTCCGATAACCAAAATTAATAAGAACATGATCAATTACTTGCCTTCAGATTTAAAAGAATCAGAAATTCAGATTATCAAATCATTAGAAAAATTAATTCTAGAGGGTAACGATAAGAGACTCTCAATCAATCTTAAGTTTGAGGGGCTGCGTTTAATGCCTATAGTTATAAGACTCGTTAGGAATCTCAATAGTATTAATTCTAATGTGATATTGCTTTGTCCAGATGCTGGTGCTACTGCTCTAGCTAAAAGAGATGCTTCAGATTTAGCAAATCAAATCTTTTCGTTCACTGATTATTTAAATAATAAAATAATTAATAGAGAAGAAAAGTGTCTTGTAGCTCTTTCTCCTCAACATTATGATTACGATCAATATGAATCTATTTGCGATATACATAAAGACTTAATTATTATGTTTAATGGAAAATTAGAGGATTTTGCTGTCGGGGTAGGTAGTGTTGGTAGAGAGAGGCGTAAGGGTTTTATATCAAAATGGCTAAATACTTATTGGTTGGAGCCCCTATCGGAAGGAGCACTTTTACATATTCATCCTGACAATTGGAAACTTTTTAAAAAATACGATGATGGATATCGATTAGCTCAGAATTACGAAAATAAGCCCAACCCTGAAACAATTATGGAAGATCTTATTTGAAAGTGAATTTTTTAAAAAAATTATTTTTTTACAACATTAAGTGTTTTAAGTTTTTATTAGCTATTTTTATAATTATTTTTACTTACCAAGTAATCAAAAATCCAGATTACCTTATTAGAAAATTATCATTCAGAAGATTTTGGAAACCTATTTATCCAGAGAAAAGGATATGTATTGATCTACAAAGTAATATAGAAAGCTTATTG